>DATBFG010000001.1:0-20375 GCA_036558645.1 Terriglobales bacterium
CGCTTCAGCGCTGAATCATCCGAACATTTACACGATTTACGACATCGATGAATACGACGGCCAGCCCATCATAGCGATGGAGTTCCTGGAGGGCCAAACCCTCAAGCATCTGATTGAAGGGAAGCCCTTCGAATTGGATAAGCTTCTTGATACCGTCGCCCGACGGCCGCTACATTGCTATTCCCGGCGGGTCGGTTGACGGCAACGTTTGGATGCTGAAAGGATTTTAACGTCGAGCCATTCCAATCAAACCATGCCCGATGTGACGCCTGAGCTGATCATTGATTCGCCCGGAGCCGAAACGGTCCGGATTCGCTTGGACCGCGATTCGTACCGGTTGGGGCGGTCCAGTTTAAATGAATTATCGTTTCCTGCGGATTCCGGATTATCGCGGGAGCATTTGGTTTTCGAAAATACTGCGGACGGTTGGATGGTGCGAGATGCCGGAAGCCGAAACGGCACGCGCGTGAACGGAGTCCGGCTCATCGCGCCAGCGCGCCTCGCGTATGGCGATCGAATCACAGCAGGTCACCTTAGCATTCGATATGTGGAAAAAGGTGAGGCAAAGGACTCACGAACGGACGACGTGGTCTTTGTGGCCCATGAACCGCAGCTCTCGACGTCCCCCGTTTCGGTCGATCTCAAATCTGCTCTTGAAAAGAGTACGGACGTTTCGGGCCAGCCGAAGCTTGGAAACCTGCATCTGGGAGCATTAGTACGAGCAGGACGGGAGCTGGCCGGACATTCCTCGCTCGAAAACCTGTTCGAGCTGATTTTGGACCTTTCAGTAGATGCGGTGAAGGCTTCGCGCGGAGTGGTAATGACACGCGAGCCTGATAACACTCTCAAAACTCGTGCCATACGCGGGGAGGGCCTGCGCATCAGCACGACAATCCGCGACCGTGTACTCGAGCAGCACACATCATTGCTTGTGCGCGACGCCAATCTGGACCAGGACTTTGCGGCCCGGCAGAGTATCGTCGCACAACAGATTCGCAGTTTTCTGGCAGTACCCTTGCAAACCGGTGAACAGGTCATTGGGCTGATTTACCTGGATTCGCCTCAGCTCATTCGCGATTTCACCGTGGAAGATTTAAATCTCGTAACGGTCATGGCGAACATCGCCGCGATTCGTATCGAGCACGCCAGACTGGTAGAAGCGGAGCATGCCAAAAAGCTGATGGATCGGGACCTTGAGCGGGCCGCCGAGATCCAACGCCGCTTGTTGCCAGCGAAGGCTCCAAACGTTAAAGGGTTCGATCTAGCGGGCTATAACACACCGTGCCGCACGGTTGGCGGAGATTATTACGATTTTCTCCAGTACCCGGATGCCCGTATAGGTCTGTTTATCGCCGACGTTTCCGGCAAAGGAATGCCGGCGGCGTTGCTGATGTCCAGCTTGCAGGCTCGGATTCAGGTTCTGTTTCAGGAACCAGGCAAGCTTCGAGAGCAGGTAACCCGATTAAACCAGATCACAGCCGCGAATTGCCCGGGCAACTGTTTCATTACGTTGTTTACTGCGCTTCTAAATCCCGCGACGGGAGGAATTGAATATTGCAACGCCGGACATAATCCACCGTTGCTGATTCACACAAACGACGAAGTAGAGCGGCTTGGCGCGAGTGGGCTTGTCGTCGGCATCATGGGCGATGCAATGTACGAAGAAGGAACGTGCGCTCTGGAACGAGGCGACGTACTTCTTCTGTTTAGCGACGGCCTGACCGAAGCGTGCAATCCTGATTCCGGCGAAGAATTCGGCGAAGAGCGCTTAGTTGCGCTGCTGAAAAAGGAACGTGATCAGCCGTCGGCAAAATTGATCGACAGCATCAAGGCAGAGGTGTCGTCATTCACCGGTGCAGCAGCAGCGGCCGACGACATAACTATTGTGGTTGCGCGGCGGCTATAGGCCAAGATAGCCCGTGATCGCCGGCCGTTATGGTCTCTCCTCAAACACCAAGTTAAATGCGGATTCCGGGGCAAGGATTGCAAGCTTTTAGATTTCCGAATTCACGGCATGTATTAGAGCGTTAATGTAACCGTACCCGAATGCATAGGCCTGAAGCTTGCCAGGATCGTCGGGGTGGCGCGGCATGTGATCAGGACAGATCGAGAGGCTAAATTGCACATCTCTAAGGATTCGCATAACTTTGAAAAAATCCATCTCTCCTTCATCGGGGTAAACTTCCACGAAATTGTAAAGACTTCCACGGATATTGCGCATATGAACTTGATGTATTTTCCCCCGACTACCCAAGTATTCAACAATAGGAAGAATCTCCGCGGCTGGCTTTCTTAAGCCCTCCGCTGTTGTCCCCAGACACAACTGGAAGCCGTTGTATGGGCTGTCGACGATCGATTCGTATCGTTTGTAGGCATCAAAAACGGACGGCGAATCCCAATTCTCAGCGCCCTCATAGCCAAACGGAAGCCCTGGCGGATCGTAAGGATGGGCGGCCATCTTCACGTCGTATTGCTTGCACACAGGAATCACCGCCAGGAGAAAATGCGAGATACGCTCCCAGTATTCGTCGGAAGTGACTCTACCCGCCTTCCCAATGGGCAGATTCTTCCAATTGCCCTCGAGCTTAAAAGCGGCGTAAGTAACTCCGCCGCGACCTTTCACCTCCATGTTTCTCCTGATCGGTATCACGGTCCAATGATGAGTAATCACCTTTACCCCTACCTGGGAAGCCTTCTGGATATTTCCCACGATGGCGTCGAGTCTGCGATCGCGCTCGGGACCTGGCCGGAGCATGATGTATTCGGAGTCCATTCTGATTGCTTCTAAAATGAATCCGGCCGCGTCGCAATTGTCCCTCATGCGCTTGAGCTCATCGAGATCCCACGAGCCATCCGCCGCCACATTGCGCACTTGTGCGGTGAGATGCCGGACGCCGTGCCGTAAGTTGTATTCCAGGTTTGCCCTGCCAGTCACATCGGCTCTGGCGCCTCCGGCCACACAATGGTAGTCCGCTCCGACGTGCATCAGAAAATTTTTCGCCGGGCGCGCGCGGCGCTCCTTCTCGGCGGCGACTCCAATGTTTCCAACAGTGGAGGCGCTCACCATGCCTCCTACCAGCGACTTGCCAAATTCTCTACGCTCAATCATGTGAACCACTTCGACTCAATTGTCGCTTGGTACGAGTGGCAGTCATGGAAGCCGAGAACGTTTGCTTCTGTCAGACAACGCTTTATCGAATCAACTTAGCGGTTGTCTTCCGATTGTGATCGGATGACGCGATCCGGACTCGATGTCCAGCATGCCGATTAAGCGGAATGTTGTTCGTTCGAGCGGCGTATTTACACGGATCACAAGCCGTGGAGACAAAGCCGAGGCCGCACGATCCTGGAAGTCGCCAAGTGAGACGATTGCAGCATGCGAGTAATTGTAGTCGTTTCACTCATTTTTCTGGTGAGCACTGGCGGTTTGAGCAGCAAGGATAAATCCGCAACGGTATCTTTTCACCAAATGGCGGTGGGGATGCGCGATGCTTTCAACTGCGGCGTTGTCGTGGAGAAGTATCTTCGTGGGACGTTGAAAGGCAAAGACGACGAATACCACCAACTTCGGCAGGAAAACAATTGCGAATACGTCGAATCCGTTCTAAGTACGATTCCGGACAAACAGTGAGGGAGCAGTCACGAGCCAACCAGGAACGAACAGGCTAACTTCTGTGGAGTTATGGGCGCATCGCAATCACAAATCAGATCTCGTCATGCAATGCCGTCTTCAGGGTACTGGTCTGGGTCCAATTTCCTTGCTCAGGCGACTCAAGCCGCTAATGCATAGATGAGGGCAACAAGTGCTACGAACAGCAAAAGGATGCGGATCCGATGGAGGGAGTCCCACTTTTTGTGGTCTTGCTCCCACCCAGGCATCGGCGCTGCCGGGTTCAGCGAAGCGATGCGATTGTTAATGGGCACAAGTACATTGACCGTAAAAATGATGACGCCCACCCAAATCAACGTTGCCGTGAGCAGAGGGACTAAGGCAGCCTGATGGCGATGCATCAAGGACTCTAGCCCCAAAAAGCTCAGACACACTCCATACCAAACAGGCATCACCCGACCCAGAGAACCGGCGAGAATAGAGAGTCCCTGCGCTTGTGGCGTGCTCCCTAATTTCCAGACGGCAGGATTGAAAAAGGCCGACACCGCCAATTCGTTGCCCACCATTAAACCCACAAGAGTAATCGTGATTGTGTCTAGAAGGTGCATGTTTTATCCTGCCTAATTGACTCCTGCGAAGCGGACGCTGACGCAAATGTTAATACTGACTAATTTGTCAGTTTACGGCGCTATAATGGGAAGCGTATGCCGGTGTCCAAGAAAGAGGTTTCACCTTGCCCCGTTGATTCGATGTTGTCCGTGATCGATGGACGATGGAAAGGAACAATCTTATGGCGACTGCTCGATGGGCCCATGCGCACTAGCGAGCTGAGGCGAAGCATACCAGATATGACCGAGCGGATGCTGATCCGGCATCTGCACGAAATGGTGGCGGACGGAATACTTCTGAGACATGACAAAAGGAGCGTTCCGCCGCACGTCTGCTATTCGATTTCGCCCTACGGCATGACTCTTGCACCAGCGCTCAAAGCAATGTGTGATTGGGGCCGGAAACACCAAACCCGGCTTAAGAGGAACGCGAAAGATCTCACTTGAAGGCTAGGTTTACTAAGCGCCACAAGGTGCTTTCGAGTAAATTCTCGTTCAGGGGCAATCCGTCAATTGGAATGTCGGGACATCACGAGTACGCGCCTCTCTGGTTCAAAGACGGGATCGCCGACGGATCAAGCGTGTTGGCGGGCGTAACGGATTTGTCCACGCATGTCCTCAATATCGTCGGTGTCTTTTTCGAACTCGATTGCCACCAAGTGCGAAAACCGAATCGATTTTAATGCGGCGAGAACCCCTGGGATGTTCGCGATACCTGTGCCGAATGGGACGTTATGCTCGGCACCGGCTGCTTCAACATCTTTCAAATGGACCAGCTTCAACCGCGCCTGCAGGCGCTGAATCGCGTCTACCGGATCGTGGCCGCAGGCGGCCATTTGGCCCACATCCAAGGTTGATCCCACGGTGCGAGATAGCGTCGAAAGCGCGCGCAGCACATCATCAGCGCTCTCGTACGGAAACGTCTGTGGAAACCAGTGATTATGGATGCCGAATGTCAATCCAGCCTGGGTAAATCGGCGATCGATCTCGTGCAGTATGGGACCTGTTGCATCGCCGGAAACATTTGAAGCGCCGAAGATCTTGGCGTAGCGGATCGCGTAATTCAGATCTCGCTCGTTCTTGATGGTTGCCGTGTAGTAGGAGACGCATCGAATGCCGGCAGCATCAAGCTTGCGGCGCGCTGATTCGACCATCTGCTGCGTGGGCGGCTGCATCAACATGAATTCGCTGCGGGACATTTCGATTTCCCGGATCTGATTGGCCCTGAGTTGGACAATCATGTCCTCGAGCGAAAGCAAATGATAAGAAAACGTGCCGACGCCGATATTGAGATGAAACGGCGCTGCGTACGTATGGCCGACTCCGAACATCGCGGTTACCCATCGCCCAAAGGCACGGCGCGTCGAGGTAGTCAAAGGCGGGGCCCTTGGCGCCGCCTGGATTGGGGCGTCACGTCGGATTCGACCAAGCCCAGCACCCAGCGGATTGCTCCAACATACATGTTCTGGAACTTTGGATCGTCCCAATTCTCAGAAACGTGCCCCAGCGTGTTGTAGTAAACCCGGCCCTTGCCGTACATCTTTGCCCAAGCCACGGCGAAATCGCGATCGGTCCGATGCACGCGCGGATTGTTGAGGTCGAGCTTCGTTGAATCGAGGCTCATGAGCACCCTACGGTCCTCACGTGAGAAGTTCTTGATTTGGTAGATCTCATCGATCAGGGTGAACTCGCCCGGCCATTGCAACATACCTGGGAAGTTCGGATCCTCGACGATAATCGGCGCCGGAAATGTTCCCCACGGATGTTCGTCGAAGTAGCCGCCAATCATCTCGCCATATTCGGGCCATTTCGTAAATGTGATTGTGGCGCTATGAATCCCGATGAACCCTTTGCCGTCATCATGCACGAACGAGAGGAAGTCTTTCTTCTGCTGATCGGTCATTTCGAGGGTGCCGCCTGTATAAAACAGGACTGCGTCAAAATCATTCAGGTTCTTCGCGTTATATTCAAGCTTCTGTTTGGTGAGCGCCTCCGTGTCGGTGCGAATGGTCGTGTCCCAATAGCCAGTCTCGCGGCCCAGACGTTCGATCGTCGCAAGCGCGTGCGAGACGGCCTCGTGCCGATAACCCTTCTCTTCTCCGATCGCAAGCAGTTGCCTGCGATGATGCGTCTGCGCCGAGCCCACTAGCGCGAGGCAGACAACGAGCGCGAGGATTGTGATCCGCAATCGCACTCTTTTATCTACTCGCGATCGCAGCCACATTTTTCGGAGGCAGGATCTTTTGAACCGGCATGTCAGCGGGAAACACCAGATTGAAAAAACCAACCATCATTTCATCCCAGCTTTGCTCGCCCCAAGGCACGGCACGCTTAGGATCTGCATTATCCGGATTGTTGGGCGAGTTATCGAAATGAGCCGTGCACTCGATCTTGGTTCCCTTGGGCAGCACGATGGCTCGGTCGAAGATGTACCAGTTCTGCCAATGCCAGTTGTAATGGGGCACGCTCAGAATAGTTTGCGTTTCGCCGGTCGGATAAACCAGCTTGTAGAGAAAATCCTTGCCGCGGCCATGCATGTGGGGATGGAGACCCGAGAGCTTGACTTCGCTAGATGTTTCGAAGCTGGCGTCTACACGATAATTGGGATCGCCCGGAGGTATGAGGAAGGTGCCGTTCGTAGCGGAGAGCGTGAGTACTCGCTCCTTGGGTGGCTCTTTGGCAAACACGATACCCAGGCGCGTTCGATCGCGCGTGGGATGGCCATTGGGCGTGTAGTGGACCTGAAAGACAATATCGGATCCAGCTTTGATGAGCTTCGCTTGCCCGGGCTGTAGGATCTCTGCCGGTTGACCAGGTGCGTATCCAACGAGGAAATCGCTCGGGAGAGCGCTTGTGTCAGGCTGCTCCTGCGTTTTCTTCTGCGGTGCGATGAAGAATTGTCCCGGTGGCTCATCGCGGAACCAACTCGATTTCGGCTCGCGAACGAAAGCGATGATGTGGTGAACCACGGCGCGATCTGTCGGACGCACCTCCGCAGCTTGCACCCAGGTGTCTTTTGTAAATCCTGTTGGAACGATGATGTGCTGGTAGTCGACTACACCGGTTGCTGGAACATCGAACGGAATTGGTAATTCGTAAATCTTGTCAGGTGCGCCTACCTGCCAACCCTCCGTCCATTGCACGGGCGCAGGCAAGTCTCTGGGATCACCTTGGGGAGCCTTAGCATCAGCCCAATCGGAGATGGTCCTGATCTCGGCATCCGTCAGAACGTGGCCATTTGTGAATTTTCCATAGCGAGGGTCGGCAAACCAAGGCGGCATTTTGCGTGTCTTTACCGCTTCCTTTATTGCGGCTGCCCACGGCCGAGTGCTCTCATACGAAAGCATGGAGAACGGTCCCGCTTCGCCCGGGCGATGGCAATTCTGACACTCACGCTGCAGGATCGGCATCACGTCTTTTGAAAACGTAGGAGGCTTGGCCGTTTGGTCCGCGAACGCTGTGGCGGCTAGCAAAAACAATACAGCGCGTCCGGAGGGCATCATAGGGTCTTCGAAGTAGGCATTGCTCCTGGGCCCCCAATCAACTCCATCATCATCGTCGTGGCCTGATGGGACTGACGAGCAAACTCGCCACCGGGCCAGTTACTCACTTGTCGTCGTTATCGTCATCATGATACTTCCTGGCGGCTTTGACGAACGCGCCAGGCATGTCGATCTTCGGCTCCCCCGGATATGGACGCGCCCAGCCCGTGGCCGAATACCAGACGACATGGTTGAGGAAATTCGAGTCAACCGCGTCGGCTTTGTCGTATTTGTTTTTCATCACTTCAGCCGTTGCTTTGAGCCAAGCCTTCTGTAACGGGCTGTATGCTGTACCGTCTTTACGTGCCAGACCCGGGCCTTGGTCCAGCGCGATGACCGCCGGCAAATGATCGTAAGCCGTGAGGTCGGGCGTATTCTGAAACGCGTCGAACATCGGCGAGGCGACCAGGTCAAACTGGGTCAAAGGCTGCATGCCCAGAATGTTTTCAATCGTGCGATTGATGTTTTCGGCTGTGTAGGTGGTGTGGATCACCTTGCCCTGGCCAGCAGCTTGCGGAGCTGCCGCATAGGGACTGATGACGTACACCGGCTGGCGGTGTCCATCCACGTGATCGACACCATTCTGGCTATCATCCTCTTCAACGAAAATCGCGGACTGCGCCCATACCTTGCTGTGGCTAATGGCCTCCACGATGCGGCCGAGTGCGAGGTCATTGTCCGCTTGATAGTTGATCGGATAGGGAAAGCCTTTCTTGGTTCCAGCGGTGTGGTCGTCCGGAAGCCACAAGATCGTCAGGTTGGGAACCTGATTCGTCGCATCCTGATGTTGGAAGAGCGGTATCCAATAGTCTGCGCGATATTGGTCAGGAATCGTCAGATTGAATGGTGGATAGTGCGGGTCCAGGATTTTGGCTGCTGATGGGACGGGAGAGCTTACGGTAACTGCACCATCCGGAACAATGCAACTTGAGACGGGCGCTTTGTGTTCCTTACACATTGCGGTGCTGTAGAAATCACTCCAGGTATAGCTGCTGCCGTCGGGTTTTGCGGCGACCTTCCCTTCGTCTGCCCATTCCCCGAACAGTTTGACCGAGAGGCCTTTCGCTTCCGCAGCGGTCCACAGGAAACCGCGCGGTGTATAGGTCAGCGGATCGTCGGCATCGCCGCCGGGATAGGAACGGATCCAATCCGGTGACAGAATATCGTTCGAATAGAACGAGCCCGACATGACAATCCACGGGTGGCCGTCTGCGGATTGGCGGCTCGGGGCATAGACATTGTCGAGCAGCGGGAAGCGCTTGATGAAGGCATGCTGATTAGGTACTGCAGATGCGAACACGGCAAGCGACGGATCGCCATTCCCCCACGGCACGTCCCCCAGCATTTGGTCATAGGTGCGATTCTCCTTGATGATCAGGAACACGTGCTTAATGAGCGAGGGTTCACCGATATGCTTGGGCACAGCGACCGGTTTGGCGTTGTGGTCGACGAACTCCGGCCCAACCTGGACATTTGTAGTCAGGTTCCAGTGATTGTTATTGATCACCTGTTCCGTGTACTTGGCGAGCTGCTTTGCATTTGGCAACGGAATCAGGTTGACCACGCCGGTATCCTGATGCGTGTTAAAACCGGTGATCCCTACGGCGGTACCTAGTGATCCTTGCGCGCCCAAACCTTTGTCATCAGCGACCACGAGCTGTTTGCGAGCCGCGTCATACGAGATGGAGGTTGGGAAATAGCCGGTTGGAATATAGCCAATAACGGGATGTGCATCCCGGCCGGAAAGATTGACAACGGCGATCGCATTAGCCTGCCCCAGAGTGACAAAGGCGCGGCTGTCACCGGCGACGGCAACCCCGTTGGGCCCGGACCCGAAGGCGCCGCCTCCAATGGGCACGCTGAGATTGATGGTGCGGACGCACTGGCCGCTGTTGAGATCGATGACGGAAAGGCTGTCGCTGTACGCATTAGCAACATAAAGATTCGACCCGGAAATTGTCATCCCGGCGGGATGGAGACCGACGTTGAAGGTCTTGACGGTGGTGCCTTTCGCGAGGTCTACGACGGAAACCGTGCCGGTGGTTGCGAATGCATTCTTCCGGTCGACAACGATGGGTGTGCCATCGGAATCGTTCGTGAAATCCTCTCTGTTGGCTGGGCGACCGCCTTCATTGCTCACATAAGCATACTGGCCCCGAATGATGACACTATTCGGCGCATTGCCGACGGGAATCTGGGCAAGGAGCTTTGCCGGAACCGCGGTCAGGTCCAACACACCGAGGGTGTTCGCCGCGTTTAGCACGACGTAGGCGCGTTTCGCGTCCTCCGAGAGGGCGATGCCGCCAGGATTGATGGACTTGGCATTGTGATACGTGCGACCATCCGCCGGGGGCGGCGGTAGCTTTACGCTCTGGCTGCTGCTTATACGGCCGGTCTGGGGATCTACATTCGCGATGACGACATGATCATCGTCCTGGCTGAAGAACAGCTTGGAGCCGTCGGCGGAATAGGTGATGCCAGTAAAGGAGCCGGTCTTGTCGGAGGTGAAGGTGGCGCCGTTCACAACGGTCGGGATGAATCGCTGGAGGACCTGGCCAGTGGCGGTGTTGAATACGATGATGGGCTGTGGCGAGCCCATGAGCAGCACCACGGCGGTTGCGGTCTTGTTATTCGGATTGAGCGCTATGGCTTTGGCACGCACCGGTGAGCCAAGGTGCACAATCTGTCCGGCTGGCGTCAGCGTCTGATTGTCCGATGCGACGATCGATCCATCATCTTGAGGACCGACGGCGCGATTCGGAATATCTGCATTTTGTACAGAATGTGGAGTTGCGATGAATGCGGGGACAAGGAAACAAGCAAGCAGTGCTATGAATTTGAACATGTTTTTAGGTCGAAACCAATCGTAAATGAAGAGAGCTCAAATTCTAATCATGGAACGCCGGCAGGGGATTCTGGCGCACTAAAGGGTTACTGACAAGTTAATTTTTAACGTGGTGCTTGTTCGACCATTCGGACACAACAACGCCATATTTCCGACAGCGGTCGACATCCGGTTTCTCGCCGAGTGATCCATCAGGAATGTGGATTCCCAGTCTCAGTTGGATGAAAGCGCCCGGGTCGGCGAGATAAATCTGGCATCGTATTTCGAAAGAGATTAACCTGCCAAGCAGGCGAAGATCTCCCGATAGAATTCGGGATGCGATTGCCAGGTCTGGGCGGTGACGATGCGGCCATCGCGAACGGCTTGCTGGGCCACAAATGTGCCGCCGGCTTGCTCGGCTTCGAAGCGGACGTGTTCATAGCAAGTGATGCGCCTGTTTTTCGTGAGACCGGCGGCGGCAAGCACCTGGATGCCATGGCAAATGGCGAAGATCCACTTTTGCAGCGCATCGAATTCGCGGATAAGGCCGAGCAGGCGCCGATCGTTGCGGAGGTACTCAGGGGCGCGGCCGCCCAGAATGAGAATGGCATCGTAATCGCGCGCGTTTACCTGGTCGAACGAAATGTCGGCCTCCAGACCGTAGCCGGGCCGTTCGACGTAGGTGTCCCAGCCCGGCTCGAAGTCGTGAATGACAAGGTGGAGGCGACGAACCGAAGGAGCAGCAACGGCCACGCGCCAGCCTTCTTCACGAAACCTGTGGACGGCGTAGAGAGCTTCGTAGGATTCGCCCGCATCGCCAGTAACAATCAATATCTGTGGCATTCTTCAGCAGCCATTTTATGCAAGAGGTTTGCATAGAGCCGCAGTTCCCAGGCGCCGCGCACCATCTCATCTACTCGACAAGCCCTCGTAGTACTGTAATCGACGATTTCGGTAATGTGTAGATAGCTTGCGGGCCGCCCGGTAATGCCCGGCCGATGGGTGGACCATCCGGATTGGCGTAACTACCGGAATCCTTGTCGTTCCAGACGTACTGCTCAGCACCAAAGGTCACGAAATGAACTGGCCCGATAAACGAGCCGGCATGCCCGGAACTCTCGAACACAACTCGTACAGGATGAGCATGCGAGGGATCCCGATTGACGAGCATGAGTGACCAGTTTCCGTCCGGCCGATGTACTGCATATGTGGTAACGAGTGCGTTTCCTGCGCCATCTCGAAGATCCACAGAGGAGGGAAACATCCGGTGTATACCCGAGCGGTGACTGATCCACTCGAGATTCACCATGTGGGCAGCCCAATAGAAGGCAGTGTAGCCGGTGATGTTGTAGTCGCTGTCGGCCTCGAAGTTCGACCACGAAGCTCCGCCCTGGCAGGTGCTCTGTGTTGGCTGCGGCTGGATTGGCGAATGATAATAAGCCGCGCCTCCACCTTCAAAGAACGAGCCGATACTATCTGCCAGCCAGAGACCTCCTAATATCTGGCTCATTGGCCCGGTCAGGCCGGCCGCCAGTGAGCTTTCGGTCACCATTAACGGGATGTCCTTGGGTACACCGTCGTTCCTCCACACATCAAGGATGTGCTTCATGACCTCCGGCTCACGATACAGATCGTTCCAGCTTACATGGCAGCGATCGAACGGATAGTGCTCGAATGAGACGAAGGCCAGATCGGAAAGGCGGTCATGTGATTTCAGATAAGCGATGAAACGCCCCATCCACGAAGTCCGTCCCTGCGCATCAGGCCAAACGTGAATATCTTCGTTGACGCCTTCAAACACAGGACCGCCTAACTTGAGCTTTGGATCCACCTTGTGAATCGCAGTGGCCCATTGAAGATACAACGCTCCGTAGTCTTCAGGAAGCGCATGCTTTCCATCCGGTTCCTCTCCGATCTCGATGTATGCGATGGGATAACCCCGTCTTTCAAGGTAAGTTATCTGGGCGGCTGCGTCGTCCGGCGTTCCGTAAAGCAAGGTCACTGGAATCATGGCCGGCAAATTGTTGGTCAGACCGCTGGTAAAGAATAGATCGAAACCAGTGTGCTGCCCGCGACCCGTGTTGATGACATCGGCGGCTGAGTGCCAAGGATCGATCGAAGAGCTGCACCATGCAGGAACGTTTCGCCCGGTCGCACCTGCTGTAGCGTCGATGAAGTTGCGGCTCATATCTATACTTCCGGCCTTGAATTCCTCGATCGCATAGCCAACACAATTGCGAATGTCGTCTGATCCGTGTTCGTCGCAGGTGTTGGACGACTCTGTCATCCAGACTCGAAGAAACCGTGTCGATACGGGAGTATCTGCGACCTTCAGAACCACGGTCCCGCCGCTCGCGTTCGTCGCCTGGCCTTTGGAGAAGGTCGTCCATTCTCCGGTTGGCCCATCGTCGAAGTCGAGCGCGTCTTTGCCCACCCAGTAGTCCACGCGATATGTTTTTGCGTACGGGCTCTTCCACGCGATGCGCACGGCGCTCACTGGCTTCTCCGATTTCATATCCAGCACCACCCACTGCGGATGCATGGCATCGCTCTCGCCCGTGAACTTGCTGGTGAGGTACGGATTACTTTTCCAATAGCTTAAGTTGGGACCTTGCACCGGCCGGTCACCGCTGGTGGAAAACCCTCGATGCGGAAGTGCGTATTCCAGAATGTATCGAATGGGTTCTTTGAGATTGGTGCTGCCCCTAAAGTATCCGGCCTTGTGTGATGGATCGCTCCATGTCCCGTTCTCGGTCCAGTGCCAGGCTGCCATCCGCAGCTCACTGTTGTTCCGATACGTGATCGGTCCCCAGCCGGCCGATAAAGATTCCTCGATAATGTGCGGAGTGTAGACTTTGTCAATATCGAAGTGGGAGAGCACATCGATCGAACTTCCCAAAGCCTTGTCCGGATCGAAAGAGTTAATCGCGTGACCAAGCGTGGCATCCACATGCACCGCCGCCGGATTCTCCGGCGATTGGGCTAAATCCTGTGGCTTCAGACCTAGAAATAAAGCCGGAAGTGCGAGCGTCAGCTTCGAAATGCGTCTCATAAATTGAAAAAAGGTCTGTCCTCAGGACCTCATTGTTGTTTGAACCCGCTTTCTATGTTAGTCAAGGATGTCGAAGCGCTGCCCCGGAGGCGGAGGCGGGCGCATGGCGCACAAACAGGATCCGGCGGCGGGAAAGGTGAGAGCATCAACTAGATACTGGGCGGCCACCAAAGACAAGGACGGCCGCAACTGCCTTTTGTCTCGCTCGCGTAAAACGTTCCCTGGAGTTATGAAGTGGAAAGGCAAACAGTCGGATTCTGGACCGACCCATTTATTACGTGGGCTCTTTGCTGCCGCCCGCCCGGTTGCATCGAACTCCGTGTAGCCATCGGATATCTTCGAAGTGTGGCGGAAACGGGTCTGGAGCGTAGACTGGATGAGCACTGCCCCACCTGCAACCAGTAGAGATAGAGCGCCACTCACGACACCGCTCAAAATTTTGCTGGTGGATGACAACCCAGACAATCTACTTTCTCTCGAAGCGGCGCTCCTGCCGCTTGCTCAGGAGATCGTTCTTGCCCGTTCCGGCAAGGAAGCTTTGCGGCGTATTCTGCAGGATGACTTCGCCGCCATTCTTCTCGATGTGCGCATGCCGGAGATGGACGGGTTTGAAACAGCGCAAATCATCCGAAGCCGTGCCCGATCTCGCACCACGCCCATCTTATTTTTGACTGCGTATGGGGGTGAGGAGCCCCTCTATCGCGGCTATGGCCTGGGAGCAGTCGACTTCCTATACAAGCCCATCATTCCGGAGATCCTACGCAGCAAAGTAGCAGTCTTTGTGGAACTGGCGCGCAACGCTGATGAACTCCGGCGGGATGCAATTGTAATGCGGAAGCAAGAACAGCGTTTCCGGTCTCTTCTGGAAGCCGCACCAGATTCCATGGTCATCTGCCGAGCCGATGGGGCGATTGCAATCGTGAATTCAAAGACCGAAGACCTGTTTCGCTATTCGCGCCGGGAGCTCCTCGAACGAGACATTCGAATACTGATTCGCGACTGGGGCTATGAAGTCGCCGCCCACGGACACGAGCATACGAACGAAGAGACTCCTACCTGGCCGGTGGCCAATCTGGAGATCGTTGCGACCCATCGAAACGGCACAGCGTTCCCCGTGGAGATCAATATGAGCCCGTTGCAAACCGATGAAGGCCTCATGATCATTAATGCCATCCGCGACATCAGTGAGCGAGTACGCGTCGAGGAGCAACGGCGGAGAGCGGAAGACCAGCTGAACATTTTGAACTTGAGACTACGCGCGTTGTCCGCCAATGTTCAATCTGCGAGAGAGAAGGAAGCAGCCCGTATCGCGCGTGAAATTCACGATGAGCTCGGCTCATTGCTCACCACCCTGAAATGGGATCTTGAAGCTGTCGACAAGATGCTGCCGGGAGCGGATACGCTGCTACAAGTCTCCACATTACGGGACAAGATACGCGGCATGATGATTATCACCGACACTACCGTGAATACGGTCAGACGAATTGCCGCGGACCTCCGTCCAACTATCCTGGATGACCTCGGCTTGCTGGAAGCGGTCGAATGGCAGGCCCAACAATTTCAAACGCGGACGGGAATCCTCTGTCGCTACAATTCTTCTCTCGAGCGCGCTGCTTTGAACCGCGATCAATCGACGGCTGTGTTCCGTATATTTCAAGAAGCTTTGACCAATATCCTTCGTCACGCGAAAGCGAAAACCGTTGAAATCGTGATCCGGGAGCTAGGAGGCGAGTTCGTATTGGTCGTCCAGGATGACGGGCGCGGAATGCGGACGGACGAAAACTCCGCTCATTCATCAATTGGAATCCTGGGAATGCAGGAGCGCGCTCATCTGGTAGGGGGCAATGTGGGAATCGCCCCGGGACATGGTGGTGGCACGACCGTAACAGTCCGCATCCCGATTTGCGATGGGCTGTAATTTGAAGCTAAGGCTTATGACCAGGCTTCTCATCGTTGATGACCACGAGGTGGTGCGAGACGGCATCAAGAGTCTCTTCGATATACAGCACGAGACAACATTGTTTGGCGATGCGAGTACGGCAGCAGAGGCGGTTCAGCTCGTCTCCGAACAGAATTGGGATGTTGTCGTGCTTGATCTCTCTCTGAGCGGCAGAAGCGGCCTGGATGTACTAAAGGAGCTGAAGCAGATCAGGCCCAGGCTCCCCGTACTAATCCTCAGTATGCATTCGGAGGAGCAGTATGCCCGGCGCGCTTTTAAAGCAGGCGCAGCAGGCTACATCACGAAGGATAGTTCAAGGGTGGAACTATTGAAAGCTATCGATAAAGTCAGGAACGGAGGGAAATACGTCAGTCCGGCGCTTGCCGAGAAGCTCATTGTATACCTCGAAACAGGCGCGGAGACGTCGCCGCAAGAAGCACTTTCCGATCGTGAATTCGAGGTGCTACGTCTGATCGCATCAGGCAAAACGGTGAGCGAGATCGCGGACCTGCTGGGACTCAGCGTAAAAACGATTAGCACCTATCGCACTCGCGTGTTACAGAAAATGCACATGGAAACCAATGCGGAGCTCACACACTATGCCGTGCAAAATAACTTACTCGAGATGGGAGGGCTCAAGTAAGTTTCTGACGGAATGCTCTCAAACCGCGGGGTTGTTGAAATGTCCAGACGGGCTAATTTTAAGCTCCCAGCCCCATGATGTTTATGTAGGACAAACGCCGACAGTGCTGTACGCCTGACTCCGACAAAACAATCAAAGTTTGCCTGATACCCATTGCTCCATAGCCCACTTACCTTTAAATCAGAGCATCTGGAAACGGAAACAAAGTCGAGAGGGGGGAGATGCCCATTTATGGCAATCGCACCTGCACGTTTATTGGAAGAAGCCTTCAGCGATATGCCTGTCGGCGACATTCTCGTCAGCATCGAACGGGCCACATTACAACGATCGCTTCCAAGCACAGGAAGAGCGCCGAGGACTTGGGAGCGCAAACCTGAACCGAAGAGAACGACCAACCCAGTCTTGTCGCCATCACCGCCGGCTCGAATCATATGGCTTCACGAGTACTGATGTGGGGCCTGCGAAATGTTCTAAATCAATTGACGGCCTGAGGCCGACTTTACAAAAACAAACAAATAGTCTCGATCGCTCGTAACGGCGAACCATGGCACAGGCGATTCTTGCAATATCGGTCTTCGACACGCCCTGGCGACCGACTGGAAACAGTACGGCCGTTTCCGCGGACGAACTGTGTGACGAACTTCTGGCGCACATGCTCGATTGCGGGGAGTGCTTGAACGGTTGTGTCGACGGAACGGAGAAAATGTGTCCAATCGAGCGCAAATTGCAAGAGCAAATCAAAACCCTAGGTGGTTCAAAAGAACCACGGGTCTTCGGTTACTGACCCTTTCGGCGTTAGGACAGTTGGCTCTGGAGATCAGTGTCCGGATTGCTTGCGTGCAGCCGTAGACAACCAGAAAGGCATTGCAAAGTTTACCTTAGAAGCGCACGCATTTTGGTTGATACGCTCGTGACACAGGATCACGACGATACATGCGTGTGGGCCCGGAAACTGCTTGCTTCCGTATCGCGGCCGCATTAATGTCACTGCAGCTCGTAATTGAAACTGCGTACCACCTGTCGCAAGTGCGCCAGATGAAATGCTTCGGGCGGCACGCCTCGTTCCGGAACGTTCGGGTAGTCCTTGCGAAACTCACCGTATCGAAGGTAAGAGATGTCTTTTTCTATTTCCAGGTTTTCCATGGCGATATAGAACATCCGCGTCGCCAGCCCGGATTTCGATAACACAACCCGCGAGCTCGCCGGAACGGATCGTTGAATCACTCCCGGATGGATCGGCTCTCTTGCGATAAGCCGACCATCGGCAGTCTGAAATTCCAGCAAGCCACCATTCCATTTGCTCGAAGACGCCACGTGCAACGTGCACGCCGTACGTGCTGCCGCCGGATGAAAATATTCCGGCCAGAGATACACGGGATTCGAAACAGCCAGATATTTCACGTGATCGGGATCGTGATCCGGGTCATCACCCGCACCGAACACGCGCACCACTACGTAATCAGTCTCTGCTTTTCCCGGCATCTCATACTCAAGAACACCGCCCGCGAAGTGATTCTTGGAAGCGATCACCATTCCATGCTTTCCAACGATTTCAATCTTGCCGAGAATCTTGTGCTCTGGCGGATACACCTCGATGCGCAATTTGTGCCATTTATGCAAAGCGGTCCGACACACCGAACCCATCGGCACTCCATCCACGGAAACATTTACAAAGCCGCCGTTGCTGAAAAACACATCGCCCGTTCGCGCCGCGTCGCGGATACTCTGTTCCGTCACTTCCCGAGCGCCGATATGCGGATAGTTCCGGAACGTATCCAGCCCGGAATGCCTGTTGACCAGGCTCAGGAAAAAGTCCGTCTCAGCAAAACCAGGCACTTTGTCGCCGGTATCCAGAAAAGAGAACCAGAGGTCCTGATAAGGCTTGTTATAGACGCGGTCTCCCATTACCGCCATGCCGTCGACATAACCGTCTACCGTGAGAAACAGACCCGCCAGTGCAGCGATGTTCGTCACAAATTTCCCGTCGCTAATCCACCAGCGTGTCGGATGCGCGAAGATTCCGAGCGCGCCCGCCTTCCTCTGAATCGCCATGATCTCGAAGAGATTCCGCCGTGTTTGAGGCTTGCCCGTCAGCGGATTGATTTCTAAAGATGGGTCTCTCTCGAAATAGTGAATCGGCCGGTCCTGCGAGTAATCGTGCCAGGCCGGAAAATCGTAAAAATAACCGAACCACCACACATGGCCCATGTTGCTCTTCGGCGTCTCATTATCCAGATAGAACAGCGTGAGGCCGTGCGATTCCGTATTCAACATCGCCAGAAGGTTGTGGATCCCCGCGGTACCCATGACGGACTTCTGATCGAATCGGCCCGAATAATACAAATCTCGATCCGGTCCTTCGAACCGTTGAAAGTTTGCCTCGTTCTCCGGATTCCAGGCGCTTCCCACCCCAATCGCGCGCACGCCAAGCTTGCGGCACCACTCCACCAAGTTTTGCTCGGCTTGCGGAAAGCTGCCTGGCTTTTCGCCTCCGGGAAATCGCCAGTTATGCGTGTGAGTGACCACGGCCGGCCACGCGCGATCTAATTCCGGCGGCCGCGTTCCCGGATGCTCAACAACTAACTTCAATTCCGAATTTGCGGCTAGCCCCATCTGGATGAAAGAACCGGCTGCCACTAGCGATGCAATCACACGATTCGCTTTCATGCCCGTTAACGCTTTTCAAAAGGACACAATCAACTCTTGAACCATCTCATCTCGTCCGCTGGTTCCTCGCAGCGTGTGGAGCGGCTGAGCCGCGTCCAGCGAACTTTGCGGCAGCTATCGCCAGGTTGGCTGCCATTGCACTATCATCCCCCGGGACCGGAGAAGCAGTGCAGTGGTGTTGATAT
This sequence comes from Terriglobales bacterium, assembly GCA_036558645.1. Taxonomy (GTDB): domain Bacteria; phylum Acidobacteriota; class Terriglobia; order Terriglobales; family Acidobacteriaceae; genus DATBFG01. The sequence continues at coordinate 19,071 of DATBFG010000001.1, forward strand.
CCAAGAATTCGGCTTCCTGAATAAGATTCATCCACCGATCCGCCCTTTGGCGCTCGGCGGTGTGACGAGGAATTTGTTACATGATCTCAAAGCGGTGGCCATTCAGGCGAGGTTACTTGTTACTACTTGATAAGGAGACTTTATAAACGATGATGTCCACAACTCGCCGAACGTTCCTGCAGGCGTCTGCCGCGTCGGCATTCGCTGCCGGTCGCGCATGGGGTAGCAATGATCGTATCAATGTAGCCGTTGTCGGAGTAGGAAGCCGGGGACAGGCGCATATCCGTGGTTATGCGAAACAGGCCGATGCCCGGATTTACGCGCTCTGTGATGTAGATCAGGCAAATTTGGAACGCAGTCAAGCGGCTGCAAAGCAGCTTACCGGTGAAATGCCGAAAGGCTACAAGGACATGCGCGATGTGTTCGCGGATAAAGAGGTTCACGCGGTTTCCATGCCCCTTCCAAATCACTGGCACGCACTGGCGACAATATGGGCCTGCCAAGCGGGAAAGGATGTATACGTCGAAAAACCCGCTTGTCACGATCCATTTGAAGGCGCGCAGATGGTAGCAGCAGCACGCAAGTGGGGACGGATGGTGCAGGTGGGCTCGCAAGGCAGAAGTGCTGCCCACAAGATCCAAGCAGTACAACTGCTTCAAAGCGGCGTTATCGGCCGGGTCTATATGGCGAAAGGGCTGTGCTACAAGCGCCGCAAATCGATCGGTCATACTCCTGTCGAGCCCGTTCCGCCCGGCGTCGATTGGGATAAATTTCGTGGCCCTGCTCCGATGATTCCGTTTAGCAGGAATCACTTTCTTTACAACTGGCATTGGTTCTGGGACACGGGTAACGGCGATATCGGAAACCAAGGTGTTCACGAGATGGACATTGGCAGATGGGGGCTGGGTGTCGGACTTCCCCGCTCAGTTGTCGCGAGCGGCGGTAAGTACCTGTACGACGACGATCAGGAGACTCCAAACACGCTATTCGCACGCTTCGACTACGGCGACAAGGAGCTTGTCTTCGAAGTACGCGGGATTCAGACTGGCGGAGAAGGAGAACTGGTGGCAGATTCTAGTGGTAATACTATCGGCAACCTCTTCTACGGCAATGAGGGCTGGATGGCGCTGGATCACACAGGTTTTCGCATCTTCAAAGGTGATCCCGCAAAACTAGTCCGATCCGAAGAGGCGAAGGACGATCCGTTTGCGTCCCACTTGGCGAATTTTCTGGCGGCAGTGCGCAGTCGACGATATCAGGATCTGCACGCGGACGTTGAAGTAGGGCGCCAGAGCGCCGACCTTT
>DATBFG010000002.1:0-69577 GCA_036558645.1 Terriglobales bacterium
AAGGTACTACCGGAACCCGCCGCGACAATCGTCGCTACTGCAGCGTTCACCGGAGCATCACGCGGCGAACTTCGCGGTATGACTTGGGCTAACTACCACGATGGTTCCCTGTACGTTGAATCGTCAGTTTGGAACTCGCACAGAACGGACCCCAAAACCAAGGCCAGAAAAGCGCCTATTCCCATCATCGATCAATTGGCCGTGATTCTCAAGATGCATCGGGAACGGATGGGAAATCCGATATCGGGGCCGCTGTTCCCTACGGGCAAAGGCACACCTGAAAGCCTCAACAATGTCGTGACTCGACAGATTCGGCCCACGCTGAACCGATGCGCCGTGTGCGGCCTTTCCAAGACCGACCATGGCAGCGGTCCGGAACACGAGTTCCAGAGGGATGCGTCGTTGCCTCAGTGGCGCGGATGGCACGCGTTTCGACGTGGGCTCGCGACTAATCTCAAATTCTTGGGGGTAGACGATAAAACGATTCAGGCGATTCTGCGGCATTCCAATGTTGCAGTGACGCAAGCGTATTACATCAAGACGGTACCGCAGCAATCAATTGACGCAATGAGCCGGTTTTCCGCCTTATTGTGCTCTAAACGTGCTCAAATTGAGGCTTTTGCGGCCTCGTCAGCTGTGAATTAGTTCTTTGAACTCTCGTAGAATCAGCAGGATGGGTGATGGTAGCCCCGGGGTGAGTCGAACACCCGACCTTCGGTTTAGGAAACCGCTGCTCTATCCATCTGAGCTACGGGGCCACTGCGACGTAGCCCCATTATGACACGTGAGTTCGAGAAGGTGAGAGTCTGTGGGCCTAATCCGATTTTGTTCTTTCTTCGACTAATAACTCGCTTAAGAGTATTCGCAGATATGTGCATTCTTCAGCCGTCTCAGTCGCACTTCGGGATGAACAGATTTCCGCACTCCCTTCGCAGCGCTAGCGTTATGGAAAGTTCGCCGGCCTCACTCCAATGCCAGTGATGAAAATCAAGTTCGACGGACTATCGACAGGAAACGAAATCGCCGTGTGGCCGCTCGGGTAGTTAATTCCATAAACATTCGTTCCGAGCAAACCGTTAAACCCAAATCCTGTTGCCCACAACTGCTTTCCGCTAGCGTTGTATGCCAGGGTGACATTCCCTCCGTCGAAAAGTGTCGGCGAGAGCTGCGCCAAGCTCGAAGGGTAAGTCTCTCCGGAAGGCACGGTTTCGATGTAGTTGAATCGTCCAGCTGCACCCGTCCAGAAGATCAGCGATCCGTCGCTCGTCACAAACGGGCCTGCTGTCATCGCGTTCGCCGCCAGATCCTGCAAGCGCGTTACCCATTTACTCTGGCCAGCCGGCAATTCAGTGATACAACCGGTGGCGCATTTATCAATGGGGATGTTCCTGAAACTACCCAACCATCCAACGAACAAGTTTCCTGAAGCATCGACCGAAATTCCGGTCGGATAGCGTGGATTTTGCGAAATGCTGAGAGTCTGTTGGGTGTAGGCGGGGGGGCTAAATTTGGCAACGACATAGGTATCTGACTCTGGTATCGCACCGGCCACATACACGGTGCCATCCGCGCCAACCGTCATGGCCTGGGCTCCAAGGTTATCAACCTTGAACAACTGCGTTCCCTGCGTGCTGCCCGGCGCATAGCGATAAACATTTGTGGTGAGTTGATACAAGCCGCTGTCCCAGTCAGCAGGAATCACGTATACGTTTTGTTGGGCATCGATTGCCACGGGTCCACCACCACCAATATCGAGGGTACCCATAAGTTGCGCGCCACCCTGGGTGATCTGGTAAATGTTGGTGCCGCCCGACTTCAAGCCTGTGAGAAAACTGACGTAAACCGAAGAGTTTTGGGCGACGGCAACTCCACTCAGCAGAGCCACAATGCAGATCGATACGATTGCAGTGGCGAAAGATGGTGACTTCATCGGATAAATCCTCCTGGTAATTTGCAATCGCACCTACTGCGCAGTTGGACTGAGAGCGATACCGATGATCAAGTCATCGGCAGGAATGCCCGAAGTGATGCTGCCTAACAGAGCGCCACTCGCGTAGTCAAAGATCGATACACCCTTGTTGTTTCCGTCATGCGGTTGGTTCGCCACATAGAGCAAGTCTTGCGAGGCGTTCAAGGCAAAGTTCGGACAGCCCACTAGCCCCTGCGAAATGACTCTCGGCTGATTGCTGCCCGGAGGAAAGATTTCGATTTTCGCAGCCAATTGGTCACAGGCAATCAGGTTTCCTTGCGAATCCACTGCGAGGTGATTCCCGGCAGCGTTAAGGGTGATTCCCAGATCGGTGCATTGCGTGGAACCTGGCGCACACTTCTCAATGTGACCCGTCGATGGATAAGGGGCGGCCGCGTACTCGATGTACACGTTGTTTTGTGCATCGACGGCAACAGCCCACGCTGTCGTTCCCGACGGCGTTGGAATGGTCAGTGAAGCCCTTTGCTGCGTTCCCCTCTGGTATGCCGCAACCAACCCATCGCCATACATTGCGGTATATAGCGTGCCATCGCTACCAACCGCTGTTCCCGCGACCAACGGAGGCTGGTGCTGATCAGCAAAGTTGTAGCGCAATGCCGGCACAAGTCCGCCACGGGGATAGACCATTACGGCATTGGAGGTCGCATACAGACGTTGTGACTTGTCGACCGCGAGATCGCCCGTAATGTTCGAAACCCCATCCAAAATCTGCTGAACGGGTCCCTCATTCTGAGGAACCCTGTAGATATTGACCGTCTGTCCATTAAACAACCCGACATACAAAAGCGAGGTGTTGGACGCTTGCGTGAGGTCAGCCTTGACTGGCCCCGCCGCCTGCGCACCTAAGAAGGTGCCAAGCACTAAAAGGACTACTGGCGGCCACAATGACAATCGGATCATCAGCTTCTACCCTCCAGAACAATCTCAGCCTGCACAGACCTTGAAGCGGCGTCACATCATAGCCGCTCTATTGAAGCGACCTCAACGTGAAGTGTGTTGCACATGAGTTGTACTATTCATCCCTTGCCATAAGCCCACCGAGCAGCGATGATGCTCGCGGCGATTGCGTAGAGTTGCCCTACCCGGGCCGAAAAGCAATTGAATTAACGTGAATTATTTGTGAAAATTCCCGCCATGCACCGAGACCTTCCTGAAACGGGGTGCGGTCCCGAGCAAAAGCTGTCTTTTGGCCCGTTCCGCCTCGATCCAGCCCAGAACATCCTTTGGCGCGACGGGAAGGTCCTCCCGCTCGGCCCGAAGGTCGTCCATACCCTTGCGATCCTGGCATCCCACGAGGGCGAAGTGGTCGCCCGTGAGGAACTCATTCGTCAGGTTTGGGGTGACGCCGTGGTTGAGGAGAACAGCCTTGCGCATAACATCTCAGTCCTGAGAAAGAGCCTGAAGGAAGATCCGTCCGACAGCGCAGTCATCGAGACCGTGCCCAGACGAGGCTACCGTTTCTCGATAAAGCGAAGAATCAGTCCAGATATCACCACATCTTTGCAGCCCGACAAGTCCGCCGAAGGGCGAGTTGCAACTTGGATCTCATTTCGCCGGTGGGGAGTCGTAGCCGTCGCGGTTGGGGCGTTGGTCTGCTCGTGGATCCTCTTCGTTTCCAACAACGGATACCATGTGCTCGGCAAAGAGCGTCGGCGTACTATCGCGGTCATCGGATTCAATAACCTCTCTCACCGCCCTGACGCTTCCTGGCTTTCTCCGGCTTTGGCTGAGATGTTGTCCGCAGAACTCGCTACCGGTAACAAGTTCCTTGCTATCCCCGGAGAAAACGTGGCACGCGCCAAGGCCGAACTGAAACTCGACGACCGAGATGGGTTCTCCGATGAGACTTTGAAACGATTACGGAAGGATCTCGACGCCGACCTTGTGATCAGTGGCGCCTACACTGTGCTGCCACAAAACGAATCTCAATCCCTTGATGGCGAAGTACGCCTCGATATTCGCATCCAAGACGCAGGCAGTGGTGAAACCCTAGCGACACTAAGCGAGGTGGGCGACCAGGCTGGTTTGTTCGATTTAGTTGCCAACGTCGGTCATCGATTACGCCAAGATCTAGGTGCCGGTGCCGTTACTCCCGACCAGAGTGCCCAGGCAAAGTCGAGCATGTCACCGAATCTGCAGGCGGTCCGTCTGTATGCTCAGGGGATCGACAAACTCCGAACATTCGACGCGCTCGGGGCTCGAGAATTCCTGCAACAATCCATCCAAGCCGATCCGGGATACGCATTGGCTCATGCTGCACTGGCAGATGCTCTGGCCATCCTGGGTTACACGACCAGTGCGACCGAGGAAGCCAGGATCGCATTCCAGAGTTCTAGCCATCTCTCGCTCCAGGAAAGTCTTGCCGTCGAAGGACGATACCGCATAGCAGAACGCGACTGGCAGAAAGCCATCGCCGCCTATCAGAAGCTGGTGAGCCTCTTCCCAGACGATATTGAGTACGGACTAAAACTGGCATCGGCGCAGACTGCAGCTTCCGATGCTCATGCCGCCCTCATGACGCTGAATTCTTTACGGAGTCTTCCGCAAGCGGCAGGTGGCGATCCGCGCATAAGCCTCAAGGAGTATGAGGCGTGGAAGATCCTGGGCGACTTCAACCACATGGAGAATGCCCTCTCCAACGCTGCTGATACTGCAAGGAAGCAGGGGGCTTTGTTGTTACTGGCTCGTGCCCGCGCGAGGCAGTGCTGGGTCGAGCGCGTGCAAGGCAAACCTGAAATGGCAACCAGTCATTGTCAGGAAGCACGTCAGATCTACGTAATCGCTGGAGATCGCAGCGGCGAAGCCGACGCCATCCGCCGTCTTGGCGATATCGTGTCCAGCATGAATGTTCAAACTGCCATCGGCTATTACCGGCAGGCACTGGCTATTGAAAAGGATATTGGCGATATCGGCGGACAAGCGGTCATGATCACAATGCTTGGCACGGAGTACTCCAGCCAGGGCGACCATACCACGGCGGCCGACCTCTATAAACAAGCCATAACCATCTTTCAGCAGCTCGATGACACGTTAAATGTCACCGGCTTGATGATCGATGTCGGCTCCGAGCTCAGTGCCCAAGGGAAGCTTGACTCAGCTCGAGAGATGTACCAAAGTGCGTTCGATTCCGCCGCCAGAATCGGCAACAAATACATCGAGGCGCTGGCAAAGTACAACCTCGGCGCATTGCAACAACTGGAAGGCGACTTGGATGGAGCACAGGACTCGTACCAACAAGCGCAGAGCCGGCTTCAGGAAGTTGGCAACAAGGAGTATGACATCGGTCTGAACAAGAGCTTGGGAGAAATCGCGATGGCCAAGGGCGACCTTGCGAGAGCGCGGGCCCTTTATGAACACGCTGTTTCTCTCCAGCCAACCACCGGACAAAAAATGTCGGCGATGGAGAGTCAGTTGAATCTCTACGCACTCTCGCTTGAGGAAGGAAAGTCTCCAGCTCAACTTGAGCCTTCTCTTCGGCGGGTCGTGAACGGTTTCCGCAGCGGCAATGAAATTGGTGGCAACAATGCGGCCAACAACCAAGCGATGTCAGTTGCCTTGCTGGCTCGGTGTTTAGCTTCTGAAGGACAATCCGCCGCAGCTCTTGAGACGGCTGAAGAGGCGACCAAGATTGCGCTCAAAGCGGAACCCAATGTCCGATTGTCGATCGCGATCATCGCGGCGCGGATCCGGTTTGACACGAAGCCTCAAGGCGACGAAAGGCGTGCACTACAGGGCTTGCAAGAGACGATCGTCGAAGCTCACAAGTTCGGCTACGTTGTCATCGAACTCGAGGCGCGCCTCGCGCTTGGCGAACTTGAACTCAAAGCTGGAGACACTTCCCGAGGGCACGCCCACTTGCTCGCTGTTGAGAAAGAAGCCTCGAGCCGCGGCCTCCACTACCTGGCGACGAGGAGCCGAGCTGCCTGAACTGGCGGAATCTTTCACCGAAACACAAGTGGTTCTTGACCCTGTCGCCACGATCCAACTCACCACAATCATTCCTGAACCGGCTAAACTAGTGCAGACATCTGTTTGAGTATTATCTTCATGAGGCCTGATTCATGTGTCGGAATATCAAGACCCTGTTCAACTTTGATCCGCCGGTGACACCGGACGAAGTGCGCGCCGCTTCCCTGCAATTTGTGAGAAAAATCAGCGGCTTCACCAAGCCCTCTAAAAGCAATGAAGCTTCGTTCGAGGCTGCCGTAGATGAGATCGCCGAAATCTCGACCCGGCTGCTGCATTCGCTCGAGACATCAGCCTCCCCGAAGAATCGGGAGGAAGAAGCGGCAAAACGTAAGCTACGCGCTGCGGCACGGTTTGGAGACTAGTATCACAGGCCAGCCTCCAAGCGTTGCCTCCTAGACATGCCAACTGCCCGCGTTCGAATAGCGTTATTTGGACATGGCTTTCACTAGTTCATACAGGAAAGTTTGTCCTTCATAAAACGATTGCACGGACATGCGCTCGTCCCTTCCGTGAAAGCGAATGTCGTCGCGGTCGATGAAGAATCCTTGAATACCGTAGGTCGGGATGCCGCCGATTCGCAGATACTTGCCGTCGGTAGCCCCCATAACCATGGTCGGGACAACCGGAACTCCGGGCCAAAGCTGATCGGTGATGCGTGAAGCGGCGTCGAAGAGATCCTTGCGCATGGGCGAGGTTGGTCCCGGGCTGGCTTCGCCATCGACCGTGATGCTGACTTTGTCGTCTGCGACTACCTTCTTCAGCGTGTCGAGCACGTAGTCTACGGAGTCGCTGGGCAGTACCCGGCAGTTCACGTTGGCCGTTGCGAGTTGAGGCAACGCATTGCGAGCATGCCCGCCCGACAGTTGGGTAGCAACGCAGGTTGTTCGCAACACGGCATTCCAAGAGGGCGTGGTAGCGGCTACGCGCTGCATGGCATCTTGAGATCCTTGTGCGACCTTGGGCAGGTCGTCCTTGTCAGGAACACCATCCACCTTCGCCATTTGCTGAAAGTAAGCAGTAGTTACTTCATTGGTCTTCAACGGGAAGCCGAACATCGAGAGGCGGTCCAGGGCTGCGGCAAGATGGTAGATTGCATTATCTGGCACCGGCAGCGAGCTGTGGCCTCCTTTGTTTCGACTCTCCAAACGGAAGTCAATGACATATTTCTCGCTGACCTGAAGATAGTTCGCGAGTCGCTTTCCGCCCACCATTTCACCCCAGCCTCCTTCATTCAACGCGAACTCGGCATCGATCAGATCGCGATGGTTCTTGAGGAGCCATTCGACGCCGTTAAAAGGACCACCACCCTCTTCGTCCGCTGTCAGAGCGACGATGATGTCGCGGTCCGGCTTGAATCCTTCGCGCTTGTAGCGAATGAGGTTGGCAATCCACACTGCAGCCTGAGCTTTGTCGTCCCCGGTGCCGCGTCCGTAGAAGAAGCCGTCTTTTTCCACGAAGGTGAACGGATCCATCGACCAATCCTCGCGCTTCGCCTCGACGACGTCCTCGTGAGCGAGAAGCAACAGAGGCTTGCGAGCACCGGTGCCGCGATAGCGCACGACAAGATTGGCTTTCTTGGGATCGGCACCCCCGACAAAGATGTCGCTGTCGGGGAAGCCCGCGGCCTTGAGACGGGCGGCTGCGGCTTCGGCAACAGGAGTAGTAGACCCGGTCGTAAATCCGGATTGCACTTCAACAAATTGCTTGTAAATGTCATGGGCCAACTGCTGATCGGCCTGAGGTGGCATGGTCTGGGCGTTCAGTGCGAATGTGCAAAGCAGCGAGATGACGATGGCTCGAAGCATGCGGCATTCTTCCATGACGGGTTCGTTTCCCGCCACAATTTTTTACAACCATGCCCATTGCCAATGTGACTCGGGGTAAAAGACTCCTACACTTCAACCCTCACCTTCACGATTAGCTCTTGTGGTATTTTCGTCCAACGAGTCCTGTGGAGATCCGAGAATGGCTTTGATGTTACGTTCTTCACCAATTCATGATGCGGGTTGCTACACCACGACGCCGATCAAGAAAGGTACCCGCGTGGTCGAGTACACAGGGCCACGCATTACCGTTGAAGAGGCTGACGAGCGTTACCTGAATTGCGAGCGAACCTATCTGTTCGGGCTCAGCGACGACAACCATGTAATCGACGGCAGTGGAGTAGCCGCGTTCATCAATCATTCATGCGATCCCAACTGCGAAGCGGACGAATTTGACGAAAGAGTATGGATTATTGCGATTCGCGACATCGAACCCGGTGAAGAACTCACCTATGACTACAATCTCTATGACGGCGAGGATGATGATCCTTCGCCCTGCACATGCGGCGGAAAGAATTGTCGTGGGACACTTTATTCACGGGATGAAATCGAAAGGCGGGCACAAATTGCTTCAGATGCAGGCGGGGACAGCTAGCTCTCGCTTCGAAGGTTCAATTCCTGCAACTAGCTATTTCTGACGCTGGCACGCAGTTCGCCAACAATTTCCTGGGCTGCCCTGTGCGCCGCGTCGTTCTGTGACACATCAAAGGAGATCGCACCAACGCGAGCGTGGCCGCCTCCTCCATACCGCTCGCAAATCTTGGCCAGGTTGACCAAGCGATCTGCTTTTGCCCAAGGATTCGATCCCACCGAAACCTTCACACGGAAACTGCTTTTGCTGAGACCCACGTTGTAAACGGAATCTGGATAGAGATAATACGGAATGAACTTGTTGTAACCCTCCAGATCCTGATCTGTGATATCGAAGAATAGCGTGCCATCTTTCATCTGCGCACGGTCTTCCAGAATCTTGATCGAGCGCTCGTGCCTCTGCAAAAGTTGCGGGAGCAACTCAGCGACAAAGGGTTCTTTCAAAATCTCCGACAGCGGCTTGGTAGCCAGTAGCGGAATCAGCCTCGGAACAAAATTCGAATCCTTTGCGGACTCGATTACCATCGTCAGTTTCATTGCCGGCGCTTCCATTTCAACCGCACTGCGCGCATCCGGATAGAGAGCGCCGTCAATGATGTCCGTCCAGTACACGAGATCGGCAACTGGATTGGGATCGAAGCCAAAGCGTTGCTCGGCAATCATGGCGATGAAACTGGTGCAGGATTTGAAGTCGGGATCGTAAAACTTGCGGTTGCTTTCGTCGTGCTCAAAGTGAGCAGCATCCTCTGGCGTCAAGAAGGCGCTCTCGTGGTGATCGAACCACCACGTAATCTTTGGCGAACTCGAGTACTTGAAGTCCACAATGGCGTTCTCGTCGCCATCGAAGTCATTTTCGTTAAAGAGAGCACCCGCGCGGTGCAGCAGGCCGGAGTACACGAGTTCGACATCGTTGCGAATGCGTTCCCGGTAAAAACGGGAAAAAAGCGCTGCCGATGAAGCTCCGTCGAAACACTTGTCGTGATAGAAAACCCGAACTCTCAATTCCCTTCTCCTCCTGCACTCCAACCCTAAGGACTAATCCCGTACACAACTGCACAGCTAAAAATTAATAGGATTGTCACCTGGAGGAGATTCTGTCAAGCAACTAGCGGTGGACGGCGCGGATTTTCACGGAACGGGGCGACTGTGCGTGTTTCCTAAAAAGTCCGCGCCGGGCTTGGATGGACTACATGGCGTTAGCTTGTTTTTCGGCAAGGTCTCCGATCACGGGAAGTTTGTACATTTGCCCCTGGTTGGCCTTCAACAACAGGAGCACCCATACGATGAGTGATCCTAAGCCCACCAGCATTTGTAACGGAATGGTGATTAAGGCGATGAACGGCACCACCGTGAGAATGGAGAAGGCGACGCTAATAGCAATCAGGGCCAGGCAGAAGAACAGGCATTGAAACGAGTGAAAGCGGACAAACCGGTTCTTGTTATACGGGGCAGTCACCAGAAAGATGATGGCGGGAATAATCGTGACGTACGCCAGCATTCCAGCAACATTATCGGTGAGACCACCCGCAGTCGGCGCTGTCGCGGTGGCGACTCCTCCCGGCGCCCTCTGGCTGCAAGCCGCGCACATCGTAGTCCCATCGGCAATCTGAGTTCCGCACGAACTGCAATATGCCATTTTCTCCCCCTCGGTCAAGTTGACGGCGCTTCCCGCTTGTCATGTGGGAAAGCGAACAGATCATACTCCCAAAGGAAGCAGAATTTGCAGAGAATCTTGGGGAAAAAGCTGCGCTGGGAAAATGAGGTTCTATTTCAGACCACGCGTCCGGAACTGTTCTTTTTTCGACAATTCTCGCAGAGCCCGTAGATCTGGAAGGTGTGCCTGGTGGTCAAGTAATGGTGCTTGCGACCAATTTCCTGTTCCAGTCGGTCAACCTCAGGGGAAAAGAATTCCACCGAACTGCCACACTCTGTGCAGACCATATGATGGTGGCTGCGACGATTGTATTGGTGCTCATAACGGGCGATGCCATCGTGAAAGGCCACTTCACTTGCCAGCCCGCACTCGGAGAGTAGCTTGAGCGTCCGATAAACGGTCGTGAATCCGATACGAGGATCTTTTTTCTTCACCAAGCGGTGTAGCTCATCAGTAGAGAGATGCTCCCGGGTCTCGAGAAATGTGCGCAGAATCGTATCCCGCTGCGCAGTTTGTTTCAGCCCCACGCGCTTGAGGTGCGCATGGAGGATGTCCTGTGCTTCCCTCACCATCTCGCGCGAGATGCTGGGCTGATCGTCGATTCGCTTTTGCAGCATTACCATCGCCGGTCGTTATTGATCGTTCGAATCTCTCGGGGTGAGCTCCCGCAGTTATCCGCTCCAAGCCTGACCCCTGATCACGTAACAGAATAACACTTGTATTTTCAAAGCCCGCCAACCATTTTACCCATCTTGCCGGGATCCCACCCCCGGCGAAGAAGAAGGGCTTAGTGAGGGCATCGGAGACCTCGGCATTGGGCGTCAGGACGGTAACACTCGCACGTCCACGGATCGGTTGCCCTGTCCGCGGATCAATAATATGGGAACGCCAATCCTTCCCTTCCCCTTTGACATTACGGTACGTACCGGAAGTTGACAGTGACTCCCCATCCTGCAACTCCACGAAAGCAGCCGGTCTAGAGCCGTCGCGGGGATCTCGAATAATAAGATGCCAGGCCCCTCGTCCCGGAGGTGTTCCAATCGCTGTGAGTGAGCTGCCGCCCAAGCTCACCAGGCCGGATATGATGCCATGTTCACGCATGATCTGCGCTGCCCGACCCGCAGCGTACCCCTTGGCGATCCCACCTAAATCAATTTCCATTCCTGGGATTGCGAACTGAACGGTGCGCGAATCGGCATTAAGCTTGACCTTCTCCCATCCGACCCGGGCTCGAGCCTCAGCAATGGATTGCCCTCCCGACGATCTGCTCGGAGCAGGAAGGAATCCATAGGCCCGTACCAACGGTCCCACCGTCGGATCGAAAAGGCCATCGGTCGCCTGTGCGAGGTGCAATGCAACCTGAATTCGCTGAAACAATTCCGGGCTTGCCGTGACCCATTGTCGCTGCACTCCAGCCGCCCCGGCGGCCCGATTGAGCACCATCAGTTCGGAGTCTGCCTTCCAATTGGACAGCGAGGCATCGATGCGCTTGAGTTCGTCGAACGCGGCCGAAATAGCATCATCGGTGTTAGGTTCGTCCCCGTAGGCCTCGATCTCGCAAAGCGTTCCCATCAGATATCGGACCTGCTTGCGTGGTGGAGCATCCGACGCATGGACAAGATAAAGTGTGCAGAGAATCGTAGCGATTCCGATTTGCCAACCACGTTGAGAGCACCTTCCTATCACGGCTGTGCTCCCGATGGGGAGAGATAGAAAAACTGGACTAGCGCCAGCGCTTTTCTGACTCCGGTTGCGATCGCATGAGAAGACAAGGTCGCCCCGGTATAGTTTTCGATATCTCGATCCACCGCGATTGGATCGTTGAGCTTCTTGCCATGAAACTGGCTTAGAAAACGTCGGTCTTTCACTTCCTCTCCCCGGCTCTCGCGATACTCCATCACTGCCACGTCGCCAACTTCACCCTTTGGGTTTACACCCACGATGAATGTGATGTACTCATGCTTCCCGATTTCATTCATGATCACGGCATAACCATCGATCCCTTGTTTGCCGTGTCCTACGAAGCAGCGGAATTCCGACTCGGGAAAGTGCTGGTCGGTCTGCTTCCGCAATTCGAAGCGGATAGCCGGAGTAACCGGGCGAACCTGCGTGTCAATCGAGAGCGCCTTCGGAAACACAATCTTCAATGCCTGCGCTTCCGTCAGGAGCGTTTCGGCGAAGCATGTGCTGGCAGCCGCGACCATAGTGAACAGTACCGCAATGAGCCTGAAGATCTTCACTTCCTAATCGTAATCTTCATTCAGCGAACGGAGAAATACCGCTAAGGCAGCAACATCCCGCGAAATCGATTGAAATGCCACCTATCGCGGGGTCGGCATAGCGCAACTGCCCAGCAAAAGGACCTGGCATGGTGCCCTGCGTGGTCTGCACCTGATCTAGCGTAGGATCGCCATGCAGGAGGGGCAGATTCACATTTCCATTGGAGTGAGTCGCGAAGTATTGCGCAAACCGCGTCTCAAGGAATAGACGCTCGCCAATCGTGACCTCGGGTGGATCGACATCGGCCGCGGTCGCTGCGAGTCCCTGCACCTTTGCTCGGTGCGCTCTTCTTAGCGTGTGGCGAGGTCGTGCGAAGTTCGTCACGTCTGCGCCCAGCTGACCGTTGCCGAGAATGCAAACTACAAGGCAAACCAGCAACGGGAGCCGAGCGCATCTCCCTCCAGGGAGCTTGTAAGGTTCTTTTTTCTTAGAAGGCAAATGACATTCCCACTAGCAGGCCGTTGGTGGAATCCTGATCCACGTCGGGGAAGATAAGGTGTGAGCCGTTGAGCCGCCTATTGTGCTCATATGCGACTTGCATAGCAAACTGCGCTGCCGGCCGATAGCTAAGGCCAAGGGTCACGCGGTCTTGCTCAAGATCTTCCTGCGTGTACGAGACTGCGATGTTGGAGCCAAAGCCGCTCACTTCGACGTCGTCGGTGACACCGTTCAACCACACGCGCTCGTAGCGAACGATCGGAATGAGCTGAGGATCATCAAAGCTCTTGCCGAGAAATGATTCCTTCAGCCACTTCGGACGCCCGTGGTACTTGAAGTCCGTCCAGAAACCGTAACGGCGCCGCGAGAGATGAGCCAGTTCCAGTTCGGCTGTCGTAGTAAGGACACCGCCTTCACTTGAAGATGGCGCTCCGCTGTTGGCCGAGTTGAATACCGTCTGGCCGAAGGAATTGATAACTGAATTCAGGTTTCCAAGACTGGTGTAGACGGCTTCCCCCTCTGTCTCGAAACCTTTCCACCGCCACTTGTGGTCATACGCAAAAGTGGTGAGGGGCTCGTGGAAGCTCATGAACGTCGGAGCGTAGTTGCCACGATAACCCGAGAACGCGAACTCGCCATGCAAGTTCGGACTATAGGCCGCGCGCCATGCAAAGGCTGACGCGGGCTTGCTGCCATCAAAAAATCCTCCCGCCAGTTGTACCTCGGCGTTAACCACGGATTCGGCGCTTCCGGGCGAGCCGGCGGTGGTGCTGACTTCATGTTCCAATGTGTAATCGAGTGCGGCTCCGCTAAGCCCATAAAACTGGTAGTCCAGCTTGCCCTTGTCGCCTACGTTGAAGCTGCCGGTGAAGCCGAGACCCAGGTCCCTCCATGCAGCCTGTAGAGGTAGCACGGGAGCATCGCGATCGGTGAGGGTACGCCGTGGAATGTCCCAATAGTCATCATCATGCAGGAGGTTGTAGCGTCCCACAGGCACCAGTACCACTCCGCCACGAAGGCCATGATTTTCCGCAAAGTTGTATTGCGCCCAGGCTTGCTCGACGGACACTTCGCCGCCATTGTTTCCCTCGATGGCTTGCAGAAGGTTCAGACTGCCGGGGGTTTTCTCGACTTCTTTTTCAGCCTCGATTTCAAATAGACGCTCAAACTCCACTTCGCTGTATACCCTCAGGCGTGATGCCGGCCGCCCGTCAGCCGTCAATACGAGACGGCGGAAGGTGAAACCGCTACCTGCCCCTCCAGGAATGTTGTTCCCTGTGGCAACGTCGTTTGTCTCAAATCGCATGGAGCCATAACCCCCAAGGCGAACGCGGTCGCCCAGGTAGATTCCCTTTCCCCCCGTGCCGCCTTGCCAGTCCACATATCGGGCAGCGCGGAGATCGGAGGGAGCCTCCGGCTCGGCCGAGGCTTGAGCCTCCGGTTGCGCTACCTGCTGCGCAGGAGTGCTGGCCGGAGTTTCTGCGGTCGGCGATGCAACCGTTTCGGTACCCGCGGCTGCCGATGCTGCAGGCTGCGACCAACGCAACTGATTGAGCAGTTCCTCCTGGGATTTTTGCAGGCTCTCGATCTGGCGCTGTTGTTTCTCGACTAGCGCAGTGAGGTTCGCAAGGTCTTTGGCGAGGTCCGGCGTGGCCGGGCTGGCCTGCTGAGCCAAAATGGGAAGCGAGCAGAGAATCATGATGACAAGCATTGAGGTGTGCATTCGTGCCCACCGGGAATAGCGCATTAGCAACTCCTCGCGTAATTCATGAAAGTAACTACTATTGCCTTGGTCGTAGTTGCAACTGAGTTGCAACAAATTCGTATTTTGAAATTGAAATTCATTTTCAATTCGATGTCAAGCTGTGCGATTATTTCTTGTTGCAACCCGTTTGCAACACTCCGTTGGTAGGATCGGCCATTCATGCCCTTGCCACAGACCGAAGCTCCCGGTTATCTCACCTCTCAGCTTGCCGCACGTGGCGTACGCCTGACTCGTCAGCGCCGCACCATTCTCGCCGTTATTGAAACGGCAAAGCGTCATCTCGATGCCAGCCAGATCTTGCGCAAAGCAAGAGCTGTGCACGCTGACGTAGATCGCGTCACCGTGTACCGCACTCTCGCGCTGCTCAAGCGGCACGGCCTGATCGACGAACTCGACCTTATGCACATGGAGGGAGAAAAACACTTCTACGAGCGCAGGACACAGCGCGAGCACATTCACATGACCTGCATCGGTTGCGGCCAGGTCATCGAATTTGAGAGCCGGCTGTTCGACAAACTGAAGAAGCAGATTGCGACCGAGTGTCAGTTCCACATCAAAGTGGCGCGGATGGAACTTGGGGGATATTGTGCCAAGTGCCGCGCGTAGTGAGTCATTGAGGAAGAAACCTCCATCGGCTGCTCAGATTGTCATCCGTACCACCACCCCCTAGAATCCTTATTGACGCCATGACTACTGTCAGCCCTTCGCTTCCTCCTGTGCAGCAGCGGTTTGCTTGGTCTCGTCTTCTATTTCGCATCTTCGTAGGGCTGCTTGTGTTCGTCGTGATACTGCTAGGGTGGTGCTACTCGATTGCGCACTCTGCCCTGCCCCAACTCGATGGAACGCTGACAGTGTCTGGCTTGTCAGCTCCAGTAACCGTGACTCGCGATGGCCATGGCGTACCGACACTTGAAGCCTCGACGTTGCCGGATCTTTTCTTTGCGCAGGGATACGTCACGGCGCAGGATCGTCTTTGGCAAATGGACGTGATGCGTCGCTTCGCCGCCGGTGAGCTGTCCGAAATTCTCGGGGAAGACCTGGTAAAGCACGACCGTGAGCAGCGCATCCTCGGCATGCGTCAGGCAGCGAAAAAGTCCCTTGACATTTTGTCTGTAGAGGATCGCGGCTTCCTTGACGCCTACACTCGAGGTGTCAACGCTTACGTTGACTCGCACGCTGAAAAATTGCCCGTGGAATATCGCATTTTGCGCTACAGGCCCCGTCATTGGAGCGCGGAAGATTCCACTTTGATCGCCGCACAAATGATCAAGGATTTGAATCATGGCACCTACGAGGACGCGTTGGCCCGCGAGAAGATTTTGGCCAAGCTGGGGCCTGATCTCGCGTCAGACTTGTACGTGAATACCTCTTGGCATGATCGCCCGCCTACGGTAGCTCGCCCAACTTTGGAACATTCTGGCGATCAGGACGATGAAGACGAAGACGAGGAATCCGACGGCCCCGAGAGTTCCGTGGCAACCAAGGGGTCGACGTTTCTGTACGACGATGTCTCGTTGCCTCTCGATACCGACTATGCGATCGGATCAAATAACTGGGTGGTTTCCGGTGCACATACTATTTCGGGAAAACCGCTTCTCTCGAACGATATGCACCTCGGACACCAGATGCCGAACCTCTGGTACGAGGCCCACCTTCGTTGTGCGAACTATGATGTCGCAGGCGTGACACTGCCTGGTCTCCCCTTCGTGGTCGTGGGCCACAACCAACGCATCGCCTGGGGATTCACCAATGTCGGACCCACGGTGGAAGATGTCTACATCGAAACCTTCAATGCTGCGGGCCAATATAAGACCCCCGAAGGGTGGAAAGATCCGGAACGTCGTCACGAAGTCATTCACGTGAAAGGCAACCTGGACGTGAACTTTGATGTAACACTAACCCGGCACGGTCCCATCATCAGCTCGCTGGTGCTCGGCGAAACGAGACCTTTAGCGCTTCGATGGACTCTTTATGGCGGTGTCGGAAATCCACTTTTCGAAGTGAACTCTGCGCAGAACTGGGAAGACTTCCGGCGAGCCTTCTCGCACTTCGATGCTCCTGGGCAAAACGTCGTCTACGCGGACGTCGATGGGAACATCGGCTACCAGACTACGGGAAAGATTCCCATTCGGGTCCACGGCGATGGAGGCCTTCCAGAAGCGGGTAACGATAACGCACACGAGTGGACCAGCTACATCCCTTTTGAGAAGCTGCCCAGCACCTACAACCCGCCCTGGGGCATTATTGCGACGGCCAATGGCCGGATCTCACCAGATGATTACCCATATTCAATCAGCACTGGATGGGAGGCGCCGTGGCGCTCCGCGCGCATCTACCGTGTCCTCGAGTCCGGAAAGAGGTTTTCGGTCTCGGACATGTTGAGTCTACAAACGGATATTTATTCCGAGCCCGACCGCTTCTTTGCAGAACGTTTCGTGTACGCGGTGGACCATGCAGCCAAGCCAAGTGATCGCGCCAAGGAAGCCGTGGAAATCATGCGCGGCTGGGACGGACGCATGACAGCCGACTCCTCGGCTGCGCTTTTGGCCTATCGCTCTCGTTTTGAGTTGGTACGTTTGCTACTTGAACCAAAATTAGGCACAGCCGCGAAGGATTCGTCTCAACCTGAGGCCTCCTTAAGTTGGAAGACCTACCAGTGGGGTATGCAATCAGTATGGCTTGAGAATGTGCTCCTGCATCAACCCAAGCGCTGGTTGCCGGGCAACTACGCCAACTACAACGAACTTCTCACCGCCGCCGTTGACTCCGCTGTCCATGCGGAGAATGCTCCAAAGAATCTCAATCAGTGGAAGTGGGGGGAGACCCGCTCGCTCGAGATTCAACATCCCATTCTCGGCAAGGTACCTATCCTGAATCGTTGGACGGGACCGGGAATTCGGCCGCAGTCAGGCAGCGGATTCACCGTCAAAGCTGTTACACGTACCCACGGCCCCTCGGAGCGAATGACGGTAGACCTCGCCAATCTGGATAATTCAACACTCAACACAGTGACGGGACAGGCGGGCAACTTCTTGAGCCCGTACTACATGGACCAGTGGTCTGCCTGGTATCAGGGATATACCTTTAACTTGCCTTTCACCAAGAGCGCGGTTGAGGCGGCCAAGAGTCACCGCCTGTTGCTGAAGCCGAACTGAGCACGGCACTAAACATCAATCGACCAGCTTCACGTCGACAGCCTGGCCGATGATGTCGATTTGGTCGGACTGGAGCGCGTCGGTGGTGGTGTCGTAGATGCGAAGATTTCCGCCTTGGCATACGTAGACAACATTTCGATTCGTAATGGGCTGGATGCCGGTGACGTCCCCATTCGCCGTACCCACGACCACATGTCCGTTAGAGGGGTTATACATCGATAGACAACCTCGCGCTTCGCCACCGGAGATATTCACGTTCGTGCATAGCGTGGCCCCGACAAAGATTTGGCCGTTTGCCATCTGCATACGGGAGTGATAGCCATCGGTGATGGTCGCCGTTCCGGTTACCGATTCAGATCCCAGATTGATGGTGGTGAGCGTGCCGCAACTCGTAGCAGCAGTTCCGCCCCCGCAAGGTGTCCCTGGCGCTGTTCCGGCGACGTATAGAGTACTGCCGGAGATCATTCCCATCGTAGCCGCCGTCACCGGAATGACCTTGGTTATCGTCAGAGTTTCAATATCGACGACACTCACACTCGCCGCCGTGCCACCGCATTCAGGGCCACAGTTCAGAATGTATGCAGTCGTGTCGTCAGCGCTGAAAACCGCCCAGACGGGATGATCGAAGCAGCAGATCGGAGTCAGTGGATCGGAGACTCCGATGAGACTAGGCGCTACCAGCGTGGCCATGTTTGTCGTGTCCGACAGGGCCATGATCGTATTTCCACTGTTGTTCTCGATGACGAATCGCACGCCGGGGATGGGTACGAGAGCGTCCACGACATTGCTAGCCATGGAGATCCGTACGATGGCTCCAGGACTCTGGCCCAGCACCGGTGCAGTCGGAACCGCTGCAAAGCCCTCGGTGTTGAGTTTCGAAACAAACATGCTCACAGTTGATCCTGGCAACAGCACAGCAGGCAAGGTTGAACTGCCGGAGGAAACGATCGTCTCCGCCGTGTTATCAACAAGCGCAATGGAGTTGCTAGATCCGCTGTACACCATCGTTAGTTTCTTGTTGGGGGAAACTGCCATCATCCCTGCCTGGGGAACACTTGTGAAGAGACTGACTCGCTGAAACGCAAGCAGATCCTTCGATGCGTCAACGATATTCAGTACCGGGGCGCCACCACCGCCCGTAACGGGAGACAATGGGTTCGATACGAACGCCCTGAAGGTGATCCCACTCGTCGGAGTGGTGGGAACTGTCGGGTTGGAGTATCCGCAGGATACAAGAAACATACCTGCGCCAATCAACACTAAAGCGGCTATTGCCCTTTTCAAACCTGGAGCTCCAAGAGCATGAAGGATAAAGATTTAGATGCGAGTAAGTCGGATTATAACAGAGCATGCTGCTGAGATATTTCTTGAACTCGCTCGGCATCCCGCTGGAAACGCCGCATAGCGCCGGATTGATGCAAAAAACATACCCTTCTTGTATTCTCGACACAGAATGTCCTCCGATTTTCTGGATCGCCTGAAAAAATCGCCTGTTTTATGCGATGGCGCAACGGGAACCCTTCTCTACGCAAAGGGCATCTTCATCAACCGCTGCTATGACGAATTGAACCTCTCGCAACCCGATTTGATTCGCGGATTGCACCACGAATACCTGCAAGCCGGAGCCGAAGTTATCGAAACCAACACCTTCGGCGGAAACTCTTTCCGCTTGGCCCGGCATAGCATGGCCGACAAGGTACGCGAGATCAATACTGCGGGTGCGCGAATCGCGAGAGATGCTGCGAAGAGTTTCGATGTCTATGTTGCAGGTTCAGTAGGCCCCCTGGGAATTCGTATTGAGCCTTTGGGAAAAACGTCGTTCGAGGAAGCGCGCAGTGCGTTCCACGAACAAATCGCCGCGCTCGTCGAGGGTGGAGTCGATCTGATCATCCTCGAGACCTTCGGATATCTCGAAGAGCTGCATCAGGCATTGCTGGCAGCTCGCGATGTTAACCGGGATATTCCGGTAGTGGCCCAAGTCACAATTGACGAAGACGGCAACTGTCTGGATGGATCCACGCCGGAAGAATTCGCGCCGCGGCTGACAGAATGGGGCGCTGACGTAATCGGTTGTAATTGCAGCGTTGGTCCCGTCGCCATGCTGGACGCAATGGAGCGCGTGCGCGTGGCCTCCCATCTGCCCCTTTCTGCCCAGCCAAACGCCGGCATCCCGCGGTCCGTTGAAGGGCGAAATATCTATCTGTGTTCCCCGGAGTATATGGGTAGCTATGCCCGCAAGTTCGTAACGGCCGGTGTGCGCTTGATCGGAGGATGCTGTGGAACGACCCCCGATCATATCCGCGTGATGAAATCGGCTCTGCGCGTTGGTGAGGCACGATCAAGATCATCGAATGTTACTGTCAGCGGAGAACCAACGCGTCCCGTAGCCCTGCCCGCGCTGCCTCTCGCCGAACGCTCCTTGCTGGGCTCGAAGATTGCCTCGGGAGAGTTCCTCACGATGGTGGAGATTGTTCCACCGCGCGGAACGGACATACGCAAGGAACTCGAAGGCGCACGCTTTCTGAAGTCCGTTGGGGTTGACGCCATCAACATACCCGACAGTCCGCGCGCCTCGGCACGTATGAGCAACCAGGCGCTCTCGCTACTTGTGCAGCGGGATGTCGGCATAGAGGCAATCCTTCACTACACATGCCGGGATCGTAATGTACTGTGCATTCAGTCGGATCTCCTAGGCGCAGCCGCAACCGGGATTCGCAATCTGATCTGCATCACGGGCGACCCGCCTAAGATGGGCAACTATCCCGACGCTACGGCGGTTTTCGATGTTGACGCGATCGGGCTAGTCAACATAGTTCACAATCTGAATGCTGGGATGGATATCGGCGGCAATCCGATTGGAAGGGGGACCGGATTCGTGATCGGTGTGGGCGCCAATCCCGGCCTACCGAATCTCGACGAGGAAATCCGTCGGTTCGAATACAAAGTGCAGGCTGGTGCGGAATATGCGGTAACCCAGCCCGTCTTTGATCTTGGATTGCTGGAGAGCTTCCTGCGCAGGATCGAGCACTGTCGCATCCCGATTGTGGCAGGGATTTGGCCCTTGGTGAGCGTGCGGAATGCAGAATTCATGAAGAACGAGCTGCGAGTGTCGGTACCCGACCCAATACTTGCGCGCATAAGTAGGGCCGCAACGCCCGAAGCGGCTAGGGAGGAAGGCATCGCTATTGCGCGCGAAATGTTGACCTCGGTACGCGGCATGGTGCAAGGCGCACAAATCAGTGCGCCACTCGGACGCTTCTCTTCGGCGGTGGATGTTCTTGAGGCACTCGGTTCGAAGCGAGCTCCGCAAGTCGCTATCAATTCGGCGTGAAGCGTCGTTGCTGGGAAAAGAGGCTCAAGGTGTAAACGATTTCAACACGAATGCCGAGCCATCGGCAATTCCGCAAGACACGGCAAGTTAACCTGCCTTCTCTGCAAATTTAATAGATTTTCACTAGACATCTGTTGCGGGAAGGTGCATTACAATATGCAGAGGAGTTCATCCACTTGCCAAAATTTGAGGAGTGTCTCGATCGCCTGGACAAAATTGTTCAGGAGTTGGAAAAGGGCGATCTGCCCCTGGAGAAGTCGCTGGTTCTCTTTGAAGAAGGGATGCAGCTCTCCTCGGTTTGTCGCAAGCAGTTGGATGAAGCAGAGGGTAAAGTCGAAATCCTGTTGAAGCAGAACGGGAAGCTTCAAGCGGAGCCCTTTGAACCGGTCGCCGATAGTTCGAGTCGGAAATAAGCGACAAGTACGCCACCGCACTGTGTCAACTCATGTCTCGGTTCAAACCCTTGTGAACCCTGACGCAGCCAGCCTGAATGGCAATAGTAGGGGTACTGTATGCAATCGCCGAATGTGGTCGTCCTTCAAAATGATTCAGCTGTCGCTGAATCCCTTCTGAATTCCCTCAAAGCTTCTTTTCGTTATGTACAGAGTACGCGTTCCCTGAGCGACTTGCGTGCCTGGATTGCTCGCAATCGTGCAGAGGTGGTCGTCCTTGACATGGAGGCAGCCTCGCTGGCGGAAATTTCCCAACTTTCACACGAATTTCCTAAGGCGCGCATCGTGTGTACACATCGCATAGCGGACGAGCAGATGTGGACTGCTGCGCTGAATGCAGGAGCTGCGGACGTATGCCCGTCTTCCGATACACGAGGAATTTTGTCCGCCGTCATGCGAGTGCGCGCTGCCGCCGCGGCATAGAATCACCCCATTCAGTTTGCTAAAGGGACGCCATCAAGGCGTCCTTTCCATTTCTGGCTTGCCTTCCGACTCCTTGCGGCTCACTCGCGTGCTTTTTCTGTTCTCGTTATACTCAAACGCCATGCTCAAGGAGACACTGGAAGAGGGACGACTGGCTACCGACACAGCCCTGGAGCGAGCACTGCCTACACAGTCGCAACCTCCCACCTCGATTCACAGCGCCATGCGTCACAGCGTATTCGCGGGTGGAAAGCGATTGCGTCCAATTCTCTGCCGCGAGTCGGCACGTGTCGTTGCAGAACGGCTTCCCGATGGCATAGATGATCTTGGCGCCGCACTTGAGCTCTTGCATACGTACTCCCTTATCCACGATGATCTGCCTGCCTTGGATAACGATGATCTGCGCCGCGGGCGGCCTACCTGTCACAAAGTATTCGGCGAGGCCATTGCCATCCTGGCAGGAGACGCCCTGCAGACCCGTGCATACGAGGTGCTCGCAGAGCTGTGTTGTCCGGCGGAGGCACGCGTTAGGATCATTCAGGAAATCGCGCATGGTACTGGAACCGTCGACGGAATGATTGGAGGTCAGGTCGTGGATCTGGAGTCAGAACACACGAAACCCGACCTTAAGGTACTCGAATACATTCACCGCGCGAAGACAGCGGCCCTGATTTGTGCCAGTACCGTAAGCGGGGGCCTCTACGCTGGAGGAGACAGCGACGAGATTGCAGCACTGCGATTGTACGGGCAATCGATTGGTCTGGCTTTCCAGATAGTGGACGATGTGCTCGACGTAACTCAGACCTCTGAGCAGTTGGGCAAGACCGCAGGTAAGGACGCGGCTGTAGAAAAGGTGACCTATCCCGCTCTCTTTGGAGTGGAAGAGTCTTTGAAACGAGCCGATGCTCTTGTGGAAACCGCTGTTACATCTTTGAAACGCTTTGGGGAAAGGGCGCAAACGCTGAAGGCTGTGGCGCAGTTTTTGGTGGAACGAAAAGCATAGCAAGTACAACTGAGATGGAAACCAACCTAGATATCCTGGCGATTGCTGCGCATCGTGACGATGTCGAACAAACTTGCGGTGGCACGCTTCTCAAAATGGCGCAGCGTGGGCAGCGTACCGGCATCCTTGACCTCACGCGAGGAGAACTCGGAACTCGCGGCAGCGCTGAGGATCGTGCTCGCGAAGCGGAAGATGCCGCACGAATTCTTCGAGTCAGCTGGCGGTACGCTCTCGACATTCAGGATGGCCGCGTCGAAAACACGTGGCAGAACCGGCTCAAGATTGTGCGCGTCATTCGCGAGCAGCGTCCTCGTGTAGTCATTCTTCCCTACTGGAAGGGTAGGCACCCGGATCACTACACCGCATCGACCCTCGGATATGAGTCGTGTTTTCTGGCTGGACTCACCAAGTTGGAGCACCAATCTGACTCCGAACAAGACAAAGGCGGGCCACCGCTCCGGAGTCTTCCGCCCCATCGTCCCTTCAAAATCGTCTATGCAACCTTGTACTACGACGTGCGACCCACCTTTGTGGTGGATATCACAGAGCAATTTGAAGCGCGCTTTCAATCCCTGATGGCTTACAAGACGCAATTCAGCGATCAGGAAGCCGGCAAAGACATCTTTCCCGCACAAGCGGAGATACGGGCGCGAGTTGAGGCGATGGCCCGCTTCTATGGCATGCTGGGCGGGGTCATGCTTGCCGAGCCGTTCCTGCAAAAAGAGGTCGGACTGGTTGAAGACCTCACCTCCCTTCCCGTCAAGTCTATTTGACCCTAAAGTCACAGAATCTCCACGTCTTACCG
Source organism: Terriglobales bacterium (assembly GCA_036558645.1). Lineage (GTDB taxonomy): Bacteria > Acidobacteriota > Terriglobia > Terriglobales > Acidobacteriaceae > DATBFG01. The sequence continues at coordinate 23,680 of DATBFG010000002.1, forward strand.
AATCGTGTCCGAGGTGAGCCGAATCGCAACTCGACGGCAATATTGAAGGATCCTCTTGCTCTCGTCAGGACTGCCGTATTATGCGCAGCTCAGGCCTCCGGTACACTATGGGAATCGCTATGACGAAGATCCTGGAACACACCTCGGCCCCGGTTCGACATGATGTGAGCCTCCTAACTGAGCAGGACCTCCACCTATTCAATGAAGGTACGCACTACCGGATTTATGACAAGCTGGGGGCACATGTGGTTCGCTCCGCTGATGAAACCGGAACTGTCTTCGGGGTATGGGCGCCGAACGCGCGCGAAGTTTCGGTCATAGGAAATTTCAACGGTTGGAACCCGCAAACTCATCAGTTGCAACCACGGGGAAGCTCAGGAATCTGGGAAGGCTTTATTCCCGGCGTTGGCAAAGGATCGTTGTACAAGTACCACATCCGGTCGCAGCATCACGGCCACGTAGGTGATAAAGCAGATCCCATCGGATTCCTGCAGGAGAAGCCACCACGAACCGCGTCCTGCGTATGGGAGCTCGATTACAAGTGGGGAGATCAGGATTGGATACAGCAACGCGCGAAGCGCAATTCCATACATGCGCCGGTTTCAATTTATGAGGTCCACCTCGGATCATGGATGCGTGTCCCCGAAGAGCATAACCGGCCGCTTCATTATCGTGAGGTGGCGGCTCGCCTTGCAGATTATATGGAGCGCATGCACTTCACGCATGTGGAGTTTCTGCCGGTGATGGAGCACCCGTTTTATGGGTCATGGGGATATCAGACGACGGGATACTTCGCGCCCACCTCACGTTACGGGACGCCGCAAGATTTCATGTACCTGGTGGATTATCTTCATCAGCGCGGGTTTGGTGTGGTTCTTGACTGGGTACCGTCGCACTTTCCTTCCGACGCTCACGGACTGGCTTATTTTGACGGGACACACCTGTACGAGCATGCCGATACCCGCAAGGGATTTCATCCTGATTGGAAGACGCACATCTTTAACTACGGACGGACCGAAGTGCGCAGTTTTCTGCTCTCGAGCGCTATGTTCTGGCTCGATCAATTTCATGCCGACGGGCTAAGAGTAGATGCCGTTGCCTCGATGCTTTATCTGGACTATTCGCGCAAGCACGGAGAGTGGATTCCGAATGAACACGGTGGGCGCGAAAACCTGGAGGCTATCAGCTTTCTGCGCCAGTTCAATCTCGAAGCTTACAAAGAGCATCCGGACATCCAAACCTATGCGGAAGAATCTACGGCGTGGCCGATGGTTTCAAGGCCTGTGTACGTGGGGGGTCTAGGCTTCGGAATGAAATGGGATATGGGGTGGATGCACGATACCTTGTCGTATTTTGCACATGATCCGATCCACCGGAAGTATCACCATAACCAACTCACGTTCCGCATGCTGTACGGTTTCACCGAGAACTTCGTTCTGCCGCTCTCGCACGATGAGGTGGTTTACGGCAAGCGTTCAATGATCAACAAAATGCCGGGGGATGAGTGGCAGAAATTCGCCAACCTCCGCCTGTTGTATGCATACATGTTTGGCCAGTCAGGCAAGAAGTTGTTGTTTATGGGAGGAGAGATCGGACAATACAACGAGTGGTCGCATGATCGCAGTCTGGATTGGCACGTTTTGGGACATCCGCCAAATCATGGATTACAGACCTGGGTGGCGGAACTAAACCGCACTTATCGCGATCTCTCTGCAATGCACGAGTTGGATGAAGAGCAGGCGGGTTTTGAGTGGATCGATTGCAACGACAACACCATGAGCGTGCTGGCTTGGCTGCGCAAAGGCAAGGCTACGCGGGACAGAGTGTTGATCATCTGCAATTTCACTCCAGTCCCGCGGCAGATGTATCAGGTGGGAGTGCCGTTTGGCGGCTACTGGAAAGAAGTCCTGAATAGCGATGCAAAAGAATATGGCGGCAGCGGGATGGGCAATATGGGTGGAGCCCATGCACGCGAACATTCCGTCCATGGGCGCCCACATTCATTGACGCTGGTCTTGCCGCCACTGGGTGCTTTGTTCCTGAAGCCCGAGTAGAACCAAAATGACCGACAGTCTTATCTCGCCAGTCTAGAGAGCAAGAACGCGACCATGGTGACGGCCGCCAACGCGGATCCCAGCGGCAAAAGAGCAGGCCGCCAGCCCGGTTGCGACTGTACACGAACCATTAGCTCTTCAATCGCCTCCGCGATCTCGTGAATCGAAGCTCCCTTCGTGAGGCTCCCATCTACCGGCGGGTCGTCCATTTGTGGCGCGTTGCCCGCAATCATCAAGATCGGCAACTTAGGATTACCCTGTTTCAGCTGCGAGGCCAATTCATAGCCGTTCATGCCGGGCATCTCGTAGTCGGTGATCACTGCAGCGATGTCATTGCTCCTGACACGGGAAATGCGCAACGCTTCCTGACCGCTGGCGGCCAGAAGCACTTGATACCCATGGGTCTTTAAGAATGCGTCGTAAAGATGCCGGATACCGGGGTCGTCATCTACACATAACACTTTCGGACGGTTCATAAACTGCCTACTGAATGAGTTGAATAATTAGATGCCGGCTCTCGCGAAAATCATGAGCGGCCCACGCGAAGTGACAAAAAATTAACAGCAGGATTTGGGCCAGAGTACAAACTTAATAGATTTCGATTACGAGGAGCAGCAATGCGGGCCACGGCGGTAGTTTCTACCCACCTGCATCGCAGTTGTTTCTCAGACAATCTGCTTACCGTGGCTAGGGTTTCCAAACCCCCGCATCGGTAAGGATCTCGTCCAACTCTGCTTTTTTCAGGATCTCTCCTACAGCAGCGTGATCGATGTGGGGCGCCAGCGGCTTTTGTGCTTGTGCGACTTGGTACGCGGTAACGGCGACGATTGCTCCATCGGCACGCAAGAACAAAGGATCGACCTTGTCCAGCGTGTCACTCGACTTGTGGTGCACCTCCATGTAGTGCGACATGTCGACTTCAAGATCGAGGGAAGGAATTCCGTGCAGCATGAACGGGCCGTGATCTGTGTCGTATGTGGTATCCATGGAGAGGTGGTCACCGCTCAAGTCCTTCAGCGATTCGCTAAGGGGAGCCATCGCCGACATCAGATCCTGCCTTCCTTCTACTTTCCATCCCTTGGGATGTCCCGATCCGTTATCGGTATTCAGCACTGCGACGCACTTGTCGAGTTCGGAGGCATGCATCTGGGTGTAGGCGTACGAACCGAGCAGGCCCTCCTCTTCCCCACCCCACAGCGCGAAGCGTATGGAACGTCGTGGCTGTTGTCCAAGGCTCGCAATGGCCCGCGCGGCCTCGAGCACCATCACCGTGCCTGTGCCGTTATCTTGTGCGCCCGTACCGAAGTCCCAAGAATCAAGATGGGCTCCGATCAGGATCCATTCCTCAGGATGTTCACTGCCTCGGATTTCTGCGATGACGTTGTTTACCTGCGTTGTGCCTGTCGTCTTGTTGTGGAGATCCAGGCTCAGTTTGACAGGGGTTCCTGGGTTCTCCAGCAGACCGCCAATCAGCTTTGCGTCTTCCATCCCAAGTTGCGCCAAGGGCAAAGGCGTAAGTTCGGCGTGCCATCCCGTGCTGTGCGCATTGATCACGTTATTCGACTCGCGATCCGGCAAGATCACGGCTAATGCACCTTCCTCCTTAAGAATCGGGTACGACTTGCGCAGTTTGCCCGAAGCCTTCCGGTAACCCTCTGCATAGATTTTCGCCGTATCCAGAAGAACGATGCGCCCCTTGATTTTGTCGGCAGAGTTCTTGAGCGCTTCGGGTGAAACATCCGAGACTTGGATTACTTCGGCTTGCATACCGCCGTCGGGAGTAGACGGTCCCCAACCGATCGATTCCAGGTGCAATGACCTTCGAACCGGGCTAAGTAGCTCTCCGTGCGCGGACCCGCGCTCCCAACCATTGGCTATATTGAACGACTCAAGTCGGACATTCTGGATTCCGTAGCTGCGAAATCTTTCCGCAGCCCATTCGGCGGCACGTTGATAAGCAGGCGAACCAGTCAGCCGTCCTCCGAATTGATCCGTCAGCTCTCCCAGCGTCTTCATGGAAGGCCCCAACAAAATCGATGTTGCCAATCGATTCGTCGCCTGCTGTTCATCTGGTGCAGGTCCGGCGGCACAGCAAAGGCTCACAAGCAGGGCGATAGCAATAACCGAAAGGGTGCGGTTGTTTTTCATCGAGTCCTCGAATATGAATTACGAATGCTCAAGCACTATTGATTGTGCAATCGAAGACCAGTTTGAAGCAAGACGGCAACAGACTCACAGCATGTTCAAACGCGAACACCCCCGAGGGCCTATGGCGCGTATCCCGTTGCTCCAGCTATTTTGCCGCCATGCTAGACTCGCTTTTATTGGCGTCCCATGCGGATTCTGACCCGCTACATCCTGCGCGAGGTGACTGCAAATGCCTTGATTGGCATGGCGGTATTCACGTTCGTACTGTTCACCCGTGATCTAGGACGCATCCTCGAACTGGTGGTACGCAACAGCGCCCCGCTTCCCAGCGTGGCAGAAATCTTCTTCTTCACCGTACCTGTCGCCCTTACCTACACCATACCCATGGGTGTGCTTATCGGGATTTTGATCGGCTTAAGCAGACTTGCTGCCGACAGTGAAATCACCGCCATGCGCGCGAGCGGCATCGGCGTCTGGACATTTCTCCGCATCCTTTCGATCTTCGTTCTAATTGCGTGGGCCTTGGGAATCATCAATGGAGTCTGGATCGCTCCCCGCTCTCAGGCTGCGCTGGGAAGGCTGCAGGACAAGCTCAAAGCATCGCAGGCATCATTCGAAATTCAACCTCGAGTGTTTTACGAGGGCTTTCCTAATCTTGTCTTGTACGTTCAAGACGTTAAGGGAGCTGAACGTGCCGCAGTATGGAAGGGGATTTTCATTGCTGACATCAGCACTCCCTCCGCGCCGCGCATTACGCTAGCCCAACAGGGGATCTTGGTCAGCGAAAGTCCCGACACTCTGCATCTCCACCTGACCAACGGATCGACGCATGAGAACGTGCCCACAAATCCGGAAGCCTATCAGATCTCTACCTTCCAAGAGACTGACATTCCAATCCAGATCCCCCAAGCTGACGAAAAATCTGACCAAGAACCCGCCCCGGTTAGCGAATTGGAAACCGGACAACTGCTCGATCAGTCGGGCAAGGTAAAGAAGTTCCTTGCGCGCTGGTACCTGATCGAATTTCATCGTCGCCTCGCGTTGCCAACCGCCTGCCTTGTGCTTGCCCTGGTAGGAATTCCGCTAGGACTCTCGTCGAAGAAGGGCGGGAAGTCTACAGGTTTCGTGCTAACCATTTTGCTGGTGTTTGCGTATTACTCGGTCTCTCTGATAGGGGTCTCGTTGGCTCGGCAAGGCAAGGTATCGCCGGGTCTTGGCGTCTGGATGGCCGATCTTGTATTTCTGCTCGGAGGCGCCTTCCTGTTATGGAGAGCCGAGCACAAGCCAATCGAGATAGCTTCGTTTCACTGGAATCCATTTCGTGCGGCAAGAGAAGGCACTGGACGCTTGATGCGCTCCTCGCGTGGTGAAGATGCATTCAAGAAGGCGGCTTCCCGGCGTCGTGTCTTTAGCGCCCGCTTTCCTCTCCTCCTGGATGACCTGGTGATACGTGACTTCTTTGTCTACCTGGCGATGATTCTCGCGACCTTCATCATGTTGCTGCTGGTATTCACCCTATTTGAATTGCTGGGAGACATTCTCAAGAACCAGATTTCACCTCTGATTGTAGGAGCATACCTGCTGAACCTTGCGCCCTACTTGATTTACAACGTAGCGCCATTGAGCATTCTGCTCTCCGTCTTAATCACTTTCGGCCTGATGCAGCGCAGCAATGAGATTACGGCGATTAAAGCCACCGGGATCAGCATCTACCGAATCGTCACGCCGTTGCTCATCGCTTCAGCTTTGCTAGCAGTGGGATTGTTTTTCTTCGACCAGTTTTATCTTCCGTACGCCAACAAGCGGCAGGACGCACTCCGCAACTTGATCAAGGGCAAACCTGCGCAAACTTATCTGAATCCTGATCGCAAGTGGATTTTTGGCGAGCATTCCAATATCTACTACTATCAGTTCTTCGATTCCGATCGGGACTTGTTCGGCAGCCTTACCGTCTTTCAATTCGACCCCACTACGTTCCAACTTACGCATCGGGTATACGCCGACCGCGCGCATTGGGATGGTGGCCTGAACAAGTGGGTCTGCACCAGAGGTTGGGAGCGCGACCTGCGCGGCACTGCCATTCAGGACTATCGCGTCTACGATGTTTCCACTTTCCAATCCATCAGCGAAGCACCTGCTTATTTCAAGAAGGAAGTCAAGCAATCGTCGGAGATGAATTACGAGGAACTGCGGCGCTACATTCACGATCTGCAGCAGAGTGGGTTCGACGTCGTGAGGCTGCGCGTGCAACTGCAGAAGAAGTTCTCATATCCGATCATTGCGCTGGTTATGGCAGTGCTCGCGGTTCCATTTTCCATGTCTGCGGGCAAGCGCGGCGTTGTTGCAGGGGTTGCGACAGCTGTCGGGATTGCTGTGGTGTATTGGACAATATCCGGGTTGTTTGAAGCGATGGGGAACATCAGCCAACTCCCGCCCATGCTCGCGGCCTGGTCCCCAGATCTCATTTTCGGTCTGGCGGGCGGCTACATGATTCTCAAGATACGAACGTGAGGGGTGACAGTTCCCCATCGCGTCTCAGAACCTGCCTCACCTTACTTCATGATCAGTGCAGATGGCTGCGGTCCTGTGCTTACAACCGGCGTTCCGATGCCCAGCGCACCGGTCGTTTTGATGCGTAAAGCGGAGATGTCCGATGAACCCACGTTGGCTACGTAGACCCACGTTCCGGAAGGATGAATCGCAATCCATACTGGCGTTGTACCAGTCGACGTGGTCGGTGGAGTGGTGGGCGTCAACACACCCGTCATGTCACCGATCTTGTACGACGACACCTGGTTGGATCGCTCATCGACGACGTAGAGGTACAAGTTTGCAGGGGAAACCGCCATTGCCGACGGCCCTAACCCAGCGGAGAAAGGAGATCCGTCGATGTTGGTGAGAGTTCCGTCCGAGGCGATGGTGTAAGCGCTTACGTTATTCGAGCCGCTATTCGCGACATACAGGTACTTCCCATCAACGCTGACAACACAAGCTATCGGAGCGGTCCCGGTGGCAACGGGAAGAGACAGTGCCGTAAGTGCGCCGCCGGAATCGAATGAAAATGTAGAAACCGTATTATCAGCCGAGTTGGTGACGTAAAGAAAGCTGGCGGTCGGGGAGACGGCAACGCCAACGGGAGTGCCTCCGACCGGCGCCGTATTTACGAGCGCCAGAGTCGTTCCAGAGATTGAGAAGATCGAAACGTCATTCGAAGTTTCATTGGCAACGAACAGCAGAGCTCCCGAGGAATCGATTGCCATCGCGCGTGGAGTCGAGCCAGTCGACACCGTGCTCCCCGTGGAAAGTGTCCCATCAGATCCTACCGAATAGCTTGTGATCGAGTTGTCGCCACGGTTTGCTACGAACAGGGCATCTCCGGCGGGAGTTAAAGCAATGGAGTTCGGAGTCGTGCCAGTATCCTGCTGCGTTGAATTTAGAGTAAGAGTTCCCTCCCCGAGATTCACATCGTACGAGGATACTTTTGTGTCGCCCTGCGTGGTGAGATACAGCTTGCCTGACCCACTCGGCGTGCTCTCCGTTTGATTGCAACCAGCCAGGATTATCAATTCGGCGGCAAGCAGCACACTCATCCAGGCGCGAAGCTTCATCAGTGTTGGTCTCCGTCTGTAGCCTCGTGTTTACCGCAAGGCGGATCGAGGGATTTTGGGGTACTCACTTGTGTATCAGGAATGCATCGGAAGAGCAACTTCCGCTAGATTGGAACCACTTGAAGGAAACCGAGTTGCCTTACCTACTGGCGCAGATCTGGTTGACTTGCAGATCCTCAGGCCGTCGGCGCGGGAATCGGGGTCTGCACCCTTGTTTCTCGACGCCCTGCGAGCGGCAGTCTTATCTCAACGATCAAGCCACCCTCCGGACGATTGCTTGCTTTCACGGTTCCACCATGCAATCGGACGGCGCGTTCTGTGATAGCGAGACCGAGGCCAACGCCGCCGGTTTCGCGGCCGCGTGAATCATCGATGCGGTAGAACGGAAGAAAAAGCTTGTCGAGAGAACTCTCCGGAACACCCGGACCAAAATCCCCCACACGCAGTACCGCATGATCGCCGTCGGTATCGCGTTCTGCACTCAGCGTAACCTGGACGTCGGTGCCTTCCCAGGTATACCGCAGGGCGTTGCGCACAACGTTTTCAATGGCGCTATGAAGAACCTCAGCGTTTCCCTTTACGAGAAGAACCTCCTCATTCACCACACGGACAAGCGAATTGCGGCTCTGTGCCTCGAAGTTCGCGTCATTTGCGACCTCGTCGATGAGCTCACTGAGGTCGACCGTGGAAGCCTTCATCCCGTCATGACCGCCTTCCAGGCGGGCCATGGTAAGAAGTCTCCCGATCAGCTCGTTCAGGCGTGTGGCTTCAAGATCAATACGATCGATCGAGGCCTGTGCTTCCTCACCGCTTCGTTGCCGGACCAGTCCCAGTGCAACATTCAGCCGGGCCAGAGGAGAGCGCAACTCGTGCGAGATGTCATTCAATAGACGGCTTTGTGCTTTCACCAGTGCTTCCAGGCGTCCAGCCATTGCGTCGAAGTCGCGGACCAGTTCAGCCATCTCGTCGCTGCGACGCGAGCTCGCACCACCAGCGCGAGCGCTCAAGTCTCCGGCAGCAATTCGTTGGGTGGCCGCGCGGAGTCGTTCGACCGGCGAAGTCAAGTAGCGCGCAAGCAGAAAGCAAACCAGTCCGGAAGAAAGAATCGAGATGAAAATCCCCAGGCCCGGAATCCCATTCGGACCGAACAACGCGCTGTTTTCCGGTGGAAGCTCGGCGACAAGAACGTAACTATGGCCATCGCCACCATCCGTCGTAGTACGGAGCAACTGAGGACCGGGACCGATTCGTCCGAGAAAGGAGTCGGCAGTACGAGCCTTGCCTTGACGAACCCGCTCGATCCAGTGCGGAGTGCTGCGCCCAAGCAGCTCCTTGCCAGTTTCATCAAACAGGTAAAAACGCACGTGTTCGGTATCGTGAATTGGCTTGAGATACGCCCGTGCTGCGGTTGAGCCGCCTGTGTGATACGCCTGCACTGCACCGTTCAGATACTCCTCCTGGCGTGCCTGGACATTCGCAATCTCCCTCTGGGGGTGTGCTGCCAGGGTCAGAAGGATCGCGATCACCAGGAATAGTGCCTGGGCAAGCCAGTACGATAAGAAGATTTTCAGGAAGAGGCGCATTAGGTATTGCTCTCAGCCAACTGCCGCGGCCTGGCAAAAATATAGCCTACGCCGCGAACAGTCTTGATGTAGTCGGTCCCTCCGTCAGAATCGCCGAGTTTCTTCCGCACTTTGCTTACATGCATATCGATGCTGCGATCAAACGGAGAAAACTTGCGACTCAGTACAACCTCAGCGAGATGCTCTCTGGTTACGACGCGGCCTGCTTCGCGCAACAAGACCTCAAGCAAATTGAATTCGACAGAAGTCAAATCAATGGGTTGGCCCGCATGCCGCACGGTACGGGTGGCGGGATCAAGTTCGATATCTCCGACCTGCACCATCTGAGGAATTGTTGCCGGCCGCTCTCCCGAGGCGCTGCGGCGAAGGATGGCACGAATTCGCGCCACCAGTTCTCGCGGGTTAAAGGGCTTTGGCAGATAGTCGTCGGCACCGATCTCAAGTCCAACAATCCGATCTACATCCTCGCCACGCGCCGTCAGCAAAAGCACGGGAATTCGGGATGTGCCGCGGATTCGTCGTAGGACCTCAAATCCATTTAGCCCGGGCAACATGACATCGAGCACCACCAGAACATGATCTCCGCCAAGTGCCCGCTCCAAGCCCTTATTGCCATCGTAAACAGCCTCGACCTGAAAGCCCTCTGGCTGCAGATACTCGCTAACCAGGCTGCAGAGTTCCACGTCGTCGTCGATGACAAGTATGCTATCCACAGTGTTCCCCTTCTTATTACATCAGGACTAGCCTTTCAGCGGTAAAGAATTGTTTCTGGCTTGCATCTGACTTTACAAAACTTTACTCGGGTTGACCCACTCTTGACTGCACTCCCTGCCGAAAAGTGTTCTCATGCACCCATACAGACGCCTTGAAAGGCGAGGCGTTTCGGAGGAGGAACAAATGAAGTCGATTCGTACACAATTTTTAGCCATCGCGCTGGGAACGATCCTGACAGCCACCGCAGCATTTTCTCAGAGCGTCAAGCCCATCCATATGCACGAACATGGAATGATGGGCAGCGACATTCTGAGGTTGTCCGACGCCCTGAGTCTTACCGATGACCAGGTTTCGCAGATGAAAGACATCATGGCGAAGGAAAAGCCCGCCATGAAACCGCTGATGCAACAGATGTTCCAGAACCACGAGGCTCTGCAACAACTGGTGGAAAGCGGAAGCTTTGATGAAGCGAAGGTTCGCGCCTTGACAACACAGCAGGCACAGACCTTTCAAGAGATGGAATTTCAGCATGCTCGAGTGCAGTCGCAGATGTATCAACTACTGACTGCAGATCAAAAGACGAAGTTGGCCTCTATCCGCCAGAAGCACCAGGAACGCTGGCAACAGCGCATGCAGGAGAAGAACGACAACGGGACCAGCGGCGCAAACCCCACAAACAACGAGTAACGCTGGCCGATGACGGCGGGGAGGAAGCTTCCTCCCCTGCCCTAGCTCGAAGTTTCTTCCGGGGTTAGAAAATCAGTTGGAGATACTACGTTCTATGTCTGCAGCAGGGACCTGCCAGTTCGAAGAGTTCGTTGACGCAGTAACATCAGAAATGGCTCTCGGTATGGCCGCCGCAGTCGAGAGATGGATGGCAGAAATCGAACTTGCTCTCACCGACTCTAATCTTACCAGTCTGGGCCGCCTCTACGCAGTGAAAGAAGTTGTTGGCAGATACAAGCAACTCACCGGCAAGGCAGACCTTCAGCGATCGCCCGTGCGGTATCCGTGAATTGGCAGTATGACTCCTGAACGTCTCTCCGATCTACTGATGAAAGCAAACTGGCTCTTTCTGGCCGGGTGGGCGATATTGTTAGTCGTCGCGTCATTGCTGGCGTTTCGACACACGGATGAGGAAGAGCCGCATAGCCCCGTCCGGATCTAGCCGGCCCGGCCGGCGCTCAGTCAAAACTCCTGAAGCACCTCCTGCTAGAATCTCATCTACAGACGCATGTTGCCCAAGAGCCTTCGCCCGTTATTCCCTTATCTGAAGAAATACCGCAAGGCCTTCGCCATTGGCATCATCTGTGTGTTCTTTAACAATGGGGTTTGGATTCTCTTTCCGCAGGTCATCGAATGGGCGATCGATGACCTTAGGCAGGCAGCCGCGCAGCACACTCCTCCCGCTCATTCCCTCTCTACCTACGCTCTGGCATTGTTGGGGGTCGCGGCTTTCAAAGGCATTTTTCAGTTTTTGACGCGCTGGATCATGATTGGAATTTCGCGCGAGATTGAATTCGATCTTCGAAACGATCTTTTTCGCCACCTGGAAAGCCTCTCCTACTCTTTCTATCAGCGCACCCGCACCGGCGATATCATGGCCAAAGCCACAAACGACTTGAATGCAGTGCGCATGCTGCTTGGGCCGGCGATCATGTACTCGGCCAACACCATCGTGTTTACGGCCGGCGCGCTCGCATTCATGCTGTCGATCAGCCCTAAGCTGACGATCTACGCATTTCTGCCGCTGCCAGTTGTCAGCGTCGTGATCCAGTACTTCGGACGTCAAATCCACGAGCGCTTTGAGCGCATTCAAGCGATGTTCTCGGAGATCTCCGCTCGCACCCAGGAGAACTTCTCCGGAGCGCGAGTCATTCGTGCATACGTTCAAGAAGAACCGGAGATAGAAGCATTTGAGAAATCCAACAAGGAATACATTTATCGCAGCCTAAAGCTAGTGAGATTGATGGGCATGCTCTGGCCGACGCTCGAAACCATGCTCGGCTTTGCCATCGTGCTGGTGTTATGGCTCGGTGGCCGCGAGGTACTGCAAGGACGCATCACGGTCGGCCAGTTTGTCGCTTTCAACACCTACATGGTGCAACTAACTTGGCCGGTCATCGCCTTGGGCTGGGTCATCAATATCTTCCAACGTGGCACTGCTTCTATGGGACGCATCAACGAGATTTTGGTCGAGAAACCCGAAATCGACGATGATGCGGCAGCTATTGCCCACGGCGAGCCGCTTCGTGATCTTCGTGGTGAGATCGAGTTTCGCCACCTGAATTTTGCCTACAATGGAACCGGCGTGTTGCATGACATCAATCTGCGTATCCCAGCAGGAAGCAGCCTCGCGATTGTTGGACCCACCGGTTCGGGAAAGTCGACTCTTGTCGATTTGATACCTCGTATTTATGACGCAGCGCCGGGTGCCGTCCTGATCGATGGCAAGCCGATTCGTCAGTTCCCCCTCGATTTCCTGCGAAGAAAAATCGGCTTCGTTCCGCAGGAAACCTTTCTATTCAGTGAAACAATTCGGGAAAACATTGCATTCGGCAGCGAGGAAGCAAGCGATGAAGAAGTACGCCTTGCCGCAGAGGCCGCGAACATAGCGGGAGATATCGAGGACTTTGCCGAGAAATACCAAACCATGGTAGGAGAACGTGGTATCACGTTATCAGGTGGACAAAAGCAGCGCACCGCTATTGCGCGCGCCATCATTCGTAATCCCCGCATATTGATCCTCGACGATGCGTTGTCCAGTGTTGACACGCAAACCGAGGACAAGATCCTGAATCATCTTCGGGAAATCATGCAGGGACGGACAACGATCTTCATTTCGCATCGGGTTTCGACAGTTCGCAACGCCGACCGGATCGCGGTTCTGCACGGAGGTTGTATCGTTGAATTGGGCACTCACGATGAACTCATTGCCCTCAACGGCTACTACACCGATCTCTACAACAAGCAGTTGCTGGAAGAGGAACTGGCTGAAGTTTAACGCGTCCAGGAACATCCAGAGCCTTTATGAAGCGAGTGCCCACTCCCGAATGGCTCGACTACGATCAAGGAACATCGGCGGAAGTCGAGGGGACACTCGCAGACTTGCGCAGAATCAATTCTTGGTTCGGTGGAATTACAACCTCAAGGGCCCTTGTTTCTCGCGCTGCGGAGGCCACCGGAAAATCTTCTCTCTCCCTATTGGAGGTGGCGGCCGGGGCCGGTTTCGTTCCACTCAGAATCCGCGAGGAACTTCGCACTCGTGGAGTGAACCTCCAGATCGTGCTTCTCGATCGGTCGGCATCTCACCTGAACGGAAACAACGGCATTGTGGGTGACGCGCTGGCACTGCCTTTCCCCGACAATACGTTTGACCTGGTTTCAAGCACCTTGTTCGTACATCATTTATCTCCCGATCAGGTCGTGAGCTTTGGCAAAGAGGCGCTGCGGGTAGCGAAAACTGCCGTGATTATCAACGACCTTATCCGGCACAGGTTGCATCTGATGCTGGTCTACGCGGGACTCCCCTTGTACCGTAGCCGAATAACGCGTCACGATGCGCCGGCTTCGGTGCTCCAGGCCTACACGACATCAGAGATGCGTGACCTCCTGAAACAGACTCCCGCCACGCGCGTCGAAATCACGCGTCACTACTTGTTCCGTATGGGCGCCATCGCATGGAAATGATGAGCTATGACCTAGTTGTTGTCGGGGGCGGCCCGGCTGGCAGTTGTGCCGCTATTTGTGCGGCACGGGCGGGGATGCGCGTCCTTTTGCTTGAACGGGGACAATTTCCACGCCACAAAGTCTGCGGTGAATTCGTTTCCTCCGAGTCACTCGCGCTGCTTGGGACGCTGCTGAGTACGAAACACGCGATGATTCTTCAGGAAGCGATCCGAGTCGAACGAGCTCGCATTTTTCTCGATGGTCGCATCGTGCACACCGATGTCAGCCCGCCGGCCGCGAGCATTGCTCGAGCGGATCTAGATCTGGCGCTTTGGGAATCAGCGAAGAGCCTGGGAGTTGGGGCTTTCCCACAGACGACGGTTCAACGCATCGAGGGTACTGGTCCTTTTCAGGTTGTAACCACTGCCGGAAGTTTTCACACCCGCTCGGTGATTGATGCATCCGGTCGCTGGTCGAATCTCTCGACGCAGAATGGGGGGGCCCACGAAAAATGGATCGGGTTAAAAGCTCACTTTGCCGAACTGAGTCCCTCGGAGTCTGTCGATCTGTATTTCTTCGATGGCGGCTATTGCGGAGTCGAGCCAGTATCCATGCGAGGCGAGGAAGCAAGCCGTGGTCGGATCAACGTTGCAGCCATGGTGCGCGCTGATGTCGCGAGTTCTTTGCCCGACGTCTTAGCCTGCCATTCGGACTTACTTCAGCGCTCTCGCGCATGGGAGCCTCTGACTCATCCTGTGAGCACGTCGCCGCTGATATTCCGCGAACCCAGCCCGGTACTCGGCAACAAGCTTTTGGTAGGAGACGCCGCCGGGTTCATAGATCCGTTTGTGGGGGACGGAATTTCGTTGGCTTTGCGCAGCGGAGCGCTTGCAGTTGAGTGCCTGATTCCCTTGCACTGTGGCGAGGCCGATCTCGCAACAGCCGCGGATCAATATCGCAGGTCTTACGAGGAACGACTGAAGCCGATTTTTCGTGCGTCTTCCAGGCTGCGCACTCTCCTGCGCACGCCAAAGGTGATTCGCCGGCCAATTCTCATGGCCTTGGAGAATAACTCCACCATGAAGGGCTATTTGCTCCGAAAAACCAGATGAGAGCGAAATGCGAGGACAGGTTGCTCACTCGGCAGCATTGAGAATCGCGCAACGGAAGAGTGACTATCGCACGACCAATACTTCCCTAACGTTGTCGCGCGTCAGGAAGAACTTGATCGAGGCGAAATCGCGAAACAGATTTTCTATGTGGCGGTTATTGAAGACGCGCTGTAGCCGGAACCCAGCACCGGCATGGCGCGTTTCGATAGGTTGCATCTCAAGTACATCGGTGCCAGTGATATGGAACCGGTAGCACGGCGCGTCTGGCCCCGCCTCCTTGGTATGAAAGAAGGCTAGCAGCAATCCACCCGGCTTCAGCATAGACCAGAGCTTCCCGACGACGGGTTTGACCAGGCTCTCATCCATGTAGTCTGCGAGGTTCCAGCACAGCACAATGTCGAACTGAGCGTGCGGATAAACCAGGTTATCTGCCAGGAACTGCTTGGAGTCGAGTATGCGATTTCCCTGCTCATCGCGGGTGACCAGTGCCGGTTCGGTCGAGGCCACTAGTAAGTCTTCGCTATAGACCCGGTGCCCGTGTTCGGTGAGAAAGCGAATATTGTTTGGCGAGGTCGCTCCAAGGTCGAGGACGCAGAGCGCGTCTTCCGAAGCCAGCACACGCGACAACTCCGCCATGCCGCTGGAGCGGCGCGAAATGCGGACGGGTCCGGCTGCCGGCGTTCGATCGGACCTCGGCGAGGCGGACGAGTTACGAAATAGTTTCATGAAACCCTGGCTAACGGACGCCATAGTGATGTTCGGCTCCGGGCCTACCCACTAAATATATCGTGAGTCTTATCAGAGGGAACCGGATAAACCTTCATCTTTCCGGTTACGGGAGTACTCACCGCGGATGGTGGCTGCGGCGACTTGGCTTCCAACCTCAGGACCCGGGTTTTACCTCCCTCTGCAGATCTACTTTCCCTTTGAAGTACGCGCCGTCTTCGATGGCAAGCCGTTGCGCCACTACGTCGCCTACGGCAATCGCCGACTTGGTAAGTTCTGCACGTTCGGTAGCCCGTATATTGCCCTCAAGTTTCCCTTGAACGATCACGCCTTTCGCATTCACGTTGGCTCGGACCTGCCCATTGGGACCGATAATCAGACTATTGCCATGTAGCTCGATCGTGCCCTCGACCTGGCCATCGACGTAGAGGTCCTCGCTACCGGAAAGCTCGCCCTTGATCACCACGGACCGACCGATGTGCGCAAAGTCGACCGTCTTAGGCGCTCCCATACTCGCTCCTTCCCAGGACAAGGCACTCTGAATAGAACCGGGATTTCTGGATTCTAAATCATTCCAGCTGGATTGGGACGGCGCAGGGCAAAGTTTTCCGCATGATGCGTTCCATCACGGATAAAGAGAATACCGGATGGCAAGTGACCGAGAACAGGAAATCAGGCAAACTGATCAGGATTACCATGGGAGCCGTCAGGGCCGGACAACACTTGAGGGCACGAAGTATGTCTAAAAATAGTGCATGATTACTAAATCGCATGAATAGAGGGTGTGAATTCGCGATCAAGGTCGCAGCGATAGCACTAACGGTCTTCATGCTGGAAGTGTGGACACCCGCGCAGACTGCGGCATCACCTGAAGAGTTAGTTCGTCGCACTGTGCAAAACGAGCTGAAGACCGACAGTACGAAGTTCATGTTCCGTGAGCGCAAGGAAAACGAGCATGGCTCGCAAACCAAGCTCATGGTGCAGACAAAAGATGCGATGGCCGGCATGTTGATTGAGGTGGACGACAAGCAGATTGGGCCGGACCAGCGTCTGCAAGAAGAGACGCGCCTGCGGCACATTGCGTCGGATCCAGAAACCCTACACCGCAAGCAGAAGCAGGAAAAAGAGGACTCCGGACGCGCAGCGCAAATCATGCGTGCGCTGCCCGACGCGTTTCTCTATGAACGGGACGGCTCGGAAGTTGGCACGCAGGGCGTAGGCAAGCAAGGAGATGAACTGGTACGGCTCAAGTTCAAGCCGAATCCGAAGTACAATCCGCCAAGTCGCACCGAGCAAGTCCTTACTGGCATGCAGGGATACATGCTGATTGATGAAAAAGCTCAGCGGCTCGCGAAAATCGACGGCACATTATTCAAAGATGTGGCGTTCGGATGGGGCATCCTTGGACATCTCGACAAAGGCGGACGATTTATCGTCAGGCAGGGGGAAATCGCCCCGGGCCACTGGGATGTCACGACAATGGATCTTGATTTCACGGGAAAAATCCTGTTGTTCAAGAGCTTGAAAATCAAATCCAAGGAGACGTACAGCGACTTTCTGCCAGTACCGCCGGATCTTACCTTCGCCCAAGGCATCGATCTCTTGAAAAAGCAGATGTTGAATCCGACGAGCGCCGAGACCCAGGCTGGGATCTCAAAATAGCAGAGTTGGGTGGCATAGGCCGCCCCTGCATCTATGTTGCGCGAACCGTTTCTTTTCTGACCGTGAGCTTCTCGACTAAGTCCTCGCGCACGCGGTAGCCGGTGCCGGGCGAATCACGAATGGGGATCGTGCCTTGGGAAGACACCTCCACTTCAGGTTCGATGATGTCTTCCTTCCAATAGCGCTTGGATGCAGACACGTCCCCCGGTAACCTGAAATTAGGCAGTGTGGATAGCGCGATGTTGTGGGCCCGTCCAACTCCCGATTCAAGCATGCCTCCACACCACACAGGCGCGTTCCTTTCCATCGCAACTTGATGGATTTTTAGCGCCTCCGTGAAGCCGCCTACTCTTCCTACCTTAATATTGATGATGCGGCAGGCGCGTGTATCCAGAGCCACTGCGGCATCCCGAGAATGTCGGATCGATTCATCCAGGCAGAGGGCGGTGCGGAGTTCGCTCTGCAGGCGTGCGTGGTAGTAGAGGTCATCGTTCCACAGCGGCTGTTCGATCATCAGCAGATTAAATTGGTCGAATTTCCGGAGATGTTCGATCTGATCGAGACGATAAGCTGAGTTGGCGTCGCAGCTGAGGAGAATGTTCGGCCATCGCGAGCGGATCGCTTCCAAAATATTGAGGTCCCAGCCGGGTTTCACTTTCACTTTCACACGGCGATATCCAGCGGCCACTTCTATTTCTACTTTGTCCAGCAGTTGTTGCTGGGAATCTTGTATACCGATGGAGACTCCACACACAATCTCAGGAAGCGTTCCACCGAGCAACTTCCACAACGGTACTTGTTTCTGCCTGGCCTCAGCGTCCCACAAGGCATTTTCGACCGCGGCCTTGGCCATGCGATGCGCGCGCACTCTCGCCATCAAGGCAATGGAGTCTCGGGCGCTGTCTAATGGCTTGCCCAGAATTGCTGGCGCGAGAAAGCTTCTGATGGTGGGCCATGCAGTCTCAATCCACTCCGAACTGTAAAAGGGGTCTTCGCCGGCTACGCACTCTCCCCAACCATCCACTCCATCACAATGCGCCGTAAGCAGAAGAATGCGGCGGCTGTAGACACGTCCAAAACTGGTTTCAAAAAAGTGAACAAGGGGCACCTGCAATTCACGCAAGGTAATTGCTTCAACCTTCATGTTAGTTTTCTCGGCGCTGTCCAGGTGGAACGGTTAGATGTAGTTGGCTCACTTCGAGTAGGACAACCTCCGGCTTAAGTTCGGGGGAGAATTGAGAGACCGCGAACATGCTGTAGCTAGTAGTTCCATGCTTCCTCCCAGCGTCCTAGGAGGAACGAACCATTTCCTTGCAGATCACGCTCGTATCCAAGCGCGGCAAGACCTTCGTGAAAGGCCTTGAGGAATACTTCGCCGTTGCGAACCTGTACTTCCAAAGCCAGGTTGCGAGTATCGGACGCAGCCTTCCAGTCATAAATTTGTGCCGGCACCGGGATTCGAACCTCCGGAGAAAAGGGCCTCCGGATCTCTCCTCGCGCCGCTGCCACCACGCGTTTCGAGTTCAACCACCACTCCGCAACCAGGCGGTCGCTTGGTAGTCCGCCTTGCAGCGGCGAGGACGTAATGCCGTACTGGTTCACGTTGTAGCGTCTCGTGATCGCGCCAAGTTTTTCAAGATTGAGGTATGAATTTTTGATCTCGAGCGGATCGAATGTCCATTCGATCAACTCAAAACCCCGAGCCAGCGCATCCTCGCGCTGAAAGAACTTGATGCGGCGGCCCAATCCGCCATCACGATGATCCTTGCGCACGCCCACCATTTGCGAATGAAGATAGGCGTGCCCATTACGAAGTCCGGGAATAGCGAGCCCGAACCCAACCAACTCCGCTCCACTAAACGCGCCCACTACCCGTCCGCCAATTTTTTCTGCAACGACGAACAGGCGTAACGGAACCAGTTCAGCCTCCGCAAAGTTCCAGACATCGCGCTGCAATGCGACACACGCATGCATCTCCTCCAGCTTATGACACATGCGGATCACGACTGGTGATGTACTCAGGCTTCCCTGAGTTCCTGCTGCTTCGCCAGCTGCCAAAATGACTCCAGTTCTTCCAGGGAAACGTCCGCCACGGCTCGGCCGGATGCGCGTACCTGTTGTTCCACCCATTCGAAGCGGCGACGGAATTTGCGGTTCGTCTTCCGCAATGCCGATTCCGAATCCACCTCCAGATAGCGCGCGATATTCACCAGCACAAAAAAGAGGTCGCCGACCTCACCCTCCAAACGCTCTCTTAGTTCGTCCGGTATTTTCTGCCCGCGTGCGCCTGCCACGGCCCTTATCTGCGGTTGTGGCCCGGGTTCGGGAAAATCTTTCAGATGCTCGCGCAACTCGTCCATCTCTTCGTGCAGCTTGTCAAACAAGCCTTCGATATTCGGCCAATCAAATCCTACCCGTGAAGCACGCGTGCTCAACTTGTGTGACTCGATCAACGCCGGCGCCTTACTCGAGACTCCGGACAGCACCGACTCCTCGTCTTCACCCGATTTCTTTTGCTTTTCTCGCCGCTTGAGCGCTTCCCAGTTCTTTAGGACTTCCGAAGAGGTCTCAGCCTTAGTATCTCCGAAGACATGCGGGTGACGATCGACGAGCTTATTGGACAGTCGATCGAGAACATCATCCACCGAAAACGAGCCCTGCTCTTTGGCCATCTGAGAATAGAACAAGACCTGCAGGAGCAAATCCCCCAGTTCGCCGGGAAGCTCGTTCCAGTCGCGATTATCTATCGCTTCGATAACCTCGTAAGTTTCTTCCAGGGTATATGGCTTGATCGAATCGAAGGTTTGTTCGCGATCCCAAGGACACCCACCCGGCCCCCGTAGGCGGGCCATGATGGAAACCGCGCGTTCAAAGCGCTCTCCCGTAGTGGACATCCGTTTATCAATGTAAATGCGAAAGTTAGACCGAGCAAGACCAGCCTTACCTATCCCTGACCTGCTTGCTCCATTCGCCCTCCAGTTGCAAACACCCACCTATCGTTCGTACCCGCACAGCAGGTAACCAACGAGTAGGCACTGCACCGCCCACCAACAACTTACCGGGGAAGGCCCGCGAGCCTTGGTCCCCCAATCGGGTGTTGGACGAACGTCATCTTTCGTCGAGCCGCGACGGGCGGCGAAACTGATCTTGCCCGCCAGAACCAGTGCCACAGGTGTCTCTGGCTGCCGCTATTATGAAACTCCCCGGCCTAATCCGGCGACCGCTGGAAGGTGAGCGTTTCCACGTCATTGTTGTGGGTGGGGGAATCAGCGGTGTAGCCATAGCTCGGCAATGCGCCCGCGCTGGCCGCCGCACTCTTCTCGTTGAACAGAATGACTTCGCATCGGGAACCACCAGCAAGTCCACGCGATTGCTTCGGGGCGGACTGCAATTCGTCGAGCAGGGCGAAATCGGCCTACTAAGGGAATCCCTTCGCGAACAGCAACGACTACTACGTGAGCATCCTCACCTCATCCACCCGTCCCGGATCGTTTTGGCAGTGCCCGAAAACAGCGGGTTGAACAGGATGCGCGTTCGAGCTGGACTCTGGCTCTACCGTCGAATGGCCACCGCGAAATCAGATCTCAATAAAGTCAACATCAACCGCTTCAAGCTTGAGCGCCAATTGGACAAAGGGGCTCACTGGTCGCTCTTCGACTTTGAGGACGCGCAGTGCGAATTTCCGGAGCGAATCGTAGCAGAGTGGCTGGCAGATGCAGTTGAAGCCGGTGCCATGGCGCGAAACCACACCGAGGTGCTGGCCGTAAACGTGTTCCACGGCAAGGCTAAGGGGTTGTTGATGCGAGACCTCCTCACCGGCAAGGAAGATCCTGTAGAGGCCAATTGGATCATTAATGCAACCGGCCCTTGGGTCGATCGACTGTGCCAACGTTCGCGAATACCACGGAAACAGCCGCTCCTGCGTGGGGTTCGCGGAACCCACATTGTCTTGCCCCGTTTTCCCGGCTCGCCCGATGAGGTGGTTTGTACCCACATCGGTGACATGCCGCTGTACGTCGCACCATGGAACGATCAAGTCCTCGTCGGCGCGACGGCCGCCCAGGACAACAATGATCCCGGCAGCGCCGAGCCCTCCAAGGACGAGATTGAGTATCTGTTTAAGGCATTCACTCGCGTTTTTCCCAAAACAAAGTACACGACGCACGACATTCGCTACACATATACAGGCATCCGCCCACAACCGTATACGGGAAAGAATCATGTCGTGAAGCAAAGTGAAAAGTGCTTCATTCACGATCACCGTAGCGATGGCGCAGCCCAGATGCTATCCATAATTGGGGGTAACCTGACGTCAGCTCCCGAGCTTGGCCGCCAATGCTTGCGGATGATCGGGCACGGCGGAAGGCGCGCAACGCTTTTTGCGGCTCTTCCGCAAAGCACCTTCGATCCCATGCTCGATCAATGGGTGCTCGACCTTGCGGATGTTGGAGGTATCAGCGAAGCATCCGCGCGGGGGATCGCGGAGTGGTTTGGAAAAAGAGCTCCTGCGATTACGCAACTGGCGACCACCAGCGTGCAGATGCGGGCGCAGCTCTGTCCACATTCTCCACACATCGTGGCCGAGGCTATATTTGCGCTAACCCAAGAGAGTGCCGTGACCCTGGCTGACGTCCTACTGCGGCGAGTCCCTGTCGCACTGGGCCGATGTTGGAGTGAAAGCTGTAGTCGCGACGCTGCCATGCGGATTGCGGCGGTGGTGGGATGGAATGAATATGAGACCGCCGCCGAACTTGAAGCATTCGAAAACGAACGCAGCCGTTTCCTACGTAAGCCGAACCGCCATCGCGCATTCCTGGATTCGGCCGCCGACTAGGTCATTCCAGATATCGAGCGGACTGTGGTTTTCGGCGAAGAACGTGTACGAGCCTTTCCCGCCCCGGGCCGCAAGGTGCTCACCAGCAGCTTTGGATGATCGGAAATGATGGCATCCACACCTATATCACTCACGCGGCGTATGCTGCGCGCATCGTTGACCGTCCACACGATGGCCTTCCGGCCAGCGTTCCGAATCTCCTCGATCAGCTTCAGGTTGACCAGCGATTGTTCGACAATTACGTAGTCGACCGGTAGACTCCGCCACTTCGCAAGCTGACTCTTCTTGTCACAGATTATTCCCAGCGGAATGGTCGTCCGCCGCGCGGCAATTTCCATGATCACATCGGGCAGAAAGGATGAAACCACATAATCCCGCCCGGGTGGATACTCGCGCAAAGCGCGCAACAGTTTTTGCTCCAATCCAGTGACCTTCAGCTCGATATCGAGAAAAACTCGCTGTCCGTAACGAAGCAGGACTGCCGCAAGGTCTGGTAGCTCGCGTAGTTGATCGCGCGTTGCATTCGCTACTGAGACTTTGCCCACGCGGGTGTCGTGCGTGATGACCGCCCGTCCACTCCCGCTCAGGCGCACGTCAAATTCAAAACCATCGCAGCCATGCTCAAGAGCAAGGTCAAAAGCAGCAAAGCTATTTTCAGGGGCGAGCTTGGGTTCTCTAAGTCCACGGTGGCCGAGGAGCAGGGGCGTTGCCATCGAGCGCTCATTCTATGGGAACGACCTTGACAACAATGTGAATAAGAAAAAAATTCCTTGACTCTCAGTCAAGGTCGAAATCCCGAATGGGCTTTCCTGTTTCGGGACTCTCCTTGGCCTTCCGCACTGCCTCCTGAAACTTTTTCTCCAATAAGTCGGAGGCGTGCTTCTGATTTTCGACCGATTGACGAAAAATGGATTCTCGGCGGCTATCCTGTTCCTTCATCGCTTTGGCCGCTTCCTCGATGTCGTTGAACATTTTTGGCTTAAGGGGAGCCGTATGGGAGATAACGGCTTTAGTGCCCGGGTCCACCTTGAGCACGGCGCTGCAGCATGGGCAGGTAAGGTCGAAAGGTGCCGCGCTCTTTGGCATCCCAGAATCATACCGTAATTCAGTAGCGGGGCTGAAGTTTGATCGGGAGGATGTTGAATAGATAAAGCATTTCCCAGGCTAATAGCAGAACTGACGCTACAACCACAGTAATAGCGAGAAGTTCTCCAAAGCTGAGACGATTTCGATCGGTATCAAAGCGCCTGGCCACGAGGCCGAGGATGTTCAGTGTGGCGAACCCGAAGACCAGAGCCCAGAGAATATTGTAAACATTGGTCTTCTTCTCTCCGTACTGTAGGAACAACAAAAGTATCCCATGCGCGCGGTACAAGCCACTTGGGCCTGTGAGGAACGATTTTGCACGTACGACCGCTGCAGGCGAAAGTGCCATGTGTGCGCACCTGCCTGGTAGCGGCAGGATCAGGGTTTAGATATTACCTTCTTCGGCAACGGAAGTCAGCCAAGGCAAGCCAGGATTGCGATTGTTGCTAATTCGGGAGACCTGCCGGAGAGCTACAAACGTCCATCGGGCGGCATAATGAGAAGCTCTTCGATCGTGCTATCGATAGGCTGAAGGAGAGTGTTCACCACCGCCCGTGCAACGGTTTCCGGCGACATCATCTTGGCCCTGGGGGCATTTGGCCAGATCGTCTGCCAAATTTCGGTAGCGGTGGCCCCGGGCAGCAGAGCAATGACGCGAATACGCCGATTCCTGAGTTCTTCCCTGAGTGTGTTGGTGAAACCTAGCGCGCCGTGTTTCGACGCGCTGTAAGCGGCTGATCCCGGAAAGACGTTTCTGGCCGCGATCGAAAGATTATTCACAATGGCGCCTCCCCGCCGAAAAAGGGGCAGAGCGAAATGCGTCACCAGGAACATGCCAGTCAGATTGGTACCGATCACATCAGTCCATACGCCGGGCGACAACTTATCCACCGGTGCCTCCGGGTGACCGATTCCCGCGTTGTTGATCAGGATATCGATATGGTGGAATTTTCCTTCGATGGATACAGCCAATTCCTGGACGGCGACCTGGTCGCGTACGTCGCATATTGCTGAGAATACCTCTATACGATTGCTCGAAAGCTCTTTGGACAACTTCTTCAACGCAGTCGCGTTGCGCCCGGTTAGGACGAGGCCACATCCCTGTTCCGCCAGCATGCGTGCCAGGGCGCTGCCAATGCCTCCAGTCGCGCCCGTGATCACGGCCGTTTTCCCTTTTAGCGGATTGGGGGTTGATTTCAGTCTTCTGTCCTCAGTCGCTAGTAGTCATCCGCAGCATGAACTCAGCGTTCGGCGCCCCCTCATCCGAGCCTTCGTGGGGTGATAGTTGCTTTTGTGCTGACGACCAACGACTGGATCTCAATTTCCGTTTGGCCGGGTACGGATCAGCGACAGGAATTCAGTACGAGTCTCCTGCTCGTTGCGGAAGCAGCCAAGCATCGACGATGTGACGGCAGCGGAATGTTGCTTCTCCACGCCTCTCATCATCATGCATAGATGGCGCGCCTCGATCACTACGCCAACGCCCTGTGGCTCGATAGCCCTTTGGATCGTTTCTGCAATCTGTGTGGTAAGGCGCTCCTGAATCTGCAGACGCCGTGAAAAGATTTCGATCAGGCGCGGAATTTTGCTCAATCCGATCACCTTCCCATTCGGGATATAGGCGACATGCACCTTTCCGAAAAACGGAAGCATGTGGTGCTCGCAAAGGCTGAACATCTCGACATCTTTCACAATCACCATTTCGTCATAGCTGACGGTGAATAGTGCCTTCTTCAACATGGCTTCCGGATCTTCGTTGTACCCGCGGGTCAAAAACTGTAGCGCTTTTCGCATGCGCTCTGGAGTTTTCGACAAGCCCTCGCGCGTGGGGTCCTCCCCCAGGCGCACGATAAACTCGCGCAGCAACTCTTCAAAAGTCGCTCCAGTCAGAGTTGTCGGTTCGACGGTTGGTTTCATGTCTTTTATTCCTGAAACGAAAACTCAGCAACGCGTCTCAGCGTCGCCGGCATATTCAAAGCTGTTCATCATGGTCTCTTCGAGTCGCACCTTTTCCAGATGAGCTTTGGTAATTCCCTGCTGCAAAATTTTGTAGATCACGGTACTCAAATTTTCGGTGGTCGGAACACATTTGAGAAATTCCGGCAGCACGTTTAGATTGTTCGCATCGAATCGCTCCACGATCTCGCTGTGTACAAAGTCGTCCAAATCCACCAAGTTACAAACCATGCCGGTTTGCTGATCGACCTGGCCGCTTACCGTGACCTCGAGCACATAATTGTGCCCATGACCATATGGATTGTTACATTTGCCATAGGTTACAAGGTTTTCTTGAGCTGACAGCTCATCGCTATGGAGCCGATGAGACGCGCTGAACATGTAGCGCCGCGTAAGGTAGGCTTTCATTCCTCTCCGTAGAAATCGACAAAAAGATCGGGGGTCTCATAAACCCGCACACGATGCAACCGCGCAGTCTTTAGCTTCGGTATGAGACGCTGCCAGATGGAGATCGCCAGGTTCTCCGTTGTGGGGATCCGCTCCGCGAACTCCGGCACTTCCTTGTTCAGGAAGCGATGATCCATCACATCGAGGACTTCGCGATTAAGAATTTCTTTCAACTGCTTCAGATCAACCACGAACCCCGAACGTGGATCGACTTCACCCTTCACCGTCACTTCGAGCGTGTAGTTGTGCCCGTGTCCGTTCGGGTTATTGCACTTGCCGAAGATGCGCTGATTCTCCTCCGGTGAGAGTTTCGGATTGTGATAATAGTGCGAAGCGGAGAACTCAGCTTTTCGCGTCAAATAAAGCATTCATGCCTCAAAATGTTTGGTTTCTACCTGGGTATGCCGGCAATCCGCGGCTCCGCCTCTCCGTGGTTTCTTTGGTTTTCTTCTGGCGAGATCGAGTCCGCCCGAGATGCTGGCCTGTCCTTAGAATCCGCGCCATAGGTGCGGCCCTTCCAGTTCACAATTCCGGTTGCATGCGCCAGCCTTGAGCGCATCAACAGATAGCTGAAGACCGGCAATCCGAAAACAGAGAGCACGCTAGCGCGCCATCCGAAATGTGCCCGGCGAGTCCGCCTCAGCAACATGCCGTATAAGATGGCAAAAGCCGTTGCCAGGACGACTCCGACTTGTAGTCGCTGATGCAAAAACGCGCGCACGGAGAGACCCGCCGTTCCAATAATCAGCAGGAACTCAATCAAACGAAGTGCCGCCAAACGTATCGCAGCCGGAAACAGTAAAACCAAATTCTTCGTCCATCCGTCGCGCAAGTGCGCGAAACTTCGGTACATCCTGGTTTTGACCGCATCTCCGCCATAACGGAAGCTTATGCGATAACCCGCACTCTTGATGCCGCGCGCGAGCGCCACATCTTCCAACAAACTATCGGCTACACCCACATGTCCACCAACACTCTCATACGCTTTGCGGGAGATCAGGATGTACTGACCGTTCGCCGCTGCAATCCGAGACTTTGGGTTGGATACCTGGCTGGGTGGATAGGAGGTCGCAAGTTCGCTGAAAATCACCGCCATCACCAGCTTTTCCGACCATCCAACCACGATCTGCTCCGGCGAGAAAGACAGTAAGTCTGCCTTACGTTGAATGGCCTCGGCCAAGCTTCGCGAGAGCGACCCCGGGAGGTGGATCGTATCAGCGTCTGTGAACAGAAACCAAACTCCGCGGGCTTTCTTCACGCCTGTCGCGAGTGCGTTGTTCTTCCCGCTCCAGCCGGGTGGAACCGGATCTGCATCGACAACCCGTACGCCGGGAAACGATTGCGCTATCTCCGCCGTACGATCCTCGGAATGATCGTTGACAACAATGATTTCGTGGCGAACCCCAACCTGCTCGACCAGTGACTTGAGGCACGCCTCCAGATTAGCCTCCTCGTTCCGCGCTGGAACAATGACGGAGACTACAGGTGGCCCGGAATAGATGGACATTTCCGCCATATAGCGAATCTATTATTATAGCTGCGTGAGACGCACCGTTATTCTCCTCAGCCTCCTACTGCTTGTGGGCAGCGGCTGTTACCGCGGTTCGCGGCCGCCGCGCATCGGCAGCGCCGCCCCCGATTTCACGGTGCAGGATGCCGATCGCAAAGTCAGCCTGAACGAGTTAAAAGGAAAAATTGTTGTCTTGAACTTCTGGGCTACGTGGTGCCCTCCCTGTATTGAGGAAATGCCCTCCTTGGTGCGAATGCAGCAGCAACTCCGTCCCAAGGGCGTGGAAGTGTTAGCCATCAGTATCGATGTCGATGAGGCTGCTTATCATAAGTTCGTGAAGGAACACGGAGTCGACCTGCTTACTGTGCGCGATCCCGACCAGAAGAGCAGTACGCTGTATGGATCGTACAAATGGCCCGAAACTTACATCATCGATCGCGACGGCATTCTGCGCCGCAAATTCGTCGGACCGGTCGATTGGAATACGCCTGAGATTACCGACTTTCTGAACAAACTGTAGCAACAGCTTCAGTTGTTATCACCTGGGCAACAACCAGTTTCATCTCTTGCACATTCTGCCTCTCCGCAACCAGCTCTCATCATCTCTTCTAAAATGAAGTTCAATGAAAACTTGGGACGTCATCATTGTTGGCGGCGGCATCATTGGCCTTTCACTGTCCATTGCTTTGCGTAAACGAAATGTCAGCGTGCTGGTTGTCGAGCGAGGAGAACCTGGGCGCGAAGCTTCGCATGCGGCCGCCGGAATGCTCGCAGACTGCACACTCGAGACCCCGGCCGCCCTGCAGGAACTGGCCACCGCCAGCGCGGCGATGTATCCCGAATTTGTCCACGGATTGCAGGATGAATCGGGCGTGAATGTCGACCTCCGTAGTGACGGAACGATTCTCTTCCCTGCGCCACAGGATTTTGAAAGGCTTGCTGGGTTTTGTGCCGAGCATTTTCCCCCAGCACCCTTGGCCGACATGGAACCCGGGATTTCCGACCCGGGCCGAAAGGCGGCATATCTGAAGGAACGCAGCGTTGACCCGCGAGGCCTGGTAGCGGCAGCGCTGAAGGCAGCCCGACATCGCGGTGTCGATATTTCATCCGGGACAACGGTTCAGAAGTTGTGCATCGTCGATGGACGTGTTAGCGGGGTAGAAACAGACAAGACCAGGTACACGGCACCGGTAGTGGTGAATTGCGCGGGAGCATGGTCCGGTTCGTGGCCGCCCCGCAAGCTTCCGACTCGTCCGGTAAAGGGGCAGATGTTTGCCTTAATAGGAGGTCCACCAAACCTTCCAAGGCACGTCATCCGAACCGATGAAGTTTATCTGGTCCCGAGAAGCAATGGACGAGTCCTTGTCGGAACGACCTTGGAGGAAGCTGGATTCGACAAACACACCGACCCGCCGGTGATCCAGCGCCTGTGCCAAGCCGCGATTCGACTCTTCCCTGCTTTGTCGCAGGCGCGCATGCACGAAAGCTGGGCGGGATTGAGGCCGGGGACTTCGGATGGTCTGCCGATTCTGGGAGCGACTGACACGCCCGGGTACTTCGTTGCCACAGGCCACTTTCGCGATGGCATCCTCCTGGCGCCGATTACCGCGGAGATCATGGCGGATGAGGTGACAGGCAAGGCGTCGCAGCACGATATCGCAGCATTCTCACCACAGCGCTTTGGAGGCTGAATCTGGGTTCAGCCTCGCCAGCGCTGCCCAAGCTTCTCTGGCGTCTTGGAGCGATCCCGGCAACCCAGTCGTACAAACGTCAGGGAGCGATCTCAAACGCGATGCCACATCCATTGGGATCGGGGATACAACTCGTGCCATCGCCGCCAACCAGGGTCGTCCCAAAGAGATTGCCTGCGTTATCCAAGGTGGGCGCATTGGGCTCCCAGCCATCGGCGCCAGCGGTGAAGTTGTAGAGCACCGTCTCCGACCAGCCGCCGGTCACGGGGCTTAGCTTGTAGATGCCACCGCAGTTCGACGGGCAACCTTGGGCCGCACTGCTAAACGCTCCATAGAGGTTGCCGGCGGCGTCCAAAGTCGGCGAATACACCGGATCCAAGCCGTCGCCAGTGTTGTGAAACTGATAGATGACGTGTCCTAGCCATCCGCCACCCGCCACCGGCGAGAACTCGAACACGGTTCCGCAACCAAACCCATGCAGACAATTCTTGTCTCCTCCGAACTGGGTCACTCCGAAGACATTTCCTTGTGCATCCACGGTGAGTCCTGCCGGACCGGAGCCATCGCCGTGCCCAGTGAAATCGTGCACTACATGCTGCACAAATCCAGAGCCATTCGAGGATAAAGCAATCACCGCACCGCAACCGGCGCTGCCGCCGCACAATCCACCGGTGATACCGCCCTGCGAAGTTGCAACATACAGGGTTCCGCCTGCGTCAATCGTTATGTCCCAGGCGCGTCCGCCATCGGGGCCATTGGTAAAGGGGTGGATTCCCTTAAACGTGTATCCGCCAGAGCCGTTGGGCGATAACTGAAAGACGCCGCCAACATTGCGCGGGCCCCCGAGATTGGCTGTGCCGTAAAGATTTCCGCTGCCGTCGAACGCGAGGCGGGTGGTGGGTAAGTATCCATCTAATCTGCCCTTGAACTGGTACAGAGTTGTTTCCGTCCAAGTACCGCTCAGGGTTGGCGACAACTTGAAAACGACCCCACAACCTGGCGCCACGCCGCTTCCGCATCTGGAGTTTCCGGTGTAGCCGCCCGCCTCGGCAGTGCCGTAAAGATTCCCGGACTCATCAAAGATTACCCCCGCAACCGGCTCGGCTCCGTCGGGCCCTCCTGTGAAGTCGTAAATCGATTTTTCCGTCCAGCCTCCGTGACCATCGGGCGAGAGTTCAAAAACGTTGCCGCATCCGATCGAATGGCAATTCCCCCCAATCAAACCGCCGGCGAAATTGGTTCCAAAGTAGTTGCCGTTACTGTCGCCGACCAGAGCCCCCGATGGGTTTGCCCCGTCTTCGTTGCCCGTGAAAGTGTACAGGGTTGTTTCGGTCTGAGCGTTGACCAAGGGCGCAGGCGCAGTGGCTAAGGCAAGCAGCGCCGTGATGTCGAAGCAGAGAGTTTTTAGCAGGGCGTTATTTCGGAGTCGCATAGATCCTCGCGTTGCAATCAAGTCCACAAATAACGTGGGTGGAGAAACAACGTAGCGGCGGAGAACGCGTAGGCACATCAAAAAACGCTGGTAAAGTACCACACATCTGAGCGCACTAACAATGGAGATAATTATTCTCAGGTCATGAGCCAGGATTCTCCCTACCAAGGGGGCAACCTCCGAACTTATCCCGATCAGTTACAATTCGCAGTCGCGATTCCGATCCTGACTTGCACCCTTTTCAACGAGAGGTGATGTTATGGCGGAGGTACTGGCTTCCTCACAAACAAACCGCACCATACCCGCTCTCCTCAAACTGGCCATCGTCACGTGTTTTCTGCGCGCGGCGTGGGATCTGGTCGAAGTCATTCCCTTGATGGGATATGTCTTCTCGGGCCGCATCAGTTCTCCGTGGTTCATTTACTTTCTGATTTTCGAAGCGATCGCTTGGGTCATCATTGCCACCGCCATGTGGAAGCTGCACGAATGGTCGCGTCTGGCTGCGATGATTTTGGCCGGGCTACTGTTGATCATGGGCGGGCGAGGCTTGATCCTGATGATGATGCACCGCAGCTCGGATGCGGAGAACTATGCGCTGGTTCTCACATTTATTTTGGTCGACTTCTTCGTCATCGCCTATCTTGCCCAACCTAAAGTCAAGGAGTTGTTTGAGCCGAGACCCACTCAACAGGCAGCCATCTCCAAGTGAACGCTAGAAACTCCATTTGCACCGTACATTCCAGATTTCTGGAACTTTTGTTAAGTGTTAAACGTTCCTCATGCATAACCAGTCTGGAGGCTGATTGAAACTCGTTATCGAGAACGTAAGCAAAAGTTACGACAAAAAGACCTGGGCGCTGAAAAACTTCAGTCTCGAGCTAGCGCCCGGTGTGCTGGGGCTGCTAGGTCCGAATGGAGCTGGGAAGTCCACGTTGATGAGTATTCTTGCCACCATTACTCGAGCAAGCGAAGGCCGGGTTATGTGGAATGGCACCGACATCGCCTCCAATCCGGACGCGTTACGAAATGTTCTTGGATACCTGCCGCAGGATTTCGGCATCTACCCCAACTTAAACGCAGTTGAGTTCCTGGAGTACCTAGCCGCAGTCAAGGGACTGGATGCTGGGTCCACGAAAAGACGTATCGATGAACTGTTGACGCTAGTGAATCTCAGCGACGTTCGCAAACGACCACTTGGCGGATACTCCGGCGGAATGCGGCAACGAATCGGAATCGCACAAGCGCTGTTGAACGATCCGCAGTTGCTCATCGTCGACGAACCTACGGCTGGACTCGATCCCGAAGAGCGTGTGCGCTTCCGTAACCTGCTTTCCGAGCTGTCTGGCGAGCGCATCGTAATTCTCTCCACTCACATCGTTTCCGACGTAGAAGCAACCGCTACCGACATTGCGCTGATTTCCAAGGGAGTGCTGGTTGTTCATGCTTCTCCTGAAGGCTTGCTGCGCGGGGTAGAAGGCAATGTCTGGGAATGGGTGATTTCGAGCAGCGAGTTGAATTCGGTCCGGCAGCGATACCTCATCAGCGGCACGGTTCGGCGAGCAGATGGCGTACATGTTCGTCTGTTCGCTCCCGATCCGCCGAATGGCGCGCAACCGGTTGCGCCGACGCTGGAAGATGCATATCTCTTCAGTCTCTCGGCACAGCGCGCCGTGGTGCTCGCATGAACCGCGGGCGCATTCTGTATCACCTGGTGAAGGCTGATTTCCTGCAGCGGGCACGTAGTTACAGCTTCCTGCTCACACTGGGTGGCGCTCTTTATATCGGTTACGCCATCATCACTGAGAAAGCGCAAGTGATGATCGGCGCTGGTTATCGCGGCGTCTACAACTCGGCTTGGGTCGGGGCCTTGATGACGATCAGCGCCTCGGTATTTCTGTCGCTAGCCGGCTTCTACATCGTAAAGAATTCTGTTGAACGCGATGTGCGCACGCGCGTAGGGCAGATTCTCGCTAGTACGCCGATCAACAAGAGCGTGTACACCATCGCCAAGATGATCAGCAACTTCACCGTGCTCATGGCAATGGTGGGAGTCCTGATGCTAGCGGCGCTCGGCATGCAATTGCTGCGCGCAGAGGACCTTCACATCTCTCCGTGGCAGCTCTGGTCTCCGTTCGTGCTTGCGGCAATGCCTGCTATGGCGGTCACGGCGGCGTTGGCCATACTCTTTGAAACCATTCCATTACTTCGCGGCGGATTCGGAAATGTGGCCTACTTCTTTCTGTGGACCTTTGCCTTGGCAAGTGCGGCAATAGGCACCGACGACTTCATCGGCATGCGCGTGTTTCACGATTCCATGCAAGCTGCGTTATTTAAGGTCGACCGCTCAGCCGGACCGAATTTCGCCTTCACTATTGGCAATGAACGCGCTTATCGAACTCTCGTGTGGGAAGGAATCGAATGGACTCCGCGGATGCTAGCGATGCGGTTTGCCTGGGTATTGATTGCTGTTGCCCTCGCAGTAGCTGCAGCGGCTTTCTTCCACCGCTTTGATCCGGCATTCGAATCCGGGTGGATGAAACGACTCCGCAAGCAACAGAAGCGACCAGATGTTGAACCGCTGCTGTCTGCCGTTCCTGCTGCGATTTCCTCGCATGTACACCTTACTCCACTGGCAAGATCCGAGATGAGTACCCGCTTCGTGGCGTTGATCACCTCCGAATTTCGGCTGATGCTAAAGGGCCTGCGCTGGTGGTGGTATGCGGGCGCTGCCGGACTGTGGCTGGCAAGCTTGTTGTCGCGGGATGAGCATGCGCGTCAAATCTTCCTGCTTATCGCCTGGATCTGGCCAATATTGCTGTGGTCGAAGATGGGTTGCCGCGAGATGCAACACTCGACAGGTGCATTGATCTTCTCTTCACCTTTGGCGCTCTTCCGACAGCTACCCGCGATCTGGGCAAGCGGAGTCATTCTGGCCGGCTTAACTGGAAGCGGGTTCGCCGTGCGACTGCTCCTGAGCGGCGATTGGCAAGGCCTGCTGGCTTGGACCACCGCGGCATTGTTCATCCCTAGTCTCGCTTTGGGCCTAGGCGTCTGGAGTGGAAGCAGCAAGCCGTTCGAGGCTTTGTACGTATTCTGGTGGTATCTGGGCCCAGCGCATTTCACTCCCGGTATGGACTTCATGGGACTGACAACGGCTTCCCGTAACATTGCCCTCTATGCGTTGTTCACAGCAGTTCTGGTGATCGCATCCTACATGGGCAGATGGCGAAAGCTTGCTTATGCCCAATAGGGACACGAGGTGGACATTTCCGGACCAGGTTCGTCGCTAGCACGGAACAGCTCCCGCCCGTTCCGGTATACTTAACCGTTTCACTGTTCACTTCCTCCAAGGTTCGCGCCCGTCGCGAGAAAGGGATATCGTATGGCTTCCCCAGCAGTCGCCTACGCACGTGATAATCAGCAGCGCTTTTTAAACGAACTCAAAGATCTTCTTCGTATTCCGAGTATCAGCACTCTGCAGGAACACAAGTCGGACGTCCAGAAAGCGGCGGAATTCGTCGCCAGCGAACTGCGTCGCATCGGCATGGAGAACGTCGAACTCATCCCCACCAAGGGACATCCCCTTCTATATGCCGACTGGCTGCATGCCGCAGGCAAGCCGACGGTGCTGATGTATGCGCACTTCGATGTGCAACCGCCCGATCCGCTCGATGAATGGAAGTCGCCGCCATTCGTGGACAAGGACGCCTACAGCGGTAAGGGAGTGGATGAGGCGAAGAAGAATTGGACCGAGCCTTCCGAGCGCAACGAAAACATCTACTCGCGCGGCGCAGTCGATGACAAAGGCCAACTGTGGATGGAAGTAAAGGCGCTCGAATCGCTGATGAAGGCGCATGACGGCAAGCTGCCGCTTAACGTGAAGATCATCTTCGAGGGCGAAGAAGAAGTCGGCGGCGAATCGATTGCCGAATATGTTCGCAAGCAGAAGCAGAAGCTTAAGGCGGATTTCGCGCTGGTCTGCGACACGGAACTGTTCGCGCCAAAT
Source organism: Terriglobales bacterium (assembly GCA_036558645.1). GTDB lineage: Bacteria > Acidobacteriota > Terriglobia > Terriglobales > Acidobacteriaceae > DATBFG01. Next base: position 57,918 of record DATBFG010000002.1, read on the forward strand.
CTTCCTACACTCTGCGTGGGCTTGCGCGGACTGGTTTACACCGAGATCGAAGCCGTTGGTGCCAAGACCGATCTGCACTCCGGAATGTATGGAGGCGCAGCACCGAATCCGTTCTTTGCGCTGATCGAGATCATCAGCAAACTGAAAGACTCGAAAGGCAAGGTCTTGATTCCGGGCTTCTACTCCAAAGTGAAGGCTCCGACTGCAGCGGAATTGAAGGCTTGGAAGCGGTTGCCTTTTAACGAGGAGCACTATCGTAAAACCGAAGTCGGATCAAAAGTTTTGACCGGCGAACCTGGATACTCGGTGCTCTATCGCACGTGGGCGCGTCCGACGCTCGAAGTACATGGGATGCCCGGAGGCTTTACTGCTCCTGGAGCGAAGACGGTCATTCCGGCCAAAGCGGCAGCGAAGGTTTCCATGCGATTGGTGCCGAATCAGGATCCCGATGACATCCTGAAGCGCTACACCAACTACGTAAAGAAGCTGACGCCGAAGGGCATCGACACCAAGATCAAAGTCTGGAGCAAGGGTCCAGCTTGCGTCGTGGGGACTGATAACAAGTATGTGCAGGCGTCGGTCGAAGCCATGCACGACATCTTCAAGAAAGACACGGTGTACATTCGCTCCGGCGGATCGATTCCCATCGTGACGGACTTTCAGGACGTGCTGAAAATTCCAAGCGTGATGATGGGCTTCGGCCTTCCGGACGACAACCTACACGCTCCCAACGAGAAGTTTCACATTCCGAACTTCTATCGCGGGATTGAGTCGATTTGTTTGTTTTTTGAGAAGTTAGGCAAGTAGGGATCATTTCGGGGACGGGCAGCCACGCTCGTCCCTGGTGCTTGTAGCTCCTGGCTGTTAGCCCTTAGCAAGCCCCTCGTTGCACTGTCGCTTGTCTTATCGAAATCATTTGAAAATGAGAGCGCGGATTTACGTTTGTACTATTGCGGAGTACTTCATGCGATTGACATCCACCCTCATTTGCGAGATTATCCTCACGTCTTTCCCCGCCGCCATTGCACGAATCGAAGTTGGAGATTGCAGTGATACGAAACCTCAGCGTCTCCCTTCTATTTCTAAGCATTGCCGCACTCGCCACTGGACGCGAGAAACAGTTCATCAGCGCTCCGGAATATAAAGTGGGGACTTTTCCCTACTCAGTCCTGGTGTCAGATCTCAACCTGGACGGGCGCCTTGACCTTGTCGTAGTGCACAGCGGCGGATTTAGTGTGCTATTAGGCAACGGAGACGGGAGCTTTCAAGCACCACTCGAGACAATTGCGGGCATCGGCCCTGGCGCTGTTGGCGACTTCAACTTGGATGGAAAGCCCGACCTGGCATTTTCAGCTGCGTCATTGGGGATGGTGGAAATTTACCTTGGCAATCGTGACGGGTCGTTTCAAACACCGGTCGAGACTTCCGCTGATCATCCAGGGCCAATTGCGGTCGGTGACCTAAATCAAGATGGCCTGCCCGACATAGTCGCAGGTGTGTCGGGAGCCTACGATGGCACACAGGCTGTGAGCGTATTGCTGGGAACCGGAAACGGGCATTTCGGCACGCCTGTCGAGTATCAGGTGGGCGGAAGAACCATTTGGGTTCAGATTGCCGATGCCAACCGCGATGGCAAGCTGGATGTGATTGCGGCCGGTCGCGGACCTGGCGCCCCACGTACGATCAGCACTCTGCTAGGGGACGGCGCTGGGTCATTTGCAGCAGCCATCAACTCTCCCATTAGCGCGAAAGTCTATGCCGCGACCGCTGCCGATCTTAACGGCGACGGAATTCTGGATGTAGCTGTCGTAAATCCATTCATCAACGCTATCGGAATTGCGTTTGGCAATGGAGACGGCACGTTCAAACCGGTCAAATCAATGGAGACTGGCATCGGGCCGCAATCAGTGGTGGCGGCGGATTTCAACGGGGACGGTAAGACCGATCTAGTAACTTCGGACGTTTTCGAAAATGCCGTAAGCATCCGTTTGGGAAACGGTGATGGGACGTTCCGACCACCACTGGACTACACCACAGGCAACTTGCCATATTCTGCTGCGCCTGGTGATTTCAATGGTGACGGTAAGCTCGATCTCGTGGTCACCGCAACGGGAACAAAGACTAAAGAGGTGGCAATTCTCCTCGGAAATGGGAACGGAACCTTCTATACCAGCCGGGAGTATCCGACGGGATACATCAACTATGGGATTGCGGCGGGGGACTTCAACGGCGATGGCCGGCCGGACCTGGTAGTTGGGCTAACCTCGAGTGCCAACTTCGTGGAAGTGTTTCTTACGAATAGGAACGGAACTTTAAGCGCGCCTCGGGCCGTAAGCGCGCAGGAAGATACGAATCAAGTTGCGGTTGGTGACCTGAACGGTGACGGCAAGCTGGATATTGTGACGAGCAGCTCAGTTCTGCATCACGAGTTAAGCGTACTGCTGGGCAACGGGGATGGAACCTTTCAAGCTCGCATGGATTTCACCGCGCCCTGGTATGGGGACAACCTTCTCCTCGCCGACTTCAATCATGACGGTAAGCTGGATGTGGCTATATTACTAGGACACGGTATTGGTGTGGCTGTCCTGCTGGGTAACGGCGACGGCACACTTGGCCGGGCGGTCTCCCGTATAGAAGACTTGGGTGGGGGTCAGATGGCTGCAGGGGACGCGAATGGCGATGGAAATCTCGACTTGGTGGTGGGCGAAGGAACTTCTGTCTCGGTCTTGTTGGGCAAAGGAGATGGCACCTTCGGTCCAAGGGTCAACACCAGGGTGCGTTACCCGATTCGCGGGCTGTCTGTAGCAGATCTGAATGAAGACGGAAAATTAGATGTGGCAGTGATGGACGTCCACCACGCAAAAGGGGACGCGCAAGTTTTGCTCGGCAAGGGCGACGGGACTTTTCGTTTGGGTCGATCCTATCCAGCAGGGCTCTATCCTGAATTTAGCATTACGGCGGACTTCAACCAAGATGGCCATCAGGATGTAGTCGTTACCAGCCCGTGGACATCCGCGATCCGTATCTTTTTCGGGAAGGGCGATGGAACTCTGTATCCGGCCGAGGAGTATGCAGTTGGTGTAGTCAACGGGAGACTGACAGCGGCTGACTTGAACGAAGATGGATTCCTTGACTTGGCGGTGTCCTGTAGTGGCGGAGGCTTCAGCTGGGATAGCGGGACAATTAGCGTGCTGCTAAACAAGGGCATCGCGAGAAAGTAGGTTGTCTCGACCGTCGTGGGTTCACCCACTGACAATTTTCCGCAATGGGAGTTTGCGGAATGCGTCTTGACAGCCCCAACGATTTAGGACAATATTGCACCCCTCTTCCGCCTCACTGCGCACTCTTTGAATTGAGCAACTTCCCCGAATATTCGGTTCTAACCTGGAGATACCATGTTTGGGTTCGAAGATTGTCTATCCTTGATAACACGCACCCTTACTGCCGCGAGGCTGGTGGCACCAGGCCGTTGGCGCGGTAGTAGACCACTAGCTGTCCGTAGTGCTCGGCGCTGTGCTCGATGGCGAACATCCAGATGGAAGAATTGTGGGCCATCCGGTTGCCGAAGAATTTCGAGGTGTTGTCGAGTCCAGAGTCGCCCTGTTGTTGAATCACTTTGGCGCCGTCGGCGCGGCTTTTCCGCACAACGTGACGGTGCTGCTGAACAAGGGTGCCGGACGTCGTCGCTAACATCCTGGAAAAAATAATTTCAGGGCCGCCGTAACGGTGGCCCTGTTTGCGTCACTACCTAGTACCCACGATTCATTTGGGGCCGGGTTCCCGGGGTTGTAAGCTTCGGGAAGCTGCGTATCGGGGATAAATCTGTCCGACAAACCACCGCTTTTTGTTGCCGTTTCTAAATCTGTACCGCGCCCATGGGCGCATGAGGAGACCTATGACCCTGTTGCCTGCCAACCGCAGTTCGTTCTCGCTGTTTCTCAGCATATTGATTGCCCTGCTCATGCCTTCGTACCTGTTGGGGCAAGCCAACACCACATGCCCGCCATACACTCCACCACCAGATCCCAATTTACTGATCAATCCGGATTTTAATATCGTCGGACCGTGCGGCACACATACGGCCTGGCAGAATGGCAACTCCACTTGCCCGTCGGACCCGACGGCGTCCGCGGCCGCGAACTGGACCATCCATAGCGATAATTTTGGCGCGCTGCTTCGCACTTCATTGGTGACATCGACTTTGCCGATTGGCGGAGGCTCGCGGATGCTGCGCATCCACTCCGGGGGCGCCGAGGGTGGCGTATTTCAGTCCCTGGGTCAAGGGACGAACAAAGTGGTGGCCTCGGCCTGGGTCTACGTTCGTCAGGGACATGTCGTCATGCAGGCGACTGGAGGATTGACTGGTCCGAGTTCCTGGAATACGAAGATGAAGGAGTGGGAGTTGCTGCGGGTGTGCAGCGACGGTACGGTTCCGGTGGACACATTCCTGGTTTATAACGAGGATCCAACAGGGGGGGACTTCGATATTGATCGAGTCGAAGTGAAGCTGAACGTCGAGCCGTAGCTTGCCGGGCGGACACTCGTGTCAGCCCAGCTTTGGCTTAGAAAACAAGAGTCAAGGGCGGCGCGACTGAAGTCTCGCCCTGTCAAAGCCAATTCTTCAGCGACACATGGAAATTCGCTAGCCGATAGGCGTCCCCGGCGGGAGCAAGTTCTCCCGCCTTTTTTCGTTCGAAATGATTGCTTCTGTGGAACGGCTGCGCTAGGCTTGTGGTGCTCTCCGCGATTCTTCCACCATCTCTTCCTCACCACCTCAATTTTGACCGGATGCTGCAATGTGTGTGCAAAATAAGGCGGTTGTGGAAAAGGGCACACCATATATAGTGTTTTCGTACTTGACCCCTGTGCGATTTCGCCGTTACAGTGGGGTCAATCTGTGCCCAGTCCCTCCAGCCGAGTGGTTGGATTTCGCCCGAATTTGGCGCGCCGCATCTGATTGGTAAACAGTGCTGCGCGAAGTGCAGGGACTCATCCCTGGATGCGATGCACGCAGGATCCGGCTGAACCCGAGCTGATCTCGAACCTGAGGCAGCGCGAGTTAGAGGAGTGGAAGTTGCTCAAGCTAAAAAAACTGCAGATTCTCGGCTTCAAGTCCTTTTGCGACCGCACCGAGCTGAAGTTTCACGGCGACGGTGTTGCCGCCATCATCGGCCCGAACGGTTGCGGCAAATCGAATATTTCCGATGCCATCTCGTGGGTGCTCGGCGAGCAGTCCGCCAAGACGCTGCGCGGATCGCGCATGGAAGACGTCATCTTTGCCGGGACTCGCGATCGCAAGCCTACCGGCATGGCGGAAGTGTCCCTAACGCTGATCAATCCGGAAGAGTACGAGGGAGCGGACGCGAATGAAGTCACAGAAATCGACGTGCAGGACGAGATGCCGGACGATCATTGGGATGAAGCCGGAATTCGCGCCCGCGCCGCGGAAGAGACGGAGCGTCTGACGGAAGAGGCGCAGCCGGGAAAAGGAGAAGAAGTAGAAGATGAACCGCTGTTCACCATGCCTCCGGCGCAACGCGCAAAGGTGGTTTCGATCGCTGCCGCGCCTGCGGTTACGGGACAAGTTGTTCTGAAAATCCGGCGGAGAAAATTCCAGCAACAGTTTCGAACAGGAGAGTTGGTTGTCACGCGGCGGCTATTCAGGTCTGGGGACAGCGAGTATCTGCTGAATGGAAAATTGTGTCGTCTGCGAGATATCCAAGAATTGTTCATGGGCACCGGCTTGGGACCGGAGTCCTATGCGCTGATCGAGCAGGGACGCATTGGACAGATTTTAAGCAGCCGTCCTACGGATCGAAGGGCCATTATCGAAGAGGCTGCGGGCATCACGAAATTCAAGACTAAGAAGCGGCTGGCAGAAGCGCGGTTGGAAGATGCGAAGCTGAACCTGAACCGCATCAACGACATCTTTGAAGAAGTCACTCGACAGATGAATTCGTTGAAGCGGCAGGCTTCCAAGGCCGAGCGCTATGCCCGGCTGCGGGATGAAATGCGAGCCAAGTTGCGGGTGGTGCTGGCGAGCAAGTTTGCGCAAATGGAAGCCGAAAGCGTGGAACTTGATGCACAGATCAATGCACTCTCGGACGACATGCGGCAGCGGAGCGATACGATTCGCGAGCTGGAAGCCGAACAGGGGGAGCGCACCCAGCGCCGATACGGCATTGAAGGCGAAATTAAGGAGAACCGCGAGCGCCTAAGCCAGATGAAGCTGGAGACGGAGCGAGCCCAAGCGCAGCGTCGCCATAATGAAGAGCGGTGCGCGGAACTAGTGACGCGTGCTGCGGCTTATGAAAGCGAGGCTGCCCAAGCGCGAGAGCGAGTGGCATCGATTCAAACCGAACGCGACACCAACTGGCGGATGCTTGAGTCGGCGTCGGTCGATCTGGCGTTGGCGCAACAGGAACTCTCAAATTGCCAGATGGAAGCCACAGCCGCGGCTGACGCGCTAACCGGGCTTGAGGGACAGCAAGAGCAATCGCGGGCGGCGATTATGGAGGCGGTGGCTGCTGTTGCCAACCAACGCAATCAACTAATCCAGGCCGAGGAGCGATGGGCGGCATTGGATCGTGAGGCGCAGCGGTTGCAGGCGGAAATGACGACGTCTCAAGCCCAGGTAGAGACATTCGGGGGCAAGCGCGGACAGTTGGCGCTGGAGTTTGAATCGATGTCGCAGCGGGTTGCGACCTTAGGGCAGGAAATCGTTCAGACACGCCGAGTGCTCGATGAGAAGCGGCAATCTGAGACCGAGAGTAAGGCGCGTCTCGATCAGCTCAGGGCCGAGTATGCGACGGCGCTGGGCAAAAAGGGATCCTTGGAGGCGGTGATCGCAGAGCACGGGTACTCTACGGAGTCTGTACGACGCCTGTTCCAGTCTGGCGGCCTGCAGGGTGGACTGGCCCCCGCCGGTGTCCTCGCGGATTTCCTGGAGGTCGAGCCCCAGCACGAAGCCGTGGTTGAAGACTTTTTACGCGATGAACTGAATTACATTGTGGTGAAGTCATGGGATGCGGCGGACGAAGGATTGCGGTTGCTGCGGACAGATGTCGATGGGCGGGCGACGTTCTTGGTCCATCCGGAGGACTCGCAAGCGAAGTTCTCGTTCGCGGTCAATGAAAATGGACGGCAGGCGCCACCGAGTGAATCGATCTTGCCGTTGAAGCACACCATTCGCGTGCTGAATGGCTTTGGCAAGTCCCTGGAAGTGATTCTGCCGAAGCTGCGGGATGGGTACATCGTTCCTGATCCCGGCTTTGCCCGTAGCCTGGCGTTGGAGAACCCGGATGCGTTCTTCCTCTCAAAGACGGGAGAATGCTTCCATAACGTGACGGTTACGGGTGGCAAGCAGCGTTCGGAAGGGCCGCTTTCAATGAAGCGCGAACTCCGCGATGTGCTGCGCACGCTGAACCAGATTGAGTCCGCGTTGAGCGAGGAGCAGATTCGTGCTGCCACGCTGGCTCGCGAGATTAAGGAACTGGTTGGACTTCTGGATCGTCTGGAAGGTGAGAAGCGCGAAGCTGACCATCAGGCATTGACATCAGGCCACCTGCTGCGACAACTTGACTCCGAAATGACTCGCGTGTCTGAACGTCTTCAGGTCTGCGCTCGGGATCTTGAGCGTCTGGCAGCCGAAGGTGCGGAGCAGCGCGGGTTGATGGCCGTCCAACAAGGCGAGATTGTTGCCTGCGAGCAAAAACGCGCCGACCTGGAACGGTTAACGTTCGATACGCAAGCCAGGCTGCAGGAAGCCCGCGGAATCCGTGACGTTGCCGCGAACAGTGTGTCACAGCATGTTGCACGGGTGGCGACTCTGGAGGAACGACATCACGCGGCGGCCGGCGTCCTTGAACGAATCGAATCGCAGCTTGCAGAAATGCAGGAGCGGGCGGCATCCCTGACATCGCAAATCGAGTCTTCGCTAGCGGAAAAGGCGAACCGAGAGTCTGAAAACGAGATGCTCGCCGCCCAGCTTCTGGAGCTGCAGGTGGAAGCAAATGCGCTAGAAACCCGGGAAGGATTGCTGCAGTTTGAATCCGACCAGATACGCGCCCGGCTTGAGGAGATCGATGAAGCATTGCGCGAAGTCCGGCAGTTACTGGAACAAGGGAGGGATCGGCGCGGGGAACTTTCCGCCAGTGCGGCCAAGCTACAGTCTGATGTGCAGCACATGGGTGAAACCTGCCTGAACGAACTGGGATCGACACTTCAAGACCTGACGACGGACGAGACGATCGTCCTAGCTGTAGGCGATCAGCTCGTAGCCGAAGACACGGTGTACCGGGAGATGCGGACGCGTCTCGATAACATGGGGCCTGTGAATATGATGGCCCTCGAAGAATACAAAGAGACGGCTGAACGGCACGAGTTCCTAGATGGTCAGCGCAAGGACCTGCTCGACTCCATCCAAAACACTCAGGCAACAATCAAAGAAATTGATACTATTTCGCGGCAAAAATTTGAAGAAGCATTCGGCAAGATCAACGAGAACTTCCAGACAACATTTAAGAAACTTTTTGGCGGCGGGCACGCATTTATGCGTCTGACGGACCAGGAGAACAGCGCTGAAAGCGGCATTGACGTGGTTGCCTCGCCTCCGGGGAAAAAGCTTCAGAATGTTCTCCTGCTCTCCGGTGGAGAGAAGGCTCTCACGGCATTGGCCCTGTTAGTGGGGATCTTCCAATACCAGCCGAGCCCATTCTGTATTCTGGACGAAGTTGACGCTCCGCTGGATGAGGCCAACATCGGGCGCTTCACCGATCTTGTGCGCGAAATGAGCGTGCAAACCCAATTCGTACTGATCACGCATAGCAAGAAAACGATGAGCATCGCGCCCGTACTTTACGGCGTCACGATGCAAGAGCCGGGCGTTTCGAAACTCGTATCGGTCAGGTTCGGGGCGACGGCGTAGTCGTCGTCCTTTTCTTCCTCAGTTTTTCCACAAACCAGGTCATCCAAAACCCTTGTCCGTCAAGCAAATCGAGGCTTCTTCAATGCTGTCAACTTATTTATGGGAAAGGATGTTTGGACTTCACAGTTCATGGTGAGGTATATGGTTGACAAAAAATTTCTACGGTCTAGAATACGCGACGTTTTCTCACTGTAGAATTTTGAGATGAACACACAAGTAATCGATCCCGTCTTGCTCCGCACCGATTTCCCCGACTTGGAACTGCATGCCAGCGGCAAGGTCCGCGATGTGTACAACCTGGACAAGGACCATCTTCTGTTTGTCGCCACGGACCGCATATCCGCATTCGACTACGTTCTGGCAACCGGCATTCCCCACAAGGGCCGTGTGTTGACCCAGATCTCACTGTTCTGGTTTCAGTTTCTTAAGGACATAGTTCCGAATCATTTCGTGACGGTGGACGTAGACCAATACCCTGAGACTGTTCGCAAGTACGCGGACCAGTTGCGCGGACGATCGATGCTGGTGAAGCGTGGAGAGATGTTCCCGGTCGAGTGCGTTGTGCGCGGATACTTATCCGGTTCGGGATGGAAGGAATACAAGAGCAGCGGCAAGGTTTGCGGAATCGATCTACCAACTGGCTTAAAGGAGTCGGATAAGCTACCGGAGCCGATTTTCACGCCCGCGACTAAGGAAAGCACCGGGCACGACATCAACATCTCGTTCGACGAGATGTGCAAGATTGTCGACCCGGAACAAAGCCGCCGGCTTCGCGACATCAGTTTAAAGCTGTACAAGACTGCGGCCGATTATGCTCGGGAGAAGGGCATCATCATCGCCGATACGAAGTTTGAGTTCGGTATCACGCCAGACGGCATCACGCTGGCGGACGAGGTCCTAACTCCGGATTCTTCGCGCTTCTGGCCGGCAGACCGTTACCAGCCGGGCAAGGCGCAGGATTCCTTCGACAAGCAATACGTTCGCGATTATCTGGAAGAAATCCGCTGGAACAAACAGCCGCCCGCGCCTTCCCTCCCCCACGAGGTGGCTGGTAAGACCAGTGAAAAATATGTCGAGGCTTACACGCGACTCACGGGCCGCGAGTTGGATGTGTAGCAGTAGGGCCGCCTGGAGCAAAGTGTGAGCGCTGCGGACTGGCTCATTATTGCTTTTATTCTGCTGTCGGTGGTTACCGCGGCCAACCAGGGATTTTTCTTTGAGTTGTTTTCCCTGGCCGGGGTAATTGTCGGCTACGTGGTTGCAGTCTGGCAGTATTACCGCCTGGCTGCGTGGTTTCAGCCCTACGTTAAGGCGGAGTGGGTTGCAGATTTTTTAGGGTTTTTGCTGTTGTTTGCTGCGGTGCTTGCCCTGGCATCGATCCTGGGCAAGATTGTCCGCAAGCTCGTCAAGGAAGTTGGCCTGAGTTGGTTTGACCGTTTTCTGGGAGCAGTGTTCGGTTTGTTGCGGGGCTGCCTGGCGGTTGCTGTGCTGCTTATGGCGCAGGCATCCTTCGCTCCAGGATCGAACTGGCTGACTGGTTCGCAACTGGCTCCTTATTTTCTGATTGTGGGACGCGCGGCGATCTGGGTGGCACCTTCGCAATTGCGGGGGAAGTTTTACGAAGGATTGAACCTGTTGCGTCAGAACCGGCCCGTTGAGTCAAGCGGAAAATCACAAGCAGGCAAGTGAAATGGTCCAGCCATAGAAGGCAGCCTCCAACGAAGAAAGAGAGATGCCGTGAAAGACCAGCTAGAAGCACTCATACTTCAGATGTATAAGAGCAACATACTTTATTCCGAGGCGGTTCGCGAATTCAAGAAGCGCTTCATCCTGACTGTGCTCCAGGAGAACAAGGGGAATCAATGCAGGGCTGCTCGAGAATTGGGCATGCACCGCAACACTTTGAGCCGCACAATCACTGAACTTAAGATCGATGTACGCCAGTTGCGAGACGGAGTAAAACGGCCGCCGCGCAGCGCGCGTCCAATGTCCTTTGAGAAAAAGGCTGTCCGGTAGACAAGCAGCTAGCAATTGGTCATTAGCTATGGAGCGCACGTAAAAATGCAGCCTCGAGAGGCTGCATTTTCCATTTGCTTCGAACTTCTACCCAACCACAGAGCCTTACTGCTTACGGCTTCTTGCGTACGGGAGGCTTCCGGGCAGGAGCTTTTGCCGGCGCCTTCGTCAGAAGCGTTCCCTCTTCCATGTTCATCACGAACGGACTGGGAGTATACGAGGTTGGAGTTCCTTCGAAGTCAAGAGTTCCGCCTTCTTTCGGCATCAGCTTAGCGGGGATGGTGGTTGTCATTGTCAGCACAATATCCGCCCGCTTTGCATCGATGTCATCCTGGCTGGCCGCGATTTGGATCTCGGTCGGTGAGACACTCATGACCTGACCCTCCATCTGCAGCGGATTACCCTTGATCGCGCTCCAGACCTTTTCTGCATCTTCAGGAGCACCTGCCGAGAGGACCAACTCCCATTCGGCAAAGCTCATTTCCTTTGGGGGCTTGGTCTTCACCAACTCAGCAGCCTGTTGCGCCGGAGTAGGAGGAACATATTGCGTAACGCTGAATCCTGCGGGTGGCACCGGGGTAGTTTTCGTTGTCGCCAACAGTTCTGTCCAGCCCTGGTCGGAGCCGTGGAACTTCTTATACTGGCTCAGGCCATAGGACTGAATCTGAGCCTGACCGGGTGACCCGGCTGCGAGATTCGCGGCGCGTGCGATAAAGAA
>DATBFG010000003.1:0-39834 GCA_036558645.1 Terriglobales bacterium
TGGAATCACGTTCCTTGATAACTCGTGGGACTACCACGAAGGCGCCAGCGAAATCCGCATGGGCAAGGCGCTGAAGGATGGCTACCGCGAGCGTGTTTTCCTCATGACCAAGTACAACGGACGAACCCGCGAGGCGGCCGCCAAACAAATTGACGAATCGCTAAAAAGGCTCCAGGTCGATGTGATCGATCTGATTCAGTTCCACGAGAACATTCGCATGGAGGACCCTGACCGCTATTTTGCAAGTGGCGGGGCACACGAAGCTGTAATGGCGGCCAAGAAAGCCGGCAAGATCCGCTACATCGGGTTCACCGGGCACAAAGATCCGGCAGTTCACTTGAGGATGCTGGATGTTGCGGCGCAGCATGCATTTCATTTCGATGCTTGCCAGATGCCCTTAAATGTCTTGGATTATCATTTTCGGAGCTTCGCGCATGAAGTTGTTCCAAGGCTTGTGAAAGAGGGCACAGCCGTGCTCGGCATGAAGCCACTGGCGTTTGGAAACGTGCTGAAAGCCGGGGTTGCGACGCCGATCGAGTGCCTGCATTACGCATTGAATCTGCCAACCTCGGTTGTCATCAACGGATGCGATTCAATGGAACGGCTGGAGCAAGCCTTCGAAGCTGCGCGCACGTTTAAGCCTTTGAGTTCAAGTCAGTTGACTGCCTTAGTTGCAAAAACCAAGAAGGCCGCGCTTACGGGTGAGTTCGAACCTTTTAAAACGACTGCAGGATTTGACGGGACCGCACAGCACCCGGAGTGGCTCGGATAGAACCGCAGTTGAATTCACGAGAGATCATCATTGTGGGCGCCGGAGGAATTGTTCGCGGTGCCCATCTGCCGGCGTACCGTAAGGCTGGATTGCGTGTTGCCGGAATCTACGATATTGACTCGGCCAAAGCGGCCGCACTGGCGGCTGAGTACGGCATCCCGATGGTGCTCGGCAGTATGAGTGACGTCAGGAAGGCTTCACAAAATACCGTTTTTGATTTCGCCACGCCGCCTGACGCATTCCTGCATTTGATCTCTTGCCTGCCCGAGGGCGCCGCGGTTCTGCTGCAGAAGCCGATGGGGCGCACGCTGACAGAAGCACGCACGATCCGGGAGGCCTGTCGTGCGAAAAAGTTGAACGCCGCGGTTAACTTCCAACTCCGGTTCGCGCCGGCAATCGCAAAGGCGCGGCAGATGATTGAACGAGGTTGTATTGGGGAATTGCATGATATGGAAATTCGCGTTACCGTCTACACGCCCTGGCACCTTTGGAGCTTCCTTGAACGTGCGCCGCGCCTTGAAATCGTTTACCATTCAATCCACTATGTGGATCTGATCCGCTCGTTTCTTGGGAATCCCGCGCGAGTGTACGCCCGAACGGTAAGGCATCCAGCGGCTTCAAAGCTTGCCTCCACCCGCACGAATATCATCATGGATTACGGCGACCTCGTCCGTGCCAACATCACAACCAATCATGGACATGCTTACGGGCAGAAGCATCAGGAGAGCTATGTCAAATGGGAGGGGACGCGGGGAGCGATCAAGGTCGGCCTCGGAGTATTGATGGATTATCCGAAAGGCCGGCCCGACACGTTCGAATTTGTGATTCTGGAGGACGGAAAGGAACCGGAATGGCAGACAGATGTAGTCGAAGGCAACTGGTTCCCGGATGCTTTTATCGGAAGTATAGGTAGTTTGTTCGCTTTCGTTGACGGGAAGACGAATGTCCTGCCGACTGCTGTGGACGACGCGCTGAAGACGATGGCCGTCGTCGAATCGGCTTACGAATCAAGCGATCATGGTGGTGTAGCGGTTGCATACACGTGATTGGGAAGAATTTGACACAAACGAAAATGAGAGCAAGCGACCTTGCAATTTCGATTTCAATCCTGATGCTGTCCGCGATGGCTTTGGGGCAGACCGCGGAACCCCGCATCAATCAACTGGGACCCTACGGACTTTGGTTGGCAAATGACGTTCTTGGCGATGGCCCGGCGCGCTTGTCGTTTCGAACGGGTCGGTGGAAGGATGTTGATACGTGGCGGCAGGCGGGCCGCAAACGCGTGCTGGAATGTATTGCGCCAGTGAACCTGGGTGGCCGGCCGGTGGTGACAGTGACGGGACGCACGACTTATGACGGATTAGACATCGAGTTCCTAACGTGGCAGTTGCCGATGGGACCTAAGACTGAGGCGGTCTTTCTGAAACCGGCAGGCGCGCGTGGGCCGCTCCCCGCAATCCTGGCATTGCACGATCATGGCGGCAACAAATATATGGGATGGCGCAAGATCGTACGGACCGATGCGACGCCATGGCCTATTCAGGAAGAGCACCAGGCCCATTACTACGGAGGCGTGGGTTGGGCGAACGAAATTGCCAAGCGCGGGTACGCGGTGCTGGTCCATGACACGTTTCCGTTTGGCAGCCGGCGGGTGATGGTGAAGGACGTACCGGAGCAAATTCGGCATGGAGGCGTTGACCCATTGCCAGAGGATTCGGCTGGTATCGCCAAATACAACAAGTTCGCCGCAGAGCACGAGAATGTGATGGAAAAGAGCCTGCTGGCTGCCGGAACAACGTGGCCGGGCGTTTACCTGGTTGAGGACCAGCGGGCGCTGGATGTCCTGAGCAGTCGGCCGGAGGTGGATCCGGCGCGAATGGGATGCGCGGGATTGTCAGGCGGCGGAATGCGAACCGTGTTTCTTGGCGGGATGGACGCCCGGATTAAGGTTGCGGTAGCCGTAGGCTTCACGACGACCTGGCGGGATTTCCTGCTCGACAAATCGTTCACGCATACATGGATGACCTTTGTACCGCTTCTGCCCAAAGACTTGGATTTTCCGGAAATTCTTGCTCTACGGGCTCCGGCGGCCACCATGGTCCTGAATAGCAGGCAGGATGGCCTCTACACTCTGCCCCAGATGCAGCGAGCGGATACCATGATCGCCGATACCTTCAAACTCGCGAAGGCCTCTGATCGATACAAGTCGATCTACTATGACGGTGGTCACAAATTTGACCGAAAAATGCAAGCGGATGCCTTCGACTGGTTCGATCGCTTCCTGAAGACTCCTTCGCCGCAGCACTGAAAAATCATGAGCGTGTGAACCCGGGTCCATATAAAATCATCCCGGGCCTCGCGCCTGAGTGTCTTCCATTCGTAAAGACGAGTTTTCCGTTAACCAGAACGTAGTTTATGCCGGTCGCATACTGGTGAGGTTTCGTGTACGTCGCATGGTCGATGATTGCCGTCGGATCGAACACTGTTACGTCGGCCCACATGCCTGGACGCAACAAGCCGCGATCGAAAATGCGTACTTTCGATGCGTTCGCGGAGGTCATTTTGCGTATCGCTTCCTCGAGAGAGATCACATGCTCATCGCGAACATAGCGCCCTAAAACTCGCGCAAACGTGCCATACGAGCGCGGATGCGGGTTGCCCTTCGACAGCGGCCCTTGTATGTTCAAAGCCAGGCCGTCGGAACCAATGGAAACAAACGGCTGTTGCAGCGCATAACGCATATCATTTTCATTGTGGTGGAAGTAGACGGTAGGCACGGAGCCGCCATTCTCTTCGAGAAGCTTGAACAAGACATCCAGCGGCTTTCCGCCTTCCTCTCTGATCACTTCATCCATTCGCTTACCTTCGTACTTCTGGTATGCCGGATTCGAGAGAGAAACGAGGAGCATGCCGTCCCACCCTCCTGTGGCAGTGTAGTGGTCGTACCAGTTCGATCCTGCAATTCCGTGTTCAATCTCGTTTTCCAGGCGTGGATGCACTGCCGGATCCTTCAGCCGTTTGATCATGGCGCTCGCGCCGCCCTCATGCGCCCAGGGCGGGATGATGCTCGCGAGATCGTTCTGCCCGGCGCGGTAGGGATACACATTCGCTGTGATCTGCTGCCCGTTTGCCCTCGCCTGCGCGATCGTTGCGACTAACTCGGGCATCTGACCCCAAAGTTTGTGATCCGCGATCTTCAGGTGGATGATGTCCACCGGCAACCCGGCGTCTTTGCCGATTCTGATTGCCTCGGCCACTGCCTCAAAGACACCTTGTCCCTCGGTGCGCATGTGAGTCGAGTAGATGCCGCCGGATTGTGCAGCTACTTTGCACATCGCGACGAGAGTTTCCGTATCGATCCAGGCGCCTGGAGGCCCGCTCAGTTCGCTGGCCACGCCCAAGGCGCCCTGATGCATCGCGTCGCCCACCAGTTTCTGCATCTCCGATACTTCGGCGGCGGTAGGCGGCCCTGCCTCCATGCCGCGGATATACGTCCAGATCTGGCTCGAGCCGACATAGGTCCCAACGTTCAGAGAGATGCCGTTCTTTAGCAGGCGGCCAAAATACCCGCTCAAGTCCTTCCAGTCCGGATCGTGCCGGCTTTTCAGTTGCTTTCCCCCGACGGGCGCAGCCGATGCTCCCTCGCCTAGAATGACCGACGTAACTCCCTGCCGGATCATACTCTCTGCGTTCCCGTCGATGAGCAACGTGTAATCGGAGTGGTTGTGAATATCGACGAACCCGGGTGCAATCACTAAGCCGTGCGCGTCGATCATTGTTTCCGCTGTGTGCCCGGCCAGCCGTCCCATCGCGGCAATTCTTCCACCGCGGATGCCCACATCACCGATCCAGGAGGGGTTCCCTGTGCCGTCGACGATGCGGCCATCCCGGATTAAGATGTCGAAATCTGCTGCATGTACCAGCGCCACTGCGGCGGCAACCAAAACAAGAAGCTTCATTTCGGAGATTGTACGACTCTTTATGCCAAGAGCCACCGCGCCATGGGCCAACCCGTCTCCGATTCAATCGCCAGCAGCCGATTGTACTTCGCCAGCCGTTCTGATTGCGTAATGGAGCCGGGCTTGAATTGGTCGCCTTGCCAGCCGGCGGCCAGGTCCGCGGCCCAATTATCTTCGGTCTCGCCGCTGCGTACGCTGACCGATACCTGCCATCCAGCGCCTTTGGCGATCCTGCAGGCTTCGGCCGCTTCCGTCAGAGTTCCGATCTGGTTGGGTTTGAGCAGAAGTGCGTTGCAGGCGTCGGCTTCAATCGCTCGGCCAATGCGCCTTGGATTCGTGCATAGCAGATCGTCGCCTAACACGAGCGCCCGGCCCTTCAGCCTTTCGTGCAACTTCGGCCACCACTCCCAATCGTCTTCAGCGAGGCCGTCTTCGACGCTGACGATGGGGTACTGCTCCACCCAGCTTCCAACTTGCGCAATCATGCCGGCACTGTTGAGCGACTCGCCATCCAGAGAATAATGCCTGTGTGCATAGAAGTGACTGGAGGCGATGTCGAGCGCGAGCGCCACGTCCGAACCGGGCTGATAGCCTGCGGCAACAATGGCTTCGACAGCGGTCTCGATCAATTCGCGCGAGCTTTTGCACGGGGGTGCCAAGCCGCCTTCATCGGCCCGAAGGAGCCGCATCCCATAGCGCTTCTGGACAACCTCGGCGGCTGCTTGATAGACATCGTAGGCAATCACCAGTGACTCATCGACCGTTGTGGAACGGATCGGCACGATAAGCACGTCCTGAATGGCGACTTGCCGGCCTCCGTGCACGCCGCCGCTGAGGAGATTGATCGTGAGGCGCGGCAGAGTGTCCGGTTTCGTACCCAAAATCTCCGCGAAATATAGATAGAGGGGTAATCCGCGGTACAGCGCGCTTGCACGCGCGAAGGCCACCGACACCGCCAGGATGGCGTTCGCTCCCAGTCGACACTTGTTTGCGTTGCCGTCCAGATCGATCAAAGCCCGGTCAAGTGCGGCTTGATCTCCGAAGCTTTTGCCAAATAGGGCATCGTGTATATCTTTGTTGACGTGAGCGACCGCCCGACGGCAACCCAGACCTCGATAGCGTTTGGCGTCGCCGTCGCGCAACTCGAGTGCCTCGGCAAAGCCGGTGGACGCGCCCGACGGCACAGATGCCGATGCAGTCGGCCCGCCTGCCAAACGGCATGTCGCGATAATAGTCGGCCGGCCTCGGCTATCCAGAATCTCGGCCGCGCTCAGCCGTTCGATAACGGGCACAATCTTTCCTCGAAGATGGAAATGAGTTCCGGCATCTGGCGGGGCACCCGACCTATGATGCTTAGCACTGCCTCCCGCTGCCGCAGACGCTCATCCTCAGCCAGATATTCCAGCGGAGAGCGACCCACAACACGGGCGAGCAGGCAGCCAAGCGTGTGACGCACGGCTCGCGCCTCCAACGTCTCTGCCCACGGGAGGCCGCCAAGTCTCTCCCGATACGTTTGCCAGTAATCGCTGGCAGCAGCGACGAACGGGCGCCTCCGCCCGGGCATGTGGTGCGCCTTGCTGAGGAAGTGCGCCATAGAGAAGCCAAGATCAAACGCTGGATCGCCGAAATGGATCACTTCATGATCAAGCAGCACCAAACGCCCGCGATGGATGAGGATGTTCTTTGGGCTGAAGTCACCGTGCACGAGGGTGATTCGGCACGACAGGGTTTCCTGAATCAGCGATTCCAGGAATCCTGCGGCAATGGGCACCCTTTGCGCGGAGTAGCCGTAATACGGCTCCAGGCGAAGCGACTCGAAAAACGAGCGGTCAGCAAAAATTCCCTCGAGATCGGCGCGTCGACAATACGCTTCGCGATGAATTGTGGCAAGCAGTGTCGCAAACTGACGGAAATACTCTGGCTCGATTTCTCCTGCGAGGAGCAGCGATTTCCAATTCTCGTACGGCTGCGGTACGGCTTCCATCGCGAGCAAATACTGTTTATGATCTTGAAATAAAAGCGCAGGGATTGAGCCATGCGGAACAAGCCTCGCCAACCACTCCAGACCCAGTGCTTCCCGAGCGATACGTTCCGGCGAACTGAACCAATCGACGCGAACGCGCAGCTTCGCGAGCGCTTGTTTCAAGACCCACGCCTCGCCTGAGGCTCGTTGTACCATGACGGTTCGGTTGGAAACTCCGCCATGCAGATTGCAAAAGTGAGGTTGCTCTTCCCGGCGGATGCGGCCGGTTTGCCTCAAGTACGTCAGCAGGGCCTCCGGATTCTCTATGTCAAGGCTTTCAGAAACGCACTTTGGGCCTCGCGACTGAGCCCGGTCCTTAGCCACGGATCCAATCAGTCCTTGCTGATTGTCTCGTCCATATTGAGCAGGACGTTTGCCACCATCGTCCAGGCGGCGAGCTCCGGTGCATTACTCGTATCCGTAGGCTTCGCATCGAGCGTCTTGGCGGCCGCTTGCGGATTCAGTTGATATGCCGCGAGCTGCTGATTATAAAAGCTCAGAATCTGATCCAATTCACTCTGCTTCGGTCGACGGGAGACTGCCAGCCGGAAACCGTAGGTGGCCCGCTCCTGCGGGCTCGTCCCGCCCTCTGACAACATCCGTTTCGCCATGGCGCGCGCGGCATCGAAAAAGTAAGGATCATTCAGAACCGTAAGCGCCTGCAGCGGTGTGTTCGTGCGAACGCGCCTCACTGTACAAGTTTCGCGGCTGGGCGCATCGAAAGTGCTTAAGCTCGGATAGGGCGCGCTACGGTGAATCATCGTATAGATCGCTCGACGATAGCGATCTTCGCCTCGGCTCTCGACCCACTTCTCATCGTTATAGGGCAGGTCCAGAATGCCTTCCGGTTGATACGGAAACACGCTCGGACCATACATCTTTGCGCTCAGTAAGCCGCTCGCCGACAGCGCGATGTCATGCACCATTTCCGCCTCGACGCGAAAACGCGGCCCGCGCGCATACAACTTGTTATAAGGATCACGAGCCAGCAACTCGGGAGTAACGTGTGAGGATTGCCGGTAGGTGGCCGACGTGACCATCAGGCGCTGGATCGCTTTCATGCTCCAGCCTCTTTGCTCGAATTCGGTTGCGAGCCAGTCGAGCAATTCGGGATGAGACGGTAACTCGCCCTGGCTACCGAAGTCCTCGGCTGTTTCGACAATGCCGTGGCCAAAGATCGCTTCCCAGAAGTGGTTCACCGTGACTCGCGCGGTGAGTGGGTTGTCATCACTAACAAGCCAGTCTGCCAGGCCGAGCCGGTTCGGCATCACATTTTTAGGAAGCGGGCCGAGCACAGACGGTACATCCGCATAAACCAGTTCGCCTTTGCTTGTAAAGGTCCCTCGCTCGCGAATGTAAGCTGTTGGCCGTGCATAACCGGGACGTTCCCGCATGATCATGGCCGCGTCGATGCCCAGTTTCTCCAGGTCGTCCTGCAACTTCGCGATTTGCTTCCGATGGGGCTCGAGCAAAGGCGCTACGCTGCGATGGGCTGCTGCCAGCTCGCCGGCCTGCTCTGAAGTGCGCTTCTGCGCCGGAACATCGAGCAGGGGACGCAATCGGGCGGGTATTCTCACCACGAACTCGGGGTCTTGGTCAGTCGTGATAGATAAGCGGAAATGCCCGATATTACGGGAGGCATGCCGCATTTCATGCTTGAGAGTGATTGTGAGGACCGTGCCGCCTGGAAAACCAAATGGCTTGTCTGGAACAAAAACCGCCTCACGCCGGGGTGAGTGAGTCGAAGTATCGATGGCCCAGCCCCGTACGCGATCTTCATCACGATTGCTGCCTCCCTGTGCGATCCGCTTGATGTTGTAACCTTCTTGCGATTCGTCTGCAGCCGCATCTTTCCATTTGACGAGCTGTTTCCGGTCCGGATCGCCGGCTGGAGCGCTCTGCACCTCGAACTTGCTGAGAAAGAAATTGCCCTCAGGATCGCGGCCCGGGCCGCCGTTCGGTAAGCTTGGGTCTCCCAGGACCTCGATCCTCATTCCGGTGATTGACTGGCTGTTGATGCGGGCTTCCAGGACGTACGTATCGGCTTGCGGATTTTTTCCGGCCGTCAAAATGGATCCGTCCGGCAGACGCTTCATCGCCGCGCCTCCCGCCGATTCATAGCGATCTGGGACAACCGTTGTCCATTGCCGGTCGGCGGCGCGCATCTGGGCTTCCCAGGATTTTTGGGCCGCATCGAGTTGCGGTGTCTGCGTATCCAGCACCTTCTGTAACTCCGCGATCCGCCCCCGCAGCTCGCGGCTCTTGGTTTCCTGGTCCGGCGTGGGCAACTCGAGTTCGGGTTCCCGGGCCCAGCGGTCTCCTTCCGGTCCTTCCTTGTATTCGCTATTGCTATAAAACGCGAGGAAGCGATAGTAATCCTTTTGCGTCAGGGGGTCAAATTTGTGGTTGTGGCACTGTGCGCAACCGAGCGTCAAGCCAAGCCAGACAGAAGCGGTCGTATTGGTTCGATCCACGAGCGAATACCAGTAGTACTCCTCCGGATCGACTCCTCCTTCCTGGTTCAGCATGCTATTCCGGCTGAATCCCGTCGCGATCGATTCATCGTGGGTGGGATGGGGCAACATGTCCCCGGCAATCTGCTCAATCGTGAAATCGCGGAAAGACACGTCCTTATTGAGCGCGCGGATCACCCAGTCCCGGTATTCCCAGGCAGTCCGCCGGCGGTCTGCCTCGTAGCCATTGGAGTCCGCGTAGCGTGCAAGGTCCAGCCATTGACGCGCCCAGTGCTCACCGTATCGCGGGGAGCGAAACAGCCGGTCCACAACCTTCTCATATGCGTCGGGAGATTTGTCCGCCAGAAACGCATCCACTTCTTGCGGCGAAGGCGGCAGCCCGATCACGTCCAGATACACGCGGCGGATGAGTGTCGCTTTATCGGCCTCCTCCGATGGCCTGAGCCCGCTCTGTTCCAGTTTCGACAGGATGAAATTGTCGATTGGATTGCGGCACCAGCCTGCGTTCTTCACGTCCGGAGTGGCCGGCCGCGCAGGTTTTACGTAAGCCCAATGCTTGCGAGGCTTTGACGGAGCAATTGGCGCGGAACTGTCGGGTCCTGGTGCGCCTGCATCAATCCACTGGCGGATAACATCGATCTCTTCGTTTGACAGAGGAGGGCCACCGTAGGGCATGAGCGGCCGCTCCTTCGCCATTAAGCGCCGGACAATGCGGCTCTGATCGCTGCGCCCAGGTACGATTATTTTTCCTGATTCACTCCCTTTGAGCACGTCCTCTAATGAATCAAGTCGTAATCCATTCTGCTGAACCTCTGGACCGTGGCAGCTATAGCATCGGGAGGCGAGAATCGGGCGTACTTTGGTGGCGAATAACGGCGACTGAGTGCCGGAAGAGCTATTCTCTTGTGCTGATTCGCCAGTCTTGGCCTTTGACGGTGTTTTGGCACTCGCTTCGACTTCGGTGAAATCGCCTTGATCGATCCATTTTTGAATCAGCTTCACCTGGTTGCCAGGCAGCGGATCGCTATTCATGGGCATGCGCGGCCCTTCGGTCAATCCGAGAACACGTTTTATAAGAAGGCTGGCACCAGTATTGCGCGGCACGACTGCCGGGCCCGAAGCGCCGCCGCGTAGAATGGCCGCTTCCGAATCCAGCCGCAGCCTTCCCGCTGCGCTATCGCCGCTGTGACACTTGGCGCACGATTGTCGAAAAATGGGCGCAATGTCGCCGCTGAAACTGACCGGCCCGGACGCCGTCGGGGCGGACTCATTTTTTGTCTGCGCCGCGAAAGTCGAAGCGATCAGCAAAGTTAGAAGTGACCGAAGGGCGATGGGCCGCAAAATCAAACGAGCTGTGGATGAGAAATACAAACCGATCTGATTTTACTGGACTTTTGTTGAATCATCCGCGGAGATCGAACATTACTCGTTCGCGAGCATGTCTCTCATGTCCGGGCCTTCGGCGCTAAATAGCACGAAAGTCTCTATTCGCTTATCTTTCTGGCGTTGTATGTTAAGGACATGCGCGTTATCGATTCTGCTGTCAAGCGAATCAGAGCCGCTGCCTGTTGCAAGTAATGGCGTACAGGATAGCGGGAATCGATGTCCAGAAGAAGAATACTGGCGGTGGTCGTGTGCGACATCGAAGTTGAAAGTGAATATACGTTTGAACCGCGGAAGTTCAGTAGCAGCCCTGAGCAACTGCGATCTTTGGCCACATGGCTCCTCGAGCAAGAGCCTGAGGAAGTAGTGATGGAATCCACGGCGCAATATTGGAAACCAGTGTGGGAAGCGCTAGAGCGTTACTGGACGCCGCTTTCCGAAAGACGAGAAGGGGCAAGGCGCAAATCGGGAACACTGCATTTGGCCCAGGCGTTGTCCAATCGCGGACGACAACGGCGCAAGAGAGACTTTCCTGATGCCGAACGCCTGGTAAAGCGATTGGTGGCCGGAGAATTAACCCCGAGCTTTGTGCCCGGTGCCGAGTAACGATTATGGCGGACGGTTACACGGAAGAAGAATCAGGTACGGCGAGATCGAATACGCCTTCAGAACCAAATGGAGTCTTTTCTGGAAGAAGCGCATATCAAGTTGTCCAGTCTTGTCTCCGATTTGTTCGGATTTAGTTCACAGCGGATACTTGGAGCGATCGCTCAGAGTGAAACCGATCCAGCCCAACTAGCGGCTCTGGCCGATGAGCGCTTGCGAGCGAGATCTGAACAACTATGCGATGCGCCCGGTGCCTGCACGGAGTTGAATCCTGTTTATCGGCGACTCATCAGGATGGCACTGGAGGAATTACGATTGATTGACGAGCAGATCAGACGACTCGACCGCGAACTGGCTGGACTCCTCAAAGCGCATCAGGATGCCGTCGAACGGTTGGCGGAGGTGCCGGGTTTAGGGGTGGACTCAGCACAGCAGATCATTGCCGAAGTCGGCCCGATCGCTGCAGCTTTTCCTTCTGCGAAATGTCTATCTTCTTGGGTCGGGGTCTGTCCCGGTAGCGACGAGACAGCAGGTGTCAACTACAGCCACCGCTCTCCTCAGGGCAATCGTCACATGCGACGTTTACTCCATCAGGTTGCCAATACCGGAGCCCGGCACAAAGGAAGCATTTTTGAGATTGTCTATCACAGATTGGTCCCGCTTCTCGGACATAATCAAACAATCGGAGCCATTGCCCATCGACAGTGCCGCCTGATCTGGTTGGTCTTGCATGAGGGAGTGCGTTACGAAGAACGAGGTTCTGGGCTCACCAAACGATCAAAGCAACTGCGGACTTGGAAGATGATCCGGGAACTACGAAACCTCGGATATCAAATCGAACCACCTCCATCTGAGTTGAGCCAAGCACCGGCGCATTGATTTTCGACCCTGGAGCTCTTCCGGCATCATCTTGCGTAACTGGGTCACAGGGAACCCTCCTTGTGACCCGCTACTCTATCCAGCTCTCATCAGAGTCACCGCCCACGCGCGAGCGCCCGCCGCACGCTCGGCTTCGTTCTAACGGCCTAGCGTTTACCGATCCAAGTTGGCGCGAAGTCACCATCCCGCTGATTGGGATCGCGCGTCGGACAAGGAATCGTAGCGCGTTTCCCGTCAACTCGCGGCGAAGCCGTGCAGGTTCCGGGTCGCAGACCATTGTCTACGAGAGGAGACGGCGACCCATGAGTTGGACGGCATTCAGGATATCCGGACTGAATTCAAGCTCTTACGCCAGGTACGATCGTTGGAGAACTCGTGTCCTCCAAATCACTTTTTCTCAGACCCAGTGCCACAAATCTTCAGTCTTAAACGTTCTTGGTATGTGAACGCAAGCATGGCCGAATCGAGCTTGATGGAAGGCGCAAATCCCGAACGGCTGGACACAATGTTTCGCGCTCACTATGAGCGCATTACCCGCACCATTGGCAGGATCATCCATGACCAGGCCCGCGCGGAGGAACTGGCGGTAGAAGTCTTTCTGAAGTGGTGGCGAAGTCCTCGGGCACACGGAGAGCACGCGGAGGGTTGGCTTTATCGGACGATTGCGCGTGAGGCGCTGGACGAATTTAGACGCCAAACACGCCGCAACCAATTCGAGCGCCTCTTCAGTTTTCACCGTGCCTCGCCTCTGACGCCAGAACAGCTATACACCGTCAGTGCTGAGCAACATCGGGTGCGAACCGTACTGGGAGGCTTGGGCAGGCGTCATTCTGAATTGTTGCTTCTGTGGAGCCAAGGCCTCAGCTACCAGGAAATCGCCG
Organism: Terriglobales bacterium; assembly: GCA_036558645.1. Taxonomy (GTDB): domain Bacteria; phylum Acidobacteriota; class Terriglobia; order Terriglobales; family Acidobacteriaceae; genus DATBFG01. Next base: position 12,978 of record DATBFG010000003.1, read on the forward strand.
TCTCTCTCGCAGTGAATTCCAATTATGTCGGAAGTCTCATCAGCCGTGCTCAAACAGCGTTTCGAAAGGAGTATTTGAACCGATATGGAAACGAATCATGAGGAGGCATGGGTCGCCAAGCGACTTGCGACGATTGAGCCGCTGTGGAATCCGAACCTCGCACGCGGACGTCAATTGCTCGAGGCTCGCCTGGCGCCGCGAAGCCCTTCGCGGACTTGGCTCGTAGCCGCTGCCGGCATCCTTATAGCCTGCTCTGTTGTGATAGCGCTTCCTGCAACCAGGGCGCTTGCCCAGGAACTTTGGTATCGCTTCATTTTGAACCGTATAGATGTTGTGCGGCTCGACTTATCGAAGTTGCCGCTGCATGTGCAGATCACCACCAACGGTCTAGAGCAGCGCGTTCAGGATCTTGATGAAGCTGAACGCAAGGCCGGTTTCACGCCGTTTCTGCCGTCTGCTGACGTTTTGTCAGCACATCCTACTATCACCGTAACTGGTCCGATCTCGATCGAGCAGACCATCCACGTTCGCGATATCGAAACTGCCCTCGACAAAGGGGGAGTAACTGACATCCCGGTCCCGCCTGAATGGGAGGGCGCCCAATTGCGTACGACTATTGGGCCCATGGTTGAACTGGATTATCCGAACAACGTCCGTATCGTGCAGGTTCGACCGATAGAACTGTTGATCCCTGCGGGTTTTGATTTGGAGTACTTCGCTGAGCTGGCATTCCGGAGCACGGGCATTTCCTCGTGGGAAGCGCAACTCATGTCCCAGAAGTTCGCAGCACATCCGGCATGGTTGCTTGACATTCCGCGGGATCCGGCTGCGAAGGTCCGGGAAATATCAATGCAGAAAGGGCCAGCGCTGATGATTGAAGACCTCGATGAGCAAGGTGCTACGAAACGAGCGACTGTTGTCAGTAGCACGAGCGAACGAGTTTACTCGGTTACCAGCGGAAACCCGGACCTGAGCGTTAAGATTGCCGATTCGCTTCCATAGCCTGCAGGTCGCACCACACTGGCAGAACGGCACGACTCCGGCAATTGTCCAAACAAATGCCGGAGCGAGGCCATTTGAAACGTAAGGTTCTCGGATTGCTTCTAAGCAGCGGTTGAGTGCGATCCGGAACTAAGATTTCTTCATTCTTCGTGTAACGGCCAAGGATACTGACCGGACGTCACTTTGACGGTTAGTCGCCATCCCGCGGAATTGACACCCACGCCACCCGCGCACGCCTCGGGCGTTCCCGCATAAGCGGCTTCGTCCAAGGCGGTCTCGTTTCAGTCACGTTCGTCCCACCGTGGTTGGACCTGGTCCGAACGGGTGTGTGACAACTCCAAGCATGTTCTTGCTCTGCACTCAATTTTCTGATAGATTCTGACTGCTTCTTTTTAGCGGCGGCGGCCAGATCTTGTGCATAATGATCTATCCGCCCGAGGTGAGCAAGTTATGCAAAAGGTTGGATTAATCGGCGCAGGCTGGATCGCGCCATTTCACTGGGCCGCGCTTGAACAATTGCGGGAGCGCGGGCGGGTCGTCTGGGTGGCAGACCCGGACGCGTCGCGCGGAAAACAGATCGCTGAACGTGCTGGAGCGCAATTCCTAATCGACTACAGGCAAGCTCTGAATCAGGTAGATTGCGCATTTGTTCTAGTTCCCCATCATCTTCACTATTCGGTAACGCTCGACTGCTTGCGGGCAGGCCTTCATGTGCTTCTCGAAAAACCAATGGCAAACACGCTAGATCAGATCGATGAAATGATCAGTGTCGCGGAACAATCTGGGAAGACGTTGATGATTGCCTACCCGCACAGATATCGCGAAGGCTTTAAGGTCTTCAAGAAGATTCTCGACGAAAACCGATACGGAAAGCTGATTTCAATGGACAGCTTTATGGATGAGACGGTCGAGGGCTACATTGCGCCCTGGATGACGAAGGTCGCTACGCTGGGAGGTGGATGCCTCTTTTCCGCTTCTGGCCACATGCTTGACATTATGCTTTGGATCTGTGGTGACGTCCGAGCCGCGCATATGGTCGGCACTCGGGGACGAGTGGCGATGGAAGGCGAAGATACTGCTACATGTATTATCAAGTTCCGGAACGGCGTGATTGGGACCGTTCGTCACACTTGGGCTTCCCCGAAACCCCGGATCTGGTACACCATGAACGCGATGTGCGAAAAGGCCTACGTTACTCTGACAACCACGCCCTTGGGAAACGCCACAACTGAAGGCCCCGGATGCAAGTGGCAAACGCGAATTACGTCCTACGGCGCTCAGGAGGAAATTTTATTTGAAAATGACCAGGGTCTCGATCTAAAACCTGAAGTTGAACACTTCTTTACTTGTGTCGAAACGGGCGGGCGTCCGAACACTGATGGGATGGCAGCACGGAAGTTGACTCAACTGGTTCTGGGAGCATACGATGGCGCGCGCAAAGAAGGCGCCAACGTCTTTTGAAGGGCGTCGATTTTCAAGGGAATTACTTTCATTACCTAGTAATAAGGCTCTATACAAGAACGTCCTTATGAATGACCTGGCTGCAGAAACCAGCACACTCATCGGATACGTCGATCAGATATCTGTTGCACCTGGTCAATCAATCTCCTGTATGGTCAGCTGCTCGTCGCCTTCATACGAAGCTACACTAGTTCGCCTGATCGATAAGGACCCCGAGGGAACGCAAGAGTTCCGGGAACAAGTGGTCCCTAGTTCCACCAATCGCACGTATGCGGGGCGGATCCAAACAATTCACAGTGGATCGTATGTTATCGTCGAGCACCGCGCCACTCTAGCGTTCAAGTCCGGTATCACCTTACAAGCCTGGATTTTTCCGACCACTCCAGGGAAATGCATGCAAGGCATCATCACCAAATGCATCCGCTCGTTGGGTGTGGGCTACGGTTTGATGCTCGATGAGAATGGTTGTCTGTCCTTGAGCGTTGCTCTGGAAAGTGAGCCGGCGCAATGCGTCAAGACACAACGATGTGTTCGTGCTGGTTCGTGGTATTTTGTTGCTGCCACTCTCAACTTGTCAGCCGCGACGGCGCGCCTCTGGCAATGGCCATGCAGTAACTGGAAAGACGACCCAACCCGCGCGGAATCTGAGCAGACCATAAAATGCGGGGGCTTCCGCGATTCCGATGATTGTCTGTGCATAGGTGCCTTTCTGAATGAACGTGAGCGGCGCCCGATCATGTGCGGTCACTTCAACGGGAAGATTGACAGGCCAAGGCTCATCGACCGTGCACTCGACGCAGGTGAAATCAAATCGCTGTCCGGGGGAGCCGATCCTGCTGTTTTCGGCGATTCACTATTGGGCGATTGGGATTTCTCAATTGGAATCCAGAGCAACCGCGTTGACGATCGCTCCCGTCACGCGCATCACGGAATCGCTGTCAACATGCCTGCGCGTGGGGTCACCGGGTACAACTGGCATGGGGAAATGTTCAGCCGTTATCAGGATGCTCCTCACACTTACGGTGCCATCCATTTCCATGATGACGATCTCGAGGATGCCGCCTGGAAGGAAGACTTCGCATTTCGAGTCGCGGAGGATCTCGAAAGCGGCATCTACGCGGTTCATCTTATCGCCGAAAATCGTGACTTTCACATCCCTTATATTGTGAGGTCCAGAAAGCCAGGTGCGAACACGTCCGTTCTGTTCCTCGCACCCACGTTCAGCTGGCAGGCCTATACGAACTTTAACGAAATTAACAACCGGTTCAATCTTGAATCCAATGAATCATCCCCATGGCTGTGGGAAGACCACTTCATAGCCGCTCATCCGGAGCTAGGCGTCAGTCTCTACGATCTACACAGTGACGGCAGTACGCCTTTCTACGCCAGCAGATTGCGCCCAAACCTTTCCGGCGGTCCCAGCTATATCTACGCCCCTCTCGCCAGCCCACATCTCCTCGCTGCCGACCTTTCAATCACCGGTTGGTTGCGAGCCAACGGACACGCTTTCGATGTCATAGCTGATGAGGACCTGCATCGTGAAGGGCATCACCTTCTTGAACGCTATCGGGTTGTTATTACGGGCGCTCATCCGGAATACTGGTCCGCCCCCATGCTCGACGGGCTCGAGGGTTTTCTCGCAGGGGGCGGGAACCTTATGTACCTGGGAGGCAATGGCCTCTATTGGGTGACTTCGGTCCACCCCACACGCCCAGTTATCGAGGTTAGGCGGGTTCTCGGCACTGGTCTCACCCGTGCTCCTGATGGTGAGCTCTACCACAGTACTACCGGCGAGCTAGGCGGAATTTGGAGAGCTCGAGGCCGAGCTCCGCAAAGGCTTCTCGGTGTCGGCTTTTGCGCACAGGGCGGCGCTCCTGGTTCTCCCTACTTTCGCGAAAAAGCCAGCTTTGACCCCCGGGTCGCTTTCATCTTTGAAGGGATTGGTCCAGACGAGCCGATTGGAAATTTTGGTTTGTGTACTGGCGCCGCCGCGGGATTCGAAATCGATCATCGGGATAATCGGCTCGGTAGTCCCGAAAATACACTTCTCCTTGCGTCCTCACGAGACCACGACGATTCCTATTGGCATGTTGTGGAGGAGACGACCATCCCGGGGATCCATGAATGTGGTCGACGCTCTCCAAACATACAGGCTCATATGACGTATTATGAGCATCCTGGAGGGGGAGCCGTATTCTCGACTGGTTCTATTGCCTGGTCGGGCGCTCTCTCACACAACCGCTATCAAAACAACGTCGCTCGAATCACGGAAAATGTCCTTCGTAAGTTCGCTCAAAGATAGTCTAATAGACCAGTAGACTAAAGGTACTTGCATGCGGGGTCATTTGAAATGGGAGTTGGCAATCGCCCTAGTCGAAGGGCAGATTAGTCCGGAAGGCATTCATATGTGGCCGTTCAGTCAGTCTCTGCCTATCGACATCCGCTTTTTCGACCTCGACCGCTCCCGGGATCTCCCACGGCACCGCCCGGATCATTGTGAATTGATTTTGGTCGACCAGGGCGAAGTTATGTACGAAACAGAAAATCGAGAATACAGACTTCACAAAGGCGATCTAGTAGTCGTTGGGAGCAAAGTGCTTCATCGATGTCGCAAAATTGATGGTCCTGTCATTCCCGCCAAAGCGATTGTACTGCTTTTCCTTCCCGAACTCGTAGCGGACGCGCACACCTGGGGCGGAAGCTTGAACCTACTGACGCCCTTCTCTCTTGCCGAATATGGCTTCAGCCCTGTGATTCCCGGATCTACTGGCATACCTAGAAAGGTGCGTTGCCTCGTTAACCAGATGCACTCTCTCCTGCCAGTTACTTCTGCCGATTCCGGCGCAGGCATCAAGATGTACTTGCATCTGATCCTATTTTTGCTTGCAAGATATTCCGCCGGACTACCGGAACTTCAGGAGCGTGTCCATCGAGACTCCCAGATGCTTCAGAGGCTACGGCCCCTGTTGAATTTCCTTGAAGCTCATTACCAGGAGGACATCTCTCTGACGCAGGCCGCCCGTCTGGTCTCTATGAGTCCGTCTCACTTTATTCATTGCTTCAAGATCGTGACCGGAATTTCTTTTATCAACTATCTGAATCAGCTTCGAATAGCCAAATCTCAATCATTTCTGGTCGAGACCTGCTCGTCGGTCAGCGATGTCGGTCAGCAAGTCGGCTTCTCGAGTCACAGCTATTTCACCTCGCTATTCCGTCGCTACGCCAAAATGACGCCGACGCAATACCGATCCGCCGCAACCGGTCAACTGCTCAGTCACAAGAACTAAGCTTTCAGAACTTGCTGAGGCTTCGCTCCTCCGGTTCTTGATGCCCGCACCGGGCTTTCATCATTCCATTACAGTCTTTGATCGATTACTTGTAGACGTCTCCCGATTACCGCGTTTCAATGGAAAACACGAAAAACCGCCGCCACGGTTGCGGTGAAAGGGGAGACCGTATGGGGCAACCTGCTCTTGCGTATAGACGCCGGCCAATCATCGCGTTTTGCCTTACTTTCGTTGCTTTCAGCGGTTTGCAAGCACAGACTGAAACCGGCGTGATCAGTGGCTCTACTGTGGACACTTCGGGGGCTATCATCGTCGGGGCTACCATTCAGTTGACGGCCGATGCGACGGGCACCACCCGAACGAGTGCATCAAATTCCGCCGGTGAGTTTGTGTTCTCGGCTGTTCCTCCTGCTACTTATTCAGTGAGGATCGAAAAGCCAGGGTTTCGTACCTATGTACACTCGGGGATAGTACTCACGGCGAGTGAACGCCTTCCGCTTGGAACCATTCAACTGGCAGTCGGCGATGTGCGGCAGCAGATTACTGTTATTTCTCAGGGACAAACCGTTAATACCGAAAGCGGTGAGCCCAGTTCTTTCCTCTCAGCTCGTCAAATGGATTCGTCTATTGCCCGAGGACGGGATCCCATTAACCTCCTGAAAATCCTTCCAGGTGTTTCCCAGATCACGTCGAACGGCTCCGGATCCGAAATAAGCGAGAGTGACCCCGGAATCGGTGATTCCTCCCCTGGTGGTGAATTTGGAACTTTTTCACCCAACATAGGTGGAATGCGCAGCTATTGGAACAACACGATGCTCGACGGACAACCGGCTGATACGACCGGCATTCGATCGCTTTATTCGTCCGTCCTGAGCATGGACTCAATCGCCGAAGTAAAGCTGAATCAGAACACCTACTCCGCCGAATTTGGTCCAAACCCGGGACCCACCGTTAGCATCGTCACCAAGTCGGGAACTTCACAATTTCACGGAAACGTGTACTGGGAAAATCGCAACCGCGAGTTTGTGGCAAATGATTTTTTTAACAACCGCAACGGTGTACCGAAGCCTGCGTACCGGTTCAACAACGTGGGCGGGACGATCGGAGGGCCGGTTTACATCCCTAAGCTGCTCACGTCTACGCGCGACAAACTGTTCTTCTTCTTTTCGACTGATTATTGGGATATCACCCAACCAGGTCCCCTGAACCGTTTGACGGTACCCACTGCGCTCGAACGAAATGGCGATTTTTCTCAAACCCTCGATCAGAGTGGAAGTCTGATTCCCATAACTGACCCACAGTCGAAGGCGCCCTTTTTAGGCAACGTGATCCCAACCAGCCGCTTGGACCCGAATATGCAAGCCCTGCTCAATGTGTTTCCCGCGGCGAATGTTCTGGATCGGAGCGTTTCTCTCGGTGCTTATAACTATCAATGGCAGGAAAGTCCACATCAGCAGAAGATTTCCCAATTGCTACGGCTGGACTACAATATAAGTCCCAAAGACACCCTCATCGTTCGGGGCTCCCGCTGGAATTCCGACATTCTCGAATATAACGGCGGAAACGTCGCATTTAATCAGCTTCCCCTTGTTCGCGTAGGGTATCGGTTCACCATGGACAACGCACAGGCGCGATATATCCGTACTTTCACACCCAACCTGGTGAACGAGCTAAGCTTTGGAATTCGCGGCGAAAAGGAGTTGCCTTCGCATCTCGAGGGCGGATCAATTTTCGAGCCAGTCACGCGCTCAGGTATCGGCTTCACTCTCGGTCAACTCTACCCGTCCGCGAATCCGAATGACTTCATCCCTGAAGCGGTGTTTGGAGGAATACCCAACCGTGCAGATTTAACATATGATTACCGCTTGCCCATCGACGCATCGATGAGCTACCTGACGCTCTCGAATATCGTGAGCTACGCTCATGCCAGCCATACTTTCAAATTCGGTTTATATGTTCAAAGAACCGGCAACGGATACGGTAGCCGATCGGGGTCCAGCCCCTCCGGACATTTTGATTTCACACGGAATCCGAACAATTCGGGCGACGCCAACTGGCCCTACGCCACGGCACTTTTGGGTAACTTCAATTCTTACACCGAGTCCAACCAGCGTATTGACGGAACAGGGCGTATCTGGAATGTCGACTGGTTCGCTCAGGATACATGGAAAGTAACGTCACGCTTGACTTTGGGATACGGTCTCCGGTTTTCCTGGTTCACTCCGTGGCTTTATAACGATCCGTCCCAGGCGGCCTCCTTCTCGTTTGAGCGCTATAACCCGGCCGATCTACCGCCGCTCTATCGGCCTGCTTTTGATCCAAGTGGCAACCGTGTTGCACAGGATCCCGTAACCGGCGCGTTTGCGCCTGCCCCCCTTATCGGAGCCTTCGTACCGGGAACGGGGGATCCCTTTTCTGGCATGGTGGTTGACTCGGATAAAAATTACCCGGATGGCTTTACAACCCATCAGGCAGTCGAGGTCGGCACACGTTTCAGCTTCGCTTATGACGTATTTGGAAACGGGACAACCGCGATTCGGGGCGGCTTCGGCACCCTTAAAGAAACCCAGCCGACCGTCAATCCGTATCAGTGGTCCAGCTTCACAAATCCGCCTGTTGAGATATCGCCCAAGATCTTCTATGGTGACACCAGTTCTCTGCTGAGCTCGAAAGGTGTGCTCTTTCCTTCGGGCGTTTCGAGCATTGAAAAACACATGAATACTCCGACGGTTTACCAGTACAGTATCGGAGTACAGCGCAGAATTGGGAAGAACACGCTGCTGGATGTTTCTTACGTGGGCAATCTTGGAAGGCATCTGCTTCAAACGCGGGATTATGACACCCTGCCCTACGGCGCCCGTTTCCAACCTCAGAATGCCGATCCTACGAATCCAGGCAGCGCCCTGCCCGACGCCTTGTTCACTCCCTATCTTGGTTACACCAGCATCAGCTATCTCCAAGCTTCCGGCATTTCGAACTACAACTCTTTCCAGGTCTCTGCAACTCATCGCTTTACTTCGGGAATAGAATTCGGCGCGTCCTACACCTGGTCGAAGACTATGGATCTAACCGACGGTGAGGGTGGGCTGCTCGCCCGATACATTTCTGATCGCGTCTGGTCGTACGGATTGGCTGGCTTTGACCAATCCCAAATGCTGGTCTTTAATTACGTTTGGCCACTTCCGAAAACTAGCCGAGGACCCGGCTTTGTACGCGCAATCATCAACGACTGGCAACTATCGGGTGTGACGACGTTTGCCACCGGATTACCTCAAGGCGTAAATGTGAACACCACAGACGGCGCGGATATCACCGGGGGAGGAGACGGAGTCCGCGCCGTGCTTCTCCAACCCGTGGAACTCTCGCATGGTGACAGGAGCTTCAGCGAATGGTTCAACGTGGCAGCCTTTGGCCGACCCGCGACGGGTACGTTTGGAAATGCTTCGAAAGCCGTATTCCGTGGGCCCGGCATCAACAACTGGGATATCTCCGTCATGCGTAATTTTCCATTTGGTAGCGAGTCGCGTTATGTTCAGTTGCGTGGCGAGTTCTACAATGCTTTCAATCACACCCAGTTCGCGACAGTAGACAACGATGCACTTTTCGATCCTGACGGCAAGCAGGTCAATGGTCAATTCGGCCAAGTGATCTCGACACGTCCTCCGCGCATCATTCAGCTCGCCTTGAAAGTATATTTCTGAGACGCTTTGAAACCGATGGTTAGCTAACAGGTTGATCTAAGCGGTTTTTGAGAGCACACTTTCCCATTCGAATGAACGTCGAGTCGATACAAGGTTTGCTGCTTGTCTGCCTTTCGGGCGTCATGGCTGGCTTCATGATTGTGCCGATGAAATATGCCAGCCGCTGGAAATGGGAAAACGTTTGGTTAGCGTTCTGCTTCGTTGCCCTGTTTCTCGCGCCGGTGCTGACCATGACGATCAGGTTCCCGAGTGTCGTGAACGTCTACGGAAACTTGAACTCTTCGAACCTGGTAACGGTGGTTTGCCTCGGGTTCGGTTGGGGAATCGGCTGCGCACTCGCGGGCATCGGATACGCCATGCTCGGCGTTGGTCTCGGGATGACACTGAATTTGGGTCTAACTACTGCGTTTGGATCGCTGCTTCCGTTCGCAGTCCTATTTCCAGAGCGGCTCGTAAGCCCCTCCGCGATTGCGCTGTATGCTGCCATTCTTCTTGTAGTTGTTGGGTTGGCTCTGTCTGCACGCGCAGGCACGCTCCGGGAGAGCGCGCAGAACACCGCAAAGAACGTGGCGGTTGCCGACCTGGCGACCTTTGCACGAGGCAACTTACGTAAAGGTCTCGTAATTTGTATTGCCGCCGGCCTGTTTTCTTCGATGTATAACCTGGCCCTCTCTTTCGGGCAGGGGATCCGGTTGGCAGCTTTGAGCGCAGGCGCGCGTCCGGCTGATGCAGTAAACGCTTTGTGGCTGCCCGTCGAAATTGCCGCTTTTGCCGCAAACCTCGGCTACTGCGGCTACTTGCTCAGTAAGAATTCTACTTGGGCATTGTATGTGGCACCGCGTAGCTTTGGTCATTGGATGCTCGCCGTCCTCATGGGTCTACTCTGGGTATCCAGCATTTCGGTCTACGGCCTGGGTGCTGCGCATCTTGGCACCATGGGACCGATCCTTGGCTTTCCGGTCAATATGGCCATGACCATAGTTGCGGCAAATGTAGCGGGGATGATCACCGGTGAATGGGCTGGATCGCCACGTCGAGCACTTCTGCTCCTTCGTTCAGGAGCTCTGGTGCTGATTGCGGCGATGGTAGTTATTGGTGTCTGGCAGACGAATAGTAGATGAATCGGGAGACATGGAGAATCGAATGATTCGATTGATCAAGTTGCCTGTATTGGCGTTACTCATTCTTGTTATGTCGGTCCTGATTGAGAAAGGAATTTTTTCCGCGGAAGCGCCGTCGCAACGTGGACTCTCGATCAGCAAAAATGGACGATATTTCCTACAGGACGGAAAGCCCTTCTTCTGGTTGGGCGATTCAGCATGGTCCCTTTTTTCCCTCTATACGAAAGACGAGATCACGTATTACCTGGACCATCGAAAGCAGCAAGGCTTCAACGTCATCCAAGTCATGATTCCGTTTAATGGCGGACCCGGTTTGAAGACGGCGGGAACAGATGTTGAAGGGAACCTTCCGTTCCATGATTGGGACCCGCGAAAACCGAACGAAAACTATTTTAAGAAGGTCGACTGGGTCGTGAAGAAAGCCGAACAGAAGGGCATTGTACTTTATGTTTTGGCTATGGGTGGCTCTGGTGGCTCGTTTGTGCGCGTAAAGAAAGTATTCACGCGCGAGAACGCTAGGGGCTATGGCGAATGGTTAGGGCGGCGATATAAGGATGCCACTAACATCATCTGGATGAATGGATTTGATCTGGCGCCCTGGAGCTTTCAGGAGGTTGCTGAAGACTTCGCTGAGGGACTAAGATCGACGGACAATGGCGCCCATCTCGTTAGCTACGCTCCGGCAGGGGGCTTTTCTTCGAGCTACTTTCAGGATGCAAAATGGGTGAGTTTCAATCACATCCAAACATGGAGTGATTACTGGCGAGCGCCAGCCTTTGTATTATCTGATTACTGCCAGCTGCCTGTGAAACCTGTGGTGATGGCGGAAGGTGCATATGAAGCCGGCCCCGAATATCCCAGTCGTCCTATCACTCCGTACGTCGTTCGCAAAGAGGCGTATTGGTCATATCTCAGTGGTGGCTTCCACACCTATGGACATAACGACATATGGCGTAAGAATCCTTCTTGGCGTGAATCCCTGGAATCGCCCGGTGCCAAGCAGATGACTATTTTGAAGAAGCTGCTCGAAACTTGCAAATGGTGGCAGCTCGTACCTGACCAATCCCTTTTCGTTCAAAACGCGAGCAGCGATAAGACCTTCAATTCCGCAGCGCGTTCGACAGAGTCGGACTTCGCGATTGTCTATCTCAGCTCCCAAACTTCCGTGCCGATAGACCTGCGAAGAGTCGCGCGAACGGATAGAGTGACGGTCACGGTTATGAATCCGGCGACAGGGGCCAAGGAGGATTTGGGCAATTTCCCAAGTCATAGTACCCAAACTTTTGCAACGCCTGCTGACAGCGAGGATGCTGTGCTCCTGCTTGACGCTAAAGCCACTTTCCGCTGACTGAAGTCCGTGTCCCCGATTAACCTTAGCGTCATTTGAATAAGAAGTCTGCTTTTGGATAAGCTCAGTCGGTGGTTAACCGAATGATTGGGACGCGAACGGCGATTGGTAACAATCGACCTTACCCTCCTACCTGATCCAAAAAAAGTTATGCGGCGCGCCTTCAGTATGACTTCCGGCTAGAATTGGACCGCGTCGTACTGATCTGCGCCGTAAGCCGGGCCCAAACCTAGATGTGGCGCACAAGGGCCTAGCAGTCCGGGCGGAAGAAATCCCGTCGTGAACAGTAGTTCGCGTGTCCGTCGCTTCCACGCTCGATCTAGATGCGCTGGACACGGCTGCATTAAAGGGATTGATCCGCTCGCAGGATGAGCAGCTCTCGGCATGCCGCGGAGATTGAACGCCTGAAGTTGTTGATTGCCCGTTTGCAGCGCATGCAGGTCGGACGCAAATCGGAAAAGCTCGAACGCGGGATTCGGCAGCTTGAACTACAGCTAGACGATCTCGAAGAAAGCGCTGCGGAGAGCCGACAACGATCCGAGCGCAGGTTAACCTGCGGTAGCCGCCAGGGTGTTTGCCGGCGTAACACATAAAGCCAGCGCGGGGACCGCTTCCCGATCACTTGCCCGGCAAACCGAGCTCAATCAGCCCAAAGAGGACAACTGCCCGGAGTGCGGCGAGACGTTACATAAGCTCGGTGAGGACGTCTCCGAAATCCTCGAGTATGTGTCGGCGCGCTTCAAAGTGATCCGGCATGCGCGTCCAAAACTGAGTTGCATGAAATGCGACGTGATCGAGCAGGCCGCAGCTCCGAGCCGTCCTATTGAGCGTGGTCTCGCCGGCCGGGATTATTGGTGCATGTTCTGGTATCGAAATACGCCGATCATCAACCGCTGTACCGGCAGGCGGAGATTTATGCACGCGAAGGTGTTGGGCTCGGGCGTTCGACGCTAGCCGATTGGGTGGGAGCCAGTGCTGAGTTGCTGGCGCCTTTAAACGATGCTTTTCGGCGGTACGTGATGAGCGCGAGCAGGCTGCCTGCGGGTGATACACCTGTGCCGGTGCTAGCGCCGGGCATTGGCAAAAACCAAGCTCGGCCGCTGATGGACGTATGTGCGCGACGATCGTCCGGTGGGCGATGCAGCGGCACCCGCGGTTTGGTCCGCCTATTCTCCGGATCGCAAAGACGAGCATCCGCACCGGCATCTCGCCACGTTTGCAGGAACCCTGGAAGCCGATGGTTTACGCCGGCTTCAACCGGCTATATGACAGCGGGCGCATTCGAGAAGCAGCTTGCTAGGCCCACGTTCGGCGCAAGTTCTTCGATATCCGCCAGGCGCATGCATCGCCTATCGCCAAAGAAGCGATCGAGCGCATCGGACAGCTGTATGCGATTGAAAGCGAAATCCGTGGCCGCTCGCCAGAGCAACGTCAACAGGTGCGTCAGGCGCGAGCCAGTCCTTTATTAATAGCGCTGCATCAATGGCTCAAAGAAACACTTACTCGGGTCTCCAGGAAATCCGAGATTGCGGCCGCCATCGGCTATGCGCTCGCACGCTGGTCGTGCGCTTGTGCGCTACGACGATGACGGCCAGATCGAGATCGATAACAACGCGGCGCAACGCGCGCTGCGCGCTGTCGCTCTTGGCCGCAAGAATTACCTGTTCGCTGGGTCTGATGCCGGCGGTGAGCGGGCAGCGGTGATTTATCGTCTGCTGGCTTCAGCGAAGCTCAATGGGATCGATCCGGAGGCTTATCTAACCTCGGTGCTGGGGTGTATTGCCGATCATCCGATCAACCGGATTGAGGAGTTGCTGCCCCGGAATCTTTTCCCCCAAGACCGGTTGTGGAAGCAGCGTAAAGTGCAATGTCCTGGTTGCCGCTCGATTCAAAGATGTTCACTTCGGTCACCTACGACGCGGGGAAGCGCATTCTGTACCTGCGGTTTCAGAGCGGCGACATCTATCGATACTTCAAGTTTTCCGACGACGATTACCAGCAGTTCCCGGGCGCCGAATCCAAAGGCCGCTACTTCCTGAGTAATATCGGCAACTGCCGTAAAATCTTTGCCGGCTCTTTGGCTGACGAGATGGTGGTTGCCGCGCCGGACGCCTATATCGCCACTATGGGCGAGGCGAAGCGAACTGGCAAGATCTTTATCGATTATTTTCGGAACGACTATACCGATACCGCAATCGCGGGTTATGGAGTCCGGGCGAGGCCAGGCGCGCCGGTCGCGTTGCCAATCGGGTGGAAGGAATTGAAGAACTTGCAATGCGCGGATCAATTTACCACCAAGGACGTGTTGAAGCGGGCAAAAAGCAAGCGAGCCAGGTCGCCGGTCCCGCCGCAAACGCTACCTCCCGAGAACTGAGCGGTCGGCGTGAGCAAGCGGGATCGTAATGGCGGATAATAGCCATAGCTTGAGCAACGCGGAGATTGCGGATCGCTTGGCAAGCCTCGCGCAATTGCTTTCGGCGCAAAAAGAAAATCCGTACAAAAGTCAGGTGTACTAAAGAGCCCGCAACCAAAATTTGAACGCTGTTGGAAAGCATCGAGGAACTTGTGCACGACGACGTCGATTTGACAGCTTACGTGGGTATCGGTGGGGCGATCAGTGGTGCGATCCAGATGCAATGCCATATCAACTGCCTGGCTTGATATAGTTCGACATCTTGCCGGTTAGTGCGTTTCTTCACGTTTTCGGGTAGCGGTCTATCTCTAACAACGGCGAGATTGTCGAGCGGTTTCGATCTGATCACGGACATACTTCGCCTCTGTGCACTATCGGAGTGCATCGTCGGACTCAGTTGGAAGTGAACTAAACATGCCATTGCCCAAGGCTCGTCGCTAATCTTTCGGGTGGATTTCAGTCCGACCCAACCATCTCTCCGGTCATAACATCGACCATGATTACTTTTTCGGCGGCCTCGGCGCATTGCCAGGTGAAGAAACTTGCTGCGCCATTCAGAGTTGAAGCGAACTGCCGATTGTGCTGCCTCCACTAGCAGAAAACGGAGCAGACAGCTGCCTTGCTTGCTGATGTGACCTAAGCGCCGATGTTCGCCACTCGAGGCCTCCTGAGGAATCAGGCCGATGTAGCTGCCAATCTGCTTTCCACATTGAAAGCGCTCCGGGACCGGATCACTTCCTCAGAATTTTGTCGATGGCCTTTCCCTTGGCCAACTCATCCACCAGCTTGTCTAGGTAACGGATCTTTTGCATGAGCTTATCTTCAATCTCCTCCACACGGTAGCCGCAGATCATGCCTGTGATCTTGGAGACGTTCGGGTTGATCCGGGGTGCCCGAGCGAAGAACGTCTCGAAGTCAACTTTTTTGTCGATCTGCTGTTGCAACGCTTGTTCATCGTAGCCCGTGAGCCAGTGGATGACGGCATGCACCTCCTCTTTGGTGCGGCCCTTCTTCTCGGCCTTGGCGATGTAATGGGGGTATACGCTGGCGAACGCCATCCTGAACACTCTCGTGTTGTCCATGTCGGGCTCTGTTGCTCCTTCAAAGCATAGCGTCTTTGTTCAAGTAGCAGCCGGAATCGCCTGGCTTGCGACAGCTTCGATACCTATGACTCTGGCCGCGTGAGACCAGCTGGCTAGCAAAGGAAGTCCCGTTCACGACAGTAAGCGCGGTTTCTAAACACGTCGCGACTACCCGAGTTTCTAATTAACTGACTTGGGTTCTGTCCGGATGGAGGACTCGCCGATGTTGCCTGGTGTAGTTGGAATGCGACGATCAGCCCTGACCAGGACGGATAATGACTTCGGAGAAAATATTGACGATGTTTACACCAAAAGGAAAATTCGGCTGGTATGAACTCATCACCAGCGACACATAAGCCGCCGGGAAGTTTTACTGTGACGTTGTCGGTTGGACTACCAAGGAGGTCTCGGCTGGTGATGGTAGTCAATACACGACGTTCAATCTTGGCGGCATCGGCATAGCTGGCATCTTACACATGACCGGGCACACTGCTTGGATAGGCTATATAGCCGTAGATGACGTCAATGCTCACGTTGAAAAGATCGTCGAAGCTGGTGGCAAGCTACGGAAACCAGCGACGGATGTTCCGGGTATCCTTCGCTTCGCCATGATGTCCGACCCTCAGGGCGCTGCCATTGTCGTCTTTACTCCCCATCCGGCAAGCCTTCACCAGAACGCCCCACACCACCCACACCCGACACCATAGGGTGGCACGAACTGTACACAACCGACCTCGAAGGCGGGTTTGAATTCTACAACAAGCTCTTCGGTTGGACTAACGTCAACGATATGGACATGGGTCCAATGGGCATTTATCGCATCTTTGATGAGGGCGATCACAAACAGATGGGCGACGGCGGGATGATGACGAAGACGCCCCAAATTCCGGTGTCTAGTTGGACCTTCTACTTCAACGTCGATTCTATTAAGGCAGCTATCGAACGCATCGAGAATGGCGGCGGAAAGATCATCAACGGTCCGATGCAGGTACCGGGCGGTGCGGGGATTATCCAAGGTCAGGACCCACAGGGTGCGACGTTTTCTCTCGTTAGTAGCAATGAATAAACCAGCTTAGACGAGCTTAGAATCCGCCCGGGTGAAGATCCCGCGACTCGCAGCAGGATGCTTACGAACGACCGGCGGTCAGCGGCCTGTCACTTGTGCCCGTAATCGAGTTTCGGATACCAATCCGTACCTCGGCCTTCGGGCGTCAAATCCAGCATCAGCCAGAGAGGATCAAGGTCGGGGCCGCCGCGCGGATCTTGTCCGGCGTCTGCCATCGCTCCACTCATCTCGGCACTATAGAAGTGACGAATGGTCCCATGACGCCGGCTGAAGACGCTAAAACCGGGGATGTCGGCGTCCTCGGAATTCACATAGGTGCGCGTGTATTCGCCGGACAAATCCGCAACAAAAGGCAAGTGCGTGAAGCCGCGTTGACGCTTGTACTCAATGAGCCTCTCAATTGGCAAGCGCGCGGTAACGGCTATGGCGACGCGTTCACGCAAGTTGACGGCCACTCCGTTCCAGGCGCTCAGAAACGATGTGCACATAGGGCATGGCGCTGTGCGCTGCTGACCATACATCATGCTGTAGATCATGAGCGTGCCTTTGTCGCCGAAAAGATTCGAGAATCGCACCGGGCCGCTTTCTGAGACGACATGAAAATCTTCCGGGATCTCGCCGCCCGGAGGTAGTGCCCGGCGCTGGGACGCCACGCGCTCCAACTGGCGACGCAGCTCGATCTCTTCGACAAGAAGCGCATTGCGAGCCGCCCGGTATTCCGCATTTTCATTAGGATAGTGGGACTTGTTGGTGGCGGCAAGTTCCTGAGCGGGAGTGAGCGTTTGTGTGTGGGGCATAGCGTCTGGAGACGTATTCAACTTCATTATTGACCTCCCAAAGAATAGTCGAACGAGGTGCAATCCGATCGACATGCGAACGCAATGTGTCACCATCGAATTTTCGTGAGTACAAGCCACGTGAAGATTTACATGCGGAAGTAATTCTCAGGATGTATCCGGGTTTATCATCAGCTTGCCGGCCCGTACGGCATACCTGCGAGTCTGTGGCCGCGTCTCCGGACGCGTTTGGGCTCTTTGCGAGTCGCGAAACAAACTTAAGGCAGGAGATGACACCGCTAGCCGATCGACTTTTCAGAAACTATTCAGTTGTGGCGCGTCTGCGACCAGTCTGGCGACAGCGCCTACATTTGCCATCCGGCCGAATGTTATAAACGTCCGGTTGGAACTGCGCCGGCACGCTCGTAATTCACGATAATGACGCCTTTCCGACGTGACTGTGCTTTCCGTCACCTTGAATGCCGCTGGGATCGTGCCAGCGGCAAACAATCGTTTTCCACCGCCCAACGTTATAGGATATATCTTCAGCCAGAGCGCATCGACCAGATCATGCTTGATGAGCGTTTGAATGAGATCTGCGCTTCCATAAACGTGCAAATCCGGCCCTTCCTGTTGCTTAATTTTGGTGATTTTTTCCGCAATATCTCCGTTTAGAAACACGGACGGCTGCCATGCGTGAGAGGTCACGGTATTTGAGGCGACGTACTTGGTCGCTCTGTTGACGGCTGGCCACATGTCATTATGTTGCGGCCAATATGCTGCCTAAATGTCAAAGGTTCTGCGCCCTATCAACAAGTCAAACGGCATGTTTCATCTGCTTTCTTATGGCCGTTGAAAGAACAGCGTCGGAATGTGGCTTATCCACCCGCCATACGCGAAGCCGCCACTGGTATCTTCTTCTGGGCCGCCTGGGGCTTGTATGACGCCATCAAGCGAAACGAATTCAAGCACATTGACTTTTCTCATGGCTCAGTTCCTTCGAGTCTTATCTGATTTTGTTTAATTGACGCGTGTCCCAAGTTTTCGACGACCCAAGTAATACCACCACAAGCAGGGATGCGGATCCGGTTCGCGGCACCCGACAACAGCCCGTCAGACCGGCGGCCGCTAACGAAAACCCTGAGAGCGGCAGCCACTATCCGATGTTTTGAGCGCTCGATATTTCGGGACATCGCTTCGTCCTCTACGACGCGTTGTAGTCGCCGGGGTGGTGAAAAGCAACAAAAGATACTGCGTCATGATTTCTCCACTCTCTTGTAACATCTTCGGGCGTGTCGGTTGCCCTGTCTTCACGATATGGTCGAAGGGCCGGACCGGAATTCGACCCAATCGTCCAAGAAATTTTCTGGTGCTTCGTGAGTTTTCGGTGAGCGTGCATGACGGCGGATAAGGTTTGCTGGTAAGGTCTGGCGCGGGAGGAGCAGATCCCCACCACGGATAAGCGGCAAGATTCCTGCACAGCTCACTCTGGAAGCTTGAAAAGTCTGTTGACACGGAACCACACGGTTCCGTATCATGTAGCTTATAGGGAACCAGAAGGTTCCCTATTGGCAAATGCAAGATGACGCCGTTTTCAAGGCATTAGCGGATCGAAGCCGTCGGCAACTCCTTGATCGACTGCGCGAGAAAAACGGGCAGACACTCGGAGAACTCTGCGAGGGCCTTCATATGACTCGTCAGGCCGTCTCCAAGCACCTCGCAATTCTGAAGCGGGCAAATTTGGTGTCGTGGAAACGCCAGGGCCGGGAGAGACTTCATTTCATCAACCCGGTGCCGATCCACGAAATCGCGGAGCGCTGGATCAGCAAGTTCGAACAACCCCGCCTGACGGCGCTCTCAAAACTCAAGAGGAGGTTGGAAAAACACGATGCAGAGTAAAGGCGACGAAAGCACCTTTGTGTATGTGACGTTCATTCGCACAACCCCAGAACGGTTGTGGTCGGCGCTGACGGGTCCGGATTTCATGAAGGAATACTGGTTCGGCGTGCACATCAAGAGCGAATGGAAGCCCGGAGCGCCCTGGGAAATGCTCTATCCCGATGGGCGCCTTACGGACACCGGAGAAATTGTCGAATTCGACCCGCCCAAGCGGATTGTGTTGAACTGGCGTCACGAACTCAGGCCGGAATTGAAGGCTGAAGGCTTTGCGCGTTGCACGATTGAGCTTGAGCCCGTACCGGATGCGGTCAAGCTCACCATCACGCATACGATGGATCGCGTGGAATCAAAGCTCATTCAGGCAGTGTCGGGCGGCTGGCCGCGCATTCTATCGAATCTGAAGTCATTGCTTGAAACCGGGCAGATTGTTTTAAAGCAGTAGGGAGGAACGTCTAAGATTCGCACATGTTATCCCGTTCCTTGTCATAGGAGCTCTGGCGCTTCCGGATCCGGCTTCACGCACTTGCATCGCAACCGCCGAGCCGCGGCGAGCGCCGGCTAAGATCAAGTTTCCTGTTCGCCTAACGCGAAGCGCTCACTGATGGTGTCGCACGGATCAGAGCGCCGGGGCTGGAGTCTTCCAAAATCCAAAGTGAGCCATCGGGACCCTCTTCTATATCACGAAGGCGTTTGCCCAAATTCCAGCGTTCGGCGGCTTGGGCGCCACCATGGCCATCGAAGACGATGCGCGTGAGCAACATGCTCGTGAGTCCCGTGATGAAGCCATTGCCATTCCATTGTGGGAAGTCTGGGTACCGTGGTAGGACATCAGATTGCCCGGCGCGATCACTGGAACCCAATAGATGACGGGCTTCGTCAGATCGGCCGCGTGTCGGGGTTCGGGATTGGCACGCCGTCATAGTTCTTGCCGTAGCAGACAAGCGGCCAACCGTAATTCTTGCCAGGCTCGATCAGATTAAGCTCATCGCCTCCACGGGGACCATGCTCAACCTCCCATAGTTCGCCCGTGGGCGAAAACGCCAAGCCATAAGGCGTACGCACGCCGCTGGCCCAGGTCTCAGCGGCGTCGGATTGGGACCGGGGAACGTGTAGTTGCTCACCACTGGCGCTGCCTTGGCGGCTTCGGTGTCTTTCGGCGGGTCGATTAAAGGAATCGTCTGTGCGCCCTTCTTGCCAGAATTCGGATTGCCCCGAGCGGGTTTTCCGTCCAGAGTGAGCCGCAGGATCTTGCCTTCGGGTTGGTTCGGGTCCTGGGCGGGGTGAAGCGTTGATGCTCACGGACTGAAAGGAAGAGGTGTCTTCCATCGGGAGAAAAGGCGACCTGCGCGCCAGCGCGAGGTCGCCACCATCGTTGCCCGGCTCGGCATACGTGAGATAAACGTTGTGGTCTTTGGTGTAATGCGGTGAAAGAAAGACCCCGAGCATTCCGTTCTGGCCTTCAAAATAGACTAGCGGCGTTATTGCCAACCTGGATCTTGTCCCCCTTCTGGCTTACCAGGTAAACGGGTCCGGGCTTTTCGGTGATCAGCATCCGGCCATCGGGCAGGAATGCGATTCGCCACGGGTATTTGAACGTGGCCAGGGTGGTCATCGTAAACGGCAGGTCTGGTTCCGGATTCTGTTCGCCAGCATTTAGCTGCGCCCAGCCCGTTACGGACACCACAGTAAAAATAACACCGCTTTCAACAGTTGAATCGTCATCTCTCCTTCTTCTACGTGTGAATAAGTCGCCGTCGGCGCGACCTATTTGGAAAGCGGCAGCGAGTAGATCTTACCGGTCTTGCGCTCAGTTATCCAGAGAGTGTCGCCTGCCGGTTCGACTCCCGTGGGCGTTTGTAGTCCTTCCTTGATGACAGTGACCCTCCCTTTGTCTCCATTGACCGCAATAACAGAAATCTTCCCACCTTTGTTTTCGGCAACGAATAGCTTACCGTTCGCCGCACGCATGCCATCAGGTCCTTGGACCGGCTGGTCCAGCGAAATATCGACCGGCCCTCTCGCTTTCCCGGATGCGTCCACAGGGATGCGATAGATATGATTCGTGATCACGTTGTTCACGTAAAGCGTGCCATTGAGGAAGGTGATGCCGTCGATGCCCTTTAACAACGGATGTTCCAGGAACAGCTCTGCCGCGGAAGCACCGGGCCCCAGCTTATAGATCTTGGCGTTAGCGGTGTCCGTTAAATAAAGCGCCTTATCAGGCCCGATTGAGAAATCGTTGCACGTACTGTTATCACCCGGCAGATTCCAACGGAGCTTCGGCGCGCCGCTGGAAAGATTGAATCCCCTTAGGGCCGTGTGCCGCTGTACCGGAGTGGTGTTGGGAACCGGAGTCAACTGGCACGTCCATAACGCATTCGTCGAAGCGTCGGCCAGCATGCCGAAGAAAAATGTGCCTGGGCCTTCAGCACTGGCGTCGACAAACTTCTCTGCAGTGGATGAACCGGAGCGCACCTTGTACACAAAGGGCTCGCTCGCGCTGCCAACAATCAATACACCCCCGGGCGCCACAGTCAAACTTTCCGGCTGCGACTTCGCGTCGGCGATCAGGATGTCAGCGGGGAACGTAACATGTCCAAAACCTAAAGCCAGGACAAAGCAAACCGCGCATCGAGCGTTCAAGATACCCATCATCAAATCTCCTGGAAGGTGAATCGTTCGTGCTACCAATCAGCGATTCACATCAATGTAATGGCCGAAAAGCAAACGAACGAGAGCCCAGTCCAGTATACGGAAGACGCAGTGACGCATGGCCCGGGGACTATGCGGCCGGTACTCACTGCTCAAAGTAAAACTGGCAATGATTTTGGCAGCCGGGATTGAAGTTTGCGTCGCAACGGGGACATTTGTTTGAACATCTAAGGTACTCAGCAATCGTCAGTTCGGCTCCACAGCGTCCGCACAGAACAGCCCGCTCATCCCATTCACTGCCGGGCCAAACCCTTATCTCGTGATTGGCAAGCGCAATGTGGCAGTCTTTACACGCGTAATACTCGCCACAACACTTCATTTTGATCGCCACGATGTCGAGCGAAGAGCGGTAATGATAGCAGCGCGTCTCCGCATCCAAGTCGATACCGTGCACGCGTTGTGAGAGCGGTGGCACGTTTTCTAGAATAAAAGTGATTCATGCAAAAAGACATGACGGAAATAGAAGCAGCGCGCGTTCGCGAACTCCAGGAAGCTCAAGCGAAAGCCGAAGCCCTGTTTCATGAGATTGAAACTCGCAAGCTGATTCGGGAAGGTATCCTGGAAAGCCATTTAAACAACAAAATCTATTCTCTGGCGCAAGAGATGTATGGGATCATCACTTACTGGCATAAGCGAATCGTTCGGGCCGGGAACAATACGTTATTGCCGTATGCCGAGAATCCGCCGGATCGGGTGATTGCCCAGGACGACATTTTGTTTCTCGATCTTGGGCCGGTGTTTGAGAACTGGGAGGCCGATTTCGGTCGCACCTTCGTGATCGGCGATGACCCGCTGAAAGAAAAATTGCGCTCAGACACGGAAGAAGCTTTTGCTGCGGGCAAACGACATTTTCAGGCGAGTCCCGAAATTACAGCCTCAGAACTGTTTGAACACGTCGCCGGATTGGCGGAGAACTCCGGCTGGGAATTCGGTGGGGTCATCGCCGGACATCTGATTGGTCACTTTCCACACGAGCGATTTCCGGATGACAAAATCTCGCTCTATATTCATCCTAAAAATCACACCTGCATCCGAACCCAGTCCAGCGACGGGTTGATGCGGCATTGGATTTTGGAGGTCCACTTTGTCGATCGGAAGCATCAAATAGGCGCCTTCTTCGAAGAACTCCTGACGATTTGATGATTAGAAAGCCGCGCTGGAGTAATGGCCCGACGGCCAGGCCGATGAGGCGTAACCTGTGCCGCAGGCGGTACGAAGTCACAAATAGGTTTAGATTTTGCTTCTCTTTATAGCTGCTTATCTCGGTGGCGCGCTGACAATTCTCAGTCCGTGCATTCTGCCTATATTGCCGTTCACCTTTGTGAGAGCCGGCCAGTCTTTCCGCAGAACTGGCTTGCCTCTTCTCGCCGGAATGGCCATCACCTTTGCCCTGTTTGCAGGCGGGGCTGCCGCGGGCGGATCCTGGCTCGTACATGCAAATCAATTCGGCCGCACAGTGGCACTTGTCGCGTTTGCAGTTCTTGGGTTGACGCTTATAATTCCGAAGTTGGCGGACCTGATCTCACGTCCGTTCCTTCGGCTCGGAAACACACTGACCCAATCCGCTAACACCCATTCCGGCATAGGATCTTCGATTCTTCTCGGTGTCGCAACAGGATTGCTTTGGGCGCCATGCGCTGGTCCGATCTTGGGATTGATTTTAACGGGCGCCGCGATTGGCGGACCCACGTTACGTACGTCTCTTCTACTGCTCTGTTACGCACTCGGCGCCGCCACTTCACTTGCAGTCGCAATTCTCGCGGGCGGCCGCGTCTTCGGATCCCTCAAACGCCTCTTGGGCGCGGAGCAATGGTTGCGCCCAGCACTTGGCATTGCGATACTGGCCGCCGTAGCGGTCGTCGCTTTTGGCTTAGATCGCGGCATCTTAACGCGCCTTTCTACGGTTGGAACTTCCACCTTTGAGCAAAGGCTGTTATCGACTCTGCACCCTACGTCGGTCCGACCGGTTACGGCTCAGGATTCCGGTCAAGATGACGATGAGCCAAGCTTCGAAGGTGCCACAGCCTGGATCAACTCGCAACCATTGGAGTTGGATCATCTGCGGGGCAAGGTTGTGCTGGTTGATTTCTGGACGTACTCTTGCATCAACTGTCTGCGCAGCATTCCGTACGTCGAAGCGTGGGCAAGAAAATACGGGTCCAGTGGGCTGGTAGTCGTTGGCGTACATACGCCAGAGTTCGCTTTCGAAAAAGACCAGTCGAACGTCAGGAAAGCAGTGGCGGATCTGGGCATCGCCTATCCGGTCGCGATGGACAACGAGTACGACATCTGGAGTTCGTTCGATAACCAGTACTGGCCTGCTCATTATTTCTTCGATGCGAATGGCAAACTCCGCTACAAGCATTTTGGAGAAGGCAAAACGCAAAAGTCGGAGCGATGGATCCAACAACTGCTGGCCGAACGGCATGCTGGACCGACGGTACCGGGCGGAATCGTTGCCGTGCACGCAACCGGAGCCGAAGCGACTGCGGATGGACAGAATGTGCATTCCCCCGAAACCTACGTTGGGTACGAACGGACACATGGCTTTGCAGGTAGCCCGGGTATGGTCCGTGACCGTGTTCAAGGATATACCGCCCGGGGACCACTCTCGCTAAATCAGTGGGCTCTTTCGGGCCGCTGGATCGTTCACAACGAAGATGCGGTGAGCGTGGCATCAGGGGATCTTATTCGCTTCAAATTTCACGCGCGTGATCTGCATCTAGTCCTCGGTCCTTCCACACCGGGCAAGCCGATTCACTATCGCGTGAAGATTGACGGCCATCCGCCGGGACGCGATCACGGAGAAGATACGAATAGCCACGGCGAAGGCATCGTCACCGGTCAACGTCTATATCAATTGATTCGCCAGAGGGGAGCGATCGCCGACCACGACTTTGAGATTCAATTCACAAATCCGGGCGTTCAGGCATTCGCCTTCACATTTGGATAGGTTATTGTACGTCAGTACGTGCGGCTCGGAGTGAGCTTTCTGGAGCTGAATGGATCTCGGGATCGCTCCGATAATTAAAGAGGCCGCTACCATTCCGCGCAGGTCACATCATACTCAAACGAGGCGCGCCGAAAGCAACGTGCTCGCGTGTGACTTGGGATTGCTCAGCTCGTCAGAAAATGAAGCACGGTATGCAAGATGGGATGTACTTTAAGTGCCCGTAGCGCTGCCTCTTCGATGATCCTCTCAGGCGATTGCTGAAACCGTTTACCGAGCTCGATCTCGTGAGCCGCGTGTGCGACCAACTCTGGACACTAGCGGTGGTCGCCTCGAGATGAAACTGCAGGCCGATAACGCTTGAGCCAATTTGGAAAGCCTGATTCGGCACAACTGCTGTTTCAGCAAAACGGACCGCGCGTGCCGGTAAATCGAACGTTTCGCCATGCCAGTGCAACGGTGTAAATTGCTCGGGGAGAGCTGCCGCAATACGCTCGGAGGCTTCGTGCTCTCTCAGCAAGATCACGATGACCTGATTGCGTTCCTGACTTCACTTACCGACACGACAGTGTTGCAGGACGTACGATTCTCAAATCCGTGGCACACGTCTCACTGATGTTGTTTAGAGGTCTTCTGTGCCGTGAGTCGTCCCAAAGCAATCCGCTCGGCCGTGTTCGCGCCCGCCTCTTGGCGCAATTCCAAGTGATCCAGCCACTTAATCTGCATGAAGCAATCGCCATCAGGGACAACCAGGCGAAAGGGGCCCCCGTGCTCGGCTGTCAACGTTCGATTGTACATACGAGTAGCAATCAGAATCCGTCCGATGCTATCTATCGCCAGAGGAATGCTGAACTGTCCAGCGCCCGCCTGAACATAACGGGCCTGCGCCATCGGCCTTGCCAGGGATAGGACGGCTTCCAGCAGGACTCCTCCCCATTTGACGTCCGGAACAGTCCAACCCTCGAGACATGTGAAATCCTTCGTGAGGTCCCGCTGCGGCAGTTGCTGTAACTCCGCTTGCGTTAACTGCAAACATTCGGCGACAAGACCATCAACGCGTAACACGGTTTTGTTCAGATCACGATCTGCAGGCCACCGATGGATCGACAATTCCACGCAGCTTCACTCTCATCCCAAATTTATCGCGTTGCCCGAGTTGCTCCACGATGCGGCCGACTCGGGCTAACAAGCGCAATCGCTAGCTTCTTGGCTCATATCGCATCGCCACCGCCCCCGAGCCGAACTCCAGCCGGCTCACGAGCGTCAAGTCGATACGCTTCGATAGCCTCGCGAACAACGTCGGCCCGTGGCCTACTAGCCGGGGTTGCACCACGAACTCGTACTCATCGATCAATCCCAGCTCCGCCAACGCCAGCGGGCGCTTCACGCCTCCCACCAACAGTCCCTTACCCGACTCCCGCTTGAGCTGCTGAACGGCCTTCCTCAGATCCCCGCGCACAAGCTCTGCGTTCCAATCGGCCCTGTCCAGGGTGCTCGACACGACGTACTTCTTTGCCGCGTCGATCGTCCGGGCGAAGGGTTCCATCCAATCAGGCCTCGCTCCCGTCCACGCCGGCAGCCGAAACGCTGCCTTCATCATTTCGTAAGTCACCCGGCCGAAGGGGAGGGCATCGGCCCGATCGAGGTTCTCGACAGCGTGACGATGCAATTCTTCGTCCGCTAACACTCCGCGATGATCGCAGCAGCCGTCCAATGTGACGTTGATGGAATACCGAAGGGGTCGCATGACGCAAGAGTACCGCCGATGGCGAGACTAGCAAGGTTAACCGCCTTCAGGGCGGGCGGACAAGCCGATCACGCCCAAGGTGATTTGGGAAGCGGTGCAACACGTCGCACGAGAAGCGGGAATCCAGAAGCACGTCACACCACATACTCTCCGGCACGCTTCGGCATACTACACCACCTTTCAGAGTTCGTTCATTCTAAAGGCAATTGGCCTTGATCAGGCACAATCGACGGCAGTCTACGGCCGTCATGTACGGCTTGCACATGTGCCTGCACGGCCGGCAATTCTAGAT
>DATBFG010000004.1:0-112186 GCA_036558645.1 Terriglobales bacterium
TGAGCTTGTCTTGACTTCGCGCAGCAAGCGCAAGCGTTGCGCCTGCTTGTGCCAGCTTCAGCGCGCAGGCACGTCCGATTCCCTGCGAGGCGCCGGTCACCACGGCAACTCTTCCTGCAAGCGACATGAGTTTCTCCTTGCGGGTGAAAAGCTGGATTATAAATTGACTTCCGCGGGCGCGGGTTCCTGCTGTGTACGTTGGACCTCATGTCGAAACAAGATCCGCAATAAAGGCAGAGCGACGAGTGTGGTCACCGCCGTCATGAACACTACGATGGCATACGCAGATTGTGACACCAACCCCGACTGCAGTCCTACCAATGCGACGATGAGCGCAACCTCGCCTCGTGGCACCATGCCGATCCCGACCTGAAACACCGCACTCCAACCACTGCGATAAAGAGGCAGTCCGCAGCCGACGACTTTAGAAACCACGGCCAGGACAGAAACTACGCAGGCGGTTATGAGCATGTCACCACTGAAGAGTTGAATATTCAGGCGAGCACCGATCGTGAAAAAGAAGAACGGCGCAAGGAATGCCGTGATGCCCGCAACCCGGGGTAGCAGGTTCCATTCCGGCGCGTAGTCAGAAAATATCAATCCTGCGAAAAATGCGCCGATGATTGCCGCAATGCCGATGGTCACAGCGAGCCACGACAGAAAGAGACAAATGGCCAATGCAAGAATCAGGGACGCATTTGCAGTAGAGAGATGCTCCACGCCGGGTTGAATCCGGCGAACGATGCGCGGAGCAACGAATATCATGAACAGCGCGAAAGCGGCGGCTTCAGCGATCAGGACGCCCAGGTGCGTCCATTGCAGACCCTGCCCTGCCAGGCCTCCCACGATGGCGAGCAGTACCATGCCGAGGATGTCGTCAAACACCGCAGCCGCGAGAATAATTTTTGAACTTCTTTTGTTCAGTACCTGCAGGTCAGCCAGTACCCGCGCCGTGATCGCGACACTGGTTGCTACCATCGCCGCCGCAACGAATATGGCCTCGCTCGAGTGGTCGCCGCGTAATTTCATATACGCGAAGCCCATTACAAACGGCAGCACCACACCGCCGGTCGCAACCGCCAGCGACTTGCGCCCAAGCCGAATCAGATCGCGCGGACTGGTCTCCAGCCCAGCGCTGAACAACACGAAGATTGCTCCGATCTCCGCGACGGAGTGAATGGTATCGCTCGGAACAACCCACCCCAACGCATAAGGGCCAAGTAGAACGCCGGCGAGGATTTCACCAAGGACAGCAGGGAGGCGGAGCCGTTCAAATACCTCTCCCACAACCTTCGCGGTCACGAAAATCGCGAAGAGCTCCAGAAGGAGAGCACTTGGTCCAAAAGGCATACGATGAAAACGCAGAATATGACGAATGCTTCTCTGTCGCAAGCAAACTCGAGAGCTGCAGGCACGAAAGGGTGAGCTCCGGGAGCGTATGAATTAGCACACCCGCTGCAAAGGCCAGAGGAGCACCTCGATTTTGCTAGAAAAGTGGAGCAGCGGAGCAACCTTAGGGACAACAATACCCGCAGCGCTGAACATCGTGAAGCATTCCATCTGAGCTGCCGCATTTTGGAGTGGCCATGGATGATGGTGAATGTCCCCTCGATAAACGCGGCCATTCGCGACGCTGTAGAGACAGTATCGCTCCGTGAGCCAATGCTCGAGTGTTCCCTTCGCGCGAAGCTGCACCGGGGCAATTGGGTGATAGCTCGCGCGGAAGGTGGCGTTCCCAACTAATCTCGTTGAAGCGTATTCAATCCCGCCATTCTCATGGCTAACGGACATTTGCGCGCGGAAATACGGCAGATGATAGAAGGTGCGCGCTGCCCACACGGCTAAACTCTTGGTGACATCCAGGCTGAAGAAGAACACTCCCGGCTTGTCGTCGAGGACGACGTATGTTCGCACGTTGAGTTCCGGAAACTCCGAGTGTCCCGGAATAGGTGGCAAGCCGCGCGCACGAATCCCGCTCATGTGAAACGGAGCGACCGCGATCCAGCAGGATCCGTCAAACGTATCAAGCGGGAGAACTTGCGGAACCAGCGGCCGGATCAGGTCCGCCGAAATAGGCCAGTGCGCAAACAGCAGATCGTTCCACGTCTGCGTCATGATCCATGGATCTGAGGGAAGCGGCCATGGTCGATGCGCGACTTCGCTAAGCAACCGGTGCACGAGTATTGTGGCGGCGGGCAGGAATGATTGTCGAGCAATCGATCGTACCGACCGTCGATCAGTGTTGGAAAAATTACGGCGTGGGTACTTGCAGGGCCACCTGCGCAACGCTGGTTTCTGGACGGTAATCCTGCTGATAGATATCTACGACTGCGCGTCCGATAATGCGGGCGAGAGCTTCCGAGTGCATATGAATCGGAAAGGTGAAAGCCCCAACGTCAGCGTAGTCTTGGATAAAGTCGATTTTTCTGATGAAAAACGACGGTGATTTCACGACCGAGCCCTCCACCCGAACCAAGCTGCCAGTGTAAGCGTCGAGGTAGACATGCCCTTTGAACATGCCTGCGCGCTTCTTGCGAGGCTTCACCTGGAAATCGTGGACAGTGCGGCCATTCACCTGGCTAGTCCCTTTTGATGAGAACTTGTAGTTCACAACTGTCAGGGCAGTGAGGAAAGTGTCATCTTTCTGAACATGATCAACTTCCGACTGCAGCAGTCGGGTGATGACGTTGTTCTTAACAAATTTGTCGCCGGTGAACTCTACACTTTTAAAGACGAGCGTGCGTGGCGCCGCGAAGTAACGTTCTAGCCTCAATTCGCCTTGCTGTTGAGTCTCCGGTAGTTCCGCCCGAATGAGCGTTTTGGCGGAGTACGACGCGAGGGTTCCGGACTGCATTTCCCAGCGGCGCTGGTATGCCTGCAGGGCGAGTTCCGGTGTCATCCGGGGAAGTGTTGCGGCAACATCCAATGGGGCAGGCTTCTGCGCATTACCCGCAACGATATCTGCCGGAAGGAGATACGAGGGTCTTGCCTCGCCATTCGAGGCCGAAGCCACCAGGCGCGGAACTTGGGCAACAGAAATCCCGCTCCAACCAATTACAAGTAAGAGAAAAAGACGGTTCATGAAAAAGGTGATCTGTATTTTATAAATGATTCCCCGATTTCTGAAAAGTCGCAGAAGTAAACAAAAGCTCATCCGATGGTAACTATTCGGGCTCGAATGGCGAAAGAGTCCGTCGACGTGATTGGTTGTACTTCCTGCATAGATGTAGGCTCTGCCCTTATTTTCCATGTTCTTGGCCGACGCATCGATTCAGCATTGCGGGACCGATGCCTCGCAAGTAAGATTTCTGTTCCCTTTGAGGTCACCGATAATTGATGCCAGAAGTAACCGCTGCTCCGATTTCTCCGACCATGGATCCACCCTGCGAGCCGGGCGTAGAAGTTTTCGCCGTGTATGGCGCTGAGCCTGAAGTTCAGGCCTATGCCATGGCGAAGTATTCCCGCTCCGCGCTCTCGATGAAAGAGTCGCTGAAGGAAATCAGCCAGCAGAAAGCAGAGAAGTTTCTCAATACTTTCTACTTTCAGTACGGGCATCGCTCAATCGCGGATTTAGCCCACATCGCCATGGCGATCGAGCGCCTCTCGATCCTTGCAGCGATTGCGGTGGCCGATGAGCAGCGCTGGGATGGCCAGGAGCGCTCGACACGCTATCAGGATTTCAAAAAGGGAGGGTACTTCACCCCTGACTTCGGTACGAACGAAGAGGCGCGTCGCCTTTACCGTGCGACCATTGATGAATTATCCGCTGAGTATGCGACAGCATCCGAACAAGTCTTTCGATACCTCGTCGACATAACGGCGCGACCGGCGGAGATGAAGCAGGAGGCCTATGAACGCACATTGTGGGCGCGGGCCTTTGATATCTCGAGGTACCTGCTGCCGCTGGCGACCAACACTTCTCTGGGACAGATCGTCAATGCACGCACGCTCGAGACGCAGGTCGCAAGGCTGCTCTCCTCGGGTTTCAGCGAGATTCGGCGTCTCGGAGGGTTATTGAAGGAAGCTGCATCATCGCCCGCCTACAACGTGAATCAAGAATCACTCACGCGCTTGGTGAACGAAATCCGCGAGGTTGATTCGTCCATGGGAGAGCGCGCCGAGCAGGAGCTATTGCGTGAGGTTCGCGTCGGCCCCACGCTCGTAAAATATGCCAATGCCAGCGAATACGAACTGAAAACGCGCCATGAGTTGCGACAGGCCGCGGCTGATTTGATGAAAGGCGCGGATGTCGAACCCGCGCCAGTGGTGGATTTGCTCGACGAAGAACCGCTTGAAGTTGAGCTGGCAACCACTCTGCTCTATGAGCATTGCGATTACTCGTATCGCCAACTTCGGAGCGCGGTCCAAAGTTGCGGAGAGAAACGACGCCAGGAATTCATCGATCTGGGCTTACGGCATCGCAGCAAGCACGATGAGATGCAACGCGCCTTTTGCGCAGGACAGCAGTTTCGCTTCGACATCCTGATGGATATCGGAGGATTCCGCGACATGCATCGTCACCGCCGCTGCGTGCAGATTGGCCAGGGATTCACCACGGCACATGGCTACGACACTCCCGAAGAGCTACAGGCAGCGGGCGCACTCGAAAGCTATCAGGCGACGATGCAGTGCACCGTGAAAGCAATCGAACAGCTGGGCCGGGCATCACTGCCTGAGAGCCCAGAAAACTCTCAGTATGCGATCCCACTCGCATTCCGAAAGCGCACCTTATTCAAGATGGACTTCGCCGAGGTGGTCTATATCTCAGAACTGCGGACCGGTGCGGCTGGGCACATCTCCTACCGCAAAGTCGCTTACGCGATGTACGACGCGTTGGCGCAAAGGTATCCGACCTTAGCGAAACACGTTCGAGTGACGGATGTGCGTGAACCGGTAGACTTGCTGAAGCGATAAGTGGAAAGTGCGTACTGCGCTCGAGGGTTCAAATCTGAGATCTGAAAATCAGCAATCTGAGATCGGCTCTACGTGTAAATCACCTTGCGGTCACCCTTCACAATTCTTCCGATCGTGAACGGCTTTTCTCCCGCACGTTCCAGAACCGTCTGAGCTTTCTTGAACTTCTTGGAAGGAATCACCAGCACCATCCCAATCCCCATGTTGAAGGTGCGGAGCATTTCATCCTGTGGAACATTGCCCAGGGTCTGCAGGTGATCGAATACCGGAGGAATCGGCCAGGAGCCAAGCTCAATGACCGCAGCCACTCCACGAGGAAGAACCCGGGGAAAGTTCTCGGTAATACCGCCGCCCGTGATGTGCGCCATGGCCGCCACACACTCGCCATCTACCAGACGTTTGATGGCAGGCCAGTAGCTCTTGTGAGTTCGCATCAGTTCATTTCCGACCTTGCCCTTGAGTTCGTTTACGTACGTCTCAGGCGTGTAGCGGGCAACGTCGAACAGCAGCTTTCTGGCGAGAGAGTAGCCGTTGGTATGCAGTCCATTGGAAGCCAGTCCAAGAACCACATCGCCGATCTCCACCGTTTTTCCAGTGACTATTTTTTCGCGGTCGACGACGCCGACAATGAATCCGGCAAGGTCATACTCTCCTTCTGGGTAGAAACCGGGCATTTCAGCGGTTTCACCGCCGATAAGAGCACAGCCGTTGTGTTTGCATGCGTCGGCAAGTCCCTCAATCACCTTCTCTGCGATCTCGGGATCGAGCTTTCCCGTGGCGAGATAATCCATGAAAAACAGCGGCGCTGCGCCCTGAACCGCGATATCGTTTACGCAGTGATTCACCAGATCGGTGCCGATCGTGTGGTGAACTCCCATCTCGAAGGCGACTTTCAGTTTTGTGCCTACGCCATCCACGCTCGAAACCAGCACCGGATCTATGTACTTAGTCTTATCGACTGAGAAGAGTCCGCCGAAGCCGCCGATCTCGCTGAGCACGCCTCGCGTGAAGGTCTTATGGGCCAGGTACTTGATACGCTTTTTGGTGCGCGTCGCGCGGTCGATGTCCACACCCGCGTCAGCGTAGGTGACGCCGTTAGTTTTTGGGGATTCCTGGTCCACGGGAGTTATCCGTCTACTTGTGAAACGTGAGGAAAACTTTCTGGAATTTTATTCGAGCGCGGGTCATTGTAGCACGAACGCCAGCCCGCTTATGTACACGACATGACCACTTTCGGAAATTAGTAAGTCGAAAGGAAAAGGAATTATCAGCGACGAGCGACACTACTCGCGCATGCTCTGAATGAGCTGGCTCCGGGCCAAATTCGCTATCGTGCCAGAAACTGCGAGACGTAGTACGCGAGAATGCCAAACAAGGCCAATCCTGAGATGCCGTAGGCAGTCAATACCCAGACATTGCGGCCTTCGTGTTTGCATGGTGCTTTTGAGGTTGTTGAAGGATTACTGATGGCCCGTTCTTCCATGAAGCCTCCGGTGCCGATCTTTACAGAGCAGCGCCCTGGATTATTTCCCCACACTGCCAAGAGGCAGGTCTGATGCGGCGGATTTTACTACGACTCCTGGGCAGCGCGAGCAAAAATCGAGAGAAGGGACATCTGCTCGGGGTATGCTGGCGTCTGCAACCGCGCTGTCACAAGTCACTGACAGTCCATACCGAGTACCGGTAAACTTACGCGCGTTATGACCGGCACAAAGGCCATCAACAAGATCGGAGAACCGGCCCACGATCGGGCCCACGACGTTTTGCGCTCCGAAGGCC
This sequence comes from Terriglobales bacterium, assembly GCA_036558645.1. Lineage (GTDB taxonomy): Bacteria > Acidobacteriota > Terriglobia > Terriglobales > Acidobacteriaceae > DATBFG01. The sequence goes on from DATBFG010000004.1 coordinate 6,694, forward strand.
ACCCCTTGGACGCGATCTTCGCTCCCCGCAATGTAGCGGTTGTCGGAGCGACTGATCGCGAAGGCAGCATCGGACGGGCGGTGATGTGGAGCCTGGCGAGCAGCCCGTTTCGCGGAACCGTGTACCCCGTCAGCGACAAGCGAACCAGCGTCCTCGGCATCAAGGCGTACCCTCGGATTACAGACATTCCGGCGCGAGTCGATTTGGCCGTGATCGTGACTCCTGCCGTCAAGGTTCCCGAAATCGTAGGCGAGTGCGTGAGTTGCGGAGTAGGCGGAACCATCGTGATCTCCGCTGGCTTTAAGGAGCATGGCGACGCCGGCAAGGACTTGGAACGCCAGATCCTCGAGCGCATGCGAGGAAGTCGTCTTCGTCTCATTGGGCCAAACTGTTTGGGAGTGATGAACCCAATCACCGGATTGAACGCGACATTCGCTCCGCACATTGCGCTTCCGGGAAATGTAGCCTTCATTAGCCAGAGTGGCGCATTATGTACCGCAATTCTCGATTGGTGCCAGAAAGAGATGGTTGGCTTTAGTGCATTTGTTTCGGTGGGGTCCATGCTCGACGTGGGATGGGGAGACCTCATCGACTACCTGGGGAACGATGCGCGCACCCATAGCATTGTGATGTACATGGAGACCGTCGGGGATGCGCGGTCCTTCCTCTCAGCCGCCCGAGAAGTCACGCTCAGCAAGCCAGTCATCATCATCAAGGCAGGACGAACCGAAGCCGCGGCCCACGCGGCGGCATCACACACCGGATCGCTGACTGGGAGTGATGAAGTGCTCGACGCCGCCTTCCGCCGGTCAGGCGTTCTGCGAGTGAATACGATTGCCGATCTCTTCTATATGGCGGACGTGCTGTCAAAACAGCCGCGTCCAAAGGGTCCGAGGCTGGCGATTGTCACCAATGCCGGTGGTCCGGGGGTTTTGGCGGCGGACTCTCTGATCGCAAACGGAGGTGAGTTAGCTTCCATCACACCCAAATCGATGCTGGAACTCGATACTTTGCTTCCGCCGCATTGGAGTCACAGCAACCCTCTCGACATCCTTGGAGACGCGAATCCTGAAAAGTACGGAAGAGTGGCGCAGATCGCCGCGAACGACCCAAATGTCGATGGACTCTTGGCGATCATTTGTCCGCAAGGCCTAGCCGAACCCACACAGACTGCTGAGCAGATGAAGGTGCTGGCCAAGAGCACGGGTAAGCCGATCATCGCTAGTTGGATGGGCGGCGACGATGTCGCCAAAGGGCGCGACATCCTGAACAGTTCAGGCATTCCTACATTCCCCTTTCCCGACACTGCCGCCAAAGTCTTCCATTACATGTGGAAGTACAGCTACAACCTGCACGGTCTTTACGAAACGCCCGTCTTACGCGAAGAAGGAGACCAGAGCGCTGATCGCGGATCGGCAGAGCAAATCATTCAACGTGCGCGGCAGGCAGGACGCACGATTCTTACGGAAGTCGAGTCGAAGGATCTGTTGTCGTCCTACGGGATTCCAAGTGTCCGCACGCTCGTCGCTGCCTCCGTCGACGAAGCTGTCGCCAAGGCAGACGAACTAGGTTATCCAGTGGTCTTGAAGTTGTTCTCCGAGAGCATCACGCATAAGACAGACGTCGGCGGCGTGCAATTGAATCTGCGCGACGCAGGCGGCGTTCGACGGGCATACAGCGAAATCGAACGTTCCGTGCAGGAGAAGGCCGGGGCAGGCCACTTCCTTGGCGTCAGCGTTCAGCCTATGGTGCGGCTCGACGGATACGAAATCATCGTCGGCTCAAGTGTCGATCCGCAGTTCGGGCCGGTTTTGCTCTTCGGCGCAGGCGGTCAGTTGGTCGAAGTGTTCAAGGACCGCGCCCTTTCGTTGCCACCCCTCAATACGACGCTGGCACGGCGTTTTATGGAGCAGACCAAAGTTTTCGACGCTTTGCGGGGCGTCCGTGGCCGAAAAGCAGTTGATCTGGAATCGCTCGAAGAGTTGTTAGTGCGCTTCAGCCAGTTGGTGGTCGAACAACGTTGGATTCGTGAGATCGACATCAATCCACTACTTGCTTCGCCGGACAAGTTGCTGGCACTCGACGCTCGCGTCGTGATTTATGGGCCGGATGTGAGAGAGGAGAATCTGCCGCGACTGGCCATTCGGCCTTACCCCACGCAGTATGTGAAGCCATGGACCATGAAGAACGGAGATTCGGCCACGATCCGCCCGATTCGTCCCGAGGATGAGCCCCTGCTGATCAAATTGCACCAGGCCCTATCAGAGCGAACCGTGTACTTGCGCTACTTCCAACCACTCAAGCTCAGCCAGCGCACGGCGCACGAGCGACTGACCCGCATCTGCTTCATTGACTACGACCGCGAGATGGCGCTGGTTGTCGAGCGCAGGAATGCGGAAGGCTTAGCCGAAATCGTTGGGATCGGGCGTCTGAGCAAGTTGCGCGGCCGGGACGAGGCGGAACTGGCCGTTCTGGTCGACGATCGCTTTCAGCACCTGGGCATGGGCACGGAACTTTACCGCCGCCTAATCGATGTGGCACGGGCAGAGAAAGTGGGAAAGGTGGTTTCCACTTTGCTTTCGGAAAACCAGGAGATGAAGGCGATCTGTCAGAAGATGGGATTCTCTCTGAAATCGAATCTCGAGGATGGAACGATCCAGGCAGAGTTGGTGGTCACGTAGCCCAGCACGGGTATTCAGAAGGGACGGGCACACACGTGCGTATTGTTGCTCTGATAGTTTTGCTTTCGCTTGTTTTCGCGTGCACATACGGTGGTGCTCATACACCTGAAAGACCTACGACCGTGCCTCAAACTGCCATCTGGGCAGGTGGGCCGCATGGTGGGGACTGGTTCGATTGTGACGCAATCTCAGGGGCATCACACAACCGATGTACGGTTTACGCTGATGTCACTGGCGTTGTGTTGGAATCTGGGCAGTATCGGCTGCGCGAGGAAAAACGCGCTGCCAGGCCCGACGAACTACAATTCGCCGACTATTCGATCGGGGAAATCAATCTGCGCAATAACAAAGCCTTGGTTAGGGTCGAACCGGAAAGATAAACTCGTAGCTTCGCTTTTCATTCGCCATCGTGTTATTCTGTCCACAGCTTTGTGATCTCCGGCACTTACGACCTCCCAGCCCGTAGGTGTACGCTACGTGGGTCTTCATACCCATATTCGAAGGAGCAGCAGTTCTATGGCCGATGAACGGACAAAGGCAATTGATCTGGCATTTGCGCAGATCGAAAAACAGTTTGGTAAGGGCTCGATCATGCGGCTGGGATCGAAAGAAGCGATCGTGCCCATTTCCGTCATTTCTACGGGTGCAATTTCATTTGACGCGGCCCTAGGTGTCGGCGGGTTCCCACGCGGGCGCGTGATCGAGATCTTCGGTCCTGAGTCATCCGGCAAGACCACCATCGCCCTGCAAGTTGTCGCCCAGGCGCAAGCCACGGGCGGCATGGCTGCTTTTGTGGACGCTGAGCACGCGCTCGATCCCGGTTACGCCAAGAAACTGGGCGTCGACGTCGACAATCTGCTTGTTTCGCAGCCGGACTATGGCGAGCAAGCCCTGGAGATCACAGAAGCATTAGTTCGCTCGGGAGCGATTGATGTGCTCGTCGTGGATTCTGTCGCCGCCCTCGTTCCGAAGGCTGAACTTGATGGCGAGATGGGCGATAGCCACATGGGTTTGCAGGCGCGCTTGATGTCACAGGCTCTGCGCAAACTTACTGGTACCGTCTCGAAATCCCGTACCTGCCTGATCTTCATCAACCAGATTCGCGAGAAGATCGGCGTCATGTTCGGTAATCCTGAAACCACGACCGGTGGCCGAGCTCTGAAGTTCTACTCGTCCGTGCGCGTGGATATTCGTCGCATCGCTGCGATCAAAGATGGTGACCAGGTTACCGGCTCGCGTACCAAGGTCAAAGTCGTAAAGAACAAGGTCGCTGCACCTTTCCGCGAAGCTGAATTCGATATCCTCTACGGTGAGGGGATCTCGAAAGAAGGCGACTTGCTCGATATCGCAGTGAACCAGAATCTGGTCGAAAAGTCCGGGTCATGGTTCAGCTATAAGGGCGAGCGTATCGGCCAAGGTCGCGAGAACGCCCGCCAATTCCTTAAGGACAACAAAGACACCTACGCCAAGCTTGATGGCGAAGTTCGCAAGGCTTTGGGCCTGGCCTCGGCTACAGCGCAGCCTCCTGCGGCACAGGCGCAAGCCGCATCCACTGGGCGGGTGACAACCATGCCGAGCGCGCCGCCCGAGGCCGCGAAAGCTACAGCAACACGGCGGTAGTCATACCGTAAATGGTGTCATCCCGAGCGAGAGCGAGGGACCTGGGTTTTCGCCAGCGGCATCTCAACTGCATGCAAGACCCAGGCCTCTGCTTTTACGAGGCGCCCGAAAACAGACGGTCTCAACAGCAGGAGTACCAATGTGGGTGATAAGAAGTACTATGTCCATATCCTCACTAATCCATCTCGCACTCTCTATACGGGCATCACTAACAATTTGGCTCGTCGAGTAGAAGAGCACAGACGGAAATTGGTTCATGGCTTCACCGCCAAGTACAATATTCATCACTTATCGGTGCTGATCTAATCAATTTAGATCAGTACCCACTTATCTACTTCGAGACATTCCACGACGTTCGCAATGCAATTCGTCGAGAAAAAGAAATTAAGGGATGGACTCGCGCCAAACGAGTAGCACTGGTGGAGACGACCAATCCAAAGTGGGATGACCTCACGAGGCAGTGGGCAAGGCGAGAGACGTTTCGCTTCAATCGCACTCTGGCCTGACATCCAGAGTGGGTGACTGCATGCAAAAACCCAGGTCCCTCGCTTCGCTCGGGATGACAATTTGTTGCGAGCGAGACCACTGCACCTTCAATTCAATTGCCATCCCCACGCTTCACCGACTAAAATCTTCTGTACACCAGCCTGTTTTCGCATCAGCTTGATTTACCCGAAAGAGGAATCTTGAAGAAGGTCACTGCCATTTATCCGGGTTCGTTTGATCCACCCACGAATGGCCATCTTGACCTTATCCAACGCGGCAGCAATATCTTCGACGAACTTGTGGTTGCCATACTCCGCAATCCCGACAAGGATCCTCTGTTCAGCGTGAATGAGCGCCGCAATATGCTCGAGGAGTTGACCGAGGACTTCAAGAATGTTCGGGTCGATACCTTTGACGGTCTCACCGTCGACTATGCCGCAAGAGTGAAAGCTCATGCAGTTCTTCGTGGCATCCGTGCCCTCAGCGACTATGAATACGAGCTTCAAATGGCCCTGATGAATCGCAAGCTCGCGCCGGAACTGGAGACTGTATTCATGATGCCGGCCGAGCAGTATTCTTACGTCAGTTCGCGCCTGGTGCGCGAAGTTGCGCATCTGGGAGGCCGGATCACGGAACTTGTTCCCGAACTCGTAGAACGAAAGCTGCGTGAAAAACTCGATCCAGCGATCAAACTTCAGAATGTCCGAAAAGTGAAGGCGAGGAAACGATGAGTACAATGACGCAAGCGCCGACGGCTGTGAAACTAACCGACCGCATCAACCGCATTGAACCCTCCGCCACAATGGCGGTCGTGGCCGAGGCCGACAAGTTGCGTCAGCAAGGCATCGATGTCGTCGACTTTGGCGCCGGCGAGCCGCATTTTTCCACTCCGCAACATATAAAAGACGCCGCTATCCTCGCCATCCAGAACAATTTCACGAAATACACGGCAGTTGGCGGGACGCCCGAGCTGCGTGACGCCATCGTGCATCGCCATGCTGTGGACTTTGATTCGGACTATCGAAGGGAAGAGGCCATCGCCTCCACCGGCGGAAAGCATGCGCTCTTCAATGCCATTCAGGTTCTCGTGGATCACGGCGACGAAGTGATCCTGCCGGTGCCCTACTGGGTGTCGTTTAAGGACATCGTTCGCTACGCAGGCGGAAACTGCGTCCTGCTCGAGACCGACGAGAACGACGGATTCCGGGTTACGACCAAGATGATTGAGCGGCTGATCACGCCGCGGACCAAGCTGATCATTCTGAACTCTCCCTCCAATCCATCCGGCGCCGTCATGTCTCCGGAGGACTTGATGGAAGTTGTGCGGCTGGCCACGGAGCGTGGCATCTGGGGCATTTCCGACGAGTGCTATGTCTACTTGAATTACACAGGGAAGCGCTTCTCGGTCGGCGCATTGCGCGAATTCCGGAATCGCATCGTAATTGTCGGATCGCTTTCTAAAACCTATGCCATGACAGGCTGGAGGTTGGGGTACGCATTGGCGCCGGCGTCCGTGACCAGTGCGATGCAGAAACTGCAAAGTCAATCGACGTCGAATCCGACTTCGATCGTGCAGAAGGCTGCAGTGGCCGCCCTCAAGGGACCTCAGGCCTGCGTCGACGAGATGCAGCGGGAGTACATCACCCTTCGCGATCATGTAGTAAATGGTCTGCGCTCCATTCCGGGAGTGAAGTGCACCAAGCCGGAAGGGGCCTTCTACGCCTATCCGAACATCTCGTCCTTCTTCGGCAGGGGTGGTGTTGGTTCGGCCTCCGAGTTGGCCGGAAGACTGTTGCGGGAGGCTCACGTGGCGACAGTACCGGGCGAGGGATTTGGGACTTCCGATCACATACGCGTGTCCTATGCGACGTCCATTGCGGAGCTCGACCGCGGTCTCGAACGTATGCGCAAATTCCTGGGCGCGCTCTGATCGTTCGATCAATGAAGTTGGCCTGGACTCAGGCAGCCTCTCTGGTCAGTTCAGCTTCTAAGTACAAGCGTTGGAGGCCAGTCGGCGATGCATCTGCGCGTCCTCTGCTCGTTTTTTTGGCATGAGTGACCTTTATCCATTTCTGATGCTTCCGTCCTTCGATCCCCGTCCCTGGGGAACGCAGGATTTGTCGCCTATATACCCCAACCACAGGTTTGAAGAGAAGATTGGCGAATCCTGGCTGACCGGAGACGCCTGCAAGGTCAACAATGGTCCGCTTTCCGGCAAGACTTTGGCTGAGTTAAGCGAGCGCTACGGGCGCGATTTCGTCGGCGACGCGGCATCAGATGGAAACCGGTTTCCGCTGCTGTTGAAGTTCCTTTTTCCCCACGACAAGCTTTCTGTGCAGGTGCATCCGGACGACGAAGCAGCCCGCCGTGTGGGAGAGCCCTGGGGCAAAACAGAATGCTGGTACGTCGCACATGCCAAGCCCGGATCGCAGGTCGCATTGGGATTGAAAGAAGGTGTTACGCGGGCGCAGTTTGAAGCCGCGATTCATGAGCAACGCGCCGAAGAATTTCTCAACTGGATCAATGTGTATCCCGGCGAGATGATCTATGTGGCGGGCGGCACCGTGCACACATTGGGCCCGGGGTCGGTCCTCGTGGAAACGCAACAGCAGTCTGATACAACTTATCGCTTGTACGATTATGGTCGTCCGCGAGAATTGCACCTGGAACATGGATTGGCGGCGATCAAGGAGCGGGTGAGTTCGGGCAAAGTTCTTCGTCCGGCCCCGGCTACGATGAACGGAAGCCGCAACCGGCGTGGTCCACTGATCGCCGCGCCTTATTTCATCGTCGATCAGTTTGAGCTGCACGAGCCGCAGGCGTTTCACACGAACAATGCAGGCAGAACTTCAGTGCAGATTCTGGTCGCCGTGGAAGGCTGCGGAATTGTTGAGGCGAACGGAATGCAACCCGTTACGCTGGCCAAGGGCGACGGAGTCGTCGTTCCGGCCATAGTCGAGGAGTTTCGCGTGCGTCCGCAGTGGAGCGTTGAATTCTTGAAAGCATACGTGCCGGGGGAGAAGCTCGGGGAACCGGCAACGAGGATGTAAAACGATTTCAGATTTTCCGATTTGAGATTGCAGATTGGTCTCATCGGTTCTCTTTTTCAATCTACAATCTGAAATCTTTAGTCTGAAATCCAATCGATTACAGTGGCCAAGAACAAATCCAATTTCTATCCCGTAATTCTTGCTGGGGGGCGCGGCACTCGTTTCTGGCCGCTGTCACGAAAGCGTCGTGCCAAGCAGTTGCTCGCGCTCGATGGCAAGCAGACGATGATCCAACAGGCCGTGGCACGCCTTTTGCCTTTGTCATCACCCTCGCGATTCTGGATTATCACCAACGAAGATTCACAACGAGAGGTAAGGCGGCAGCTTCCCCGGTTAAAAAAGGATCACATCGTTGCGGAACCGGTTGGCCGGAACACCGCGCCTGCGATAGGACTGGCTGCTTACATCCTCTTGGCGCAAGATCCGGATGCGGTTCTAGGACTGTTTCCTTCCGATCATGTAATCGGCAACGAGCAGCAATATCGCCAGGTGCTGCTGCAGGGCATTCAAGTTGCGGCGAAAGGCGAAAACATCGTCGTTCTTGGAATCAAACCGACTCGCCCGGAGACAGGATATGGCTACATCGAATCGATTCCCGCCGGCAACAGCGGCATCCTGCAAGTGCGCCGCTTCACTGAGAAGCCTGACCAGCAACGCGCGGAAGAGTTCATAGCAACTCAAAACTATTTCTGGAACAGCGGCATGTTTCTTTGGAGCGCGCGCACGCTGACCAACGCATTATGTGAACACTTGCCCGAGACGGCAAGAATTCTAGAGAAAATTGCCGCAGACTTCGGCACTTCTAAATTTGCGGGAACCTTTCGCAGGTGGTATCCCAAGTGTGAAAACATCAGCGTGGACTATGCGATTCTCGAACCGCGTTCGCGCAAGGATCCGTCCAATATTTTCTGCTTGCCTGCCGAATTCGGCTGGAACGACCTCGGTTCATGGACAGCGCTACACGAGCATTACGTTGCTAAGCGGCGGCCCGCCGACAACAACCATATCTCGGGAGAGGGCATCTTTACCCTGAATTCAGAAGGGAATTATGTCCACGCGCCCGGGAAATTCGTTGCCGTCGTAGGCGTGAAGGATCTGGTAGTTGTCGAGACTGACGATGCATTGCTCATTACTTCTCGCGCCAAGGCGCAGGACGTCGGCAAAGTGGTCAAGCATCTGGACGAGAAGAAGATGAATGAGCTGGTTTAATACGTCCTTGGTTGTTAGTCGATGGTCGTTGGCAAGATCTAAAACCGCTATGCAATCGTTTGGCAAACGTTCTCGAATTGAAAACATGGAGCTGAACTAATCCCGGATCATTACAAAATGGCTTTGAGCGAACGACAAACGACGAACGACCAACGACCAGCGGCTATCAAGTTCGGCACCGACGGTTGGCGGGGGATCATCGCCGACGACTTCACCTTCGACAATGTGCGCCGTGTGGCGGGCGCGATTGCCGCTTACGTCTTGCAGCATGAAGATCCAAAGCAGGGTGTGATCGTTGGCTACGACACACGATTTGCATCGCCGCGCGCGGCGGAAATCGCCGCAGAGGTCTTAGCGTCTTGCGGAATTCCCGTCAAGCTGGCGAACGATTACACTCCAACGCCGGCGATCTCTCTCGCAGTAAAAAAGCAAGGTGCAGCGGGCGGCGTTGTGATCACGTCAAGTCACAATCCCTGGAACTGGAATGGAGTCAAGTTCAAAGGCAAATTCGGCGGTTCCGCGACCCCGGCCATGATGAAGATCATTGAAGAGGGTGTTCGTAACGGGGTAATGCCGAAGGGTCATCCGGGCAAGATTGAATCGGCTGAACTGAAGGACGACTATATCGCGACGATATGCAGTTTCGTCGATCTCGATCTCATCACCAAGGCCAAGTTCAAGTTTGCCGTGGACTCCATGCATGGCTCAGGCCGTGGTGTTCTCGCGAAAATCTTTTCGAGTCGCGGCATTGACCATGTCGCCATCCGTCAAGACCTGCATCCATTGTTTCCTGGGATAAATCCTGAGCCCATCTTGCCTCATGTCTCCATGCTGCAGGAGGTCGTGGTCAAAAAAAGTTGTCACGCGGGATTTGCCACCGACGGAGACGCCGACCGTATCGGCGCAGTCGCAGAAGATGGCAGCTTTGTCGATTCGCACAAGATTTTCTGCGTCATTCTGCGCTGGCTTCTTGAGCGCAAGAAGTGGCCGGGAGAAGTCGTGCGGGCATTTAACACCACTTGCATGCTCGATCGAATCTCCGCGCACTATGGGCGGAAGCTGAACGAGTGTCCGATTGGCTTCAAGTACATTGCCGATCTCATGATGGTGCGCGACATCCTGATAGGCGGCGAGGAATCGGGCGGGATTGGCTATTCACGGTTTCTGCCGGAGCGCGATGGCATTCTGAACTCCTTATTGCTGGCCAACGTGATGGCAGAGGAGGGTAAGCCATTGGGCCAGTTAGTTGCCGACCTCCAGCGGGAATACGGCCCTCATTTCTATGGCCGTCGCGATCTCCACATTTCAGAGGAGATCAAGCAAGGAGCGATCAAGCGCGCGCAGGCCGATGGCACCAAACGATTAGGCTCTCACAACGTCCTAAGAAAAGAGGGTATGGACGGGATTAAGTTCTTCCTCGACGCGCCACGCAATGGCAATGGCGCCGAACCTTGGGTGTTGTTTCGCGCCTCTGGCACGGAGCCGCTGTTGCGCATCTATGCCGAGGCCGCATCTCCGGAGTTGGTTGACGAGATCCTGTCCACGGCAGAGCAGTTTGCCAGGAACTGAGACAGTACTCGTCAGTAAACAATCACGTAGTCTCCGTCGAAACTGGCCCTTCAATCGCCAAACATTTAGTTTTGTTATGGTTATAGGTTCCGGCGGTGGAAGTCGACAACAATTTGCGCTCTAGCGGCAGACCGAACGACCAACCGGCCACATCGGACTTTTGATTACTACGTAGACATCTTATGAGTCTGAGTATTAGGCGATAATTGGTAAACCGATGAACTTTGCCAGCCCCAGCACAGTGATTCCAACCGACTCGCCTGAAGCCCGGAATTACAACCGGATTCGCCGGTGGGTTGGTCTGGCCGACTTCGGTGTCGGACTTCTGCTGTTGCTCGTGCTGTTGGCTACTGGTTGGACTGGCACCTTGCGCGACCTCGCTCTCAACATGAGTTCGCATGGCTACACTCTGGGAGTCTTTTTCTATGTGGCGATGCTCATGCTGCTCGGCAAACTGGTGGGCATCGGCCTCGACTACTACAGCTTCCGTGTAGAGCGCCGCTTTCAATTATCGAACCAGCGCTTTCGTTCCTGGTTGTGGGACGAGGCAAAGGGTTTTTTGCTTGGCTTAGTGCTGGCGTCCATTGTTGTCGAACTGCTCTACTTCATCATCCGTCAATTTCCTCAGACTTGGTGGCTCATAACTTGGGCAGCCTTCCTTTTGTTGTTCGTGCTCCTGGCGCAATTGGCTCCCGTTGTTTTGTTCCCGATCTTCTACAAATTCGAGCCGCTTGATAACGAAGACCTCAAGGCCCGGCTGGTCAAACTTAGCGAAAAGGCTGGAACGCAAGTTCGCGGAGTCTATCGCTGGAAACTATCCGAGAAAAGCAAGAAGGCGAATGCTGCCCTGACCGGCTTGGGAAACACACGCCGCATTATTCTCGCGGACACGCTTCTGGACAACTACTCTCCGGAAGAAATTGAAGCAGTCCTGGCACACGAGCTTGGTCACCACGTCCATCGTCACATCTTCAAGGGAATCGCGGTGCAAGCGGCGACAACACTGCTCGGGTTTTGGGTAGCCAATTTCGCCTTGCACTACGTGCTCGATCACTGGCACATCTTCGAAACCCTTGCTGATTTCGCCAACCTGCCCCTGTTAGCCTTGACTTCCACCCTATTGTCTTTCCTGGCATTGCCTGCACTGAATGCATTTTCCCGATTCAACGAGCGCCAAGCCGATCGGTATGCCTTTGGGTCGATTTCGAGTATCGCGCCTTTCGTCTCCGCTATGAATAAGCTGGCAGAGCAGAACCTTGCGGAACGCGTGCCCTCGAAGTGGGTGGAATGGTTTTTCCATTCCCATCCGGCGATCGCAAGGCGCATTGAGTCAGCTGAGCAATGGGCCGCCGCTCGGCCTGTACACGCTTGACTTCGCATCATCTCCGGATTACTGTCGAATCATCTCGCGATAAGCGAGTGAACTTTCTCCCTTGGAGGCGCCTATGTCTGCATTGTCCACGCGGATGAAGAGGTACGCCTCTACCCGTTCGTAAGACTCGGTTCTCCTCTTCATTCGTTCCCAATCAGCAAACGCCGTCATCGTTGTGCCTCTGCGCCCTGAATAAAGGGGGGGCCGACGCGATGCAACCTGGACTGCGAAAACCTGAGGAGAACATCAGTGCAACATCCATTGGAATGGTTGGGATGGAATTCCTTCTTCGAGCAGGCGCGCACTGAGACCAAAGCGTGGTCTCTCGCGCGCATTACCGCTGAGCACAAGGGACACTTCCAGCTGAAAACAGCTGACGCGGAGTGTCTAGCCAAGATGTCCGGCAAGTTGCGCCATGAAATTACAAATCAAGGAGACCTGCCTGCTGTCGGAGATTGGGTCGAGGTCACCTTACCGGCGAAAGACAGTTACGCTCGCGTCGAGCAGGTGCTGCCACGCCGGACAAAGCTCGCCCGCAAAGCTGCCGGCCGGCAGACGCAAGAGCAGGTGCTTGTCGCAAACATCGACACAGTGTTCGTCGTGAGCGCGCTGAACCACGACCTGAATCAACGTCGTATTGAGCGTTATCTTGCACTTGTCTGGGACAGTGGAGCACGGCCCGTGCTGCTGCTGAACAAGGCAGACTTGTGTTCTGATACGGCAGATCTCCTCCGAGAAGTCGAAAACGCAGCGCCCGGCGTTGCTGTGTTGCCGCTGAGCGCGGCCACCGGCACTGGCATGGACGAACTCCGCCGCTTGATCCCTCCCTCGGAAACCGCTGCTCTTGTCGGATCATCTGGCGTGGGTAAGTCGACGATCATCAATCGGCTGCATGGCAACGATCTTCTGCCGACTCAGCCTGCACGCGAAAGCGACGATCGTGGGCGTCACACAACAACCGCGCGGCAGATGCACTTCCTTCCCAGCGGAGGGATGGTGATCGACACGCCAGGCTTGCGCGAACTACAACTATGGGAGAACTCAGAAGGCGTCGAACGCGCCTTCGACGACATCCATCTGATTGCACAGTCCTGCAGATTCCGTGATTGCACCCACGGCAATGAGCCAGGATGCGCTGTCCAACTCGCAATCGCCACCGGCCATCTAGCTGTCGAGCGATTGGAGAGCCGGCGCAAACTTGAAGCGGAACTCCGATTTCTCGAGCGTAAGGTAGATGCCGCAGCCGCGAGCCGCGAAAAAAACCGCTGGAAAAAGATTCACAAGGACATGCGCCGGAAGAAACCAGTCTGGTGAAGAGCAAGATTTCGTCTGTGCAGCCGGCACTACAGCCCATCGCTATTTCCGGCTGCGCAGTATCTTCTCTACCCGCTGCAGGTCTTCTTCGGTATCAACTCCTATGCTGTCATGTTCGGTTTCGCCGACGTGTATGGGGACACCATTTTCCAGAAATCGCAACTGCTCGAGGCGCTCACTGTGCTCTAGCGATGACTCTGGCCAACTGCAAAATTTCTCCAAGGTGTCTTTGCGATATGCGTAGAAACCCAGGTGCTTGAAGTATGCCGGCGACGTACGGTCGCGATCGTGAGGAATGGTCGCACGTGAAAAGTACAGTGCGCGCCCCGAATGATCGGTGACCACCTTAACGGCGTTCGGATTCTGTATGTCCGCTGCGAGACATGGAGTCTTGAGCGTTCCCACCTGTGCCTGCGGATTCTCCATAACCTTGAGCAGGCTGGCAATGTGTTCTGGACGAGTCAGGGGTTCGTCCCCCTGTACATTCACGTACACATCCGCGGCTACGCGATGCGAGATCTCATGCACCCTTTCGGTTCCACTCCGGTGGGTCATCGCGGTCATCTCGGCCTTCCACCCTTGGTCCTCTGCCAACCGCATAATTTCGTCGGAATCGGTCGCAATGATCACGTCCGCGAGCAGGGGCGACTTTCGCACCGCCGTATAGACCCAACCCAATAGCGTCTGCCCGGCGATCTCTCTTAGCATTTTGCGGGGCAGGCGGGTGGAAGCTAGTCGGGCGGGGATAATCGCGACGGCTTTCATGGGCACTCAGTCTCAAGGTTTCGCTTAAGACTTGCAATAGTCATGCGAGCCTGATAGCGTCTTGGGCCAGCAATTTTCAGGCCTGTCCGCCTTAAACCAACATCGCAAGCGTTGTTTTTTTGGCCCTCCCTACGGGACAGTTCTTGGAAGTGCACTTTTGTAGGTTGAGTTCGCAACTTCTTGCAAAACCTTAGCACTCCGGGAATCGTTTTCGCAATGCGAAGGGCACGCTTAATGCTTTTATATCAGTAGCTTACGTCGTGTTTCTTGTTGGCAGGCCAAGTGCTTAAAAAAGGGCAAGTTCAGTGGCTTGTTCGGGCGTGACGGGTGCGCTCCGGATGAATGCCTTTCAGTCACGAACCCGTCTCAATTTAAAACCTACCGGAGGCAGCAGAGAAATGAGTGCATCGGTCCCAGATTATGATGTGGGAATCATCGGGGGAGGTCCAGCCGGTTCCAGCATGGCCGCCTACCTCGCCAAGGCTGGCGTGAATTGCGCTTTGTTCGAGCGCGAGATTATGCCACGCGAGCACGTGGGAGAATCTTTGGTCCCCTCGTCCACTCGGGTGTTAAGCGAACTGGATTTCCTTCCCAAGATGGAAGAGGCCAAGTTCCCCCGCAAATACGGCGCAGCGTGGACGGCAGCGACGGGTTCCCGCGCCTATGACCATAATTTTGACGGCTTGGCAGCAGAGGCGGGCGCCGACATTCGTTTTGAAGAGCGCAACCAGCCCGGCGTCACCCAGAACTACACCTACCACGTGGACCGCGGCAAGTTCGATCTGCTGCTGCTGCAGCATGCGAACCAACTGGGCGCGAAAGTGTATGAAGGCATTGCCGTCAGCGGTGTGGACATGGACGCCGATCCGAATTTCGTCAACATCAAGTACAAGATGGGGCGAAAGGAAATGTCCAGTAGCTGTCGTATCGTAGTCGATGCCAGCGGTCGCCGCACCTTGCTGGGCAACCAGATGAAGTGGCGCATTCAGGATCCAGTTTTCGATCAATACGCCATCCACACATGGTTCGCGGGGTATAACCGTCTGGCCTTGGCTTACAAGCCGGACATGAACAACTACATCTTCATTCACTTCCTGCCGATGACCAATACCTGGGTGTGGCAGATTCCAATCACCGAGGAACTTACTAGCATTGGCGTGGTCACGCAAAAGAAGAACTTCTCACCAACGCGGGAACAGCGCGAAGAATTCTTCTGGCAGGCCGTGGGAAGTCGTCCGGAATTGCACGACGCCCTGAAGAAAGCAGAGCGGGCTCGTCCCTTCAAAGAAGAGGGCGACTATAGCTACGCGATGAAGCAAATCACGGGCGACCGCTGTGTGCTGATCGGCGACGCGGCCCGTTTTGTCGACCCGATCTTCTCGACCGGTGTCAGCATTGCGCTGACTTGCTCGCGTTTTGCCCACCCGAACATCATCAAGGCGCTCGAGACCGGAAATTTTAAGCGCGAAGCCTTCGATGAATATGCCCAGACGCTACGTCGCGGTACCCGCAACTGGTACAACTTCATCAGCGTCTACTACCGCCTGAACATCCTGTTCACGGCGTTTATCATGGATCCGCGCTATCGCATTGACGTGATCAAGCTGCTGCAAGGCGATGTGTACGACGAAGCCGAGCCGGAAGTTTTGACGCGCATGCGTAACATCGTGATGCAGGTGGAAAAGAACCCGAATCACGTATGGCACAAGTTGCTGGGCGATCTGACTGCTAACGCCTTCGTGGAGGCGGCAGCTTAGTCGCTTGCAAAGAGCGGTAGGTGGGCCCGTCAGTCGACGGCCAGCGACGGGCCCTTTTTCTTGAGTCCCTTAGTTGTTTCTGTGCAGCTTTTTGAAGTTGGTCCGCTTGTTGGACCCCTGCGATTTTTTCATCTTTCGGTGAGGGGGCGTCTTGGCCACAACAACTCGGAAGTTCGCCGTTTCCTATGTAATGTTGGTCGGCTTGCCCATCTTGGGCTTGCTTGGAGTTCTCCGACAAGGAAGAAATCTGTCAGCCCCAGTCGGAATGGATGGTAACTGGGTGATCCAGGGTAATCTAGATGGCTTGCCCTGCGCGCTTCCGGACGTTGCTCCTGAGGATGCTGTCTTAAAGATTTCTCAGTCTGGGCAAAAATTTGAGCTGAGTCTTCCGAACGGATTGAAGACCCAGGAATCGGGAACATTAGACGGAACGAACCTGAAAGCCCGGCTGGTTCCAGCCTTTCAAACGAAATCATCCTGCGATCGAAACCAGACAGTCACGCTTGTCGCTACTTTGAACAAAGACGTCCGTCCCCGCACATTGGAAGGCAGCATGGTGGTTGATGGCTGCACATCGTGTGCCCCCGTTCCATTTACCGCAGTCCGCCAGAAAGCAGTGGCGAAGAAGGAAGCTCACTGATGCCAAACCTCTTCACGCTGGTCCTTCAAATCGCTGTCGTCCTCGCCGTCTGCCGGGCAGTAGGTGCTCTCTTTCATAAGATCCATCAGCCACGAGTTGTGGGTGAGATGTTTGCTGGCATTCTGCTTGGTCCGTCATTGTTGGGCTGGGTCGCACCACAAGTTTCCGCGTACCTGTTTCCAGCCTCAAGCCTTGGTTTCCTGAGCGCGCTGAGCCAGGTTGGCGTTATCGTTTTCATGTTTTTGGTTGGTTTAGGAATCAATCCCAAGGAGCTTAAGCACGAGGGGCACGCTGCTGTTCTCGCCAGCCACGTGAGCATTACGGCGCCGTTCATGCTGGCGGCGCTTCTGTCCCTGTATTTATATCCGAGGCTTTCGGATGACAGCGTGAAGTTCTCGCATTTTGCGCTATTCATGGGTGCAGCCATGAGCATCACGGCATTTCCGGTGCTGGCGCGCATTTTGACGGAACGTGATCTGCTCCAGAGCCGCTTGGGGACCGTCGCGATCGCGTGTGCGGTCGTGGACGATGTCACCGGATGGTGCATTCTTGCGTATATCGTGGTGCTGATTCGGGCAGCCGACCAGGCCAGTTCTATCTGGATTACGCTTGGAGGAATTCTTGCGTTCGCCTTGGTCATGATCTACGGCGTTCAGCGCCTGTTACAGGGTTTCGAAAGCAGCTTTCGGAAACACGGGGGCCTCAGTGAGAACATGATGGCGTTCATGCTCTTGCTGGTGTTGGTCTCTTCCCTATGCACGGAATGGCTCGGAATCCATCTTCTTTTTGGCTCTTTCCTGATGGGCGCAATCATGCCCAAGGAGCCGCGATTCGTCCGCTACGTTCTGGACCGCTTCGAAACCTTCACCGTTACGTTACTGTTGCCATTGTTTTTTGCCTTTACCGGGCTGCGCACGAATATTGGGCTGGTTAAAGGTTCCCAGATGTGGATATATTGCGGGCTTATCATCTTCGTAGCGGTGGCGGGCAAGTTGGGCGGCTCCACGCTGGCTGCATGGCTTAGCGGAATGCCGATTCGAGAGGCCGCAGGTTTGGGGACACTGATGAACACCCGCGGACTGATAGAACTCGTAATCCTGGATATCGGATTGGATATCAAGATCATTTCGCCTGCGCTGTTCTCCATGATGGTCATCATGGCTCTGGTAACCACTTTCATGACGACGCCAGTCCTTGAGTTGATCTGTCCGGACCGTCTTCTACGAACATCGATAGCGTCTCAACGGGATGTCGCGATCGAGGCTCTGGACTTGAATGGATCCGCTGCCTAACCTTTTAAGCACGATTAGCGAATCGAGGCAGGGATAAAAGTGTGTGCGTGCCGTGTGCGATTGGGGAAGGGCTTAGAAAAAACGTACGGGATCCGAAATCGCAAGGAGCCAACTTCGACCTGGATCCCGTTGGGGGAGCGCTGTACGAGCCGTTAAGGCAACAAACTATTCCAAAAAATAGCTTGCGGCGCACAGAAATTTATTCTTGTTCTGAAATCAGAACAAAAACTGCCCATTATGCGACAAATCTGTTAGAACTCTCAGGTTAATACCTTAGCCCCGCAGAACAATTGATCAGTTATTTGTCCCGTAAACGCGCTGGCGTTCGCGAACAAACTCAGCTCGTGCATGGCGCTCGAGGTTGGCGTCGGCGCAAACACGACACCAGCGAGCCTGTTTGCCATAGCGGACGCGATAGCGGCATCCACAATGGTGTACCAGGTTGCCCTTGCCATCATAGGCGTGGAATTGGAGGGAGTGGTGGGACGAAAGTTCGCAGTAACGCCGCCGGACTTGCTCGTCATCGCTTTGCTGCATCTTGAGCACGGTCAGGATGCAAATAAAGACAATGAGTCCTATCACAGCAACCGAGAACGCGCCCATTGCCGGGCATTATCGCGCAAATTGCGTTTCACTCCAAGCGGTTGGAAGACTGTTTTCCACTAATTTCGCGATTATCCATCGGGAAGACCGATCCAACTCGCCCGGACTAGGGCAGCAACCCAAATGCCGCCACGCTATTGCGCGTTCCTACATAAACCTTGCCGTGCGCAATCATGGGCGTTCCGAACTTGCTTGCAGTGCCGAAGTGGTCGCGGCTATTCGCTGCTTGGTTTGAATTGTAAAGCTCTTTCGCGAGCGACGTCGCATCGTATGCATGCAGTACAGATCCGCTTGCATGTTCGATCGCCCACACAATGCCGTTGGTCTTGCCATTCGCAGATACAGCCGGCGTTGTTCCCGGATACGTGAAGGTATTCGAAGTCGTCGACACCGGAGAAGTGGAAAGTTTCGCATTCGTGAACTTGAATTGCATCAGCTTATTTCCCACCGGCCCGTAATAAACGCTTTGATTGAAATAAGCCGGCATCGACCAGATTCCACCGCCGAGAGCGTCGTCGATTTCCTGATAAATGTTGTTCTTGTCCGGATCGAACTTGCCCATGTTCGTGCGGTCGACGATGTAGATGTTGGTATCTTTGCCGGCGCCGATGGCCAGCAGTTGAGTGTTACCCTGGGAATCCTTTAACGGAGGCAGCAACATGGCGCCGCCCGAGCCGAGGTCCGTGTCGGCGTCCGATTCCTCAACCGTGTTGAACATGTTGAAGTAATCGAGAACGCGCAGTTTGTTGTTCTTCAGGCCGACCCTGAGGAACCCATTCCCGAAATTACCGTTGACGGGGAAGCCATTGGCATTCAGCGTGGTGTCGAAAGTTCCGTTGCCAGCAAGAAAGTACATGCTGTTTGCATCAGCAGCCATTCCCGCGCCAGCCTGCCATATCGCGCTTTCAATCCCGTTCGGAGTGATGTTCAGCACAGAAAATGGCGCCAGCGTTCTTGAATCGTACCCCATAATCCAACCTGTGTAGGGTCGCGCGTCGCAATGCGAAGTCCAGGCCGTGTAAAGAATATGGTTCAGCAGAAGCAGGCCTTGCCGCTCCGCGTACTGTGCGGGATCGAAAATAACGTGTCCATTGTGGCTGTTGTCACCCGTTCCAGGATATCTGGCTTGAACTGTTCTTGGTCCTCCAAATTGCTCCTGGCCGGTTGTGATATCGAGCGCATGAATGCGTTGGAAATAGACACCCGATTTCTTGCTCATCGAGACCAGATAAATCGTGCCATTCGGTCCTATGCTCCGGTCGATCACAGGAGTTGCTGTGATCCCGATCTGTGGAGATATCTGGCTGCAGCCATGATCATCCGACGGCACCTCACCGCTGCCCAGCACGGAGACCTGCCACAATATGGTGCCGTTATCGGCGTCAATCGCGTAGACGCTGTCGTTCTCCGTCACCATATAGATGACGTTGTGGGTCCCTTTTCCGGGGATGGCAACGGAAGTCAGATACAAAGGCTGCGCATCAACGATTCCATCGAGCGTCGTGTTAAAAAGAAGGCCGAATTGCGAGGAGTTGACGTTGCTCGTGGTGAGAGTGGTTTCTCGGTATTGCCCAGTGCGGCCATTGTCATTGTGGTAGGTCACCACGTCCTGGGCACGGGTGACGGATCCGGCGATCAGAAAAGACAGATAAATTAGACCAACTTTGAGCAGGCGATGAGCGAAATTGGCTGGCATAAACCCCCTTGCTGGGTGAGCAAGTTTATCATTGAAGACCTCCGAAAAGGCCGTGAAATAAGGGCATTCGGGGTATATTCCACGAATGCTGGCGGTTACCGGAGGAGCATGAACTACCGGTCAGTTGGCCTCGGACGTTGGGTCAGAAACTGCATTCAGATTGCCGGAATGCTGTTAATGGTTGTATCAGCTTGCTTCAGCCAGCCGGAAGCGGCTACTTCTCGAGGAGATGCTACGGGGAACGCTAGTACTAGCAAAAAGTCGATGGCTGACTTCAAGCCAGACCACACATTTCACGTGGGTGGGGATCCGGACTGGATGGCGGTTGCAGATGATGCGGTCTGGGTTTCAATTTCCAGTGACAATGAAGTGGTTCAACTCAAGGCCAACGAGAATGTCATCGGCTTCACGGTTTTGGTTCCTGATCCTTGTTCAGGACTGGTCGCGGCCTTCGGCAGTTTATGGGTTCCCAGTTGCGGGGGCCATATCCTCGTTCGCGTCGACTTGAACACCGGCAAGGTGCTTGCCACGATTCCAGTGTCGCCTGCCGACTCTGAGGGCGGAATTGCCGCCGGCGCAGGCAGTATCTGGATGACGAGCAAACCATCCGGAATACTCTCCCGCATCGACCCGAAGACGAATGCAGTTATCGCATCGATTGAAATTCCGTCGGGCTCCTACTGTGCCGTGTTCGCCTCTGGCTTTGTCTGGGTCACCTCAACCGAACACAGTGTCGTTACCCAGGTAGACCCGTCCACAAATAAAGTGGTCAAGGAAATTCCGGTCGGGAAGAACCCGCGCTTCCTGACTGCGAGCGAAGATTCTGTGTGGATATTGAATCAGGGAGACGGCACGATTTCACGCATCGATAGTTCGAGCGCTCGCGTCATCGCCACGATTCCCGCTGGCCTCGCCGGCCATGGAGGCGAGATCGCCTTCGGCTTCGGTTCGGTTTGGGTGACGCTCATGCAGTTCCCCGTTACCCGAATCGATGCGCACACCAATACCATTGTTAGCCAATGGACAGGTGCCGGAGGCGACAGCATTCGTGCTGGCTTCGGCTCAGTCTGGCTTACAAATCTGAAGGCGGGAACGGTCTGGCGCGTTTCACCCGACAAACTATGACGAACGGAAAGAAGAAATTGAATGTCGCTCTGATCGGTTCGGGGTTCATGGGCGCCGCCCACTCTAATGCTTTCTGCCAGGTCGGACACTTCTTCGACACTTCTTTTGATCTTCGGCTGAAAGTGATTTGCGCACGTGATCGCGGACGGCTGGACGCGGCCGCAGCCCGTTGGGGATGGGAAGAGACTGAGACCGATTGGCGGAAGGCTGTAACCCGGCCTGACATCCAGGTTGTCGATGTTGCCGTACCTAACGCAATGCATGCGCCCATCGCGAGAGCAGCTGCAGAGGCTGGGAAGATCGTGTTGTGCGAAAAGCCGCTGGCGACCTCACTGCCGGAAGCCGAGGAAATGGCCAACGCTGCGCGCAACGTGCCTAACCTCGTCTGGTTCAACTATCGCCGGGTGCCAGCCGTGGTTTTTGCCAAGCAGCTCCTCAGCGAGGGAACCTTGGGTCGAATTTTTCATTTCCGTGCCACATATCTGAATGCCTCGGGCAATGATCCCGCCAAAATCCATGCGTGGCGTTATCAGCGGGCAGACGCCGGGTCCGGTGCCAGCGGCGACTTGCTATCGCATTCGATTGATACGGCCTTTTATTTAAATGGTCCGATCACGGAGCTCGTGGCGATGAACCAGGTCTTCATGCCCGATCGCGAGGTCGATGACGCTACCGCCCTGCTTGTCCGCTTTGCGAATGGAAGCACTGGAACTTTGGAGGCCACACGCTTCGGCATCGGCGTACGAAATCGGAATGCGTTCGAGATGAACTGTGAAGGGGGCATGCTGCGCTTTGATCTCGAGGACATGAATTACCTGGATTACAACGACACGCGCGAGCCTGCGAATGTGCAAGGCAGTCGGCACATCCTGGTGACAGGTCCCAACCATCCGTATTCCAGCAATTTCTGGAAGCCGGGACACGCTCTCGGCTACGAACATACATTCATCGCAACACTCGGCGATTTCCTCACAGCGCTGTCGAAGGATGAGGTCTTCCATCCGAATTTCGACGACGCCTTGGCAGTGCAGAGAGTACTGGATGCAGCGGAACGCTCCGCCGCAACGCGAACCTGGGTCTCCTTGTAGCAGCGGTGACTAGATTATTTCAGCGCAACAACATTCAATTCTGCGCGCCGGCCTTGCAGAAATTCCGCGACATCGTTCATCCCCTGGCCGGTCTTGGCAGACACCTCGAAAATAGTCATCCCAGGACGAACGCTTTGGATATTGCGGCACGCAGTGACGAGATCGAACTCCGCCGCTGCCGCCAGATCCAACTTTGTAATCACCGCCACATCCGCGGTATTGAAAATCGTCGGATATTTGAGTGGCTTGTCCTCGCCCTCCGTAACCGAGAGCAACACCATGCGTAGCGATTCTCCCAGGTCATAGCTCGAAGGGCAGACCAGATTTCCGACGTTCTCAATGAACAGGTAATCCAGCTCTTGCAGGTCCCAACCTTCAACAGCCTTTTGCACCATCTGTGCATCGAGGTGGCAGATCGTTCCGGTGGTGATCTGCCGGACCTGTGGCGTCGCACGTTTCAGGCGGGCAGCATCGTTCTCAGTCGCCAGGTCACCCACAAGAGCCCCAACCCGATACTTCCTGAAACGAGACAACAAGTGTTCGAGAAACGCGGTCTTGCCGGAGCCGGGGCTCGATACCATACTCGCCACACACACTCCGGCATCTTGAAAGCTGGTGCGCAACGACCGCGCCAGCACATCGTTTTGCTTGAGAATCTTTTCGCGAACCTCGATGATGCGCGGACTCGTGCTCATGCGACCTCCAATGCGGTAATCTCTAACTCCCGGCCTTCGCGTATGTCATGGACCGGGGCATTGCACTGCGGACAACGAAGCTGTTGAAGAGACTCCAGTGTGCGTTCCGCACGGCACTTCCAGCAGTACACGACAATTGGGACCTCTTCGATCACGAGGCGGGATCCTCGCAGCGGCGAGTCCTCGCTCGCCGCCGCGTAGGAGAACTCCAACGCATCTTTGTGGACACCTGAGAATGCGCCGACCCTTACATGCACTGCCGTGACCTGGACGCCTCCATGCTTCTTGGCCTGTTCCAGCACTTCGTCGATCATGCTGAGCGCGATAGAGAGTTCATGCATAAAACTTCACTTCTTGCTGACGAGTTGTGGGTTCAGCAAATCCTCGGCAGTTGCTCGCCAAACATCACGTCCAACACTCGCGTACCACCAATGCCGGTTTTCAGCAGCACCATGCCGGGATGCTCCGCTACAACTTCCCCGATAATGTCCGCCTGCGCTCCCAGGGGATGCTGGCGTATTCGAGACAAAACTGCGTCTGCCGCTTTCGCTTCCACGACCGCCAATAGTTTCCCCTCGTTTGCGACGTAAAGCGGATCGAGCCCAAGAACGGCGCAGGCTCCCTGCACACTTTCACGAATTGGAATCGATGATTCAGTCAGGCGCATACCGACTCTTGACCGCGCCGCGATCTCATTGAGTGTCGTCGCCACTCCACCGCGAGTTGGATCTCGCAGGCAGTGAATGTGTTCCGGCCCCGCTTCCAACATCGCATAGACCAGGCCGTTGAGCGGCGCGCAATCGCTTTCGATAGTTCCCTCGAACTCCAGGTTCTCTCGGCACGACATGATGGCCATCCCATGGTCGCCGATGTAGCCGCTTACAATAACCTTGTCGCCGGGCCGTGCACGATCTGCGGAAATATTCACCGCATGCTCGATGACTCCGATGCCAGTCGTCGTGATGAACATCTTGTCACCCTTCCCGCGATTGACGACTTTGGTATCGCCTGTGACAAGTTGAACGCCGGCCGCCGCAGCCGCGGCCCGCATCGACTGCACGACCCGCTGAAGCTGGGCAGTGGGAAGCCCTTCTTCAAGGATGAATGCCGCTGCCAGGTAAAGTGGGCGAGCACCGCTCATGGCCAGGTCATTCACTGTCCCGTTGACCGCTAGCGATCCAATGTCACCGCCCGGAAAAAAGATCGGCGTCACTACAAATGAATCGGTGGTAAACGCCAATCGCGACTCCTGCACCTCAAAGACAGCCTGATCGTCGAGCTTATCGAGCGCCGGATTGGTAAAAGCCGGTAGAAAAATCTTTTCGATCAGCTCCGCCGTAAGTTTGCCTCCACTGCCATGCCCGAGCACGATGTGCTTATGGTCGAAAATCGGCAGAGGGCAAGCCCCAAATTCAAGTTGCTTCTTTTCGCTCATGTCGACCGATTCCGCGACAGCGATTCCATCTCGCGAGTTCATGCACCACCACCTGTTGAAATTGTCACGAGGCGCTCCCGGTCCATGCTCAGGTGACGCCCATAGGTGTAGTACGCAGCGCAAGCGCCTTCCGCTGACACCATCGTTGCGCCCAACGGATGCTGCGGATTGCACTCTGTCGCAAACGCCGGACAGTCATGCGGTTTCTTGATCCCGCGCAGGATCTCTCCGCTGATGCAGTTCGAGGGCTCCAATGTATTGATGTCATGTATGTCGAAGACTCTTTCGGCATCGTAGGCGGCAAACTCGGAGCGCAGCCGGTAGCCACTGCCCGGAATCGTTCCTACTCCACGCCAGGTGCGATCGCTCACCTCAAAAACGTTGGCCACCACGTCTTGTGCGGGCCGATTCCCTTCACGATTCAGCACGCGGGAATACTGATTCTCGACCTCAGCCCGCCCGCTCTCGAGTTGGCGAACAACCATCAGCGTCCCCTGCAGGATGTCGATCGGTTCAAAGCCTGAAATCACAATGGGAACGCGGTATCGCGCACTGATCGGTTCGTACTGGCTATAACCCATCACGGCGCACACGTGGCCGGGACCAAGAAATCCTTGCACGCGGTTGTGCGGGGACTGCAGGATTGCCTCGAGCGCCGGTGGCACGAGCACATGAGAGGTCAGGATCGAGACATTCTTCAGTCCCGCCTCATGTGCTTGCCACACCAGCATCGCATTTGCGGGCGTTGTGGTTTCAAACCCAATCGCGAAGAAGACCACTTGCTTGTCCGGATGATCGCGTGCGATCTTCAGGCAGTCCAGCGGCGAATAAACCACGCGAACATCGCCGCCCTGCGAGCGGATCGTAAACAAATCGTCCTGTGATCCGGGAACGCGCAGCATGTCGCCGAATGAACAAAAGATGACCTCCGGACGCCTGGCGATTGCGTGCGCCTTATCGATCATGTCGAGCGGCGTGACACACACGGGACAACCGGGACCATGAACCAGTTCCACCCCCTTTGGCAGCAGGTAATCAATGCCGTGCTTCACGATCGAGTGAGTTTGTCCGCCGCAAACTTCCATGATGACCCAGGGCCGAGTCTGTATCCGATGAAGCTCCTCAACAATCTTCTGCGCAAGAACCGGATCGCGGTATTCGTCGATGTACTTCATGACCCGCCGCCTTTCGCGGCGTGCGTGGCAATTTCGCCGAATTCTGGTTCGTCCAGTTCGCCCAGTTGATCCATTTCCTGTAGCAGTTGATACGTGCGCTCAGCTTCCTCCGGATCGACCCGGCTTATTGCGAATCCGACATGGACCAGGACAAAATCTCCAACTTGCGCTTCTGGAACGTATTCCAGGCAGACCTCGCGCACAATGCCGCCGAACTTTACCTTGGCCATGCGCATGCTGCCTTGCACGTACTCGCTCAGAACTTTTCCCGGAATGGCCAGACACATGATTAGTTTCCGCCTTGCAAGATTTTGTTTGCGATCACAGCCTGACCCAAAGCGATACCGCCATCATTTGGCGGAATCGTAGTGTGCAGAAAAACTTTCAGCCCGGTTTGCCGAAGCCCTTTCACAACGCGCCGAAGCAGGAAGTGGTTCTGAAAGGTTCCACCGCTGAGGCATACCCGATCGAGTGATTCCGATTTGCGGATACGACGGCAGACCTCGACGATGATTCTGAGTAATGTGTTATGAAAGCGAGCAGCAATGTACCCGGCGCTGCGCCGTCGCGAGAGATCATCGACTATTTCCTGAATCACCGGCCTGACATCGATCTGAGCTGGGTATGCGTCTTCGATTTCAAATTCATAATGACTTGTTTCGTCCAAAGCAGCCATTTCCAACTCGATGGCAGCTTGACCTTCAAATGTGACCGTATTCCGGAGACCGATGATTGAGGCCACCGCGTCGAATAATCTTCCGCATGAAGAGGTCCGACGTGTGTTGATGCCCTTGCTCAACATGGCATCGACGATGGAGATTTGTTTTTCAGGAATTTGCTGAAGGAATTGGCTGACTTCGGGTAGCGGGCGCTCTCCAAAAGTGTCGCGTAGATAGCTCAATCCCATCCGCCAGGGCTCTCGGACAGCCATATCGCCACCCGGCATAGGGACGTAGCGCAGATGAGTATGGCGCTCGAAGCTGTCAAAACCCGCCACAAGGAACTCCCCTCCCCAAATTTCTCCGTCGGTGCCGAACCCTGTGCCGTCAAAAGCAACGCCGATCACTTTGCCATCCAGGTGGTTCTCGGCCATGCAACTCGCGATGTGGGCATGGTGATGTTGCACGCCGATCTTTTCCTCTATTTCCAGTCCCAGAGCAAACCGCGTACTCATGTATTGGGGGTGCAGGTCGTATGCAACCGCCTTGGGTTCGGCGCGATAAACCTTTTTCAGGTTCTCGATCGTCTCGCGAAAGAAAGTCAGCGTCTCGTAGTTCTCGAGATCCCCTATGTGCTGGCTGAGAATCGCGTAGTGACCTTTCGTCAGGCAGAGTGTGTTTTTCAACTCGGCGCCGCAGGCCAGAATTTCTTTCACAGGCCTGCCGAGATCGATCACTTCCGGAGCGAAGCCGCGCGATCGGCGGATCACCCGCGCATGTCCTTCGAAGCTGCGGACAACGGAGTCATCAACGCGCATGTAAATATCGCGGTCGTGGAAAAGAAAGTAATCGGCGATAGAGCTAAGGCGCTCCGCAGCCTCTTCGTTCGAGATGACGATAGGTTCTTCACTGAAATTTCCGCTGGTCATCACCAGTGCAGAGAACTCTGGCGATTCGTCTACGGAGTTGCCGAATAAGAGGTAGTGCAGGGGCGTGTATGGGAGCATCACCCCCAACGTATTGTTTCCCGGTGCGATCGCCGGGGAGATTTTGGCATCAGACCGCCTGGGCATGATTACGATTGGCCGCTGAGCACTCGATAGAACTTTTCGATCCGCCTGAGAAACGATGCAGAAGCGCTCGATCGCCGGAATATCAGGCGCCATGAGCGCGAACGGTTTGTCACTTCGACGCTTGCGCTCGCGAAGTCTGCGCACAGCCGCATCGTTTTCTGCATTGCATGCGAGCAAAAAGCCGCCGAGACCCTTCACGCCCACAGTATGTCCCTGTTGCAGAAGATTTCTTACCTCCCGAAGAGACGAAAGTTGTGTTCCGGTGCGTTCACCCGACTTCATCAGCGTTAATTGAGGGCCGCATGCGGGGCACGCATTCGGTTGGGCGTGGAAGCGTCGGTCGCGTGGATCGTCGTACTCCGCCTGGCACTCGGGGCACATCCGGAACCGCGCCATGGTCGTTGCCGGGCGGTCATAGGGCACGTCCTGGATGATGGTGTAGCGTGGACCGCAGTTTGTGCAGTTGGTGAACGCATATCCGTACCGACGATTGCTCGGATCGCTGAAATCCTGCCAGCAGTCTTTGCACGTGCCGACGTCGGCGGATACTAGGGCGAATTCTCCATCCGTTGAAACACTCGGACGAATGCAAAATGAGTCATCGCCATTCAGCTCGACGTCCGAAACCGTAACTTCTTCAATGCGGGCCAGGGGGGGAGGGCTGTTGCGAAGCGTGCTTAGAAAATTATCGATTCGAGCGTCCGCTCCCTCGATCTCGATCACAACTCCCGCAGAGGAGTTCAATGCATATCCCGTGAGTCCGAGGTCCTTCGCGAGATTGTGAACAAAGGGGCGGAAGCCAACCCCCTGGACGACACCAGAGACCGCGATGCGCTTCCGCGCTAACAACGAAGATGAATGAGCCGCCATGTCACGAGAACACGCCTGCCTGCGTAAGAGCGGGAGGTCCAGAGGCTAGGGTCGCGCAAGATGCCACAGCGGGCTGTGAGACGCGTCACATGATGGAGTGATCTTTTGGCCGCTTAAGGCCGTGTTTCCTATACCTTGCAATTTTCAATCCCGCGGTCCGCGTGACCGTGGTGTTGTTCATCGGTAACTTTACCCGCCCCAGCGCCAAACCTATCCTTACTTGCATGCCGAACGACCAAATCCAGCCCAAAGCCACGCCGGACTACGGTTCGCTCGGCGCAGGGTCTGATTGGCAGAGCGACAAGCCTATCCAGCCCCGAAGCAATGGTTTGCGGCCGGTTCTGGCCGTGATTGCTGGCGTTCTTGGCGCGCTGCTGTTTGTCGCAGCAAGAGGGCCGGCAGCACAGGCCGCCTGGGAGCAGATTTCACAACTCCTGACGTTGGAGGGAAAGCCGGCGCCCGCTTCACCGGCCGTTATGTCGGAACATGAGCTCTCAAAGCTCGACGACATGCGACCTCAGGCTCAGGCCCAATTATTGCTTGAGCGTTCGATCAACGGATATGCCGGTGCAAACGACCAGATCGCAGGGCGTGTGGACAGCTGGCGTGGACACATCAAACTCGATTCCCAACTGAATTCACTGTTCATGACTGCTCTCAATTCCAATGATCTGCGCGTCCGCGCCGCAGCCATTGAAGTCGACCTTGCCGCCTATAACATCTCCAAAGGGCCCGAGAGCATCGCGCGATTTGTAGAGCAAGCGGAAGGCAGCGATAAGACGGCCAGGATTTGGGCACTCTGGATGCTTGGTTTGCTCGGTAATCGAGGCGTCGAGCCTGACCGCGCTGGAGCGGTTTTAATCAGCTACCTGCAGGATCCCGACGCCGATATCCGGCACTGGGCTGTTGAGGGCTTAGCCTATCTCGGCACAGAAGAAACAATCGCACCCCTGCTGAAAACGTTTCACGATGATGTCTCACCCGAAGTTCGCGAACGCGCAGCCTGCAGCCTCGCGCAGTCCGGAATGCTGAGCCAGGAGCAACGCAAGACCGCTATCCCACAGTTGCTCGATTTTCTGGATGATTCTTCCCTCGAAGCAAACACTCGGAATTGGGTTTACCAGGCACTGCGCGACATCACCGGACAAAACCTGCCAAACGAGCCTTCCGCTTGGAGAACTTGGTACAACAGCCAGAGCAGATAAAACAATTACTTCCCTTTTTAGCACTGATATCCTCCAACCTAGTCCTGCCGTCTAAAAGATTGAAAGCCTTAAACGCTGCCCGAAGGAGTCACTATGAAGCGGCGAGAGTTCTTGCGGAATGCTGCCGGAGCAGTGGGCGCAGCCTGGCTCGGTTCCAGATCCCTTGGTGCGAACGCGTTCGCCTCGTCCGCGTTGCCTCGCAAGTTCGCCGCCTCCGATACAGTCGTTCTCGGAAGCACTGGCATTAAGACGAGCCGACTAGCAATGGGCACCGGAACCGTTGGAACCGGGGGACATTCTCACCAGAGTTCACTTGGTGTGAAGGGCCTCTCCGATCTGCTGCTGAACGGCTACGATCAAGGGCTGCATTTCTTCGACTTAGCTGATGCATATGGCAGCCATCCTCACGCCGCCGAGGCACTGAAACATATTCCACGGGACAAGATCACCGTCCTGACTAAAACGTGGTCACGCGATCCCAAGGAAGCACGCGCTGACCTCGATCGTTTTCGTCGCGAGTTGGGCACCGACTATCTCGACATCTGCCTGATCCACTGCGTTTCAGAAGGCGACTGGACCGAACGCTACCGCGGCGTCATGGATGTTTTCGAAGAGGCCAAGCAGAAGGGCATCATCCGCGCGCACGGGTGTTCATGTCACAGCATCGAGGCCCTGCGTGCGGCTGCCAAATCATCTTGGGTCGAAGTCGATCTTGTGCGCATCAATCCTATTGGCTCGCATATGGATGCCGACCCCGATACGGTGGTAAGCGTTCTGCATCAGATGAAAGCTGCCGGCAAAGGAGTTATCGGCATGAAGATCCTTGGACAAGGCGATCTCAGTAGGAGACAGGACGAAGCTCTGAGGTACGCGCTTGGCCTCGGTGTGCTTGATGCCTTTACGATTGGTGCCGAAAGCAAAGCTGAGCAAGAGGATCTGGTGCGCAGAATCGCCGCTGCATAGTCTTGATGCCGCAAAATCGCCGCGTCGCTATGTTTTCGTTGTCTAATTTTAGATTCTTCAAAGACACCACATGAAAACTCTGGGAATGATTGGTGGAATCGGTCCCGAATCCACGATTGATTACTATCGCGCCATTATCGCCGCTTACCGCAAGCAGATCTCTGATGACAGCTATCCTTCGATCATCATCAACAGCATCAACCTGACGAAAGCCGTAGGTTTGGTCACGGCGAATGAACTCGAAGCGCTCGCAGATTTTCTTTTGGCGGAACTTGGAAGGCTCGCTCGCGCGGGAGCCAGCATCGCCTTTCTTGCGGCGAATACGCCACACATAGTGTTCCATCGTCTTCAGCCGCGGTCGCCGATTCCATTGGTCAGTATTGTGGAAGCTGCTTGCGGCGCCGCCAAAGCGAAAGGCTTTCAGAAGGTTGGCCTTTTCGGAACACGCTTTACCATGCAAGGGCAGTTCTATCCCGAAGTCTTCACCCGTGAAGGTATCGCACTGGTGGTTCCCGATGCGGCCGATCAAGAGCAGATACACAACATTTACATGAACGAGTTATTGAAGAATATCTTCCTGCCGGAGAGCCGTGCGGTATTGCTCGCGATCATCGACCGCCTCAGAGAGAAGTCCGGCATGGAAGGATTACTCCTGGCAGGGACTGAGTTACCCCTCATCCTGCGGAATAAAGAACACAACGGAATTCCATTGCTCGATACCACCGTCATTCATGCGGAAGCTGCTGTCGCAGAAATGCTGAGGTAACTGCCACTATCACCATTTGACAGGTGATTGCGCCTCGTTCTCGGTCTACATTTCCGCAGACCAAGGGACGTACTTCATCTCTATTGAGGTAGGTGTCTGCCGTGACCTCATTCGATATTCAACTCCAGAAGCGTGTCCTGATTCTCGCCTCCACGTTCATCCTGACAGTATTGAGCTGGGGACAGAATGGGACTATCTTGTATGACTTCACAGGTGGAGCGGACGGCGGTTTTCCGAAGGCGCGTTTGTTTGCTGCTCCTGATTCAAGGTTGATCGGAACGACAACCCAAGGTGGAACGAATGGTTTTGGCGAAGTGTTTGAATTAGCGCCGGGCACAATGGGCGACTACACGCTGACCATCCTGCATAGCTTTGAAGGTGGCGCGGATGGCGCGGCACCCGCCTCCGGAGTCATCCGCGACAGGGGAGGAAATCTCTACGGCACTGTGTCCCAGGGCGGAGCCAACGGCCAGGGCGCTGTCTATGAATTAGTTCGCGGTCCGGGCGAAACCTTCACTAACCAGATTCTTTATAGCTTCAGTGGAGGGGATGACGGAAGTCAGCCGGTCGGCGGTCTGGTATTCGACAATGCTGAAAATCTCTATGGGAGCACTCCCAGCGGCGGTGCGAACGGACAAGGTGTCGTGTACCAACTTTCACCCGACGGCCAGGGGGGATGGACCGAAACTGTGCTCCACTCCTTCGGGAGCACACCCAATGACGGCCAAGCTCCAGGAGGATCGTTGCACTTCGATACGGATGGAAACCTTTACGGGCTTACCGTCGAGGGTGGCGCTTCAAATCAAGGCGCAATTTTCCAGCTGCAACCGAACGGGAATGGTGGCTGGAGCGGGGAGGTCATCTATAGTTTCAAGGGCGGCAGCGATGGTGCGCACCCTGTCACATCTGATCTGATTCAAGTCGGCAATATTTTCTATGGAACAACGACCGACGGCGGAGACGCAGGACTGGGGACACTTTTTCAGTTAGTGAACGTAGTGGGTGTTTGGCTTGAGAAGGTTCTGTACTCGTTTCCCGGTGACGCAAACGGCGCTAATCCGCAGGCCGGGCTCGTCTACGATACCGAAACTGCGAATTTCTATGGTACGACGACCGTGGGTATCTCCGGCAGTGGCGGGGTAGTGTTCAAGATTCTCAAACTCGATAACGTATGGGTTGAAAGCGTTCTTTATACGTTTGACAACCCAGACAATGGATCGTTTGCAGGACTGGTGCAGGACCCCTCCGGCAATTTGTTTGGGACAACGGAATTCGGCGGCCCGCAATCCGCTGGAAACGTTTTTAAGGTTACGCCTTTCTGAAAATTGAGTACGCATAAGAACAGGCCGCCCCTCCCAAGGCGGCCTGATTTTGTCTGCAATCGATTTTCAATTCGTGTCGATCACCTGACTTGGTGTGCGGCTTGCTACTTCCGGAGTAACTCCTGGTTGAAACTTTACCGAAGCCAGAATCTTCTCGAGCTTGTCGAAGACTTGGTTGTAAGTAGAGTCTGGTACCCGCTCCATCGCTCCATCTTCTCCGGTCCCCATTCCTAGTCCGAATTCATAGCAGAGGCCCTGTTGGTAGACGTGGTAATACTTCGAATCTGCCTGTAGCAAGGTGTCCTCCACCTCGTCGAACTCAATGTTTCCAACCTTCACCCTCGCAGCTGGAACTGGTCCACCCTCGCCATCGACGGTTTCAGCCGAGGCGAACAATGAGCACTCATCCTGCGTCAGGTTCGAGTTCACATTTACGCTGAAGAATGCCGAACTGACCTCCGTGCCGCGATAGGAATCGCGCGGCATCTCGAGCGCGACCAACGTTGTTCCACCCGGCTGAATAAAGTTCATGCGAACCGGACCGAGTCCCGCCAGGTCAAGGTGTGGCTCATCGCCGGTCTTAAGAACGTAGTTCTTGGGATAACGGAACGAAACTCCATAAGACGGATCGCTGTACATAACCGTGGCCGCCCGTTTCTTTTGAACCTTCTTGTGAGGCTTACTCTGAGCCTGCGTTGGTGTAGGAATTGCCGCTGGCGTTGTTGCAACGGGTTCTTGGACAGGTAAAGGCGTCGGCTGCTTAATTGCGGTTTTCGGCTTTTCCTCAGAGCATCCGTTCGCGGCGAGCAGTAACAGGCCCGATGCGATCGCGATGATCACTGTCCCGGCCCATAGCCGATAGTGTTGTTTCTTCTTTTGGTTTGAGCGCCCATCTCCAGGATCCGGTTTCGCGCCCAGCTTGAGTTCTGTGAAATGTGCCATGTTCCCCTCCGATACTGGTGTCTCCCAGTCGTCAATAGGAATGGCACGGGTATAGCCAGATGGATGCTGCTTGATTCTGCGAGGGTTAGGGCAGGCTACGGCCAGGTTCACCGGGTCAGGGAAGATACGCTGTGGGCCATCAGACACAGCGGGAAGCCTGGTGCCAGGATCACTCAAACTGCTTACGAAAGCCCGCGAACTGCTCCTTTAACTCCGCGATTTCTCTTCGCATGATGCTGACTTCCTCTTCCAGTTTCGCCACCCGATCGTCATCGTTGGAAATCGGATGCAACGCGGCATGCGGGACCGCTTCGGCAACCTCTACATCCCCACAAAGCAGATGAACGTAGCGAGACTCCTTCGTGCCCGGTTGCCGCGGCAAGACTTTAACCAGCGGTGGATCACGCTGCATCAATTTTTGCAGCGCTGACTGGACCTCATCCAGATCCTCAAAGCGGTGCATGCGCTCCGTACGGCCACGCAGTTCGCCTGGGGTCTGAGCGCCTCGCAGCAATAGAACGCAAAAGACCGCGGTTTCGCCCCAAGTGAAGTTGAATACCTCTTGGATCCGGTGTTCATACTTTGTGACGCGGCTATCAGCTCCGCTGGCTGGACCCGCCAACCGTTTCTCCTGCAGCAACTGGAGAGCATCCCTTACTGCTGGTTCATCCAGATTCATGACTGGATCGCGATTGTTCTTCTGATTGCACGCGTTTACCAGGGCATTCACTGAGAGGGGGTAGTAATCGGGAGTCGTAATGTCTTTCTCGATGAGCGCTCCCAGCACCCGCGCTTCGACAGGACTGAGCAGAATATTCAAGCGGTCTGGATTATCCATGACGCAACATGATTTCACAAAATGTGTAAATCGCCGTTAGCACAATCAGTCCCGAGTGGAGCACGATGACTCACGAATCCTTGGCTCCGCTTTGAGAGCAGATCAACTCTCATTGTGACAATTCAAGCTCGCGCCCGTCTACATCACATGACTCGACGGCTGATCCTGTCCACTTCAGCGTGTGCGTGCACGCTGGTTCTCCTCATGTCGGCCCTGTCATTCGCGGGAGATGGCTCCAGCATGCCGGTGTTGGAGCACTTTTCCGCGGATCAAGGCGACCGGACACTCGATCCTTGTAATGATTTCTTCCAGTACGCCTGTAGCAAATGGGTCAAGGCCAATCCGATTCCTGCGGACCAGGCGGGTTGGGGGACGCTGAACTCCCTTGCGATCTGGAACCTTGCAGCGCTGCGCAACACCTTGGAAGATGCATCCAAAGACTCTCCCGGGCGCACTGCCGTTCAGCAAAAAGCCGGCGATTACTACGCTTCATGCATGAACGAGACAGCCATCAATGGTGGTGGAATCAAGCCCCTGCAGCCCATGCTGGACCAGATCGCGGCATTGAAGGACAAGTCGCGGCTCCCGGATCTCCTTGCCTACATTCACCAGAGAATCCGTCCCGCCGACCTCAACTTTATCGAGGCGCAATATCCCGGTATGGTATTCGGCGTGTATGCGATCGCGGATTTCGATAATGCCAACCTGATGCTGGCGGCGCTCGATCAGTCGGGCATGAACATGCCTTCCCGCGAGTTTTATCTCAAGGATGACGACAAGTCGAAGCAGATTCGCGCCGAGTATGTGAAGCACGTCTCTCGCATGCTGCAGCTTAGCGGCGAGCCGCAAAATCAGGCCGATACTGATGCGCAGGCGATTCTCCAGATGGAGACAGCGGTCGCGAATGCAGCCATGGACATCATCGTGCGCCGCGACCCCAAGAACCTGAACAACAAGATGTCCCTCCAACAGATGCAGGCGCTAACGCCATCCTTCCGCTGGGACCGTTATTTAGCCGCCATGCATGCGCCCGTATCACCTCAGTATGTAGTGCTGTCGCCGCAATACTTCCGTGGACTTGAGAAGTTGATCGCATCAGAATCACTCGATCATTGGCGTGCCTACCTGCGGTACTCCACCCTGCATGTATTTGCGTCCTCACTGAGCCAGCCCTTTGTAGAAGAAAACTTCGCGTTCTACGGCCGCACGTTGAACGGGTCGGAGAAAATCCAGCCGCGCTGGCGTCGCTGTTCCATCTATGCGGACACTGATCTCGGAGAGGTTGCCGGCCAAGCATACGTCGAGAAATACTTCCCGCCCCAAAACAAGGAGCGCATGCTGGCCATGGTAAAAGCGATCCGCGACGCCTTACATCAGGACATCGACTCGCTCAACTGGATGTCGGACAAAACCAAGCAGCTCGCGCACACAAAGCTCGATACTCAGGTCGACAAGATCGGCTATCCCGACGCGTGGCGAGACTACTCATCAGTAGAGATCAAGCGCGATGATTTCCTTGGTAACGTGCAGCGTTCGTCGGGTTTTGAAATAAGCCGCCGAATGGCGAAGTTTGGAAAACCCGCAATCCGGACCGAATGGGGAATGACTCCGCCCACCGTCAATGCCTACGAAGATGCGCAGACCAACACTATCAATTTTCCCGCCGGCTTCCTGCAGCCGCCGTTTTTTGATGCGACACGAAGCGACGCGGTGAACTTCGGCGCTATCGGCACAGTCATCGGACACGAAATTATTCATGGCTACGACGACCAGGGGCGCAAGTTCGACGCTGTCGGCAATCTGCGCGACTGGTGGACTCCCGAAGATGCGTCGGCCTACGAAGAGCGAGGAAAGTGCATCGCAGACGAGTACACCCAGGACATCCCTGAAGCCGGAGTCAAGCAGAACGGCAATCTTTCGCTCGGAGAGGACACCGCCGATAACGGCGGAATTCACATCTCGTTGGCTGGGTTGGAAAGCACCCTCAAGTCTCAGGGCAAGAGTCTCGACTCCATAAGCGACGGTGGCCTGACCGAGCTGCAGACATTCTTTCTGTCCTATGCCAACGTGTGGTGTGGCAGCCTTCGTCCTGAACTAGCCCGCACCGCAGTGCTCACACAGGGGCATTCGTTAAACCGATATCGCGTCAACAATGTGGTCAGCAATATGAATGAGTTCGGCCACGCGTTCGGATGTCACGCCGGTCAGCCCATGGTCCATGCCAATCAGTGCCGGGTATGGTGAAAGCTCAGTCGTCAGTCAAAACCAGTCTTCAGTCGTCAGCGGTTAGTCTTCAGCCAGACCTGTGGCCCGCCCGACTAAGGGCTGAAGACTGACGACTAAACATGACCATTTTGTCCTATTCGACCGGCACGATAGTAACGTGGCTCTCGGACAGATTGGCCGATAGCATCTGAGTAGACCCTTCCTCCCCTTGACGCAGTCCGCTCCGGAGAGAGTTTTATGCGTTCTTGGAAAGAATCCAGCCTTGTATTGTTTCTGTTTCTGCTTTCGGGCACGATTTGCATAGCGCAGTCTTTACCTGAAATCGCACACCAGCAACGCCTCAAGCAACAGGCTCGCGACATAAAGATGGCGAAACGAGTCATCACGGACGACGATATGCCCCATTCTGAGGCGAGCGACAGCACAGTTGAAACTGATCAGTCGGACTCGACGGGGCCGGCACATAAGGCCGGCAAATCGGCGGAGCAATGGAAGAAGGACATTGAGGCTCAGCAGAGCGTAGTTGCTTCATTGCAGCAGCAGATCGATAAGCTCAATGCCTCGGTGCATTACGTGCAAGCAAACCTTTACACCAACGGTGCTCAGTACAACCAGTACCAGGCAAAGAAGCAGGAGGAAGTTTCCCGGCTGCAGACAAAGTTGGACAGCGAAAAGAAGAAACTTGCTGACATGCAGGAAGCCGCCCGCAAAGAGGGCTTCGGAAACTCTGTTTATCAGCCTCAATGAGCAGTGGCCGATTGTTTTACTCGTCCCGCAGCGCGCTCATGGGTTCAACTTTCGAGGCGCGATACGCCGGGATCATGCAAGCCAGCAGCCCTACGGAAGCCAGCAGTAACGAAACTGCACCGAACGTGACTGGATCGCTGGTTTTGATTCCGTAAATCAGGCTTTGCAACAGCCGGCCCAGTAGCAGTGCTCCAGCCAGTCCGATCCCCACACCTACCAGAGTGGGTCTCATTCCTTCGATTACCACCATGCGCAGGACGTCCTGTACTCGAGCTCCCAACGCCATGCGGATACCGATCTCACGCACCCGCCTGCGAACTCCGTAGGAGAGAACGCTATAAATGCCAACCGCTGCCAAAAGGAGAGCGAGTCCTGCAAAGGATGCCAGCAAGAGCATGTTGAACCGTTGCGGCGTAATGGACTTGTACTCCACATCTTCCATCGTCATGACATCTGCAATCGGTTGGGTGCCATCGATCTCATGGATAGCATGTGAAACCGCCTCGGCTGCAGTTCCGGGATTGGACCGCGTACGAACCACCAGCGTCATATCGAACGAATGCCAGCTTGCATTAACGTCCGGCATGATCTGGCTGTGCGGAAAATAAAGCACCGCACTCGGATCCACATCGTTCAGTCCGTAAAGCTTCACGTCACCAACGACGCCAATCACTTCCCGCACGACTCCAGGAAAGAACGACATTGTCAGGCGTTTTCCAACCGGGTTCTCGTTCCCCCAGAAGCGTTTTGCCATAGCCTTGCTGATCACGATCACGGGATTGGACTGAGTCGTGTCCGAAGGGCTGAAATCCCTGCCATACAACATGGGAATGCGCATATCGCGGAAATAACCAGAACCTATTGTCCGGACCGCAACCTCGGGTTGTTCGGCCAGCGGCCCGGCCGGTTGGCCTTCGAGCACGATTGGCTGATTGGAACCGTTTTCGCTGAGCGGCAGGTTATCGGCAATGCTGGCGGACTCTACTACCGGCACCTCCTCCACTCGACGGACGACCTGGTCAAAATATGCGATCTGCTGTTCCGGTTTCGGAAAGCGGTTTCCTGCCACCGGGAGGTACATCGTCAACAAGTTATGCACGTCGAATCCCGGGTCTAGCGTGCGAAGCATCGAGAGGCTGCGCATCAACAAGCCCGCACCTATCAGCAGCATAAGTGACAGCGACACTTCCGCAATCACAAGCACTTTGCGGGTGCGGCTGCCCGTGGAGGCACTGTCCGTCCTGCCCAATCCCTGCTTCAGAGCATCATTCAGATTTGCTTTGCTCGACCGCCACGCCGGAGCAATGCCCGCCAAAATACCGGCGAGTACCGATACGGCTAATGTGAATGCCAGGACCGATGGATCCAGTCGGATGACAGCGAAGGTCGGAATTTCGCTTCCAAGGAATGCTACGATGAGCCGCACACCGAAGTGTGCGAGCAACAACCCCAGAACTCCTCCGCCAAGTGCTAATGCAACCGTTTCCGCCAGGAATTGCTGCAGCACACGACCCCGCGACGCTCCCAAGGCGCTTCGAATCGCGATTTCCTTGCTCCGTCCCAGAGTCTTGGCTAATGCGAGATTCGCCACGTTAGCACATGCGATCAGCAACACGAAAGCGACGGCTCCTAACAACATCAGCAGAGACGGCCGGACGTCACGTACAAACTGTTCTCGCAGCGGTAGTACAACTGCGCCCCAACCCTTATCGTCCTCGGGATACTGTTGCTCGAGCGCCGTAGAAATTCCGGTCATCTCCGCTTGCGCCTGCTTCACATCGACACCTGGCTTGAGGCGTCCAACCACCATGTAGTGGTGTTCGCTGCGAACGGCTCGTTCTGTACTCGTCCAAGCCATCGGGGCCCACATCTCTGCCCAGCTGGGAATGTGTGAGTTCGCATCCATCACGCCCACGATGGAATACTTCTCTCCATCCAACATGATTTCGCGGCCGACCACATTGGGGTCACTGCCCATGTGGCTCTTCCAATAAGCGCTACTGAGGATGATGACGTTACCGTGGCCGGGTTGATCGTCCTCGGCAGTGAAAGGGCGTCCGATGATCGGACGTTGTCGTAGCGTCGCAAAGAAGTCCGCCGAGACTTGCGCAGCCTGCACCGCTTCGGGATGATCCGTCCCTGTAACGTTGAATCCGCGGAAGCTGTAGATGGCGAGTTGCTCGAAGCTGTGGTTGCGCTCTTTCCAGTCCAGGTAGTTTGCAGCCGATACCGCGAACTCCGTCGCTCCCGGAAAACTCTTCTGTGGTGGTACATGCCACACCTGCACCATGCGGTCCGCTTCCGGAAACGGCAGCGGCCTCAGCAACACCGCATTCACTACGCTGAAAATTGCCGTGTTGGCGCCAATCCCCAGCGCAAGAACGATGACAGCGACGGCAGTGTAGGCAGGGCTTTTCCACAAAACGCGGATTCCATAGCGCAGGTCTTGCAGCAGGGTTTCCATGCAACTCCTCAGGTCCTGATAGGAGAGCAACTCATTTGCCAGCAGGATGGCTGGTTAAGTGAGGGCAAATGAATGACTTGCATTCTATTTAGGCGCGGAGGTGGCGAGCTCGATGTTCGCTTTTGCTGGCCGTTGTCCAGTTCCGGACACCGGGCCTACGTGTTCTGGTAGTAATTCTGGCGAGTTCATAAGATGGCTGCGCCTGTTACGGATTGGCCTCCAAGATAGGCACTTCACGCAACCCGCCGTCCCATACGGCGGGATTTTTTTTTGGCCTTGTGCTTTCTTGTGATCTGTCCCGCAGAATCCCAGACGACTAACCAACGTTTGACTTCGCTAGATCACGCAGAGAATTCTCATACGGAGCTCGCGCGATCCCACGTTCCGTCACGATAGCAGTCACGTACTTTGCCGGAGTGACGTCAAAGGCTGGGTTTTCAATCTCCACGCCCTCTGGTGTCATCTGTTTTCCAGCGATGTGAGTGACCTCGCGTGCGTTGCGCTGCTCGATCGGAATCTTGCTCCCATCCGGAGTGTCGAGATCCACCGTCGAGATCGGCGCCGCTACATAGAACGGAATATTGTGTTCCTTTGCTAGAATCGCCACGGTGTATGTGCCGATTTTGTTCGCGACATCTCCGTTGGCCGCGATACGGTCCGCTCCGACGACAATTGCGCCGATCTTGCCCTGCTTCATCATCGCGCCTGACATGTTGTCGGAGATCACTGTTGTAGGGATGCCGTCCTTCATCAATTCCCAAGCGGTCAGACGTGATCCCTGCAGGAAAGGACGAGTCTCGTCGGCGTAGACGTGAATCTTCTTGCCCTGTTCGACCGCTGCGCGGATCACGCCAAGCGCCGTGCCGTACCCGGCGGTGGCCAGCGCCCCGGCATTACAGTGAGTAAGGACTCCCCCAGAAGCCGGCATCAGCGTGGCACCATGGCGTCCCATTGCCTGGTTGGCCGCAATGTCTTCCGCATGCATGCGCTTCGCTTCCTCGATCAACGCATCTTTAACCTGAGGGAGCGGACGCATACGGAGGTACTCGAACTTATCGCGCATTCGCTTGATTGCCCAAAACAGGTTGACTGCGGTAGGCCGGGTCTTGCCAATCACGTCGCAGATTTCTTCAAAATCCTTCTTCAGATCTGCTCCGCTTTCGGCCTTTGAATTCTTGACGCCAAGAGCGATGCCCATCGCAGCCGCCACACCGATCGCAGGCGCGCCGCGCACGACCATGTTGCGGATCACGTCCGCAACCTGTTCGTGAGTCTTGCAGTTTACGTATGTTTCTTCTGTAGGCAGCTTCGTTTGATCAATGAAGCGTACGCCCGACTCGGTCCATTCCAGTGTGTTAATCATGTAATTCTTAGTCGCAGGTATTTTTGGTTAACGTCGATCGATACAACACAAGATTCCGCCTGCTCTCACGCTCGATGCGCCCTGCAGCGCGGCCTCGGAGTGTTGGTCATTGCCGGCTTCCCACAGATTTCGCAACTGGCAGCAACGGCAAATACGGTCTCTGTGGTTTCGTCATTCTGCAGAAGGTGTTGTTGTCGAACATCGTTCGCCTTAAAGATCGAGACAAACGGCGCCGGCGCTGCAGCCTGCTCGACAGCTGGCCGTCCTTTCGCCTCTTCTCTCTCCACGAGACACATTGCACCGATAACCACAAATCCGAATTCCTTCGCAGCCTGGATCGCCTGAACCGTCGAAGCACCTGTAGTACACACGTCATCGACGACGACAACGCGCGCGCCTTCCTCGCGAAAGCCTTCGATCCTTTGTCCTGTTCCGTGCTCTTTTTCCGCCTTGCGCACCAGGAATCCGTTGATATTTGCGCTCACGACCGAAACCGCAACCACGATCGGATCTGCGCCCATCGTCAGTCCGCCAATCGCCTGCGGCTTCCAGCCGCGTTTGCGAATCTCTTCGAAGAAGACTTCGCCGGTCAGCTTGGACCCGCGGGCATCCAGCGTCGTGGTGCGGCAGTCGATGTAGTAATCGCTTGTCCCGCCGGAGGAGAGCTTGAACTCCCCCAGGCGAAAGGACTTTATCGCCAACAAGCTAAGTAATTCATCACGCGCGAGAGACATTCCTTTCAAGATAACAGCTGGCCTTGTTGCCCGCCACTTGCGACACTATCTTGGGTACCGTCTCCAGGCGTCGATGCCTTACTGGGTCAGGCGTTCAAGGTGATGAAAGCCGCTAGAAGCGATAAAGAGCAGGCCGCTGAGCGTGAAGTTATAGCCTATGTGCATCAGCAATCCAGTGCTAACGGATTTGGTAATCGCGCGCGTGATGGTGAGTGCCAGCCCTACCAGAAAAACGACGAGCACCGGTCCCCACGCACGACCCAGTTGCGGGGCGTGAAGGAGGCCGAAGGAAACAGAAGTGATGAGGATGGCCGTCAGAACGCCCAGGCGTCGAACCAGCACGGGGTAGAGAAATCCGCGGAAAAACAGTTCCTCTATGAGAGGCGCCAGCGTGATTCCGAAAATCGATAGCGCCCATGCCTCTCCGGAAGTCTTAAAAAATCGATCGATCGGAAGTTCTTTCGGCATCGGCACAAAATGTGCCACTCCCTGCAAGGCAATCGCCAGCACCATTCCACCAATGAAATAGGGGACGAAGTTTTCTGGCCATTTCCAGCGAATCGAGTCGCCGAACGACGATCCTCCGGCCACCGAAAACATCAGCGCCAGAATGCACAGATAGGATAACGTCTGTGCGATCACCGTCAGCGCAGGGCGCTTCGCAATTTCGATGATCGGAGCGCGCGTATCCCACCATGCGTGCGTTGCGTAGGTAATTGCGGTCAGGAAGAGTCCAATCGACACAACGGTGAGCACTGCGATCGCCAGTACGTGCCATCCCGTCCACGGTGGATTCTCGCGGGGATGCGCAGGTACCGACCCTGCGACTTCTTCATAAAGCGGTGGATCGGGCAACGGATTCGGCATTAGAGACAAGGTTATAAGCTGAATTTACACGAAAACCTGTCACAAAGCAGGCATTGTCAACAGGCGTGTCAGGAACTTCAAACCGCTTTCGCCCCATTGCTGAAAAAGTGTTGGAGCGCCTGACCGGTGTAAGACTTCTTGTTCCGCGCCACTTGTTCAGGAGTACCTTGCGCCACGATCCGGCCCCCTTCCTCGCCGCCCTCCGGACCAAGATCAATGATCCAGTCCGCATTGCGGATGACATCGAGATTGTGCTCGATGATGATGATGCTATTACCGAGGTCCGTGAGCCGGTGAAGCACGTCGAGCAATTTCTTGACATCGTCGAAATGCAGCCCCGTCGTGGGCTCGTCGAGTAAGTACAGGGTTTTGCCGGTCTGGCGCTTGCTCAATTCTCGGGCAAGCTTGATCCGTTGGGCCTCTCCGCCCGACAGTGTGACTGCTGACTGGCCCAGGTGTATATAGCCCAGTCCGACGTCCACTAGCGTTTGCAGCTTCTGCCTGATTTGCGGAATGTTCTCCAGGATCGGCAATGCATCCGACACAGGAGATTCCAGCAAGTCCGCGATCGAGTATCCGTTGTACTTCACAGCAAGCGTCTCGTGATTGTAGCGGCGTCCGCCACAAACCTCGCAGAGGACATAGACGTCAGGCAAGAAGTTCATTTCGATGCGGCGCTGGCCTTCGCCCTGGCAGGCTTCGCATCGTCCGCCGGACACGTTAAACGAAAATCGTCCCGGCTTATAGCCTCGCTCTCGCGATTCGGGCAACATCGCAAAGAAGTCGCGAATCTGCGCGAACACACCCGTGTAAGTCGCAGGATTTGACCGCGGCGTGCGTCCAATTGGCGATTGATCGATGCGAATGACCTTATCGATAATCTCCGCCCCAGAGATCGCCTTGTGAGCACCAGGTTCCTCTCGTGACCGATACAGCTTCTTAGCCAATGCGCGATACAGGATGTCGTTTACCAGCGTCGATTTTCCTGAGCCCGAGACGCCGGTCACTACGGTCATCACACCCAGCGGGAATGTGATATCGAGATTCTTCAGGTTATTTTCGCGCGCGCCAAGGATCGTGATCGCTTGCCCATTCGCCTGGCGCCGTTGCGCCAGCATCTCGATCTGTGCACGCCCGGCGATATAGGCCCCCGTCAGTGAACGCGGTGCCTCCATAATCTGCTGTGGAGTGCCGTACGCGACCAGTTCACCGCCATGCCGGCCCGCGCCAGGTCCGAGGTCAATCACATAATCGGCGCGGCGAATCGTTTCTTCATCGTGTTCGACGACCAAAACGGTATTTCCTAAATTGCGCAGTTCTTCGAGCGCCGCAAGCAAGCGCTCGTTATCGCGATGATGTAATCCAATCGATGGCTCGTCGAGAACGTACAGGACCCCGCGCAACTTGGACCCGATCTGGGTAGCCAGGCGAATGCGTTGGCCCTCTCCACCCGACAGCGTGGCCGCTGATCGAGCCAGCGAGATGTATCCCAGCCCGACCGCATCGAGGAATTGCAAACGCTCTACGATTTCGTGAACGATTCGTCCCGCGATGATCTGCTCTCTTCCGGTCAAAGTGATCTTCCGCGCCACCTGCAGGGCTCGCGAAACCGGAAGGCTGGTGAAGTCCGCAATGGACATACCGTTTACCTTCACTCCGAGACTCTCTGGCCGCAGTCGTTTTCCATGGCAT
Source organism: Terriglobales bacterium (assembly GCA_036558645.1). Classification (GTDB taxonomy): domain Bacteria; phylum Acidobacteriota; class Terriglobia; order Terriglobales; family Acidobacteriaceae; genus DATBFG01. Next base: position 50,997 of record DATBFG010000004.1, read on the forward strand.
GCCGGACACTCCGTCGCCGACATGTAATCGAGCAGGTATTCGCGATACGTATCCGAAGTGGATTGTTCCAACACTTGCTTCAGAAATCCGACAATGCCGACGAATCCCGTTTTTCCGCCTTTGCCGTTTTCTCCATACAGCAGCAGGTTCTGAATCTTGTCAGGGAATTTCTCAAACGGCGTCGACAAATTGAAGTTGTACGCTGCTGCTACAATCGGGAGCATTCGCGTCAGACCCGAAGACGCCGAACCCGGCCCCAGTCCACCTTCGAGCAGCGGCTTAGACCAGTCCACGACGAACTTGCCAGGATCGAAGTCATAGCGGCTCCCCAATCCATGACACTCCGGACAAGCGCCATAGGCGCTGTTAAACGAAAAAGATCTCGGCTCCAGCTGCGGGACGTCGATGCCGCAATCAGGACATGCCAGGCGGGCCGAGAAAAGCTGTTCTTCGCCTCCGACGATTGACACCAGCACCAGGCCTCCGGCCAGCTTCATAGCTAGACCGACTGACATATCGAGCCGGTGTTCGATGCCCGGCTTTACCAGCAAACGATCTACCACTACTTCGATGGTGTGGTTCTTGCGCTTATCAAGTGCGATGTCATCTTCGAGGTTTACTAATTCGCCATCAATGCGCGCACGTGTAAAGCCGTGCTGGACCAATTTTTCCATCTCTTTTTTGAACTCGCCTTTTCGTCCGCGAACAATCGGTGCCAGCACCATGACGCGATCTTCGGGAGTCAGGGCCATAACGCGCTGCACTATTTGCTCAGCCGACTGGCGTGTGATGGCGCGCCCGCATTGCGGGCAGTGTGGCGAGCCAATCGAAGAAAACAGGAGCCGGAGGTAATCGTAGATTTCCGTGATCGTCCCAACAGTCGATCTGGGACTGCGGCTCGTGGTCTTCTGCTCGATAGAAATCGAAGGACTTAGCCCATCGATGGAATCCACGTCTGGACGCTCCATTTGGTCCAGGAACTGCCTTGCATAGGCCGACAGGGTCTCGACATAGCGGCGCTGGCCTTCGGCATAGATCGTGTCAAAGGCAAGGGAAGACTTACCCGATCCGCTGAGTCCGGTAATAACCGTCAATGTGTTCCGCGGGATCTCTACGTCGATGTTTTTCAGGTTGTGCTGACGGGCGCCGCGCACCGAAATCTGGGTGATGGCCATGAAACCTTCGAACTACTGTCCTTCCGTAATGTCGACTGGTCCGCAGAAATGTTGGAGAGTGGAAGAGCGCGCCTGTACTCCGTATCTTATCGGTTAACAGCAGCTAACGTCAACGCAGGTTACAGTGAAGAGCGTTTCGGCATCCAAGAGAGCCGAAAATAATCGGGGGGTGCAAGCTGCGCATCTTTCGAAGAAGGCAGAATAAGCGTGAGCGACGGAGTTGCTGTCATTGTCCTGCTCTTAACAATTCCCAGTGCAGTCGCGGTGGGAGTGGCGGCCGCCTACGGTCTTGTAACCGGAATCCTTTACGCCCTTCATGCTCAGTCGCGCCAGACGCATAGCCCCCGCGCTCTTGCCGCCAGTGCCGGCGATTAGAGACGTCTGAAGCTTTCCTGTCACCTCAAGCTGGAACACACCTGGACGTTTATCCCGTAACCGTTCGCACGGGGCATTTCGGATCGATCTGCCCTTTTACTGTGGTGGCTGGGCTTGCTGATCTGGTGGGATGGGATATCCCTGCGGAGCAGCGGGTGTCGGCGGCTGACCGCCATTCTGCTGCTGTTGTTGCATCTGCATCTGTCGTTGCTGCAGCTCCTGGAGCAACTGCTCGGGACTTCTCATGACCTGGCCGTTTGGCAGTTGCTGGCCATTCGGCAGTGGGCCGCCGAACTGCTGACCGGGCGTCGCCTGTCCCTGCTGCTGGTCGTCCGTCAGGTTCTGCTGATCTGCTTGCATGTCAGCTGCGGGCTCCTCGTCGGATCCCCAATCATCCCCTGCAAAATCTGCAGTGACGTCCTCTGGCTGTGAAGGCGGTGTCGGTTGGGATTGAGCCTGTTGAACCGGGGAAGCCGCATTTGCTCCGGCAGACTTCGCAGTGAGGATCACGTGCGCTACTGATGCGGGATTTTCAGCTGTGCCTACCATGACGTAGTCGAAGTGCGAGCCATTCAGCAGGGCTGCCAGCACTTCTCGCGCAGGGCCGGGTCCTAGATGCGTAACCACTCGTTCACTTGCATTGCCCGGCATTTCGATAATCGCGCCCGTCTGCTGATGTACCGCGTTCAGGATGTCGCTGAGCGTAGAGTTTTGCGCCACGACCGTGAGCTGACCATTGCTGTAAGACACCTGGGGCGGGATCGCCGGTGTTTCCTCTAGCGTAAGCGGCTTGAGCGGACCTTCCGGTACTTGTACAACCGCGGCCTGTTGAATCGGCTTGGCGGGACGCTTGCGCGTCTTTTGCGACGCTGCCTGGACGGGATTCGCGATCGAAAGACACGACAGTAGAGCAACTGCGCTAAGAAATCTAAGCGAACGTGTCTTCAACATGCGAATATCCCAGATCCGGGCTGGATGTCAGTCGGGGCTGCTGTTAACGCCTTATAGAAATTGTAGCATTGCTGATTTGAGCCAGAGCAGGAGTCTTTCTGCTCCGCCCGTCAAAATAGAGAACGCCGGTCAACCCTTGCCTTGCAAGGCTTTTGGGGGCACTAGAGTAAAAGGACTCCGTCTTGTTCTCACCTTGACAATCTGAGAGGCGGGATCAAGACTAACTGCGGCGACTCCCTCGCAGCCACAATCGCCCCATCGGACGAGACGCCCAAGCCGTTGGAAAAACCCAAACAGGGGAAATCAATGAAAGCACTTCGATGGACGGGCCTGGCCTTAATGTCAGGAATCCTGTCTTTAGCCGCTCTGCAGGCTCAAGTAAGTGTCGTCACGCAGCACAATGATAATGGCCGTACGGGGCAGAACATAAACGAAACGATTCTGACCCCTTCGAACGTCAACGCGAACAGCTTCGGCAAGCTCTTTTCTCAGAACGTGGACGGGCAGGTCTACGCGCAGCCGCTGTATGTGCCTAACGTCAACATTCCCGCGCTAGGCACACACAATGTCGTCTACGTAGTTACCGAGCATGACAGCATCTACGCGTTTGATGCTGACAACAATACCGGTGCGAATGCCTCGCCCCTGTGGCAAAAAAGCCTGATCGATCCTGCCCACGGAATTACCAGCGTCTCCAGCGGAGATGTGAGTTGCGGCGACCTGGTTCCGGAGATCGGCATTACGGGAACCCCGGTCATTGATCTTGCGACGAATACCATGTATCTCACAGCCAAGACCAAGGAGAACGGTCGCTTTGCCCAACGCCTGCATGCCCTGGACATCACGACGGGAAACGAAAAGTTCGGGGGTCCGGTATTGATCAAGGCTCGCGTTCCGGGAACGGGCGACGGCTCAGTCAACGGCTTCATCTCGTTCAGTCCTCTTCGCGAAGGACAACGCGCCGGGTTACTGCTGCAGAATGGTGCTGTTTACGTCGCGTGGTCTTCGCACTGTGATATTGGCCCCTATCATGGATGGGTTATGAGTTTTAGTGCTTCGACTTTGCAACCGATCGCGGCTTGGAATTCCACCCCGGACGGCGGTCTCGGTGGATTTTGGTCCGCAGGAGCAGGTCTCGCGGCAGACAGTAATTTCAACACCTACGTGGTTACCGGGAACGGCACGTTCGATGTGGATAAGCATGGCCGAGACTATGGTGACAGCATCATCAAGCTGCCACCGCCGACGTCGAAGACCTTTCGTGTCGCTGATTTCTTTACCCCGTACGACCAGCAGGCCCTCAGCGATGCCGACGCTGACGTTGGTTCTGGAGGGGTCATGTTGGTGCCCGATCAGACCGGACCTCATCCGCATCTGCTCATCGAAGCTGGCAAGCAGGGAACGATTTACGTGATCGATCGCGATCACATGGGGAAATTCAATCCCAACAACAACGATCAGATTGTTCAGAGCCTGACAAGTATCGTCGGCGGACTGTGGTCTGTTCCCGCCTGGTGGAATAACACCGTTTATGTCGGCGGCGCGGGCGACTACGTGAAAGCGTTCAGTTTCGACCCGGTTACGGACCTCATATCCGACGGTCCGGTCCAACAGACAGGCACGTTCTACGGATATCCCGGGCCCACGCCATCCATCTCGGCCAACGGCAATACGAATGGCATCGTATGGACCTTGCAGACGGAGAGCTATGGGTCGGGAGTGACGATCCTTCATGCCTACGACGCCACCAATCTCGGGAGTGAGCTCTACAACACCAAGCAAAGATCTAGCCGCGACAACCCCGGCGGCGCGGTCAAGTTCACTGTCCCGACCATCGCCAATGGAAAGGTGTACGTTCCAGCAGTCAAGCGGTTGAGCGTATACGGACTGCTGGGCACACACTGAGTCCTCATCGCGAAAAACGGGAGCCGTACCACGGCTCCCTCGCTTTGATGAATAACAATCCCATCATGACCGCGGTCGTTCTTTCCGCATTGCTGTTCCTTGTGCCATTCGCGTGTGCGCAACAGCAGCAGCCGAAATCTTGCGTTGCTCCACACTACAAAATTGTTCCCGTTCCGATTCATCCTACGCAGATCAATAACGCTGGTCAGATCTCAGGCACCACGAAAGCGCGCAAAGCGGCACTTTGGTCTCAGAAGCGCGGAGTACGTCTCGCTCCTATACCGTCCGGCTATGTCTTCGCCGAGGGCGTCGGCTTGAATGCAGCGGGGCACTTGATCGGTGTCGTCACGACCGAGGATGGCAGCGAGCGGCACGCATTTCTATTTGTGAACGAAAAGACGGTGCTCCTTCCCGGAGAGCAATCCAGAGCAACTGCGATCAACGACAGTGACGAAATCGCAGGCGAGGCTCGGATCGCCGGAAAATCAGCGACCACTCCGGTAGTCTGGCGAAACCGTGTTCCAGTCGATCTCGGCGCATGTTGCGGTGGCACTGCGTTTGCTCTGAACAATCAAGGCCAGGTTGCAGGAGAGAGCTACGACGCTGAAGGGCATTATCACGCCTTTCTATGGGACCAGGCACACGGCATGAAAACGATCGGACCGGTCGACGATTATAGTTCCGCCGCGGCGATCAACAATACCGGTCGATTGGTGGTCCAAGCTTTTCCTCGCACCTTTCTATACGAAAACGGCAAGCTGAATCCGCTCGACGTCACTGCAGATCCGATGCAGCCAAGATCTCTGAACGACTGCGGAGGAATGGTCGGCTCATTCGGCAAGTTTTCCGATGCCTCCAAAGCCTTCGTCTGGGACCAGGCGCATGGGCTCAAGGATTTGAATGACCTAGTTACTTCTGCTACAGGATGGAAACTCGAAGTCGCAGCCGGCATCAACAATCGCGGCGAGATCGTCGGCTGGGGAGACTACAAGGGCGAGGAAGATTCCGGCTTCTTGCTTTTGCCGCAATGGTAAGTAGCTGAATCACGCCGAAACCATCTCTGATTATCGTGCAGCCGAAGTACGGCCCGACGAATCCAAAAAAAAAGAGCTCTGGCAAACAATTTCAGATTGGAGGATGAATGCAAGAACGTTTTGACATGCTGAAGTTATCGGGCGGAGCAGTAAAGGCCATGCTCGCCCTTGAGCAATATCTCCATAGCTCTGGTCTGGACGAAGGCCTGATCCACATGCTGAAACTGCGAGCTTCCCAGATCAATGGCTGCGCTTACTGCATCGACATGCACTGGAAGGATGCCCGGGCTGTTGGCGAGACCGAGCAGCGTCTCTATGGCCTCGATGCGTGGGAAGAATCCCGCTATTACAACGACCGCGAAAGGGCCGCATTGGCCTGGATCGAAGCCGTCACTCGGATCAGCGAAACCCATGCTCCGGATGACGTCTATGAGAACCTGCAAAAGCACTTCAACGAAAAGGAAATCTCAGACCTCACCGTCCTGGCTGCAGTGATCAATTCCTGGAATCGTATGTCGATTGCCAGCCGGAAGGCTGCAGGAGACTACGCTCCACCGAAATTACACGCGCAGAAGACCGCGTAAGACAGACTCAGAGTCCGCGCAGAGCGACACGAACCCTCTTCGCGGACTCTGCATTCCTTAAGATTTTCCTTATTGCTGAGGCGCGAAGTACCCTCGTCGGGAACGCACTTGGAGGTCTTTCTTCAGGGCAGTAATTTCAATCGACCGGAATCGTCCGTCAGCGTCGAAATCCGCCGGACGATAAGAAACTACATATTGGCTGCGGAGTTCATCCTCGATAGCTGCGAACGAATTCTTGATGTCTTTCTCCTTGAAGGGGAAGAAAGCGCGGCCACCGGTCGCATCAGTAATCTGCTCCAGCGTCTTGTCACCCCGGAGAATCAGTCCGCTATCGTCGGTGGAAATGGCATAAATGGTGACTTCGGCCCGCTGTGCCATCTCGATCGCCTGAGTCCGGGTGACATCGCTCTGATTATCCTCGCCATCGCTGATGACAATTAGGGCTCGGCGGATCGGATGGTCCGGCTTATCTTTCGCTAGCTTTTCCCGGCAGGCGCGATAGACGGCGTCAAAGAGTGCTGTTCCTCCGCCGTTGCGCAACTGATGCACTCCGTTCGTAAGCGACTGGATGTTGTCGGTAAAGTCCTGCGTGATCTGCGAGCGGCTGCTGAAGCCCATCACGAAGGCCTTATCGAAATTCGCCCGCAGAGTGCGCTCCATGAAGTCGAGTGCAGCCTGTTTTTCGAATTCGAATCGGCTGTGTACCGAACCGCTTGTATCCACGAGAAGCCCAAGCTCCAGCGGCAGGTCTGTTTCTCGCCGGAAATTGTCGATCGATTGCGGCGGCTTATGATCGTCGAGAATGGCAAAGTCGGTCTGATTCAGATTGCGCACGAACTTTCCATGCTTGTCCGTGGCGATAAACAGCACGTTCACTTCATCGACGCGCTTACGGATGGTGAGAACTGAATCGTCAGATGTGGAATCTGCGCTAAAAGGGGCTGCAGGAGTCGCCGCGCCGGACGGCAAAAATGCGGACTGGCCAGTGGCCCTGGGTGCGAACAGCACCAGCGCCCCTGCCAAGGACAAAGTCATAGGTATGTACTTCATTCCACGCCCGTCCAATTTTTTCACGGCAAGCCACGGCTCCCGGCTTCCACGTCTAGGCTCCTAAACGTCTCACACCTATATGGATGCACGCAGAGGGCCGAAAGCCTCTGCCGGAGGCTTTTTTGCCAGTCTCGACTGTAGGGGAGCGTAGGGGTTACCGCCAAGTTACAAAAGGAGCTACCGTTAGGTCATGGACAGGACCATGCTAATGCACAAGTTCCCGCCGGGCGCTGTCCTTCTGGAACTCTTGCGGTGATTCACCTCTCGGTTAAGATTTCTCCAATCAGGAGAGATTCAGAAATGAAAAAGGCAACCTTATTGCTCCTCGCATTCTTGTCTTTGCCTTTGTTTGCGTTCGCTACCGACCACGAGAAAGAAAGCAACCGGGTTCAAGACGCCGGAGAAGTCCTCGGCGAGATTCTCAATATCCCCGACAACATTCCCAAAGAACTATTGGATCGCGCCGAATGTGTGATCGTACTGCCCTCGGTCAAGAAGTTCGCGATCGGCATTGGCGGAAGCTATGGCCGCGGCGTAATGGACTGCCGCAGCGGTGACCGCTACACGGGAGGTTGGGGTGCGCCCGCTCTCTATGCGCTCGAAGGTGGCAACATTGGCTTCCAACTTGGAGGGCAGGCCACAGATTTCGTCCTACTGGTGATGAATCCCAAGGGGGCCAAGTCACTACTCGGTAGCAAGGTTAAGCTGGGCGCCGACGCTGCCGCTGCCGCTGGTCCGAAAGGCCGCAGCGCACAAGGCGCAACCGACGTAGTGATGGCAGCCGAAATTCTCTCCTATTCGCGTTCGCGAGGTCTTTTCGCCGGAGTCTCGCTCGAGGGTTCGACGCTTCGCTCCGACGGACGCGCCAATGAGAAACTCTATGGCGAAAGCCTGAGCGCAAAAGATATCATTCGGCTTGGGAAAGTTGGTGTTCCGAGCTCGGCCCAGGAATTGGTCGCAATTTTGAACCAGCATTCTCCACGAAACCTGTCGGACCCGAAGTCACTGAAATAGGCCCACGTTCTCCGATAGCGAAGCCGAAGCATGAAAAATGCCACCGACATTGTGCGCTGCAGTTGGGCGCGCAACGATCTGGCAATCCGCTACCACGACGAGGAATGGGGTGTCCCCGTTCATGACGACCATCTGCTGTTTGAATTCCTTATTCTTGAAGGCGCGCAGGCCGGGCTGAGTTGGGACACAATTCTCCAGAAGCGCGAGAACTATCGCAAGGCATTCGATCGGTTCGATGCGAAACGCATCGCGAAGTACGACAAACGGAAAATCGCAGAGCTGCTGAAGAATCCTGGAATCGTTCGCAACCGCCTGAAGATTGCCTCGACGCTTTCGAACGCCAGACACTTCCTCGAAGTTCAGAAAGAATTCGGCTCTTTTGACAAGTACATATGGCAGTTTGTCGGAGGCAAGCCCAAGGTCAATCGATGGCGCAAAGGGGCCGCCGTTCCCGCACGCACACCCGAGTCCGACGCCATGAGCAAAGACTTGAAGAAGCGCGGATTTAATTTCGTGGGCTCAACGATTTGCTACGCCTTAATGCAGGCGACCGGGATGGTGAATGATCACGCAGTGGAGTGCTTCCGGTACAGAGAATTGGCCCGGCTGTGACCTGTGTTTTCGTGTAAAATCTTCTAGTTAACCCCCGCTCGCGCCGCCTTGGCAGCGGGCAGTTTCCCGTCGGGACGTGGCTCAGCCTGGTAGAGCACTCGCTTGGGGTGCGAGGGGTCGGCAGTTCAAATCTGCCCGTCCCGACCATTGTTCTCTTCATTCACCGCGTAGTCACAACTACAGTGTCCCGGGACGTACGGACAGAGTCGTCCGTCAATTCAGGCTGTAACCATCTTGGCCGACCAACTCTTTACGAATGAGCCGAAGAGATCGAGCGCGTTGGAGAAATCATCTCCGGATGCGGCAAAGCCTAGTCGGAAATGCGAGGACGTATCGAAGCAATCGCCGGGAGCCAACAGGATTCCTTGCTCGGCAGCAGCTTGGCAGAAGGGGCGCTCCTTCTCTCCGCTCACCAGCCAGGGGAACGCGGTCATGCCGCCTTGTGGTGGAATCCAATCCAGAACGTCGCGATGTTCTTCCATGAAGGCTTCAAGCAGCTTGAGATTCCGGCTGGCGACCTCCTGAGTCTTGCCCAGCACGATTTCGCGCTTTCGGATTGCGATCTCGGAAAGAATTTCTCCGGTACCGGTGTTCGAGATCGAGAAGTAAGCGCGAGCGTTCCAGTATTGTGCCCGGCGCTTGGCGTCATGCTCGATCATCCATCCTGTACGCACTCCGGCGATTGAAAACGCCTTCGACAAGTCGGAGATCACGGTGGCGTGCGGCAGGCGAGCAGCCGAGGTCGTAGACCTCCCATGGTAGATGGGATGGTAAACCTCATCACTCACTAACTGGATTCCACGTTCGGTGGTGAAGGCGTGCAGCGCTTCCATTTCCTCGTCAGCGATAGTCGCACCGGTTGGGTTATGGGGGCTGTTCACCAGAATGAGTTTGGTCTTCGAGTCAGCCAGCCGCTTGATTTCGTCGGGGTCAATTCGAAATCCGTTCTCCCGCCGCACGCGATAGAAACGCGTTTCCAGCCCCAACGATTCCGGAAGCGCTGAAAAGGTAGTGAATCCGGGCAGTGGGATGATTACGTTAGCGCCCGGCTCGGCGGCAAGCCACATCAGGGTTACGAGCGCCTCGGAAGAGCCGGTTACGATCTGTACCGCGTCGATCGGCACGTCCTGCATTTCAGCAATTGCCTGACGCAGGCTGTCCGCGCCAGCGGGTCTGCCGTAGACCAATTTGTGATTGAGGAAATGGTGATGCATTGCCTGATCGCCGAGGGCGAGGATATCGCTAACCGTCCACGTGGGTCCGGTGCTCGCAGCCAAATTGAATTTTGTGCTGTGTTCATATTGATCGAGCCAGGCATCGAGCAAAAAGGGTTTGAGTTGCATCCGAGCACCTCGGCGGACGTTAGTTCCTGGTATTGATTCAGGAAGTTAGTGCAGGGATGAAGTTTTCTTACAGCTCAAATGGGCGCACTCCGCTTTCCAGCTAACTCGTTGAGCTATCGGCGGCGCTTCTTACGCTGCTGTTTCGGGGTGGACCTTTTTTCAAGTAGAGCGAACTGGATCTTCTTTTCGACCGGGTCGATTCGATCCACGATGACGCGAATTCTCTGACCGAGCTTATACGTCCTGCGTGTGCGCTGACCGATGATCTCGCGTGTGCTCTCGTGGTAGACATAACGGTCGTCAACAAGGGTGTCGAGTGGAACCAAGCCCTCGACGAACAGGTCTGTGAGCTCCACGAAGAAGCCGAATTTCGTGACGCTGATGATCAGGCCATCGAAATCCTCGCCCACGCGGTCCTGCATGAATTTCACTTTCTTCCACTCCATCAACTCACGTTCGGCCTCGTCGGCGCGGCGTTCGGAGAGGCTCGACCCTTCGGCGATGTCGTGCAATTCATCGAGCCGGATTGGACCCAGCACTGGCTCGAGCTCTCGACGATGACCAGCGACGTCACGTCGCTTCGACCATGGAGACGGCGCTTTCTCGTGCGGTTCCTTGAAATCCGGACTCGAATAACCCGAGTGGCCACCCATCGCATCTTCGCTGTCGTGACTTTCGGCCGAGTCGTGCAACACATCTTTGAGAATGCGGTGCACGATCAGATCCGGATAGCGGCGAATGGGAGAGGTGAAGTGAGTGTAGGTCGGCGCCGCGAGAGCGAAGTGTCCGAGGTTCTCTTCCGAATACCGAGCCTGCTTGAGCGAGCGCAGCATTAAGTAAGACAGAATGCGTTCTTCCGGCTTGCCGGCGATTTTCTGCGTGAGCTTCTGGTACATACGCGGCGTGATGTGAACTTCCTTTGGTATCTCGATCTCCCGCGCTCGTTTGCCAGTGCCATAGCTGGCGCGACGATCGCTCTTGAACTGAATGCGCTGAATGGGTAAAGCCCCGACTCCGAGCGAGTAGCCGAACGTTGTGGCGATGACTTCGAAGTCGTACACGCGCTTGGCGTCGGGCTTTTCATGGATACGATATATCGATCCAATTCGCCTGTTTTCCAAATACTGGGCCACTGACTCATTGGCCGCGAGCATAAATTCTTCGATGAGCCGGTTGGCAATACTGCGCTCGGAGCGAGTGATGCTTTTCATCAGGCCATACTCGTCGAATTCGATGACGGGCTCAGGCAGATCGAAGTCAATCGATCCGCGGCGCTCTCTCTTGTGATTCAGGATGAGTGCGAGATCCCGCATGAGTTCGAACTGCGGCACCAACGGTGCGTAACGCTGACGCAGAAGCGCATCGCCTTCGAGGATGGCGTGAACATCTGTATAGGTCATCCTTTCGGCGGAGCGGATGACTCCCTCCATGATTTGGTAACCCTTGACTTCTCCCTGGTTGTCGATCTCCATTACGCAGGAGAGGACGAGACGGTCGACCTTGGGGCGCAAGCTGCAAATATCGGTTGAGAGCTCAAGTGGCAGCATGGGAACGGCACGATCAGGAAAGTAGACGCTGGTCCCTCGCAGACGTGCTTCCTGGTCGATGGCTGACCCCTCGGTGACGTAATGAGCAACGTCGGCGATATGGACCTGGAGTTCGAAGTTGCCATGGTCGAGACGGCGAACCGTAACGGCGTCATCAAAGTCGCGGGCAGTTGCGCCATCAATCGTTACGATGGGAAGGTTGCGGAAGTCGCGGCGACGCCGGGCTTCTTTCATCGAGATGACCGCCTCGGATTCTTCCGCTTCGCGAAGGACGTCGGCGGGAAAACGATGCGGCAAGTGGTGCTTGCGAATCATGATTTCGACGTCAACGCCGAAGTCGTCTTCGTATCCGAGGATCTCGGTGACTCGACCGCGGGGCCTCTGCTGAGCTGTCGGCCACTCCGTTATTTCGACATCGACCACAGCACCTTCGAGGTCATCCCAACTACGCCTGGCGGCTTCATCACCTAAGACCCGGTGCACCGTTTTCTTCCGCTTGCGGGTGCCCGGTTCGAGGTTCACTTCTTCAACGACGGCAGCTTGTTCGAAAACTTCCATTCCTCGCGGGATGACGATTTCCGCACCGATTTTTGCATCGAAAGGTGCGACATGATTGTGGCGACTTCCGTAGTGAAAGGTGCCGACGACGGTCTCGTGGGCTCGGGTGACGGGGCGATTGATGCGCCCTTCAGCCCGGCCATCAGGACGAAGTGGGCCGACCTCGACTAGGACCTGGTCTCCATGCATGGCGTTGCCGATCGAGGGCGGAGGAATAAAGACGTCACCGCTCAGCCGGGATTTAAGCGGTTCCTGCAGCGACTTAGGATCTGGAACCACGAAGCCGAAACCGTCACGATGCATGTTCAGGCGACCGACAACCAGGTTCTTGTTCGAAGGCGGCTGCGGAATAGCGTAGCGATGATCGACCTCGATAAGCTTTCGCTCTTTGACCAGGCGATCGAGAAGGTTTGCCAACCCCTGTCGGGCATCTCCGTGCAAGCCCAACTCGCGAACAAGTTGCTTATACCCTGCGGAGTGTTTTGGTTGGCGCTCGATCTTTTTAAGGACGGCGAATTCGAAGAGTGTCGCGTTCACGGGCATCTTTAATGTATACGATACTCCCATAGCGGAGATGCACTTGGGTTCAGGGTATCGAGTTTTGAAAACGATATGCTGAGGCGACGCGATCACGAAGGAAGGCAGGCGACAAGCCTGCTACTAAATAGAACTGAGATCATTGGCTCCGCTGGGGCAGATACTTCTGTTCAAGGATTCCTTGGTGGTGAACTGCGTGTCCGGCGATGATGTACGCCAGCGCTCTGACTGAAACCTTATTATTGCTGGCGGTGCCGACTCTTGCCCATGCTTCCTCGTCAAGGCAGCGGAAAAGCGACAATGTCGCGTTGCGCACTTGGCCAAATTCCTCGACCAGACTTGAGAATGAGCAATGGTCAAACGGACCGCTGGCGACATAGCCATCCTGCTCGAAGCCCTCAATAGGTGTCGAGTCGTTGCGGGAAATGCGAAGTGCCCGATAGGCGAAGATCCGCTCCGCGTCGACGATGTGACCTAAGACCTGCTTGACGCTCCACTTATCGGCGGCGTATCGGTACTCGGCGTCGGCCTCGCTGAACCGGGAGAGAAATCCAGTGAAACCTCGTAACTGGTCGTTCAGCGTGGCAACGATGTCATCGCTGTGGACAAGTCCGGTATAGCGGCTGTAATAAGGAGCATGTTCATCGGACGCTGGCGGCCCGATGTGCGGACGGGTGAACGTTGCGGTCGTCACAGGTCAGGAGTATCGCATGTCGGCGAAGTAGACGACAAACCAAGAGTGACGGACAAAACTCTCAGCGACGTATAGGAAATGCTCAAGCGGATAGGAAGATTTACACCGCAGAAGGCGCGCGGTGATTAAACTGAAAGCGGCGCTGAGGCGGTAAAAATGCGGGAAATAAAGGGATTTCCACATGACCGCGAGGGCGCCAGCGGAGTAGAATGCGTTTGGTCACCGAAATGCGGCTTTGACCCTTATCCCAACAGTTTTCAGGAAAGGATTTTTCCAACATGTGGAAACCCACGAATCAGCCCAACACTCCCGGTAGGCCGGGTGAACCTGAGCGCCCCGCTGCACCGACGCCGACGCCTACGACCATGAGTGAACCGACGCCAGCGCCGCGACCGGTTGCGAGCACCGCTACGAGTGCTAGCACCGACCAGGCCACAATTGGCAAGTCTTTGGTGATCAAGGGTGAAGTTACGGGTTCGGAGTCGCTGTATATCGATGGCCGTGTGGAAGGATCCATTAATCTCTCGGGCAATCGCGTAACGGTTGGGAGAAATGGCGTGGTTGCGGCCAACATTAATGCACGGGAAATCGTAGTGCTGGGCAAGGTGCGTGGCAACTTGACCGCCAGCGACCGTGTTGACATCCGAAGTGACGGCTCCCTGACCGGCGATGTGGTAGCGGCACGCATTTCGATTGAGGACGGCGCATTCTTCAAAGGCGGAATCGACATTCGCAAGGCTGGCCAGAAGGCCAATGGCGAGGAGGCGAAGACGTCAACTTCTCCGTCTACTCCGGAGCCAGCGACGGTCACTGCCGCTCGCGCGTAAGGTCCGGCATCTCTCTGACGGCAAACGCCTTCTTTCCTGAGGACGTTTGCCGTTTTGTCGTTTCGGCTCCCCATTACACATGCCTGGCACAAACCTCCCTGCCTTTTTCGCATCGTAAGTCACGACAAAACGGACACGAGAGAGGCACATGAGATGCCGACGAACACCCCAGAAGTCGGACTGACTCCAGATTGGACACCGGAGGCAACGGCGCGACGCACCGACAGAAACGGAAATCCTGTCCTAAACTTGATTCTATCTTCACTCTCGGACGCTCAATTTCAATCTATAGAGAACCAGCTGCAGTTTGTTGCGTTGCCGACTGGCATGATCCTGCATGAGGCCGGTGAGGCGCTCGACTACGCCTATTTCCTGAATGGCGGGCTGTGTTCGCTGCTCGTGGTGACGAGCCAGGGAGACACCGTAGAAGTGGGAGTAGTGGGCAAGGAAGGTATGGTAGGTACGGTACTCGCAGTAGGCCTCAACCAGAGTCCTCACCGGGCTGTCATGCAGGTTGCTGACTCCGGATTCCGAATGCATGGCAGAGATCTGCAATCAATCATGACTTCTGATGGTGAATTGTTCCAGCGGATCAACAAGTATGCCCAAGTTTTGGGACTGTCGGTTGCGCAGACGGCAGCATGTAATCGTCTGCATGAAATTGAGCAACGACTATCCCGATGGCTGTTAACCAGCCAGGACAGAATAGGTACCGAGTCGCTCTCGATGACTCATGAATTCCTGGCGCAGATGCTAGGTACTGGCCGCCCCAGTGTGACTTTGGCGGCGGGTATGTTGCAGCGCGCTGGACTGATCGACTATCGACGAGGTAAGGTGCGAATCGTAGACCGAAAAGGGCTAGAGTCCGCAGCCTGCGAATGTTACGAGAACATGCGAGACTTCCAGCGTGAACTGGGCCTGAGCTAGAGCGGCGCGCTGTCGCGGCTCACGGCTCGATTCCACCGGCCAGCTCGCCGCCCGATTCCGCAACCCGCGGATACGACGCTTGCCGACGGCGGCGTAACTCTCCGGGCAGGCGCGAACGGGTGATCCATAGGCCAGCAGCAACGGCTGCGGCCCACGTCAGAGTGGAAAGCGCAAGCGATTGCAGGTCTGCCATTCGGCTCTGGTTAATCGCCACTGAGCGTGACACTGCATAGCTAAGCACCCCTGCGGCGATGGCGGTAATTGCGGTCTTGCCAATCTCTCCCCACGGTAGTTCTTCAGCCGGCACGAGTCGCCGCCGATGCAAGAGGATTGCAATTACCAAGGTGTTCGCGACGATTCCGATATCAGAGGCGAGCGCGAGGCCAACGCTCGAAAACATCCGGAACAGCAATGAGTAGATGGGAATGCTGGCGGCCGTGATGATCGTGCTGGCTATCATCGGGGTCAATGTGTTACCAGCCGCGTAAAACGCGCGCGAATAGAGGCTTTGGGCCGACCAGAAAGCCAGTGAAAGAGAGAACCAGAAAAAATAGATGGCTGTCTGCTGCGTGTCGTGGAACGAGAAGTGTCCCCGTCGATAGACAAGGTCGATGAGCGGGAGAGCCGTCGCCATCATCAGGCTGGTTCCCAAGAGCGAAGTGGCCACGATGCGGTAGATCGATCCGTTAACAGTTTCGGAAAATTCGCGCATGCGATTTTCCCCGAACAGCCGCGCGAAGAACGGCAAGGATGCTTGCCCCGCGGCCTGCCCGAGAACAGCAATGGGCACGGCAAACAGCCGCTTTGCATAGTTCAGACGAGTGATATCCCCAACCGCACCAGAAGCAAAGTGGCGAAGAATCCAGTCATCGGCAGTGACGAGAGAGACACCGAGCATCAGCGGGATGGACAACTTGACCCATTCGCGAAATGCAGCGTCTTTCACGTCAAAGGAGATTCTGTAACCGATGCCGACGCGTGCGGCTCCGATGGCATTGATAAGGAACGGCCCGACGAAGCTCCCAACCAGCGCGCCCCATGCCAGAGATGCGATACCCAGGGACCGAGCGCCGACAACACCTCCCATAATGATTGCAACGTTGTATAGCAATGGACCAAAAGCCGGAAGCAGAAACAGACGGTGGGAAAGCAAGACCGCTGAGACCACACCTCCCACATAGAAGAAGAGTTGCGCAGGAAGCAGTATGCGTGTCAGGTGAACGCATAATTCGAGCTGTTGGGCATCGAAGCCGTTGAACATATAGCGTTCGATTTGCGGTGTAAATATTTCGGCGAGCAAGATGCCTATGCCCAGGACGGCCGTCATCACTGTGATGATGACGGAGAAGGTTTTTTGCGCTGCGTGCTCCTTCTTCTGCGAGAGAAACCGGCTGTAGATAGAAACGAACGTGATGGAGGCTGTCCCGCCTGCGACGAGGTAATTCAGCCAATCGGGGATAGTGAAGCCGGCCACATAGGCATCGGTCTGAGGTCCGGCGCCGAACGCATAAGCGATGTACGCTTCGCGAACGTAACCGATGACTCGAGACAGCATGACCGCCGCCATCAGCAGAAGGGTTGCCGAGAAAGCGCTGTGCTGATGAGAGGGTCGCAGCAGTCGCAGAGCGCGTCTGAAACGCGTTTCTGGCATAGCGCCTGTCGCATCAGGAGAATTCACCATCAGAGGGCGATTCTACACGCAAGATTTGCACTTGCCGGATAGGCGCGCTGGTTCGCGGAAAAGGGAATTCATCAAGGCTATGGTGGGAATGCCGGCGGCTTCTGAAAGTGGAGTGACAAGGTGTAGATCAATGCAACGATTTATTTGGAGGCAAAGCGTTCTCAGAAGGACGACCGCGACGGCGGAGTCTGCGATTTCAACAGGCGGTCCTTTTCTTCGAAGAGCTGACTCAACTCGGCAATCAAGACACTCATGCGCTGCCGGTCCTGCTCGGAGGCAATTTCTCTGCATTTCTCCGTAATGCGGCCATCGATTTCGTTTGTCATGATTCGACTCCAAATACGCGAACTTCAGAGTCTCAACGGAGGACGATAGTACACTAGCAAGCCTTCGTCCCATTGTCCGCCAGCGAACAAAAGAAGAAACCACGAGTGCATCCTGGAGCGCCTGATCGGCGAATGCGCCAATGGCAGCGGCACACGGGTACCACCTGCTATCCTTCCCGTACAAGCGATGGAAGAACTGGAGCAGGAGTCGACAGACGCCCAGGCTAGCGGCAAGAAGCTGGTGGGATGGCTGGTGTTCGGGTTGATGGTGCTAGTGTCGGCCCTATTAGGAGCAACCGGAGGCCTGCTCCTTGTTTACTCTACGGACCTACCTCAGGTGGAGGAACTTGAGCGCTACCGTCCCAGCTCAATTACCGAACTCTACGATGATAAGGGCAAGATTATTGGGTCGTTCGCTCTGCAGAGGCGCGTAGTGGCTGCATACGACGATTACCCGCAGGTGATGCGCGATGCCCTGGTCTCAATTGAGGACAAGGATTTCTACAAGCATTCGGGGATTGACTACTGGCGGATCGCCGGTGCGGCTTATCAAGACATCGAGTCGGGAGGCCGTATTCAAGGTGCCTCGACGTTGACCATGCAACTGGCGCGCAACCTGTTCTTGTCTCCTGATCGGTCGTTTCATCGCAAGATTCAGGAGACGCTGCTTGCTATCCAGATTGAACGCCGATTCACCAAGCCGCAGATTTTCACGCTGTACGCCAATCAGATCTACCTTGGGCACGGAGTTTACGGATTTGAATCAGCATCGGAGTTTTACTTCAGCAAACCTGCGAAGCAACTCACCCTGGAAGAAGCCGCTCTTTTAGCAGGGCTGCCCAAGTCTCCCGCTTACTATTCGCCGATCACCCATCCCGATCACGCCATCAAGAGAAGAACCCTCGTGATCAACGCCATGCTGGAGGACGGCAAGATTACCGCCCAGCAGGCAATGGAAGCGAGGGGGCGCCCATTACAACTGAGACTTCAGCGCGACACGAACTCGCTGTCACCCTACTTCATCGAGGAGATCCGCCGCTACCTGGAAAACAAGTATGGCAGCGATCAGGTGCACGAAGGCGGATTGAAGGTGTATACGACGCTCGACACAGATATGCAGCGTGCCGCCAAGAGTGCGGTATTGAATGGTCTGTCTTCATATGAAAGGCGTCACGGATGGAAAGGCCATCCTGAAAACGTATTGTCCAGTACGGTTACGCTCGCCAATTACCAGCATCCCGACTGGGATGACGAACCCGAGGCAGGCGCATTTGTGCATGGCTTGGTCACCGAAGTCGGGGCCGGCAACGCAATCGTTAGGTTTGGACGCTACTCCGGCACGTTGAACCAGGCGGACGCGGCATGGACACAGCGAAAGTTGAGCGACACCCTAAGACCCGGCGATCTGGTGTATCTGCGCGTGCTCTCGCTGTCGCCTGTTCGGGTAAGCCTGGAGCAGGATTCAGGTACACAAGGAGCCCTGCTGGCGATCGACAATGCTACGGGTGAAATTAAGGCAATGGTCGGCGGCAGGGATTTCAATGAATCGAAATTCAATCGAGCCACGCAAGCATTACGCCAAGTCGGCTCGTCGTTCAAGCCCTATGTTTATGCAGCTGCCATCGACCAAGGCGCATCGCCGGACGACACAGTGCTGGATGAACCAGTCTCCTTTCCAACCGCGGCTGGCCCATATACGCCACACAATTACGACGAAAAGTTTGAAGGGTTGATCACGCTGCGGCGGGCGCTAGCCCAGTCACGAAATATCCCGGCGCTTAAGGTCGCAAACGGACTAGGGATCAAAACGGTCATCGATTATGCGCACAGGTTTGGTGTGACATCGAACATTCCCGCCTATTTGCCCATAGCACTGGGTTCGGCCGAGATCACTCTGTTTGAGCAGACGGCGGCATTTACGGTGTTTCCGAACGACGGAGTGCGCATTGCGCCGCGCTACATCACGAAGGTGACGGACTATGAGGGGCGAGTGCTGGAGGAGGAATATCCTGAAGTCAAAGATGTTATCCCCTCTCGCACGGCGCGAGTCATGACTTCGATGCTGCGCGAAGTGGTGCTGCACGGGACGGCCATCAGCGCGGCAAGTTTGAAGTATCCACTCGCTGGAAAGACCGGCACGACGAACGATTTTACCGATGCCTGGTTCATCGGATTTTCACCATCCATCACATGCGGGGTCTGGATTGGTTATGACGAAAAGAAATCCCTGGGGCCGAAGGAGAGCGGTGCGCGCGCAGCCTTGCCGATGTGGATTGATTTCATGAAGGTTGCCCTGGCGGGAAAAGATCCGGGCGAATTTCAACCTCCACCTCTGACACCACCTGCGCTCGCAAAGCGTGTGGATACGCCAGACACAGCGCCAGCTGAAGAGGAAGCCCATTAGCGTTCAAGGGACTCTTGTTGTTAACGCCTAGTACTTCTAACGCATGTTGGCACGCTATGCGAGTGGGTATTGCTTTATCGCCTCAAAGCTCTCGTCAAGAATGCGGACGGCTTCATCGACATCGGCGTTGGCGATATTAAGCGGCGGAGACATGCGAATCACGTTTCCGTAGAAGCCTCCCTTCCCAATCAGCAGGCCCCGTTTGCGAGCCTCTTCCATAAGTGCGTTCGTCCCCTTTGGTGATGGCGCTTTCGTTTCCCTGTCATTCACGAGTTCCAGTGCCTGCATGAGACCCATACCGCGAACGTCTCCGATAAGAGCATGTTTCTCTTGCAGCGCCTCAAGCTTCTGACGGAAGTAGCCTCCGACCTTTGCTGCATTCATACGCAGGTCGCCTTCTTCAATCACATCGATTACGGCTTTCGCGGTGGCACACGTGACCGGATTGCCGCCGAAGGTTGAGATCGTCAGGCCCTGGAACGAGTCGGCGATTTCCGCCTTAGCGATAGTGAGTCCTATGGGGACACCATTGCCCAAGCCCTTCGCCGAGGTGATGATGTCGGGCATGACTTCCCAGTGCTCGATGCCGAACCATTTATTGCCAGTGCGACCCCACGCGGTTTGCACTTCGTCGGAAATGAAGTCGCCGCCATACTGCTTCACGATGTTGAAGGCGATCTTGAAATATTCCTTCGGCGGAGTGATAAAGCCTCCTACGCCTTGGATGGGCTCGGCAATAAAGGCGGCTATGCGCCCTGAAGTCGAAAACTGGATGACATTTTCAATATCCTTAGCGCAAGCCACGCCACAATCCGGATACTTCAGCCCAAGGGGACAACGATAGCAATAAGGATTCATGGCGTGCACAATGCCGACTTCGACGGTGGCGCGCCGCCATGTGTTCATGCCAGTTAGGCCCCGCGCCAGCGAGGAGCGTCCGCTATAACCGTGGCGCAAAGCCACAACATCGAGGCTGCCAGTATGCATGCGCGCCGATTGAATGGCAGTCTCATTAGCCTCAGTACCGCTATTTGTGAAGTATGACTTCTTCAATTCACCTGGTGTGATCTGTGCCAGTTTTTCTGCCAGGGTGACCATGGGCTCGGTCGGAAAGCATGTTGACACGTGCTGAAGCCGATCAATTTGCGCCTTGGTCTTTGAAATCACACTCGGATTGCAATGGCCCACGCTGATGGTGACGATGCCGCCGAAGAAATCGAGATATTTTTTCCCATCAACGTCCCAAACATGCTGCATGAGACCGTGGTCCATGGGTACGGGATCGGCAAAATAGTTTGTAACGGAAGGGAAGATAAATTCTTTCTGCCTGCGATTGATTTCGTCACGGGTCAGACGCGTCTGCTCGGCAGGGATTGTCCGCGTGTTCATAGTCTCCTCTGGCGTCAACAACAAATCATCATAAACCACTGCTGCCGAGGTCGAGAGCGTCGGCCTATAATCGGCATGAACCATGAAATCATTCTTCCGGCTGGTGTTGTTGGCGTTGGTGCTGCTGGTGGTTGCACTGGTATCGGCTCTCACCGCAATGCGAATCGCGATACACGGCCGCGAAGTGATCGTTCCCAATCTTGTAGGCAAGACTCCGCAAGAAGCCCGCATCATGTCGGAGCCGAGCGGCCTTCAAGTCGTGGTGGAGAGACAGTATTACAGCCAACAGCTCGCGGAAGGGAAGATTCTCTCGCAGATACCGGCAGAGGGGACGCACGTGCGGCGAGGGTGGTCAGTCCGAGTCGCGGAAAGCCTTGGTCCGCAGCGGGTGGCGATTCCCAATGTGTTGGGAGACAGCCGGCGGGCGGCAGAGATCAACATTCGCCGACGGGGGTTGGATATCGGAACCGTAGCCTCGCTTCCGTTGATCAATACAACACCAGACCAGGTGCTGGCTCAGAGCCCATCACCGAACGCAAGTGGTGTTTCCGTACCGAAGATCAGCCTATTGTTGGCTGAAGCACCTCCTCCTCAGGCATTCGTTATGCCGAGCTTTGTGGGTCAACTGCTCGGGAGTGTCACGTTGAGTATGCAGGACGCAGGACTACGGGTAGGGACTGTTTCGACGCTGCCGGATCCATCGGTGACGCCGGGGTTGGCTGATGT
This sequence comes from Terriglobales bacterium, assembly GCA_036558645.1. GTDB lineage: Bacteria > Acidobacteriota > Terriglobia > Terriglobales > Acidobacteriaceae > DATBFG01. The sequence goes on from DATBFG010000004.1 coordinate 72,656, forward strand.
CGTTCCCGGCTCGCCACCACCAATCGCGCCAGCTTCTGCCAGCAGCGTAGTTGTCTCTCAGACGCCCGCGGCCGGAGAGAAGGTCCTTGCTGGAACAGCGGTTAATTTCCAGGTCAGGTAGGAATCGCTTCTTACGCCCGGACCTTTTCCAGGATGGCGGCAAAGAAGCCATCGCACGGATGAACCCCTGGAAGCGTTCTGAGGTACGGGCCGCTGGTGAGATCCTTGGGAGTCGGCCATGCGAGTTCGCCCAGTTCTTGAAGATCTTCTAACACCGTGATAGCCGGCACCAGACGGAACGTCGGGTTTTCTTCGAGAACGGCTTCAAGGACTCCCTCGTTCTCCTCACGTTCTAGCGAACAGGTGGAATATACCAACCGTCCTCCCATGGCCACGTGCTGAAGTGATGATTGCAGGATTGCCCTCTGGCGTGATTGCAGATCAGCAAGATCTTCTGGTTTGAGGCGCCACTTGATTTCTGGATTGCGCGCGAGTGTCCCAGTGCCAGAACAAGGAACATCGGTAAGAACGCGGTCAAATGAATGCTGGACGGGAAGTTGCAGTATGTCGATGTTCTCGACTTCGACGTTCTGAGCGGCAACCAACTGGCGCAGAAGGCGGGCTCGGTGAGGGTGCAATTCCGCCGCGAGAATTTTGGAAGCGGGGTTGACTTCTGCCAATACACGAGTTTTTCCGCCCGGAGCAGCGCAGCAATCCAAGATCTTCTCGCCCTTTCCGACGACCATAGCCACGAGTTGAGATGCCTCATCCTGCACGGATAGGCGGCCTGCAAAAAAAACGCCTGTGCTTGTAACGTCGCCGGACGCTACACGGCGCGCTGCGCGAAGAAGTCGCCCAGGAGAAAGAACCACCCCTTCTCTTTGCAATTCTGCTTCAACTTGTGGATTAGGGATGCGGAGAGCCAACCCAGGTGGGCCTTGATCGTAAAGGCAGATCTTTCGCGCAGCGCTTTCCCCGTAGCGCTCAACCCATCGTTCGACAAGCCATTGAGGATGGGCCGACGCCGCGACAAGCTCGGAGATCGTTTTGCTATCCGCGATAAGGCCCAACGGATCGACCTTTGGTCGAGCACTCACCTTGCGCAGCACAGCATTGGCGAAGGGAACCGCAGATTTCTTTTTTGCCCTCTTCACAAGCTCGACACTCTCATGCACGGCTGCACGGCTGGGAACGCGGGTCAAGAACAGAATTTGATAGGCAGCCATCCTCAATGCGATGAGCACTTCTATGTCGAGCTTGGGCAATGATTTCGACGAGTGATGCTCGATCTCTAGGTCGAGGAAGGAACGCCAGCGTAGCGTTCCCATCACCAATTCGGTTGCGAGGCTGTGATCGGCAGCGCTCAGGTTCTCAAATCGTTTTGAATGAAGTAGTTCGGATGCGTAAGCGTCCTGCTGCTCGACCTGAAGCAGGATGTCGAAGGCGACGAGGCGAGCTGGGGAAGCAGCCATGGAAGAATGTTTCGAGTTTCAGGTTGCAAGTTTCGAGTGGCGGATCCTCAGCCCAGTGTTTCGCCGTCTGGGCGATACCCCTGGATAAACGCCTGCGCGGGCATTCTCTTCTTGCCCTCGAGTTGCAATTCAAGAATCTCCAGGCTCGTATCAGGGCCGCAACCCACATAAAGGCGATCATTTTCTGTTTTCATCAACGCTTGTGGCGCGGTTTTTGTCTCCGCCCGTGCCGACCACACTTGGAGATTCTTGCCGCGAAAACTCGTGTATGCCCCGGGCCATGGTCGAAATCCGCGGAGCCGATTCGCGATCTCGTATGCCGATCTGGAGAAATCCATGCGCCCATCTTCTTTCTTCAGTATTGGCGCAAGCGTCGCTTGCGAATGATCTTGCGGACGTGGCTTGATAGTACCCGCTCGCAAGCCGAACAACGTTTCCACTAACAAGTTCGCACCGAGCGATGCCAGGCGAGGAGCGAGAGTCTCGGCTGTATCATCTGGCAGAATTGGTAAATCCTTCTGCAGCAAAATATCACCCGTATCGAGTCCGGCATCGATGCGCATCGTGGTCACGCCGGTAACCGTTTCGCCGCGTGCGATCGCCCACTGGATTGGAGCAGCACCACGATACTTCGGGAGCAGAGAAGCATGAACGTTCAGATTCCCGAGAGCGGGCAATTCGATCATCCATTGCGGAATGATGCGACCATAGCCAACCACGATAATTGCGTCGGCGCGAAGCTCAGTCAACCGCGCGCGGAATTCATCGTTGTTCTTGATTTTTTCAGGCTGCGTGACGGGAAGGCCGAGTTCCAACGCGCGCTGCTTTACCGGAGAAAACGACACCTCCATTCCTCGACCACGCGGTTTGTCCGGCTGAGTGACGACAAGCCGAGGACGAAATCCAGCTTCGACTAGCCGATCCAGCGTTGGGACTGCGAATCGCGGGGTCCCGCAAAAAACCAGGGCTAGCGGATTTGGGGACTCCGGCGACGGAACCGAAGAAGGGCGCTCTACCATTCTCCCGCTTTCATCAACTTGCGAATCTTGCGTTTCATCAGGTCGCGCTTCAGAGCGCTGAGATGACTGATGTAGAGTTTCCCGTTCAGGTGATCGATCTCATGAAGAAAAGCGCGGGCAAGCAACTCCTCCCCGCTTTTTTCATACCACTTTCCATTTACGTCCTGGGCGCGGACCGTAACCTTGCGCGCGCGAGTGACAGGCTCACGAAAATCTGGCACGCTGAGGCACCCTTCATTCTGATTGTGGCGCCCCTCTGTGAGAATGACTTCCGGGTTCACCAGGACAAGCTTGGCCTCAGGGTCTTCCTTGAAGGTTACATCAATCACGGCCAGCCGCTTGGAGATGCCAATCTGTGGGGCGGCCAAGCCGACACCATGCGCAGCATACATCGATTCGAACATATCCTCGACTAAAGTCTTTAGTTCGTCATCAAATTTTGTGATCGGCTCCGCAGATTTTTCGAGAACCGGGTTTCCAAACTTCACGATGGGATAGATCATTCTTGGCAATCAGTCCACAAAAAAATAAAATTACTAGTAGTTTCTCAACTGATCAAGATAGCCCTGCCAATTGCGTTTCACTTCGATCATCGAGTCGCTGCCAAATTTTTGTAAAGCGCACTGCGCCAAAGTCAGGGCCACCATGGCTTCTGCCGCTACCCCCGCCGCGGGGACCACACACACATCGGAGCGTTCGTATGCTGCTTTCACCGGTTCGCGAGTTTCGAAGCTAACCGAAGCCAAAGGTCTGCGCAGCGTTGAAATTGGTTTGAGATAACCGCGAACGCGGATGTCTTCACCGTTTGAAACTCCTCCCTCAATTCCTCCGGCGTTATTGTGAGCACGGGTGAATCCAGAAAAGCTGCGAGTTTTCTCGTAGCCTATCTCATCATGCACAGCGGAACCGCGGGATGCGGCAGCATCAATTCCAGATCCGATCTCGACCGCTTTTACCGCCTGAAGTGACATCACTGCGCCTGCCAGCAGCCCATCCAGGCGCTCGTTCCATTGAGAGTATGTACCGAGTCCGGGTGGAACATTGTGGGCGACTACTTCGAATACGCCCCCCAGTGAGTCACCAGTCTTGAGAACATGGTCTACCTGTGCCTTCATGCGTTGCTCAGCTTCGGCCTCGGCACAGTTGAGCAGGATTTCTTCCTTCTCATATAACTGAGCTAAACGATCCCAGGGGACTTCCGTCTGAGTAATTGTTTCCTCGCCTACGGAGGTCACATGACTCAGGACTTCTATCCCCAATTCACGCAAGAAGAGTTTTGCCAATGCCCCGATTGCCACTCGCGCGGCGGACTCTCTTGCCGACGCTCTTTCCAACACAAACCGTGCTTCAGGAAAGTTATATTTCAATGCGCCGGCAAGATCGGCGTGTCCGGGGCGCGGCGACGCAACCCGTTTATGCTTCTCGGGATCACCCGCATGTACGGGGAGCGAGTCCTGCCAATTCTTCCAATCTTTGTTCTCCAGCAGGATAGCAACTGGCGAGCCGATAGTATGACCGTGCCGCACTCCGGACAGGATGTGTGCAACATCGCGCTCGATCTTCATCCGACCGCCGCGACCGTAGCCTTGTTGCCGTCGCCACAATTCGCGATCCACAAACGGCTGATCGACCTTTATTCCAGCCGGCAGCCCGGAGATAAAGCCAACAAGAGCCTCTCCGTGGGATTCTCCAGCGGTGTAGTAACGAAGCATCGCCCTATGGATTGTATCCGAAGGGAGGTACAAACCCGGACTCACATCTATCATCGAAAAACAAGTTTTTATGCGTGGGAACTGGTTCCGAACAGCGAGATATTGGTAGAATGAGCGCAGTTTTGTTGCCCGCTGCACCCAACGTTTACGCCAGCCTACTGTGAAGCGCCACTTCCAGGACTCTCTCTGGCACTGAGGTTCGTGTGCGGCCGAAATCTCTTTCGAGAAAAGGACTTGCGCCGGTGGAGAGCCATGCCATGACAACGCAGACGCTCGACTTGCCGCGTCACCTGCTGCGCGCGCAAGAACAGGAGCGCAAGCGGATCAGCCGCGAACTCCACGATGAGACCGGGCAGGGACTCATGTTATTGCGCTTGTACCTGGAGATGCTTGCCAATAACAGCGAGAGCCGCGAATCGCATTTGAAGGTGCAGGAAGCTCTAGATTTACTGGATCGGACGATAGGAGACCTGCGCCGCATCATTGCAAGGCTGTCTCCAAGAATTTTGGAAGAAATGGGCCTGCTTGCCGCGATCCGCAAGGAAGCTCGGGAGTTGTGCAAGCACACCGGACTCCGCGCAAGACTTGAGCTGCCGAAACCTCTCGGAGATATCCCGCATGAGATCGAAATTGCCCTGTATCGCTTGGTGCAGGAAGCACTCCACAACATCGCCAAGCATGCGAAGGCGACTAATTTTCTGGTGAGGGTGGAGTTCGATCACTGGGGCGTTCGCCTTCTCGTGGAAGACGACGGTATGGGGTTTTCGCGTGCCAGTGGTTCTCGCTCAAGGTCATTTGGTATCGCCGGGATGCGGGAGAGGATTGCGGCTCTCGGAGGCCATGTGAGAATTCGCTCGCGCAAGGGAAGAGGGACGCAACTCAAAGTGCTGCTCCCAGTCTCGACAGGCGCCCGCCGAAAACAAATTGAGGTTTTGTTTGATCAGACGCGGGAAAATGCTGGTTCTTCCTCGAAGGTGTACAGCAGGAAGAAAAGTGGCACGCGTATCGCAGGCCTAGGAATTCTGAAGTCAGATGTTCAGCATGCAAATGTCCATTAAGTGCCTGGTAGTTGACGACCATACGCTTTTTCGTGAGGGAATTCGGCGGCTACTCGAGGGAGAGCCAGACTTCGTAGTGGTAGGCGAAGCTGGAGACGCCCTTGAGGCGATGGCCAAGGTCCGCGAACATCGTCCGGACGTTGTCCTCATGGATATCGGAATGCCGGGGATGTCGAGCTTTGAAGCGGCGCGCCTCATCGAAAGGAATCATCCGGAAACGCGATTGATTTTCCTGACCATGTATGAGGATGAGGAATACCTGCTGCAGTGTCTTGATGTTGGTGCGTCAGGTTACATTCTGAAGGATGCACCCGCACCACGGCTGATCGGAGCGGTGCGCGATGTTCACCAGGGCCGCAAGTATCTGAGCCCGCAAGTGCTCGAGAAACTGGTGGATGATTTCCGCTCACGTTCTCAGGGGTCTCCTGGCCTCGCGCGTAGCACAACGCTGACGCCGCGGGAACGAGAAGTAGTTAAGATGATTGCGGAAGGGAACTCAGTGAGAGAAATCGCTGGCACGCTGGGTTTGAGCATCAAGACGATCGAAGCGCATAAGTTCAATTTGATGCGCAAGCTCAACATTCACAATAAGGCTCAGCTCGTCACCTACGCCATTCAGAAAAAAATTGTGAAGATGCCAGCCGGCGCCTAGTACTCAAGCGATACTCTTTCTTGCCCGAGTGCGGATGCCAGAAGATACTTCAATTCGATTGCGGCCTGCGCGCTTCGCCCGATAAAGGGCCTTGTCCGCCGCTTCTAATACGGTCTCGAAGGCAATGGGGTGCAATCCCGTGCCTGATTCTGCAGCGCCAATGCTTATTGTTACAGCAAGGCCGTCGCAGTAAACGTCTCGAGTGGGCGCCGATTTCTTCTTTCTGGCTTTCGCTCTTCGGTCGGGTCCGCGCGCCGCGCCTCTGCGATCTTCAACCAGGCGCAGCCGAAAAACCGAGTTCTCCACAGCCACTCGTAATTGCTCAAGGTTCGGCAACACTTCTTTTGCTGTGCGACCAGGGAAAATTATGTTGAACTCTTCTCCGCCGACGCGATAGGCGGTTCCGCCTCCAGTGACCTTCGCCAGACGCGCCGCCACCATGCGCAAAACCTGATCTCCAGTGTCGTGGCCATACGTATCGTTCACACTCTTGAAGTGATCGATGTCCACGGCAGCGATCGCGTAAGGTCTTTCGAGCTGCGCCACAGCCTGATTGAACGCTCGACGCCCGGGCAACAACGTCAGCTCATCGTAATAAGCGATGGCGTACGTCGTCTCGATGATCGAACTCCCTAAGATGAGCGCTGCGGTACCCCAATATGCGGAGGAAACTTTACCGACACCGCCTCGCTGAAAAGCAATGAGAATGGCAATCAGCGCCCACAACAAGCCTGCATCGACCGGCTTACTGTAACGAAGAAGCCATCCTGCGATGAAGGCGATGCATGTGCAGCTCAGGAATAATGAGATCTGTGGGATGGAAGTCCAATGCGACCATTTCGGGTTCAAGAGATCCATGCGAAAAACTAACGGAGCCTTGGTAGACCCTGGACTGCAGATGATGGCAACAAACACTGATTGAAGAAATAGAAATCCGAGATACGGAGCGAGGGCTGACAGTTGAATGCTAGTCTCCCGCCGCAGCGTCACTATTAGAAGATTCAGCGGTAACAGGAAGGCAATTGCATCGAATGCGATCCGTCCCGGCCCTGGCACGATTGCGTGCCCACCCGAGAAGAATTCTATGGCTCGATGGGACAGGGAGATCACTAGCAGGGCAGATAGAATCTGACTGGATTGAAATCGCCACGCCAACATGGCCCCGGCTGCGAGAGCCGCGAAGTAATAAAAAGTGATTACCGAGGGCGAAAGCGGAACAAACCCGCCCTCAAGGAGCACCGCTGCAACGAGCAGCTCCACTCCTCCCGGAACGAGAATCGATCGCAGCTTCCCCCTGTGCCAGGCTTCCAGAGCAATCCTTCCTTTGGAGCTTTCCTAAGTTTGATTATCCGAGCCTTCGCTCGTGCGAAGCGAGTGGCGGAACTGGTTCCACTTAAGGATCGCGACATGAACATCCGCACCCCTTTTTGGGAAATACGCACTTTTGAGTGATCGACAAGCAGATCGCAAGCGGTCTTTTCTGCCTACAATCGAGTTGTTCTTTATTAGAGGAATCTCATATGCGAATTCTCGTGGCTGAAGACGATCCGGCATTAGCTGACTTTGTGAAGAAAGGACTGGAAGCGGAACACTACGCGGTTGATATCTCCTCGGATGGGGAGCAGGCTCACGGACTAGCGGCCGAGTTGGACTACGATCTGCTGGTACTAGACTTGAATCTGCCCAAGATAGATGGTGTTTCCATATTGCGGCACGTTCGGGCACACAAGCCGAGCATGGCAATCCTTGTATTGACGGGGAGGAACCGGGTCGAAGACCGGGTGGAATGTCTGGACCTGGGTGCCGACGATTACCTTGCAAAGCCGTTTTCCTTTTCGGAGCTTTCGGCTCGCATCAGGGCGTTGCTGCGGCGAAGCCATCTCCCGGCCGAATCCGTGCTTACGGTGGATGATCTGCGACTGGATCGAGTAGAACGCCGAGTAGAACGTGGGGGCAAGAAAATTGAACTTACGTCAAAGGAATTTGCCTTACTCGAGTACCTGATGCGTAACGCTGGAAGACGAATCACCCGGGCCATGATTATCGAGCATGTATGGAATCTTTCTTTTGATACGACTACGAACATTGTCGACGTATATGTGAATTATTTGCGTCGAAAAGTGGACGACGGCGCGGGGCGGCGCCTCATCCACACTATTCGCGGGGTGGGATATCAGGTGAGTAGCCAATCCGAGATCCTGGCATAAAGATGGGATCGAAGGAACGCGGAACCGACTGGCGGCCCGACCAGGATAGGGTGCTCGCGGAATTGTTTCACCAGTTCAGTCAGCCACTCACCAAATTACGCTGTGCGCTCGAGTTGGCACTGCTCAAGCCCGGATCGGCGGAAGGATATCGTGAGACGATTCGGCAAGCTGCTATCCATGTTAACGAAGTAGCTCAGGCCGCTGACTTTATTCGGAAAACATCCTGCAGCCAGAACCGAAGTTTGCGCGAAAAGGAACTTCGGCTCGAAGTATTGTTGGGTGAGTTGATCGCAGATTTAGCCCCGTTGGCCGGAGAGAAAGACTGCTGGTTCGAGGCGCATATTAATGAATTCGTGTGCATGGGCGAAGCGCAACCTCTGAGATCTCTTCTACTCTTTTTGTTGGAGTTTGTGATTGAGGAAAGCCGGGGTACGATTCGCGTGGAGATGCACAAGGCCCCTGGCGGTCACACTGTGTTATTAGTCACAAGCTTACTGAAGGACGTATCGCCACCGAGTAGTGCACCATATGATCGGATAACGACGCAGGTTCAACTTCTCGAAATATATCGGTACTTCGAGAGCCGCGGCGGGCGGGTATCAATCTTCAGTGAGGACAACCGTTTGCAGGTTCGCATTGAGTTGGTCGCGGAGCACACGGCAAACTTTTCCCATTCTTACTCTCCCTTCTGAAACTGGGAAAGACTTGCCTTCACTAGAAACTCTTAATCTCCATCTAATCGCAATCTAATCTTTCGCGATTGAAATGGGTAACATGACAACGTCACCCACTCTCTCCCCTACCGATGGCGGTGTTCTGGTAGCAAGCCCGAGCACCCGGTTGCGCGCACAGGTTCTGCGGTCGTTCGAAGGCCGGCGACGAGCCGTATACGAGGTCCTGGGCGGAGCCGAAGCGCTCGCCAAACTACAGAGTGGTAACTGGCAGATCATCTACCTCGATCGGCGCCTGCCCGATCTCGACGCCGAAGAACTGATTCAGATCATTCGGCGGCGTTTCCCGGGAATAGAGGTCGTGCTCGTCGACTCTGACACCGACGCCTACCTGAAGGGTGGCTCACCAATGGGTGCGTTTTCGCAACCAGCCGCAGAACACGAAGCTGTCGCCCCCGACACGAACGATTTGGACACTGGTGGTGATGCAGTCGAACCACTGCCGGGGATGATCGGCCGTTCGGCTCCGATGCAGCGTTTGTACCGCATGGCAAGACTGGTTGCCGGTCGCATGACCACAGTGTTGATCAGCGGACCTACGGGAGCTGGAAAAGAACTCGTGGCTCGAGCCATCCATCAGCTGAGCCCGCGCTGCTCGCGTCCTTTCGTCGTGGTGAATTGCGCGGCGATACCGGAGTCGCTGCTCGAATCCGAACTGTTTGGCCATGTTCGCGGCTCCTTTACAGGAGCGATTCAAAACTGGAATGGACGCATTCAGGCGGCACAGGGAGGAACGCTTTTTCTCGACGAAATCGGGGAAATGCCACTGGGGTTGCAGTCAAAGCTTTTGCGATTTCTTGACCAGAAAGAAGTGCAACGGCTGGGAAGTACCGAATCGCTGCGACTCGATGTGCGCGTCATCGCGGCCACCAACGCCAATCTTGTCGAGAAGGTTCATCAGGGATACTTCCGGCGTGATCTTTACTACAGATTGGCAGCATTTCCTCTGGACCTGCCTGGGCTTGCTGAACGGCCCGGCGATATCGGCGCCCTGGCGACGCACTTTCTAAACCGATTTGCCGGGAATGGCTTGTCGCAGACTCCCGAGCTGGGGAGAGAATCCCTGCAATTGCTGAGGGCACTGCACTGGGAAGGCAATGTGCGCGAACTCGAGCACATGATGGAGCGGGCGGTGATTTTCGCCGAAGGTGCCAAGGTGATACTGCCCGAACACCTGGGAGCACACGTCCAGCAATTCGGAAGGAAGGAATTCGTCAACTAGATGGCCGCTACGATCATGCACAGCCCGTCGAGGGAAACGCTCGCGATAGAAGAGCGGGCGCTGGCGCGCGCCTTTGCCTCCTTCACCGAAGCAGCCGGGTCGCTAGAGCGCTCTTATGGGCACCTGCAGAAAGAAGTAGCACGGCTCCGGAGAGAACTGGAGGCCAGCAACCTGGAACTGTCGCGCAGCCTGGAAAGCAACCGGCAGATGCATGTGCGACTCCATCGCATCCTCGAGGCCCTGCCCTGCGGTGTGCTAGTGTCCGACTCGAACGGCAGGATTTCGATCGCTAACGCGGAAACCCAGCGCCAAACGGGGCTCACGCCGGAAATGCCTTTGCCGGAGTGGTTGAAGCAACTCGTGCAAGACGGAGCAAACGGACTCGAGATCGAGCGTGTGCACGCGGAAGAGATTGCCTGGACGTCGGTCCGGCTGGCTCGGTTGAGCGACGAGGCGGGTGGCAGTTCCATTTTCATCCTGCAGGACATCACTGCCGCCAAGAAGCTTCAGGAGGAACAGGATCGGCTGCGTCATAGGCAGGCGCTGGTGGAACTTTCGGCAACCCTGGCACATGAGATTCGCAATCCGCTGGGCAGTCTGGAGCTTTTCGCCGGCCTGCTGGCCGACGCCGGACTGGACTCGACAGCGAGCGGGTGGGTGGAGCATCTGCAGGTTGGGCTGCGCACCTTAGCAGCGACCGTGAACAATGTATTGCAGTATCACAGCCAGCCGCAGCTCGCGATGGCGCCGATCGACATCGGTTCGATGCTCAGCTCGCTCAGCACCTTCCTTGGACCATTGGCACAACAAAGCAAGATTTGCGTCAAAGTCGGTCACCAGCTTGCGGGCGTGGACATTTCCGCCGATCGCCACCGCTTGCAGCAGGTCTTCTTCAACCTGGCGCTCAACGCCTTCCGCTTCATGCCTCACGGCGGAGTGTTTGAAATCGTAGGGGGCATCACGCCACAGGGCGGCGTGCGAGTCGAACTGCGTGACAGTGGAGAGGGCATTGCTTCAGAAAACATCTCACGCATCTTCACTCCGGGCTTCACCACTAGGCCGGGGAGTCCAGGGCTGGGACTCGCAGTCTGCAAAACCATCATAGAGCAGCATCGGGGAACAATTGACGTGCAAAGTAAGGCTGGACAAGGCACTACATTCACCCTGGAGTTTCCTCTTGCTGGAGACAACCCATGAAGCAGGTCCTAGTTGTGGATGATGAAGCTGGAATGCGTGTCGCGCTTGAAGCAAGCATGGCCAGGCGTGGCTGGAAGGTCGAGACCGCATCGGGCGTAGCGGATGCCGTCGCGAAATTCAAGCGGGAGCGTCATCCGCTGGTGGTAACCGACATCCGTATGAAGGACGGGGATGGCTTCGATGTGATGCGGACGGTGCAGGCGCTGGCGCCGCGAAGCGCCGTCATCCTCCTCACGGCGTATGGCAGTGTCCCCGATGCCGTGCGTGCCCTGAAGACCGGAGCATGCGACTACCTGGTGAAGCCGGTGGCCTTCGACGAACTGGAGCGGGCAGCACAGCGCATCCTCGAACGCGCATCGGATCTTGAGAGCGGAGACGTGTTGCCTATTGGACATTCGCTGGCGTGGACTCAGGCCATGCAGCGTGCCAGGCAGGCGTCGGGAAGCGACGCCGACATTCTCATTCAGGCGGAAAGCGGGACTGGAAAGGAACTGGTAGCGCGCATGGTGCATCGCCTCAGCCCGCGCCGTGATCGTCCCTTTGTGGCAATGAATTGTGCTGCCCTTCCCGAGAGCCTTCTGGAAAGCGAACTGTTTGGACACGCGAAGGGCGCTTTTACCGGAGCACTTGCGGCCAAGCCAGGGAAATTTGAAGTGGCTAACGGAGGCACGTTACTGCTCGACGAGATCGGCGAGATGCCGTTGCTGCTGCAGCCCAAGCTGCTGCGCGTACTGCAGGAGCGAGAGTTTGATCGCTTGGGGGACACTCGGCCTGTGAAGGTCGACATCCGCGTCATCGCTACAACGAATCGCTCGCTCGAGGCAATGATCAAGAAAAACGAATTTCGCGCTGACCTTTATTACCGGCTTAATGTAATCCCCCTGCGGCTGCCTGCTTTGCGGGAGCGCAGAGGCGACATTGCAGAGTTAGCGGAATATTTTGCCCGCATGTATGCGCCTTCGGGTCACATGCCGCGCCTGTTGCCCGAATCTCTGGAACGGCTGGAACAGTATGACTGGCCCGGGAATGTGCGCGAACTCGCGAACCTGATGCACAGGGTGGTGGCGATGTGTCCCGGCGACATTGGTCTTAAGGCGCTCGGTGAATGCGACCTTCCAACAGAGGAGGCTTCTGCCACATTGCGCGCCGGAATCTCACTGGAAGAAGCCGAGAGACGGCTTTTCGAGGTCACGCTCGATGCTACCGGTGGAAACCGCTCGCGAGCTGCCGAAATGTTGGGAGTGAGCCTGCGGACGGTACGCAACAAGATACGCGACTTCAACCTTCCTCCAAGGAGGATGTATGTCCATGATTGACACGCCCGGCATTCAGGTATTGGGACGCGCTCTCGATCTGGCTGTTTTCCGCCATGGCCTGATCACCTCGAACCTGGCCAACATCGACACTCCTGGATATCGCACGCGTGATATCAACTTCCGACTCGAACTCGAACACGCCTGCGAGGGCGGCTTCGCCTACGCGAGTGACAGGCCGATGGTGCGGTCGGTCGAAGGGTTGATCGAGCGCCCAGACGGCAACAACGTCAGCATGGAGCGCGAAACCCTGCTGCTGGCAGAAACACAGTTACGCTTTCAAACCGCAGTGCAGCTTTTGCGTGTGGAGTTTCACCGTTTGTCCACCGCCGTCAATGAAGGGAAATAGTCATGAATCTTTTTGGCATGCTCGAAGTGAGCGGATCAGCCCTGGGAGCGGAGCGACAAAGAGCTGAAATCGTCGCCAGTAACATGGCTAACGCCGAAACCACGCGTACTGAAGAAGGCGGACCCTATCAGCGGAAACTGGTGCTGTTTCGCTCATATCGCATGCCGCACTTCCCCACGTTGCTGGCCAGGATGCAAAACAACGCTGCGCGCGGTGTGCGGGTGGCGCAGGTTGTACGGGACCCGTCACCGGCCGTTCAGCGCTATCAGCCAGGACACCCTGATGCCGATGCCCACGGATACGTAGCCTATCCAGCCATCAACCCAGTCGAAGAGATGACCGATCTGCTGGGGGCAGTGCGTGCCTATGAGTTGAATTCGTCCGTGGTGCAATCGGCGAAGAGCATGATCCAGCAATCGATCGAGCTTTTACGTTAGTTCCCGTTGCGAGGTGATGCAGTGATGAACCCAGTCTCCAACTTGAGAATTCTACCTGTGGAAATGGATTCCCCGGTGGCGCAGTCCGGGGGAGAGGACAGCACGTTCGTCGGCACCTTGCGGCAAGCCATGAACCAAGTCGACCAGTTGCAGGGTACGGCTGAGAGCAGAGTCGGAGCGTTGCTCGAAGGCAGTGGAATGGATGTACACAGTGCCATGATCGCCGTAGAAAAGGCGGACCTGTCATTCCAACTCATGATGCAAGTGCGAAATAAGATCGTGCAGGCGTACCAGGAGATATCGCGTATGCAGTTCTAAGCAGCGTGAAACGCGAAGCAGACACTATGGCAGAGGCTGCAAAATCATTTGGACAGTCGCTTAACCAAGTGGGGCAACTGCTTGGCGGTTTAAACACTCGCCAACGAGTTTACCTGGTTGGCGGAGCAGTACTGGTCGGGCTGACACTTTGGGCTTTTGTCGTCCTGTTAGGGAAACCCAAGATGGTGACCGTCTATTCCGGGCTAAAGCCCGAGGAGGCCCAGACGCTAGGCAGCCGTCTGGCAGCGAAGAACATTCCGTACGAGCTTTCTTCCGATGGCGGCAGCCTGCTGGTGCCAAGCGACAAGCTGGATCAAAGCCGGCTGGAGACGGCTTCGCAGGGTTTGCCTCGCAACGCGCGGCTGGGTTTCGAGTTGTTCGATAACCCCAACTGGACGGGCACCGATTTCAGCGAGAAGGTCAACTACCAACGTGCGCTCGAAGGCGAACTGGAACGTACGCTGCAGACGCTCAACGAAGTGCAAGCGGTTCGTGTCCATCTGGTGATGCCGCGCGAGTCGCTATTTACCGAACAAGAGCACCCCGCGAAAGCTTCTGTGATCATCAAGACACGCGGAGGACGTCTGTCCGAGCAGGCGCAGCTTGCGATTCCACAACTGGTGGCAAGCGCTGTGGAGGAATTGCGTCCGGAAAACGTGACCGTGGTTGACGCTGACAGCAACACTCCCCTGCTGCGGACCCGCGGACCGGGCAATAGCCTTTCGTACACGCTCGATGATGAGCTCAGTAAGACTCTGCTGCGAACCCTGGAGCCGGTGGTCGGCGCCGATCACGTGCGCGCCAGTGTGCACGTTGAATACGACTTGAGTACCAGCGAGAACACGGAAGAGATCTATGATCCCAAAACGACAGCGACACTGACTTCCCAACGATCCGAAGAAAACATGGGCGGAGCCTCGCCGGCGGGCGTGCCTGGCACGACGAGCAATCTTCCGGGCAAAGCGGTTGCGGCGGTAACGCTTAATTCCGACACCCAATCCTCACGATCCGAGAGCGCTTCTTATGCGGTCAGCAAAAGCATCCGCCATGTAAGCCAGCCGCCTGGCCGTATCAAACGTGTTGCAGCCGCCGTCCTGGTGGATGATGCGGTGGAATTCGTCGATAACAACGGAACCAGGACCTTGAACCGACGGAAGCGCACGACGGACGAAATGAAAGAAATCGAGCGCCTGGCCGGGGCGGCGATCGGTATCGATACCCAGCGTGGCGACATGCTGGCCGTGCAGAACCTTTCCTTCCAGGAGATGCCGGTCGAAGTTCCCCCGCCACCGACGAAGGTCGAGCGTACGCGACGCCTGTTGCTGGACTGGTCGGGCCTGCTGCGTTACATCGGTCTGGGTGCGCTGTTTCTTATCGTTTATTTCCTGATGCTGCGTCCGGTAAAGAAGCAAGTCCTGACGGCATTCCGCGAACTTCCGATGAAGGTTGGCGGCGCCAGGGCTGAGCTGTCGCCTGCCGCCGCCGGAGTAGCTGCCCAGATTGCAGGCGGTTCAGTACAGATCGAACTTCCGGCAGCAAGTGAAGGAGCGCATCGCGCTCGTGCCTTGAAAGAGGAAGTGGCACGAAAGATTAAGTCTGAGCCGGCCGCAGCCAGCCGCCTCGTACAGACGTGGATCCGCGGTGAAGGAGAGAAATGACCTCCGACCGCCGCTCATCTTTCGATGGAGTACACAAGGCTGCCGTGCTGCTCGTCTTGCTTGGAGAAGAGGTGGCCAGCCAGATATATCAGCACCTGCCGGAGACCGATCTCCAGCGCCTTACGCAACAGATTGCCGAGCTTGACCACATTGGGCCGGAGACAGCGTTGGCAATTCTCGAGGAATTTTACAAACTCGGCGTTACCCAAGATTACGTTGCTCAGGGCGGAAACGAATACGCACAAAAGGTCTTGGTGAAGGCATTTGGCGAAGATGGCGCGCGCCAACTCTTGAACCAGGTTTCGCGGGCGGCGGAGGTAAGTGCCAGCAAACTTGATTCGCTGCAACGGGCAGATCCTCAGCAGCTGGCCAAGTTTCTGGCGGGCGAACACCCCCAGACCATCGCGCTGATTCTGGCCCATTTTGACGCTAAGCCGGCGTCTGCGTTACTGATGAAGTTTCCCGAGGAACTACGCGCAGAAGCCATCAAGCGCCTCGCACAGTTGCGGCAGATCTCGCCTGAGATCGCACAGAAAGTCGCCATGTCACTGCACAAACGTCTGGAGGCTCTCGGAGAACAGCGACGACGCGCCTACGCCGGAGTGCAGGGCGTTGCAGATCTGCTGAACCGGCTCGATCCCGTTACCTGCAAGTCAATTCTGGAAGCAATCGAGAAAGACGACGCCAATCTAGCGCTCGGTATCCGCAACCTGATGTTCACCTTCCAGGATCTCATGGGTGTTCCCGAGGCCGGCATCCGGGAGCTGCTGGCACAAATCGACAAAAAGACGCTGGCATTGGCATTGCGAGGTGCCAGTGAGGAGCTGAAAAATTACATTTTCAAATCGATGTCGTCGCGCGCTGTCGAGATGCTGAAGGAAGACATGGAGGTGCTGGGGCCAGTGCGTAATCGTGAGGTGATGAAAGCACAGCAGGAAGCGGTTGCGATTGCACGCAAGCTCGAGGCCGAGGGGAAGATCACGCTGGGAGCGGAAAGCGAAGATGAGTACATCGTCTAAAGCTGCACTAGCCGGATCTGCCTTTGCCACTGAGCCGTTTCCCTACGTTGAGGTGGTTGGCTCAACTGAGGGAGCCACGGACGGAAGGGCTGTAGTGGACTGGCAACAGGGAACCGCCAAACGGGAGCAAGCGGCTCGAGAGGCGGGACGGCAGGAAGGCGAAGCCCGCGCTCGTGCTGGTTTCGAACAGCAACTACTGGTCCTGCGTGGGAGTTTGCTGCAAGCCGTAACAGGTTTCGCGGGCGAAAGGACAACCTATTTCGAGAGGGTGGAGTTCGAGGTAGTGGCGTTGGCACTGGCCATTGCTCGCAAAATCCTGCATCGCGAGGCAACCGTCGATCCGCTACTGCTGGCGGGAATCGTTCGCGTTGCGTTAGAAAAACTAGAAAACGGCACGCAAGTCACGGTGCGGGTTGCGCCGCCGCAGGTCTCGGATTGGCGTACGTATTTTGCCCGGACCATGGACGAACACTCTGTTCCGGAACTCGTCGAAGATGCCAGCCTGCCGCCAGGCCAATGCGTGCTGAAGACATCGCTGGGTACGACTTGCCTGGGCCTTGAAGTCCAATTGAAAGAAATCGAGCAGGGGTTGGCAGACCTGATGTTACAACGCCCGGCGGTTGTGCCGTGAATATCCCCGAACTGCTGGCACCATATTTCCGCCGCCTGGAATCGATATCCGCGGTTCGCTGGCAAGGACGCGTGACGCAGGTGGTCGGACAACTGGTGGAATCGGAAGGGCCGTTTTGTTCCGTCGGCGAGCTTTGCGAGATGATCGATCCCGCTGGATGCTCGTTTCCCGGGGAAGTTGTAGGTTTTCGCGGCACTACGGTGCTTTCGATGCCGCTGGGCAAGCCGAGCGGCATCCGGTACGGAGATCGCTTGTTGACGTGGGGGGCGCGGCCAACCATTCCCGTAGGCGACACCTTGTTGGGACGAGTGATCGATGGCACTGGACAGCCGCTCGATTCGCTGGGGCCGTATCAGGCTCGGGATACGAGACCGATTGATGTCGCCGCACCACTGCCTCTCGAGCGCATGGCGATCCGCGAGGCAATTGGATGCGGCATACGCGCTGTCGACGGGTTTTTGACTTGTGGGCGCGGCCAGAGAGTCGGGATTTTCGGAGGAAGTGGCGTCGGAAAAAGCACGTTGATTGGCATGATGGCACGAAATACGGGAGCCGATCTGACGGTCCTGGCGCTGGTCGGCGAGCGCGGACGCGAGGTACGCCATTTCCTGGAAGATGCGTTGGGCGAGGAAGGGCGAAAGCGCTCGACAGTGGTCGTCTCCACGTCGGATCAGACGCCGTTGCTGCGGATTCGGGCGGCGCTCGCAGCCACCGCAATCGCGGAATACTTTTGCAGCCTGGGCAAGAACGTTTTGCTGGTTGTTGATTCACTCACGCGCCTGGCGATGGCGCAGCGCGAAGTCAGCCTGGCCGCTGGCGAGCCTCCGACCGCCAAGGGATACACACCCTCAGTGTTCACACTGATGGCGCGCCTGCTTGAGCGCGCCGGACTCTATGAGCATGGCAGTATCACCGCCTTCTATACCGTGCTTATGGAGGGCGATGACCAGCAGGATCCACTGGTGGATGGCGCGCGCGCCTTGCTTGACGGACACATCATGCTCGACCGCAGGCTTGCGGCGCGAAATCATTATCCTCCCATTGCGGTGCTCGACAGTATCAGCCGCCTGATGCCAATGGTTTGTTCTTCGGAACACCTAATCAAGGGGAAGGCATTGCGTCGATTGCTGGCGACCTACCAGGCTTCCGAAGATCTGATTCGCATCGGCGCCTATCAGAAGAATAGCGACCCTGTGCTCGACAAAGCTCTTGAGGTCGTGCCGGACATCAACGCATTTCTTGAGCAGGGGCCTGGAGAAGCCGCTCCCCTAACTGAAACTATTTCGAAACTGATGGCGCTGAGCAACTGATTCATGGCTTTCCACTTCTCACTCGAAGTACTCTTGCGCCTGCGAAGAAGTGTAGAGCATCAGCAAGAGCTACTTTTGACGAAGGCGAACCATGAGGTCAACTTGGTTCGAACTCAGATCGCGAACATCGATGAATGTCTAACGTCCCTCGCCGGCCACGTCGAGAGGAATCTCAATGAAGGGCTGAGCGCTTCAGAACTGCATTTCGACAACGAACGCGGACTGGTGCTCCGGGCCCGTCGCAAGAATCTCGAGCAGGAACTCCATCAGAAGGAAGCACAATGGACAGCGCGGTCAAAAGGTTTTCAGGATGCGCGGCGCGATCGAGAGGTCGTTGAAACGCTATACCGCCGTCAATTTCAGTTGTTCCGGCAGGCGGACCTCCGCAAGGAACAGCGTCGGATGGATGAAGAATTTCTACTCAGGAACAGGTTTCGGTCATGACAGCCGACAGAGATAATGAAGCGCATGACGCGGTTTAGCCGCCCCACTCGAAATTAGCCCTGCGCTGTGGCCTTGGCTTTGTGCGTTTCCAGCCAAGCCTGCAGCCGTTGTTTCACAGGGCCGGGCAGGCTGACAAATTCGATGCCCATACCGAAACCGGTATCGCAGGTTCGGACCACACCCGAACAGGTGATGGGTTCCGATTCGATCCAGAATTTGAGTTCAAGCTGTGTGCCGGCCGGGGATGGAGACATGGTCTGCAAGTAACAACCGCTGCCGCTGATGTCATTCGCGGAGAGATGCATGGGAGCATGCGAGCCGCTTCGCTTGATGTCTACGGGAAATTTCAGCAGATGCCTGTCGAACTCGCGCCGGTTCGAGGGAGAGTCGCTGTTTTTGGCGTTTCCTAACTCACTTTCCCAAGGGCAGGTCTGGTTGGTGCCGAGGCGAACTTCTACGCTGCGATTTTTCGCGTCCCTATAATCGACCCATACCACCTGTACTCTCGTCTTCACGTCCTTGAACTGCAGGCCAATGACCTCGTTCAAGGCGATCTCCTGCTGCAATCCCGTGATGACCGTGCCGTTCATCGTCAGGTTTTTCAAGGAAGCACTCTGCGCGAAGGTGCGCCCATTGGCGGCCAATCCCCAGATGCGCGCGGTGGGAGTAGCGCTTTTTGAAGGTTCCTTCGCATTCTCGATACAACCACCACTATTCGGCGGTTGAGTTGACATAAGCACCCCTCGAAAGCAGTTGATCAGGCGAACGCTCGGACGACGAGCGCCGTCTCTCCAGCAAGTTGGATTATTAGCGATTATGAATCCAGAGGGTGCTGTGTCAAAGTTACCAACGTACCCGCGCTACTGGCAGGCCACGCGAGTTCGCCGTACGGGAGACTGATTCACTTCACTTCAACGGCGCTTTCGGTTACCGAAGGAAGGTTCGCCTGCTGCCAAGCGTCAAAACCCCCGGAAACATTGACCACGTTCTCGAATCCAGCTCGTTGCAAAAGACTGCAGGCGATCATGCTGCGGTATCCGCTCTTACAATGCACTGCAACTGTCTGATCCTTTTTGAGCCCGGGTAATGAAGACTTGAATTTGTCGAGTGGCCACAAGAGGGCACCTGAGACGTGTCCTGCCTGCCACTCGGGTTCGCGGCGGACATCGAGAATCTGCAGCGCCTCTGCCTGCGACCGCTGCTCAAGTTCCTGAACCGTCATCTGGGGAAGTTGGGCTAGGCGAAAGCCTGCTTGCTTCCAGCCCGCAACTCCGCCGGAGAGGTATCCCTCTAATGACTCGATTCCGACACGAGCCAGGCGGATTTGAGCCTCGGCCATCTGTTCGGGTGTATCGGCGATGAGAATTGGATGGGAATCGAGACCCAGGACTGTGCCGCCCCACGTGGCAAACTGGCCGGACAAGGCGATATGAATGGAGCCTGGAATGTGCGCTGCGGAAAAATCCACGCCGGAGCGGACATCGAGAGCAATGCCGCCCTCCTCTAAACGCGCCTTCAATTCCTTCGGGGAGATCGGCGCCAGTTCGGGCAGTTCGGACAGCGAAGCCGCGCCCTTCCGGTTGATCTCGGCATCCTGAAGAAAATAGTCAGGACGGGCGGGCAGGTTCGAAGTCATTTGTTCGATGAACTCGCTCCGGCTGGGAATTTGCAGAGCGTAGTTCGTGAGCCTCTCCGTACCGATGGTGGAGGAGCGTTCCGCGCGCATATTTCGCCCGCAAAGCGAACCGGCCCCGTGAGCGGGATAAACCAGGACATCGTCTGCCAAGCTCATCAGCTTTGTATGCAAGCTGTCGTACATCATCCCGGCAAGCTGCGGAGGGGTGTATTTCTTCGAGAGATCCGGCCGCCCAACGTCTCCCAGGAAGAGCGTATCTCCGGTCAACACGGCCCAGGGTTTTGAAGACTTCTCTTCATCCGTCACAACGAGGCAAACACTTTCCGGAGTGTGACCGGGCGTTTCACGAGCGGTGATAAGGATCTTGCCGCAATGAATCTCCGAGCCATCGTGTAAGGCGGTGTGGGGGAAAGCAGCTTCCGCCGCGGCTCCGATGTAAATGGTTGCTCCGGTTCGGCTGGCAAGCTCCTTGTGACCGGAGACGAAATCGGCATGGAGGTGGGTCTCGAAGATATGCTTGATGGCAAGGCCGTGATCCTGGGCCGCCTTCAGATAAATATCTACGTCTCGTTGCGGATCGACGACGATGGCTTCGCCGCCAGAACCAAGCATGTAGGACGCATGCGCCAAACATCCTAAGTAGAACTGTTCAAAGTACATGCGGGCCCTCCAAGGAGCATCTCGATCGGAAAGAGTACGGCCACTATAACCGAAAAGATGGCCGAGCTCCGAAACCGAGAAGCCGCTAAGAGCGTCTCACATAACCGACGCTTTGTCAGGCAAAGACATAAGGGATCGTGATGGACGAATCGCCGGAATAATTCTGTTTGGAGCAGAAGATTGAGACTTTCTTCCACACTCTTTTGCGCTAGAATCGACCAATCAAAGTCTAGGGTCCGCCGGCCGAGCGAGTTCCCAGCAGCGCCACGAAGTAGGTTCCCTTTGGAGGTAGTTAATGTACCGAAATGCCACGAGTGTCCCCAACTCGGGTTATCGGGACGTTGAGTCTACGATTCGTGGTCTCAGCCAGGATTACTGCATGGCGTTTAATACCGGGAACTACGATCAGGCAGCTTCTCTGTTCATGAGCGATGGTTCGCTGATGCCGCCGGATCGTGAAGCAGCGCAAGGACTTAAGTCGATCGAAAGAGCTCTGCGAGAACTGGGCGATCAGGGTTACCAGGATCTCCGGCTGGAAACAATGCGGGTGGACTTTTCGGAAGACATGGCGATTGAGATCGGGCGTTACGCGATCTCCATCCGCCACGAAAACGGCACTATGTCATCGGACCGGGGAAAGTTTGTGCATGCCTGGAGGCGGTTGGGTACCTGGGGGATGATCGCCGACTGCTGGAGCAGCAGCCTGCCGCGGGTGAGCCGCTAGGGTCACTTTTCTATTCCAGCACCCGTTACCTCACCGAGTAATTGTCGACCAAGTAGAGTGGTGTTACCTTGTCGGGCGTGAATTCAGATCCGGCAAAAATATCTGACAATAGTTGGGTAGCTGGGTCTCAGCAACCGAAGGTTCTGCCCGTCTATCCCTCGCAATTTTGTCCAAATTGTTCTACGCAACTGAAGGGGCGCAGCTGCAAATTGAGCTGTCCGACTTGCGGGTTTTATCTGAGCTGTTCTGACTTCTACTGATTCGACTTTCTCTGGCGCCCTGACGACTTGAGGCTCTTACCACTAAAATACTTGCGAAACGATTTCATACTTAGAGGAGCGAAAGAATGCAACGCAAGGCAAGCGCAGTTTGGAAGGGTGGATTGAAGGATGGAAAAGGAACGATCTCGTCCACCAGCGGAGTGCTCTCCAACACACCGTACTCATTCACGACACGCTTTGAAGGGACCCCGGGAACAAATCCAGAGGAACTGATTGCCGCGGCTCATGCGAGTTGCTTTTCCATGGCGCTTTCGGGCCAGCTGGGTGCTGCGAACCTGACCCCGGAAAGCATCAGCACTGCCGCTACCCTCACGATGGAAAAACTTGATAGCGGCTGGACCATTACAGCTGTACACCTCGACGTTACGGCACGCGTGCCGAATGCTGACGCTGCTGCCTTTCAAAAAGCTGCTGACAATGCCAAGAGCGGCTGTCCTGTTTCGAAGGTTTTGAAGGCCAATATCACCATGAATGCGAAGCTGGAGAGCTAGGAACACAGCCCCGGGGTCTCGAGCCTGCGGGGCTTCCTAGCCTTGGGAGCGAAGGATCTCCCGAATTTCGCGATTGATCCGGGCCGCATCCTGAGCCGCCGTGTCGATCAGTTGCGCCCACTTTTTTCCGTGAGGCTCAAGCTTCAATTGGCCCAGGAGATAAGAGGCCTGCAGGATTGTCTCGATAGAATTGCTGAGGTCATGGGCTAACCCGCGCAGACGCGTGGTCACATCCTCAGGGAATTTGGCAAGGGACTGCTTGGCAGCTTCCGGCACAAATAGACTCCTGCAGTAAGCTTAATCCTTTTACGGCGGGCTGGCACGCGGCGTGAACCCGAATTTTGGTTTCACAATGCAAAAAGTGGGGCGAGCGTTGCGAGTTTGACAGTGGAGAGCAGCCCGGTAGAATATGAGTAGTTGTTCTCTCCTGGCAGGCGGCCTTCTCAAGCTGTCCGAGAGTAGTCTTTTTGCCATCGTGGCGGAATTGGCAGACGCGCATGGTTCAGGTCCATGTACCCGCAAGGGTGTGGGGGTTCGAGTCCCTTCGATGGCACCAAGGAAATGGAAGAGTTTTAGGATTGACGAATTTTAAGCCTAAGAAATCCGGCAATTCGTAAATCCTGCAATTCGTAAATTCGGCAATTCCTAAATTGCCAGCCTCGCGATTTGTATAATCTCCTTACCCGCATGCCCACCCGTTTGGATCAGATTGTCGCGGCCACGCGCCGTCGTGTAGCTGAAAGCAAAGCTACGACGGATCGGAGCGATATGGAAGGGCGAGCGCAAGCACACATCCCACGTGGCTTTCAGAAGAGGCTTCAAGAATCGTCGAAAGGCGGTGCTGCGATTATTGCGGAACTGAAGAAAGCTTCCCCGTCGCGTGGGCTTATCCGAGCGGATTTTGATCCTGTTCGACTTGCGAAGGAATTAGAGAGCGCTGGCGCGTCTGCTCTTTCGGTGCTGACGGATGAAGAGTTTTTTCAGGGATCGCTGGAGAACTTGAGTTTGGCTTCAGAGAATACGTCGTTGCCATGCTTGCGAAAGGATTTCATCGTCGATGAATTTCAGATTCTCGAGTCGCGCGCTAATCGAGCTGACGCAATTCTTCTAATTGTCGCAACACTGTCAGACCAGGAATTAAGTTCATTTGCTCGCTGTGCCTGGGATTTAGGTCTGGATACACTTTGCGAGGTCCACGACGAAGCTGAGTTGAAGCGCGCTCTCGATGCCGGCTGTCAATTTATTGGAGTCAACAATCGCGATCTGAAGACATTCAACGTAGATCTGAACACAGCATTGAGGCTGGCGGAGTTAGTTCCGCAGTCCGTGACCAGGGTTGCAGAAAGCGGAATTCACAACGCGTCGGACATCGCCAAGCTGCGCGCAGCCGGTTACCATGCGTTTCTGATTGGGGAATCTTTGATGATGACAGAGCATCCCGGAGAGGCACTGCAGGCGCTGATGGGAAAGGCAGTTTCTAGTTTCTAGTTTCTGGTATGGACTTGGAAAGTCTGCATGCAGCATTGCCATTCTAGACCCTGGAAACTAGAACCCGAAACTACAAACTTGCTTTTATGACTTGGATCAAGATCTGCGGAATCACGAACCTGGAGGATGCCCAGGCCGCGGTTGAAGCCGGGGCTGATGCGCTGGGGTTCGTCTTTTATGAGAAGAGTCCGCGGAACACCGATCCGGAAGTTGCACGCGCCATCATTGAAAAGATTCCGGAAAGCGTGGAAAAGGTCGGCGTATTCGTGGATGCACTCGGCGAAGAGGAAGTCAGAATCGCAAATCACGCGTGGCTGACGGCGTTGCAGCGGCATCTGTTTTTGGAGATGCGTCCCCACGACAACAAGCTCTACGCGATGGGTTGCTATTGGAGACCGCCAAAGAACTACACGTGCATTTCTACGAAAATGCTCTTCGAGAACGAAGATGGTGTTGCGGCAATGACGCAGAATTTGCTGCGGGTATCCGAACAGATCCTCGCAGCCCCGGGAGGAGATCGAAAACGCGTGCTGGATGCGCTTATCTCGGCCGTCTTTCTAGATTCAGGCAGCATTCAGCAACCGGGTGGAACTGGAAAGGTATTTGACTGGCAGCGAGTTCTGCCGATGGTGGACGCCTTGCGCGATCGAATTAAGATCGTCATCGCCGGTGGACTGAACTCCAGCAATGTTGAGGAGTGCATCAATCTGCTGCACCCTTGGGGCGTAGACGTGTCGTCCGGAGTTGAAGAAAAGCCAGGGAAAAAAGATCCGAAGAAGATTCGCGCTTTCGTGAAGGCGGTGCGCGAGGCAGATAGACGGAGCGCATCATAGGCACATGGCAACATCCACCTTAAGCAAGAAGCCACCAACGTCCGTCGGCCGCTTCGGCCGATACGGTGGCCGTTATGTGCCCGAAACGCTGATGGCGGCGCTCGAGGAATTGGAAGCTGCCTACGACAAAGCTCGACGTGATAAGAAATTCCAGGCGCGGCTCGATGGGCTCCTTCGTAGCTATGCTGGAAGACCAACTCCATTGTTTTTTGCTCGGCGGCTTACTCAGAAGTTAGGCGGAGCGAAAATCTATTTGAAGCGCGAAGACCTGCTTCACACGGGCGCTCACAAGATCAACAACTGCCTGGGACAGGCGCTGCTCGTCGAGCGCATGGGAAAGAAGCGGGTAATAGCTGAGACCGGCGCGGGGCAGCATGGTGTGGCTACGGCGACGGTTTGCGCGCTGTTCGGGTTCGAATGTGTCGTCTACATGGGGACCGAGGACATGCGCCGGCAGGAACTGAATGTTTTTCGCATGCGATTGCTGGGCGCGGAGGTGCGCGGCGTGGAGTCGGGTTCGCGGACATTGAAGGATGCAATCAATGAAGCGATGCGCGACTGGGTGACCAACGTTCGCACCACACATTATCTGCTCGGCAGCGTGCTGGGTGCGCATCCCTATCCGACGATGGTGCGGGACTTTCACAAAGTGATTGGGAAAGAGGCACGAGCGCAGATCAGAAAAGCCGAGGGGAAGCTGCCGGCGGCAGTCATTGCATGTGTAGGCGGCGGGTCGAACGCCATTGGCATCTTTCATGAATTCATCAAGGACAAGAGGGTGAAACTGATCGGCGTGGAGGCTGGCGGGCGTGGCGAGCAACTGGGAGATCACGCGGCGCGGTTTCGCGGAGGGTTGCCTGGCGTCTTGCAGGGGACCTACTCGTATCTTCTGCAGGATGCTGCCGGACAAATTGCTACAACTCATTCGGTTTCGGCGGGACTCGATTATCCATCGATTGGACCCGAGCATGCGTGGTTGAAGGATTCAGGACGAGCGGAGTACGTCTCGGCTTCCGATGCTGAGGCACTAGACGCGTGCACGCTGCTGGCGCGGACCGAGGGCATTATCCCGGCGCTCGAGTCATCGCATGCAGTGGCCGAGGTGATCAAGCGTGCGCCGAAGATGAAGAAGTCGGATGTGGTGGTCGTAAATGTTTCGGGGCGCGGGGATAAGGATGTTGGCATACTGCGTGAAAATCTGAAGCTAGGCGACTGAGGATGGCGATCAACTTCCACCACCGCCCGTCCCTCATTGCCTACGTCACGTGCGGCGATCCAGACCTCGCCACGACACGGGACATTATCTTCTCTGCGATTGAAGCGGGTGCGGACATTATCGAACTTGGCGTACCGTTCAGCGATCCGGTAGC
Organism: Terriglobales bacterium; assembly: GCA_036558645.1. GTDB lineage: Bacteria > Acidobacteriota > Terriglobia > Terriglobales > Acidobacteriaceae > DATBFG01. The sequence continues at coordinate 98,888 of DATBFG010000004.1, forward strand.
CGATGGCCCAGTGATCCAGCGTGCCAGTCAGCGCGCCTTGGCGCATGGAACTTCACTCGCCCAGGTCATGACGCTGGCGGCGCAGATTCGCGAGCAACATCAGTCGACAGGATTGATCCTGTTTTCCTACCTGAATCCGATTCTGCAAATGGGCACAAAGAAGTTCTGCAAGGTAGCAAGGGCGGCGGGATTGAGCGGAGTGTTAGTCACCGATCTGCCTGTCGAGGAAGCAGGAGAGTACATCGCCGCGATGCGAGAGCATGATCTGGCAACAGTTTTTCTGGCCGCCCCCACCAGTACGGATGCGCGCTTGAAGGCTATTGCAGAGGCCTCCAGCGGATTCGTATACGCCGTCTCGCGCACAGGAGTTACCGGCGTTCGTAAACAACTGGCGAACGATGCCCAGGAGCTTGTCTCCCGATTGAGGAAATTTACCAAGTTGCCGATCGCCGTCGGCTTTGGCATTTCGAATCCGGACCAATTTGACGAAGTGGGGAGCTTTGCCGACGGTGTCGTGATTGGAAGCGCCATCGTCGAAATCATTGAGCTGAACGCGCGTAACGAGGCGGGGGCTGTGGCACAATTCATAGAGCAGCTATTAGGCAGTAGTCGTCAGTCGTCATCCCAGACGGCAATGCCTCGATAGTTGGCCTTTGCTAGATCGTGATCGTTGTTATGCAAAGTTTCTTGACTTTCGATCGCCAGTCGTTAGGCAGAATTGCCATCTGCGCCTAGGATTGCTTTTGCTGACGACTAAAAGCTGATGACTGTTCATGGATATCTCGGAGTGGCGCAGGCAAATCGATGAGATTGATCGGCAGCTGGTCGAACTGCTGAACCGGCGAGCCCGAGCTGCGCACGAGATCGGCAAACTGAAACAAAAGTCCGAGATGCCGATCTATGAACCCGACCGCGAGCGCGCAGTGTTTTCGAATGCTGTGAAAGCCAACCAGGGGCCGCTGCCGGATGTCGACTTAATGCGGATTTACGAGCGCATTATGGACATCATGCGGAAAATTCAGCAGGAAGAAATTGCTCCAGTTGCCGATGCCGAGGTGCATGACACGGAACTGGAGTCGGATGTGAATGACTGAGGCTGGTCGTCAGTCGATGGTCGTTGGCCCTTTACTTGAGGTTTTTAGGCATACGGCTTTGACTGGGCGAACGACTAACGACCAAGGACGAACGACCGATTTTCTATGATTGTGGCGATGCAAGACACGGCAACCGAAGAGCAGATCCAGGATGTGATCGAGCATCTGGTTCGGATGGGGTTCTCCGTGCATCGCACGACCGGTGAGCGGCAAACGGTTCTCGCGGCAGTCGGCGCTCGCATCGACTTCGATACCCGCAATCTGGAAGTGCTAGGCGGAGTGGACAAAGTTCACCGGATCAGTGCCCCTTACAAGCTGTCAGGGCGCAGTTTCCGTCCGGAAGGCACGGTTATCCAGTTTTCGAACGGAGTCAAGATCGGTGGGCCTGAAGTCGTCGTTATGGCAGGACCGTGTTCGGTGGAGTCGCGAGAGCAGGTTTTCGCGGTCGCTGAGCAAATTTCCAAAGCCGGAGCGCGGGTATTGCGAGGCGGGGCATTCAAGCCTCGCAGCTCGCCTTACTCGTTCCAGGGACTCGGCCTCGAAGCACTCAAGCTTTTGCGCGAGGCGGGCAATCGTTTCAATCTGCTTGTGATCAGCGAGGTCATGGAAATCTCGCAGATTGAGCTGATGCTGCCCTACGTCGACATCTTTCAAGTAGGCGCACGCAATATGCAGAACTTCAATTTGCTGCGAGAGCTGGGAAAAGTTAAGACACCCGTCCTACTCAAACGAGGCATTGCGGCAACTCTCGAAGAATTGTTGCTCTCGGCGGAATACATCATGGCGGGCGGGAACTACAACGTGATTCTCTGTGAGCGCGGCATCCGCACGTTTGAAACTTACACGCGCAATACCTTGGACATTTCAGCCATTCCGATCATCCACAAGCTGTCACACCTGCCCATGACTTCGGATCCATCGCACGGTACCGGCATCCGTGACAAGGTGCCGCCCATGGCTCGTGCCTCGGTAGCGGCTGGAGCGGACGCGCTGTTGATCGAAGTGCATCCCGATCCGGACAAAGCATTGTCGGACGGCGCGCAGTCGCTCTTCCCTGATCAATTTTCCAAGCTGATGGATGAACTGCGAATGATCGCCCCGGCGGTCGGCCGCACGCTGAGGTAGTCCTTCTCCCTATCCGAGAGTACAATTCCTGCGCTCGCTTTCGTCCCATGGCTATTCGTCAGATCACCATCATCGGTACGGGCCTTGTCGGTGCATCGCTGGCATTAGCGCTCAAGCGTCATGGATTTCCGGGACGTATCATCGGGTACGACCATGCGGCGGTGCTACAACGCGCAGAGGATTGCGGCGCCATCGATCGTGGAACCCCGCATGTAGGGGATGCGATTCAGGGTAGCGATGTAGTGGTGCTGGCCACGCCAGTACTTTCCATCATGGATTTCATCACGCGGATCGGACCCTCGCTAGGCTCGAAGACATTGTTGACCGACGTCGGCAGCACGAAAGCGGAGATCATGAAGCGCGCTGCCAAGGTATTTGGCAAGAACGCAGGAACACGTTTTCTTGGCGGACATCCGATGGCTGGCAAGGAACAATCAGGAATTGAATACGCTGACGCGGGGTTATTCGAAGGCGCAGCGTGGTTTATCACAACTTACCCCGAACAGAATCTGAATACGGGTTTGCATGGCCAGTATGTGGAATGGCTGGAGCGGATTGGCGCGCGTCTCGCCACGATCGATGCCGAGGAACATGACAGGCTTTGCGCCTGGATCAGTCACCTACCACAGATGATCTCAACTTCGTTGGCGGCAGTCCTAACGGATGAATACGGAGAAGATGCGCCCTTGCTGGACGCCGGGGGCCGTGCCCTGCGTGAGATGACTCGAATTTCTTCGAGCCCCTACAGTATGTGGCGGGACATTGCGGTCACAAACAAAGGGAACATCGCCGATGCTCTGCTGAAGCTCGAACAGCGACTGGCGCATATCCGCGAGAATCTGGACACACGCGCACTGGCAGAAGAATTCGAGCGAGCGCATCATCTGCGTAAATTACCTCCCGCACGGAAAAATCGTAAGTAGTCGTCAGCAAAAACCAGTCGTCAGCTTTTAGTCGTTAGTCGTCAGCAAAAAACCAGCGATTCAGTAGCCAGTCGTCAGCCATCAGCCAATCCCAGTCTCCTGCAGATCAAAGAAAGCAGGCGTTAGTCGGCGGGCAAGATGTGTTTCGTTGAAAAGTGGAAGCTGACGACTAACGGCTGACGACTGAAAACTGGCTTTTCATTTAGAATCGCTCTGCTATGAACAAGGTCGTAGCCAGCGCCAGTGAAGCGATCCGCGATATCCCCGATGGAGCCACCATTATGGTCGGGGGCTTTGGACTCTGTGGCATCCCTGAAAATCTTATTCGTGCGCTCGAGAAAAAAGGCGTCAAGAATCTCACGACGATCAGCAACAACGTCGGCGTCGACGGACTGGGGATGGGATTATTGCTCGCGGCAGGACAGATCCAGCGGCACATCGGAACTTACGTCGGCGAAAACAAGCTGCTGGAAGAGAAAGTTCTAAAGGGGGAAATTCACCTGGAGCTGATTCCGCAGGGGACTTTCTCCGAGCGAATTCGAGCAGGTGGCGCTGGAATCCCCGCGTTCTTCACACCGACGGGGGTCGGCACCATGGTGGCTGAAAACAAGGAAACACGCGAATTCGAGGGACGGGTCTACGTAATGGAGCACGCGCTCAAGGCTGATTTTGCCCTGATCAAGGCATGGAAGGGAGATAAGTGGGGGAATCTCGTCTACCGCAAGACCGCCCGGAATTTTAATCCCATGATGGCGGCGGCGGGGAAGATCACTATCGCGGAAGTGGAGGAGCTTGTCGAACCCGGCGAACTCGATCCGGACCTCGTGCACACGCCCAGCGTTTATGTAAACCGCATCTTCAAGGGAGAAGTTTTTGAAAAACGCATCGAACGGCGTACGGTGAGAAAGGCATCCAACTAGCCGACATGCGAGAGGGGGACTGGTCATGAAGGCACCGCGAGGCTTCAAAAAAGCGCTAGGGAGAGCAACCCGCTACATCCCACACCCTGAGAGGACATTACGGTTGGTTGATGAAGCCACCAGGAAGGCAGACCGAAATCGCGCTCAATTTCAGTCGCTCTGGGTCGATTTTCGCCGGATGGGACGAATGATGCGATGTTGGGGCAATGGATCGTACAGGAGGGTACCAATCCGGAGCATCCTGTATGTTGCCGCCGCCCTGATCTATTTCCTGGATCCACTGGACCTTATCCCGGATGTGCTGCCGCTGATCGGGTACGTCGACGATATGGCGATTATCGGGTTTGTCATCAACGGAGTTCGGAAGGACCTCGGACGGTTTTCCGAGTGGGAAGAGTCTCGGGGATTCCTTCAACCGGGAATTCGGTAAGATCAAGACACATGTCAACCGTAGCGAAAGTGCCCAAAGACCTCGACAAGCGCGAACGCATTGTGAAGCGCATCGCTCGTGAGATGCGCGACGGATTTTATGTGAATCTCGGGATCGGCATGCCGACGCTGATTGCCAACCACGTACCGCCAGGGATGGAGGTCATCCTGCAAAGTGAGAACGGAATGCTCGGCATCGGCCCGTATCCAATGGAAGGAGCCGAGGATGCTGACCTGATCAATGCCGGCAAGGAGACGGTCAGCGAATTGCGGGGAACAGCGTACTTCTCGAGCGCAGATTCGTTCGCGATGATTCGCGGTGGCCACATCGATCTCAGCGTGCTTGGCGCCATGGAGGTTGACGAGGAAGGTAATCTCGCGAACTGGATGATTCCCGGAAAAATGGTAAAGGGCATGGGGGGGGCAATGGACCTGGTCGCGGGAGCAAGACGGGTCATCGTTGCGATGGAGCACACGAACCGCGATGGTGGAAAGAAAATCCTGCGGAAATGCACGCTTCCTCTCACCGGTGTGAAAGTCGTGCACACAATTGTGACTGAGATGGCCTACATCAACGTCACGGCGGAGGGACTAGTAATAGAAGAGATTGCCGCCGGTCTGAGCCTGGAAGATGTGCAGAAGGCGACAGAACCAAAGCTGATTCCGAGTCCCACGCTCAAGGCCATGACTGTCTGAGAGCTAGATCCCTATACAGGACCTCAACTTCGGCTACGACTGATGGCCAGTTCAATGATTTCCCCGATCAATTCTGTGTAGTTCCGCCCTGATTTCTTCGCGGCCATGGCAAATTCTTGGGAGCTTGCCAGCCACGGATTAGGGTTCGCTTCTATCACGTAAACCTCGTCTTTCTCATTCAGGCGCATATCGATACGACCGTAGTCGCGAAAGTTCAATACACCGAAAGCGAGCCGGGCCGTTTCCGTTAACTTTTCTACCGCTTCTTCAGTCAAGTTCTCAGCCACTGCTGATTTCGTCAGCTTGTAAGCAGCCGTATCGCTATTGAACTTGATGTCCTGACACGCAACCCTGGGCGTGCCTTTCGGCAGTTTGGACAGATCAAGTTCGATCAGCGGCAGCACCTCAGGACTTGAGTTGCCCAAAATTGCAGCATAGATCTCGCGCCCATCAATAAACTCCTCGATCAACACGGGTGAATCAAACTCTTCGTGTATATAGTGAATTCTCTCCATTAACTCCTTGACGCTGGTCACTACAGAACCGGCATCGATTCCAATCGAACCGTCTTCAGAAGTGGGCTTTACGATCAGCGGAAACTTGATGTCATGGGAGTGCTCGACGGTGCCTTTATATGAAGTCGCGAACACCGGCGTATTGATTCCGTGAAATTGGAAAATCTTCTTTGCAATTGCCTTATTCTGCCCCAGGAAAAGTCCGCGGGGTCCAGTGCCCGTGTAAGGTATTCCCAGCAGGTCGATGAACGAGGCGATGTTCATGTCCATGGTGTCATCGCCGGCATAGGATTCGGTCAAATTGAAGATCAGCTCTGCTCCGCATCGTCCCAGAGAAAGCAACGATTGCTTGGTTCCGTCCAGGGTCTGGTAGAAAGGCTCGTGACCAAGTTTTTCCAAAGACTCAAAAATTTCCTCCCGATCCTCCTTAGTCTTCTTCTTTTTTTTCGCCTTGGTGCCCTTCTTGGGCTTGGGCTCCGCCTGCTCTTCCACTGGGGGATCGTCCTCCCACGTGTCGTAGAGAACTGCGATCTTTAGTTTGGACGGCATAACGATTCCTGAGCGAACATTCTCCCTTAACTCTGCACGAACTTTCCTCGGGTCAGATAATTCATAGCCAGCGCGGTGCAAAACACGCAGATTTCCGCCAGCGTTCTGGCTTCGGACTTGAGCTCGGATTGCAGGCCTAAAGCGCCGACGCGAGCCTCAATCGATTCCACTAGCAGTTTGATCAGCGACCGGCGGACTCCCGTCCAGTATGCGATGTGGTCTGTAATATTTTTGCGATTCTCCCGAAACAATTCCGCAGCGGGGCGCACACCTTTTTTCTTTCGTGGCGACGCTTTAAAGATATCGCGAAGATCGTTGTCCAGCAGAAGGTCCCCTACTTCGCGCGGTTCGGCAGCAGTCTTCTGGTAAAACTGCTCCACCGTGTCTTCCATTTCTTCTACGGTGATGTCGGTGGATCCCTGGGATCGTAATGGTTCTGCATCGGAAAACTTGCGGCCGATCCGGTCCATATACTTCAGCTTCTGCATCGCTCCCCAGCCATGGTAGCGCTTCCGCCAGTTAGACCTGGGAGTCATCCATACTGCGAAGGTCTCAGCAAAGTCTTCATCCGGATGTTTCTGTGCGTACCACCCCTCCATGTGCCGCACGAACTTGCGCGAGAACGGAATCGGCCTGTAATGGTCACGGTAAGCTTTGCGGAAAGAGCCAAACAGATTGTGCCACTCGGTAGTCTTGTAGAGTTCGTAGGCGTAGTTAAAGGCGTGCCCCGCTTCGTGGCGCAGATACATCATGATCTGGCGCTCATCCTCCAGATCGTTCATTTCTCGCTCGAGTTTTTGCAGCTTCGGATCCGCAAGGTAAAAGGGAATTCCGATTACCGGTTCTTCGTCCGGACACCCCCACTCATCGCTCAGATAAACCAGTGGCCGGAATTTCGCTAAACCTTTCTTTTCGAGTTCACGATAGAGTCGATGCACAAAACGTTCTACCGATGATCCCTCGATCCTTAAGCCGAGGTCGCGGATAGGCTTGCTGAGAAGGTCCTTGACTTCAGGAGGTGCTTTTTCAAAAGCGCTCATTCAGTCAACAAGAGAGATGCACGATCCGGTGCACCTGTTGCATAGATGATTAACCATACCAGTGTCGCACACCAGGGATGGAACGTCACCAAAAGGTGAGCCGAGGAACCTGTCTGAACACGCACGCAATCTGGGTTGGAGATCCAGATCTAGTTCGTCGAACCATGACTGAACCGATTGACACTTACTGTGCGATTCAATTAGCGTGTTATTAGAGATGTTGTCACACATTCGCTTGGGCGACGATCCTCATCTCATCCGCAACTCCATTCTTGCAACGCAGGTATCTCGCAAGTCTAGGCGGCTGCCGGTCTTGGGTGTAGGTGAAACAGTGCGGAGAGACTAGACCAAGAGTCAGTTCCCACTGGATGTCGGATTCGAAATCAAGTTAGCTCAACTGCAGGACCAGGCCGTGAAACTCACGTCGCTTGGAATCTATCAATCAGAGGAGTGTGTCTACATGAGATGTAAAGCGCAATCAACGCGCTCGGCCCCTAAGTTTCAACGAGTGATGAAAATTGCTCTGCGTGCGGCTAGTGTTCTTTATTTGTCTCTCGTCGGTTCCCAAATTGCAGCGGCGCAAACTTACAACGTCCTGCACTACTTTCACGCGACCGATGGAAGAAAACCACTCTCCAGCTTGATTAGCGACTCTTCTGGGTATCTATATGGGACTACCTCAGGCGGAGGCGATTTTGCGTGGGGCACTGTTTACAAGGTCAATATCGCGACTGGACGCCTGACAGTCCTGCACAGCTTCGATAATTCCAGCGGAGATGGTACGACGCCGGAGAGCGAGTTGTTACGAGACCGCGCTGGCAATCTCTATGGCACAACATCCGAAGGTGGGGCCCACGGATTCGGAACGATATTCAAACTGGATCGGCAGAGAATCGAGACAGTACTCTACAGCTTCAATGGAGATCCCGATGGCGGGCGTCCAACTTCAGGCCTGATCTTGGATCAGGCAGGAAATCTGTATGGGACAACCGGACAAGGCGGCGTTCACGGCAATGGCACGGTATTCAAACTGGATACTAGCGGGGCGGAAACCATTTTGCACAGTTTCTCCGGCGCAGATGGGGATTTCCCGAATGGAACATTGCTATCGAACGGTGGCTATCTCTACGGGGTTACAAATGCTGGCGGGGCCTTTGGTCATGGCACCATATTTCGCCTAAACATGACTACGGGCAAGGGAACACTGTTGCACCACTTCTCATACACAGATGGCGCGGCTCCATATGCAGGACTTGTTCGCGACGGGCATGGCGATCTTTATGGCACTACTTCCTCCGGAGGGACCAACGGACGAGGAACTGTATTCAAACTGGACAGTTCAGGGAAGTTGACGACTCTCTACAACTTCAAGGGGGCGAGTGCCGACGATGGTGAGGATCCGCTAGCGCCTGTCATCCTGGATGCTGCCGGCAACATCTACGGGACAACCTGGATTGGCGGTGCCGACCCTAGCGGCAATGGAACAGTCTTCAAACTGGATACGGCGGGGACGGAAACCATTCTGCATAGCTTCACCGAGTCCGACGGTGACAACCCCCACTCGGGTTTATACATGGACTCGGCAGGAGTGTTGTACGGAACGCTGGCTGACTCGATATCACCGGGCTTGATCTATACCATCACGCCATAGTCGGCATCGACCTCAATGCAGCGCCAACTGGCGCTGCATTTTTCATCTTGCGTCTGATTGCCGGTGACTTTAACGCTACGCATGCTTCATATGTACTCGTCACTTACGTACTTTTCCAGTCGCTGAAAGGGCCCGATATGCAGTCCAAAGAACAAAGTGCAGATTCTCTGTAACTAGTGACAGTGCCGCAAATGTCGCTTTGTGCCTACGATTGCGCGTAGCTAGGAGGCTGTATGCGGTATTGCATGGTTGTCCTTGTTGTCACACTCTTGTTTTCCTGCGCATTCGCACAATCCAACACATCGAGCGCGTCCGGGATTCCGGCACCGCAAATCGAAGTGAATTTAAGAGATGTTCATTTTGATTTCAACGAAGCCTCCCTTCGCTATGACGCGCGAGCCACCCTGCAGGAGAATGCGCAATGGCTCAAGGCGCATCCGGAAGCCCTCGTCACCATAGAGGGTGGCGCCGATGAACGTGGGGACATCGTTTACAACCTCGTGCTATCAGACATGCGAGCAAAGGCCACGAAAGATGCGTTGGTAGATATGGGTGTCCCGGCGGGCCAAATTGTGTTTGCCACGGGGTGGGGAAAACTGTATCCAGTATGCAGTTCGTCTACGGAAGAGTGTTGGAGCCAAAACCGCCGTGCCCACCTGTCCTCCTGGGAAGCGATGCAGGGAGTGAGTGCCGCCTCTGTCGAGTCGCCACAAACAAAGAGGGTCGGACAGTAAGAATCAGCGCTCAGGTTAGCGTCCACGGGGCATAAATGCCTACTGCGGCGCTCGGGTGCATTCCGTTTGCCGCGGAAGAGCACCAGAATCAATCGTCTCTCCGGCACGGGAAATGGTTTGAAAGTAGAGTTTCTCGTCGGAAATCTCCACCAGCATGAATCCACGGTCGTTATCGAACGACTTGGCCATCTGGGGGCTGGAGCCGCGAAATGCGCGGCTTGCCAGCTTGGCCGAATTACCAACAATAAAGAAGTAGATAGACTCCTGCGGCACCAGCCTTTCATAGGCGTGCTCGTGTCCCGAGAACACTGCGTTCACACAATTCCGCTTGAACAACGGCATCAATTGCGCACGCAGATCGAGATCCGGGCCATGCGTTCGTCCGTCAGAATAGGGAGGATGATGGAAATAACTGATCTTCCACTTTGAATCCGATTTCTGTAGCGTCTGATCGAGCCAGTTCAACTGGCCGGGATCCATATAGGTGCTGTCGAGCACAAAAAATTCCGCGTCAGATTTTTTGAACGCGTAATAGCGTTCTCCGCCCATGTTGAACGGTTTGTAGAGTCGTTCGGTGGTCGGATCGTCATGGTTTCCGAGAGCTGCATAGAACTTCACTCCAGCGTCAAGTAGAGGCTTGTACGGCTCCTCGAATTTTCTCTGGAAATCCGACGCGCGATGCCCCCCATAGATGTTGTCGCCAAGCATGATGACGAATTTGAAGTCGACAATCTTCCGGTAGGCCTCCATCAAGCGAGAAACATCGTATTGGGGCACGCCACCCGTTCCGCTATCGCCAATCACGGCAAAACGGACAGAACCTGAATCAAGTGGCAAGCGGACGTCCAGACCGGACTGCGCATCGGCGAGAATGCCTGCCGTCGGAACGAAGTAGGACCCTCCACCGATCTGAACAAAACACAGAGCCGCCATGAGCAAGCTCATGGCGAACCGCAGAAGCCTTCTAGTTTCTTGTTTGTGGTATTGCATCGGGTAGATAATCGACGACTAGTTTCGGCACGATATCCAGCAGAACCAAATTATTTCCAACAATCCTGTATTCCAACTCTTTCGGTAGAACCGGCAACCTCAAAAGTAACGTGGGCGGCGTCGACTGCAGCGGCATTTTCTCCGGATACACTTCATCCACGCGCAACTTTCCTTGCACTGGTTCAGCGCTCTGCAAGCTCGCACGGATCTTGCTTCCATCGGGGCCGGACAAAGTTGTTGCAATCTGCTTGCGAAAATATTCGGCGACGCCTCTGTCAAAGATCGCGCCTTGCCGCGCTCCGGCGTGGCTGACCTGCGACTTCACTGTAACAGACTGCTCCGCCTGATCCAGCTTCTCCGGCGAATTGCTTTGCTTCGGTGCGTTGCCGCCTTCTTTCCTTCGCTCGCTGAGATATCGCGCAACACGCGCCTCGAATTCTTCGACTGTCTTCTTGTCAGCCGGAGACGGGGAGGCCGTGGCCTGCGGCAACGCTTGCCCTGTCAACATCAGTAGGCATACGAAGATACCTACAAGCCTCAAGCAATGTAGGCATACCCGCCCCGTTTTATTCGGTCGCCTCGGCTGCATGGCCCATCTCCTTCATCGCTCGCGCGACACGTTTCTCAGCGACATCTCGCACTGTATCCTTTACCGCGCGTTTTACTGCCGACTCAATCTCTTTGGGCCGCAAAGCAATCTTTTTTTGTTTACGAACCGCCTGCACGACGCCTTTCACAACGTGATCCACTCGCAGGCTCTTGCTCACCTCTTTCGACAACTTCTTTGCCGCGCGTCCGATTTCGGTGCGCCGCAGCGCCTGCTCCTGGTCTGGCTCCGACGCCGCCCAGTCCTCCTCGAATGTCCGCGCTAACGTCGACACCACGGAACGATTGCGCAAAATGACCCCAATTTCACGCCGCGCGTCGAGTTCTAACTGGCGCAGGCTCTGACTTCCAAGAAACGCTTGCTGCCCGTCGCGCAGGATGACCCGGGTATGCAGGCGCATTCGACTCAGATTGCGCGCCGATAATCGATTCTTTGCGACGCTGCCCACGACTCGTATTTTGACTCCGACCTTGTATCGCGTGTCGAGAATCCGGAGCATGGCACGGTCGCTAACGTTGGGATCGTAAATCAGCAACTCTTTCTTGGCTCCTTTCAAAAAGGCCGCCAGTTCCTTTCGCGCATTCACTGGACTGACGAGAAACTTCGAGTGTCCAGCTGAATAGCTCTGCCGCTTGGTATCGGCGTCGAAAAGGCGGGCGGCCTCCTGCACAAACTTGGGTTGCCGTGTTACCAGGCCGAAACTGCGGCTGTGATCGATGTCGAGGTGCGTGAAATTGAACGCAAGTACATATACTTCCCTGCGGTCGATCAGCATCATCTTGCCGTGATATCGCACCAAGTCTCCGGCCGTTCGTGCTACCGTAATGCCCTTCTCGAGCAGTCGCATCTCCAGCTTGCGCAACTGCCCCTCTCCTCCGCGATTCGTGAAGGCAATCAGAGCATGAACAAAGACGCCTCTTTCGGCCGCTTCGATCAGAGCCTTCTCGATCTCTCCATAATCGAATCGGAAAATCATGATCTCGACGCTACGCTTAGCCTTCTTGATCCCTTTTACCAGCTTCTCGACGCCGTCGCCGGGCTGAATAATCAGCTTCAAGTGCACCCCCGCATCCTTTGATGCAGAAATTACATGTGGCAACCTGCTCGGAAAAGCCAACCAAGGGGCCCAACGCCTACATCGAAGTGTGGAACTCTGTCACGGAGTATGTCTGTGCACAAAGACCCGCGATCCTGTCGAGAGAATCCGGTATCTCTGCGGTGGATCGTACAACTTATTGTTGCCCTTGCTCTTCTGAACGCGACTTCGCTTGCAGCGGCGCAACAATTCCGTGCTATCTCTTCCACGCGAAACAAGGCAGTGCTGTGGATTGCGCCGCAAGACATCCCCTCCCGCAACCTTCTTTACGGACTGAGAAATGAGAAGAGCCAATCCTCGGGGCCATTCACATTCCTGAAAGAAGACCTAGGCGGAACTAGCCCGAAGTTCGATGTTCGTGACTCATCTGGTGACAAGTGGAAGGCCAAGCTAGGCTATGAAGCGCAACCGGAAACTGTCGCCACTCGACTGCTCTGGGCCGTTGGATTTATCACGAATGAAAACTATTTCCTGCCGGAAACCATAGTTCGCGACCTGCCGCGCTTACACCGCGGCGGAGAATTCGTCAAAGACGAGAGCGTCAAGGGCGTTAGACTGCAGCGACACTCCGCGGGGAAAAAAGTCGGCAATTGGAGTTGGAGGCACAATCCGTTCATAGGGACTCGCGAATTCAATGGGCTTCGCGTCATGATGGCCTTGTTGAGCAACTGGGATCTGAAAGATGAAAACAATGCTGTCTATGAAACGACGCACGATTCGGATCGACAATTTTATGAAGTCAGCGATCTCGGCGCATCTTTCGGGCGAAGCGGAAAGAGCTATAGCGACAGTATTACGAAGCATAACCCGGGTGCCTACCATCGTTCGAAATTCATCTCCAAGGTGACATCTGACCACGTTGACTTTGCATTCCCGACTCATCCGCCGTTTCTCTTTGTATTTAACCTGCCTTACTTCATTGGGCAGATG
>DATBFG010000005.1:0-3050 GCA_036558645.1 Terriglobales bacterium
GCGGCCGATTCCGACCTGATAGCGGAAATCTCCAGTTCAATCTTGAGCTCGTCACCTACCAGGACGCCGCCTGCTTCGAGCGCGGCATTCCATGTCAAGCCGAAATCGCTGCGCTTGATTTTGGTTATGGCTGACGCGCCCACCCTTATATTTCCAAATGGGTCTTTACCTTCAGGCGTTGGGCCCTCAACGTTCAACGCTACTTCCCTCGTCACACCGTGAATAGTCAGATCACCGGTGACTTTCCACTCTCCCTCGCCGACCCGGGCCACTTTTTTGCTCTTGAAAATGATAGTCGGGTGTTGCTCGACATGCAGGAAATCCGGACTCTTCAGATGTGTGTCGCGTTGCTGGTCCAGGGTATTGATCTTGCTCGCATCAATGATAGCGTCGATGCTGGATGCGCCTGGATTGTCAGGATCGTACGTGATCGTGCCTTGAACGCCGCTAAATCCACCGCGGACATTCGTGATCATCATATGACGGACGGCGAAATGGGCACTCGAGTGCGCGGGATCGATTTTGTAGGTTGTTTTCACTGGGGCTCCTTCTTAACTTGGACCGTGTAAAATTTCTCTTGATGTCAAGAGAGATGCCAGAAGCGGTCAAAAAGATTCAAGTTCGCCACGGCAACCGAAACTCGGCAAGCGACGCTAGCGGGACCCATGTGTGGTTGATCCTTTCGAAGGCGGCCCACGCCGTTGAGCAGAATGCAATGATCAGCGTGTCCGGGCTAGGGCTCGGATTGTCCGATTTTGCGGTGTTGGAGGTGCTTCTTCACAAAGGCCCGCAGCCAGTCAATGTGATCGGCAAAAAGGTCCTGCTGACCAGCGGTTCTATTACGACCGCGATTGACCGGTTGGAGAAGAGAAAGTTGGTTAACAGAGCAGCACATCCGGAAGACCGGCGCGCCCGCCTCGTTGAGCTGACTGATAAAGGTAGGCGACTTATCGAGGCCGCCTTTCGGCAGCACGCGCTCGATATGGAAGAAACGATTGCCGTACTGACCCCTAGCGAGCGGCGTCAATTCATCCGCCTGCTCAAAAAAGTGGGGCTTTTTGCAGCGGTACGGTGGCAGACCCAAAATCAGGTGGAATAGCCCTCGACTGACGGATGGGCGGTGGTTCCGTATTCTGACCGTGGTCGATCAGTACATGCGGGAGGGGCTCCGGGCCACTTCCGAGCACCGAATCTCAACTTATTCGCTCTCTTATTTCCCGGAGCAGGTCATCGTTGGTTGCGGCGGAAACCGGATGTCCGGAGCGCTACTTTCGGTTTCATAGTATCGATAAAAACTCGAAACAGGGTGTTTACCTGCCTGTGATGTGGAGCAGGTAAACAAGAGTGTGGCGACCACTACACCAGAGCTTTTTCCCGAGTTACTTGCCTCAGTCCCGAGCCCAATCCGTAATTTCTTGTACGGGGTATTCCAATTAGATGACCTTCAAGAATTGCACGCTCAGGCTCGGACCATTTCGCAAGGACCTCTATCGCGCACGGTTTTGGATCTGCTTAATATCAGGATCCAGCTACTAACGTTCGAATTAGAACGCTGTCCCCGTTCCGGGCCTTTGATCGTCGTTGCCAACCATCCTTTCGGAATTCTCGATGGTCTGGTGCTTGATGCGGTCTTCTTTGATTTGCGGCATGACGTAAAGATTCTGACAAATTCACTCGTTGCTGGTGCTCACGAGATCTGCGATCGTTGTATCGCAATCGATGTGTTCCACTCCGCATACTCACAAACCAACTTACGATCCGTCCGGCGCGCCAGCGAGTGGCTTCGCGAAGGACATGGTCTGGCCATCTTTCCGGCCGGCGAAGTCTCCCACTGGAGGCACGAGAAGAGGTGCATCAGCGATCCACCCTGGTCCAACCTGGCCGCGCGTTTAGCGCTGCACGCTCAGGCAACCATTGTGCCGGTATACTTCGTCGGAGCCAACAGCCTCGCCTTTCAAATCGCTGGTCTCGTTCATCCTGGACTTCGCACCATGAGGCTTCCCCATGAGTTGCTGAATAAGCGCGGATCCACTATCGAAGTGCGCATCGGAAACCGAATGGCGCCTTCTGATCTCGCCCGGCAGGGTTCGATTGAAAACGCCACCAAGTATCTCCGAGCGCGCATATACATGCTTGGCCATCGAAAAATTCCAGTTTGCCGGCGACCCTTTACAGCCTCCGACTTGCGCACGCGTTGCCATATCTCGATATACGATGAAACACCGGGCGTCGCCGATGCAATCAGTCTGCTCGAAGCGAGACATCGACAAATCGTGGAGAATGGCTCTTATCGTGTTTTCGCGGAAACGGGCGAGGATATTCCAAGTATTCTGCGTGAGATCGGCAGGCTCCGCGAAATCTCGTTCCGCGCCGCTGGTGAAGGGAGCGGCAAAGCATCAGATCTTGATTCATTCGATCCTCACTATACACAGCTGGTGCTCTGGCACAAGCAGGAACGCTGCATCGCCGGTGGCTACCGTTTGGCCTGGACACAAGACGTGCTTCCGGACCGCGGCATCAGGGGGCTCTATACGTCTACTCTCTTTCGATATGCGCCTCCGTTCTTCAAAGCTATCGGGCCGTCCGTCGAACTCGGTCGCAGCTTTATCTGCACACAATTTCAGAAGGATTACGCACCGCTTATGTTGTTGTGGCAAGCGATTGGCCGTCTCGTGGCCGCTCGCGCGGATGCGCCTGTTCTTTTTGGCCCGGTTAGCATCAGTACCGCATATTCGGATGCCGCACTCGAACTCATCGTGTCGTATTTACAACAGCATCGGCTACGGACGGATCTTGCTCAGGTCGTCACACCGCGTCGCCCGTTCCGTTCGCGATTGACGCGTGCTGCCGATCTTCGGATGGTTGCTGCTTGTTTACATGAGATCGAAGAATTAGCCGTGCCGCTCGCCGAAGTTAATAATGGGTTGGATGTCCCGGTGTTGCTTCGACAATACGTCCGCCTCGGCGGGCGCGTGGCGGCGTTCAATGTTGACCGGAAATTCTCAAATGTGCTCGATGCACTTTTGGTCGTCGATCTTCGTGAGACTTCA
>DATBFG010000006.1:0-112529 GCA_036558645.1 Terriglobales bacterium
CATCGGAGACATTTACGCCGCCCTGCCTGCAATCACCGGCAAGCTGGAACTGGAGTATGAAGGCGAAATGAAGGGTGCGGATCTGGTGTCTCGCGAGTTGATTCGAAGCGCGATCGCAAAGACCTTCGACGAATACTTTACAGGGGTGAACTTGAACCAGGTTGTGCAGTGGTTCGATCTTGGCGGTGAAATACATCTTCCCGACAATGCCGGCGCGGAAGAAGCTCTGGAATCGCTTCGTCCAATTCAGGGCCTGATGGACAAGCTCAACAAAGTCAGCGTGCAGCCGAAGGATGATGCGGAATTGCAGGTCTCTGCAGCTGAATTCGTGCTGGAGGGCCTGCACGCCCACAAACGAATTGGAAGAAATGAAGAACGTGTCTTTAGTGCGGGCGAGAAACAGCCGAGGCACACGGACCGGACTTTCGACCGCGAGGAACCACCGACCCGAGGAAGAAGACCCTACAACTAGTCATTCGTCACTTGCTCTCGTGATTTCATGCGTCGCACTCGATATACCAAGTACGTTCCCGATCCCGCAGGCGAGATGAGCCTGGAAGATCTGCTGGGTGCGTTGTCTGACTACCTGTTGCAGAGTGGATTCCAGAATTATCCGTATTCCGATCTGCCGTCTGGCGAACAAACCCTGGATGACCTGCGGCGAGCGATCGAGCAGGCGCTTCTCAACAGCGAACTGCTCGACGATAAGATGCGGCAGCAACTCGAGCAAATGCAGCTCGAGGGTACCCTCGACGAACTCATCGAACAACTGATTGAACGAATGCACCAGGAGGACTACATCAGCATCGATGAGCCGCACGATCCTGCGCAACAATCCAGCATTGGCGGCCAAGTCGGTGAAGCGCAGCAACAGGCAACGTTCGAGATCACGGACAAGAGCCTGGATTTTCTGGGGTTCAAGACTCTTCGAGACTTGCTAGGTTCACTTGGCAAATCCAGTTTCGGGCGCCACGACACGCGCGACATGGCAACTGGAATCGAGAGCAGTGGCGCCTCACGGCGATATGAATTTGGCGACACGATGAATTTGGATATTACCGCGACTCTCTCCAGCGCGATCCAGCGCGAAGGATTGACGTTACCGCTAAATATTGAATACTCCGATCTACAGGTTCACCAGTGCGAGTACCAGTCGTCGTGCGCAACGGTTGTGATGCTCGATTGCTCGCACTCCATGATCCTCTACGGTGAGGATCGCTTCACTCCCGCCAAGAAAGTTGCCATGGCGCTGTCCCACCTGATCCGAACGCAATACCCGGGCGATTCTTTGTCGCTTATCCTGTTTCATGACTCGGCCGAAGAAGTACCTCTCTCGCAGCTTGCCCGTGTTCAGGTTGGACCTTATTACACGAACACGCGCGAGGGGCTTCGCCTGGCGCAGCGGATTTTGCAGCGTCAACGCAAAGACATGAAGCAGATTGTCATGATCACAGATGGAAAGCCTTCGGCTCTGACCCTAGAGGACGGGCGCATTTATAAGAATGCGTTCGGACTCGATCCGCTCGTAGTGAGCCAGACTCTTGAAGAGGTCGCCAAGTGCAAGCGGGCTGGAGTGCTGATTAACACGTTCATGCTGGCATCAGATTATGGATTGGTACAGTTCGTACAAAAAGTCACTGAGATGTGCCGAGGAAAAGCCTACTTCACTACTCCATATACGCTGGGTCAATACCTCCTGATGGACTACATGTCACGGAAGACTAAAACCATTCATTAGCTAGAATTCATGCCGGCGTTTCTCACCGTTCCTTCGACCGACCCCCAGCGTGAATAGATCCCCAAGGATAGCGTAGGAAAAGCGAGCCGGAGGGTCCGCTGGTCTTTTTCTTGTCGATCTCTATCCCTCGACAGGTTTTGGCTTCTGCTCGTCCTCTGCCTTAACCGCGGCTTCAGCTGCCTGGAACCCAATTTGACTATGCGTACCATCACAGAAGGGCTTGGAAGTGGATCCACCGCACCGACAAAGCGAAAACGCCAGCTTGCCCTCTTTGATCCGGGTAGTGAGATCGTAGACGTTGCCGTCTGCATCGACCATCTCAATGGAACCTATAGGCGCCTCCACACGAAAAGGGCCGTTCTTACGGACAGTAATCTTGATGTCAGCCATTTATGCCTCCGGATGAATTATCGCAACGTCGCCACCGCGGGAACAGGCGGGTGAGAGTGCGATCGGGCGATGCGCGTCGCGTCGCAAAAGTCGAACCCTAGCCTTCCCGTGTGTCTGCAATGAATCAGCCACGAAGATACCACGTCTGCACCGTGTGGCAGGGCGGCCGCCTCCCCCAACTCAGGCTGCCTTTACGTTCTTTCGGAGCAGGCTGGAATACAGGCCGAGGTATTCATCGATCATGCGCTTCGCGGTGAAGCGTTCCCGGGCTCGATGATAGGCGCGGTTGGCGTAACTTCGGCAGAGCTCCCGGTCATCGCTGAGACGCTGGATAACTTTTGCCAGGCTGGAAGCATTGTTCGAGCGAAAATAAATCGCGTCCTCTCCCCAAATCTCGCGATAAGTAGGAATATCGTTCGCTACAATCGCGCACCTCGAAAGAGCAGCCTCAAGCGCGGGCAATCCGAAGGGTTCGTAGCGCGACGTGGCTGCAAAGATCGATGCCCGGCTGTATAACGTGCGTAGCTGCGCCTCTGTCTGAGGACCACGCACAGCCAACTGCTGCGCATCGGTTGCGACCTTTACATCGGCGCGGATCGGTAAGGCAGGTATGTGTCCTGGCGTTTCCGAGCCCACAATGCATACCGGCAACGGATGAGCATGATGGGTGAGTAACGATACTTGCCTGCCGGCATCCAGCAGCCGTCCCACTGCCAGGACCGAATCGTCCTTGCTCACATAGGGATTGAAGAAAATTGGATTCCGTCCGTTGTAGATCACGACATCTCGACGCGGGCGTGCGTAGTGGTGTCTCACGCTGTCTCGCATCCACTGCGATGGCGCCACCAAGGCGCTTGCTTCAGCGATTCCCCTGCTGAGGACACTGCAATACCATTCGCTCCACTTAGTCTTGCGCGGATGATGTCCGTGAACTGCCATCCACCAACTCACCAAGTCGCCATGCGCTACAACAACGCGAGGCGCTTTGACCGGCAGACTGCCGTAGCCCAAATGATTCAAATGCAGGAGATCAGGTTTGACCTCGCGGACCAATGAAGTCAGGTATGCGCACGACTCTGCAAAGTCATCCTGTCCTTCCTGCATCCAGTCGAGGCGGAAAGCAGTTGGATGGTATTCCAGACCGTGCAGGTTCTCCATCCAGGAGGTCTGCTCCGGCATGGGAATATCGCCGAAACTCACAAGCGTAACGTAAAGGCCACGGCTCACAAGGCCCGTAACGAGTTCACGGGCATAGGTCCAAACACCGCTCAGAGTATCCGCTGTGACCAGAACGTGCATGCCTTGATGGCGAAGCCGCTGCCTTGTGATGAAACCGCAGCGCGAAAATATGCCGGGTTATTCTATTTCGGATTTACGGATTTGGAAGATGTTTCTTGGGAAGAGTTCTGGCGTTTAGTGCAAAAGTTTTCACCTCTGCGCTGGAACTGTGTCGGACAGGCGAAGTTTGTCGCTGAGCTCGCGAGCCAAATCATGTCCTGCCCGCAGTTTTTCTTCGGCTTGCGCGGGAAGACCCGGGACGCCGAGGGCCATTTCACAAGAAAGCAATATCGCCGTAACCGTTCCCTTGAGTTCACTGCGCAAAGCTTCTTCAGCCTCTGAGCGCGCGGTCTGCGCTTCTTTCTTGCGACGATGTAATGCTGCGCGGATCTCGCGAATGACTCGTTCGGCGCCACTAATGGCAAAGTTCACATGGACGGGGATCGCCGAGTCCAAATGCTCCGTAATCAGTTCACATTCTTCGGGCTCCGCCTCAAGCGACAACTGGTCCATCACGACAGCGGTGTACTGTTGCTCGCGAAGTTGCGCAACGGCCTGGCGCAAGGTATCAGCTACCTGCACCGTCTCTCCTGTGGCTTGCTGGATAGCTTCGGCACACTGCTGAGCTTTTGCGAACGGCGTAATCAGTAGGATCATACCCAACCGAATTGCACGTCTTTCGCCAGAGGTTTGCAACTGAAAATGTGAGACTTGCAGCTTTATTTCGGCGGATTCATTCCCCAATCAGGAATTCTCTGGAACGACCGTTCAGTCTTGGGAAGCATACTCTTTCAGCTTCCGGTAGAGCGTCGTCTTGCCAATACCTAACAGTCGCGCGGCCAGCAACTTGTCTCCATTCAGCTGAGTAATCGTGTTCAGGATTGTTTGCTTCTCCAACTCGGCCATGGGGATAATCTTTGCTGAGGTCTCGGCTGCCGGCACAGCCGTTCCAGGAACGCTGTGAATCGACGTGGGAAGATCTCCCACGTGGACAACTGGTCCAGTACTGAAGGCGCAGGCGCGTTCCAGGCAATTCTCCAATTCGCGTACGTTGCCGGGCCAATCGTAGGCGAGCATCACCTTGAGTGCGTCATCACTCAGAGTACGTTCCTGCCCTAGTGAGCGGGAGAGCTTATCCAGAAAGTGCGCCGCCAGCAGAGGGATATCCTGTCTGCGTTCGCGCAGAGGCGGAATTCGAAGGCTCAGGACATTGAGGCGGAAATAAAGGTCGCGCCGGAAGGTTCCCATCGCAACGGCCTCCTCCAGTTCGCGGTTCGTAGCGGCGAGGATCCTCACATTGATCGGGATTCGTTTCGTGCTGCCTACCGGACGGATTTCCTTTTCCTGGATGGCGCGCAACAGTTTGGCTTGTAAATCGACTGGCAGTTCACCTACCTCGTCGAGGAAGACTGTGCCGCCATCTGCGATTGCGAGCAAGCCTTCTTTAGCCTGCACAGCTCCCGTGAAGGCTCCCTTCACATATCCGAACAGTTCGCTTTCAATAAGAGTTGGAACCAGTGATCCACAATCGACGGGGATAAACGGCTTGTCGGCATAAGGGCCGGAAAAGTGGATAGATCGCGCCACCATCTCCTTGCCCGTCCCACTCTCGCCGAGGATCAAGACTGGATGGCTGCTGTGCGCGGCCTTGGCAATGATCCGGTAGAGCTTTTCCATCTCAGGCGCACGACCCACAATCGCTCCAAAACCCTGTTTCGACTTGATTTTCTCGCGAAGCATACGGTTTTCGGTCTTCAGCCGAAGGTGAGCGGAGACGCGGTCAAGGAGCAGCTTGAGTTCATCCATGCTGAACGGCTTGGTCACGTAGTCGTAGGCACCATTTTTCATTGCCTGTACAGCGGACTGAACCGTGCCGTACCCAGTAACGACTACTACGACTGCATCCGGACGCCTTTGCCGAATCTGATGCAGCGCCTCAAGGCCGCCGGCACCAGGCAATTTGAGATCGAGGAGCACAGCGTCAATGTTCTGCGAATCGAGCTGACGGTAAGCATGCTCGGCCGACTCGGCCACAAATGCGTTGAACCCCAGCGACTGGGCGACCTCGCGGCACGCTTCCCGGATCGCTCGCTCGTCATCCACGATTAGTACGTTCAAGAAATTGGCTCCCTCGATTTGGGTTGACTTGGCAGGGTTGACTTCTGCTGTATTCATGGTGTGACCTCTTCCTCTGGCATGTGGAACGTTGCGTCGACATGTTGCAAAACTTCGTTAATGCGCTTCAACAGCGCACTCCCATTGAATGGTTTGCGGAAATAGAGAATTTCCTGCTGTTCAGGGCTGGAGATCGCCTCGCGGTGATAGCCGGAAATAAACAGGACCTTGACTCCGGGTCGCAACTGACGTACACGTTGCGCGACCTGGTGTCCGCCAATGCCTGGCAGAACTACATCGGAAATCAAGAGATGGATTTCGCCGGGATGATTGCGGCAGGCAACAAATGCGTCCCCCGCATTCGCGGCTTCCACCACGGTGTACCCGGCCTCGGTGAGGATTCGAAACATCGACTCCAGCACAGCAGAGTTGTCTTCGACCAGCAATATCGTTTGGTTAGCCTTGGTCACGGATGTCTCTGGCTTCCCAGAGGAGACTGCAGTGCCAATGATCCGTGGCAAGTAGATCGTGACCTGTGTCCCTTTGCCGGGTGAGCTCTCCACTCCGATCGAACCTCCATCCTGTTTCACAATGTTGTGGACTGTCGCCAGACCCAGGCCATTGCCACGTCCCGGACCCTTGGTCGTAAAGAAAGGCTCGAATAGCCGAGAGAGGGTCTCTCGATTCATTCCGCAACCGTTGTCGCTCACCTTCAACTCGATGGAATCGCCTTGATCGGAATGGCTTGGGTGATTGCGAGTAGTCAAGAGGATCTGTCCGCCGTCAGGCATCGCATCTCGAGCGTTTAGCACAAGATTCAGCACAATCTGTTGAACCTGCGCCGGATCCATCCGTACGAGCCACAAGTCTCCCGCGAGTTCCGTAACGATCTGGATGTTTTCGCCTATGAGGCGCTGGAGTAGGTTTTGCGCCTGCAAGATGATGGCGTTGAGAGAGAGGATTTGCGGCTCGACCACTTGCTGTCGCGCCACTGCGAGCAACTGCTGTATGAGCGCAGCACCATGCTCGCTGGCCACTCGAATCTCCTCGGCATGATGCCGGAGGCGATTGTTTTCCAGTCCGGCACGTAGGAGATCGCAGTACAACATGATCCCGGTCAGCAGGTTGTTGAAGTCATGCGCAACACCGCCCACCAATCGACCAATCGCCTCCATCTTTTGGGCTTCGCGCAACTGATGCTCGGCACGTTTATTCTCGGTAACGTCCTCAAACATTGCGATGACGAACTCGGGCCGCTGCTCCGGGCCTCGGACCAGTGATCCGGTGAGCCGAGCCCAGCCTGAGCTATTGTTCTTGCTGAGATACCGCAACTCGGTTCGGTACGAGTCTCGAACGCCTGATGCCAGTTCGCTCAGGAGGCTCATTTGCACGCTCATGTCTGCCGGATGGACAAAGTCGCGTAAGTGCAGATTCCGCAACTCTTCGCGCTTGTGTCCTAGAAGCTGCTGGATCGCAGGATTGCTTTCCAGGATGCGTCCGTCGATTGTGCATTGCAGAATGCCCAGCGCCGCGGCGTCGAACATTGCCTGGAAGCGCTTGTCACTTGCTCGGACAACCCGGCGTCGCTCTCCTTGTCCGATGTCATGCAGACTGATGGCGAGGAGTTCGCGGTCGTCCGCGTGAAATTCTGAGCAGGAGGCTTGCAACCGAATCGGCGCGCCATCTGCGCGTGTTGCGGTAAATTCACACGCGGGATAGCCACAACGACTTCCTTTTTTTGACTTGCGCTCTCTGCTGTGCGAGGTACAAGCACGACTGCCAGGAACGAATTCCGATAGGCTCCTGCCCTGAATTTCCGAAGGCTGCTCATAACCAAACAAGTTGGTGAATGAGCGATTTGCGAACAGGATCTTCCCGTTCTCTACGACGACAAGACTCTCAGGACAGTTTTCGAGGGCCAGGACGGAAAGACTGGCGAGAGAGGGAGGGCTTACTTCCTCCCAGTTTTTCGGAATGGCACTCAACGGACTGGACTCCTCGGTTTTGAGGGCACAACGGAAATGGAGGCCGTTGTGCGCGGGATGCGAATGTTTCCCGAAGCAGAACTATGGTTCCGTTCCGGTACACCACTCCCTAATCGGGAAGTCTAGGCGGCTTACAACTTTTTCAAAGTGATGTCCGTCACATGCCGTGGTGAGGACTGAACGAGGTGTTCCCGATCAGTTGGGCAGAAGGATGGGACGGGTCAGGCGCACGGTGAAACGTCTTCCGCGAAATCCAGGGTTAGTTTCTGAATCGGCGAACTGTGCGCTGGCTGGTTGGACACCTGTGCCTTTAGCCTCTGTGGGCCCTGCGATCAGCTCGACGTCATTGTTTGCCTGGTCTTTGAGGAATGCATCGGAAGTCTGCACCGGCACCGATTTGTCGTTGAGATTCATGGAGACGAGCGTCAGCCGTACATATCCGGGCGTTGCTCCCGCAAGCTTCACCGCGACCACTTTGCCGGTGATCAGGCTTCCGCGGGCGGCAACAGTGCGGCCTTCGAAGTGAAGAGCCTCATCGAGAATTCCAGTAAATGACGTGCCAGGCAGAACCTGACTGCTGGTGAGTCTCGACTGCAAACGAACATTGACCGAGGTTCCTGCCTGTATGCCTCGGGGGAGCAGGCTCGAGGTGGGGTTAATTCCTCCGGCCGGCGGCGTTTGACGAAAGGGCAACGCTTGGGCGCCAGTGGTCGCGGGTGGGGGTGGGACGACAGGCTCCGCTGAGCAACCGACAAATACCGCGATGACCACCAGCAGTAGGCCCAGTAGTTCGGGTGGAACTTTCGCCAGCTTCGCAGTTGATTCAAGCGCCATACCAAGTATTTAGGTGGCAACACTCATGCCATCGCCTGCAGGCTTCCCTTCAGTTACTTACACCGTTGCCTGCTCAGAATCGTGTACTTTTTGCCCGACGCCAGACCAGTCTTGCCAATCGGTCGCCCTCAGCCGGTTGAATCTTGGACACTAAAAAGGAGCGGCTTACGCCGCTCCTGGGTTTCACAAAACATGGTTGAGCTGAACTAGTTCGAGCCTGACTCAGCCGAAGCGCTCTCCATTTCGTGATCAGGTTGAACGATCACGCCATCGAAAGGTGTGGCTGCCATATAGCGGCCATTCACTACGCTGATACGGCGCATCGGGTAGCCCGTGTCGGATCCACGATGCCAGCTGGTTCCGTTGTTCGAGCTGTGGAACACAACCCCGGCGGCCGTGCTGGTTGCCAGAAGCTGCTTCCGCTTGCTGTCATAGGAGATCGAGCTGATGTTCTTATCCGGTAAGCCGTTAACCATGTGTTCCCACGAGGTTCCCGCGTCAGAGCTTCGGAAAGCACCCTCGCGCGATGCTACGAGAATCTGAGCATCAGGCGTAATGGTCAGGTTGCGAATGCTGGTGACATACGATGCCAGCGATCCCTGCTTCCAGGTTGCACCGTCATCTGAGGAAACCAGTACGTTCGTGCGGGTAGCGACGGCAATCATCTTGTCGCTCGATTGCACGGCGACAAAGTCCGTCTTACCCATCACAGGGCCACCGGTCCAACTCTGACCTTTGTTCGTGCTGGTAAAGAGCCCGGAACTCGTCGCTGCGAACCAAGCTTTCGGTGTCGCCTCGATGTCGTTCACCTTGGCATCGAGAACTGAGCGAACGGCAGTCTTGGTCGCGACGGAAGTTTTCTTGCTTCCCTTCTTCACAACGCGAGTTGAGACTTTCTCGGTGACGATGGTGTTAATCGGCTTCCAGATGTTGCTATTTTTTTCCAGCATGAAGATGCCGCGGTTAGTTCCAGCCAGGAGTGCGCCATTGCTGGCTTGCTCAAGCGAGAATACGTCCCGTCCGCCGAGACCGGCGCTCTTCTGGGTCCAGTGCTGCCCGCCATCTTGCGAGGCAAAAACGCCACCCCACTCGCGATCGTTCACAACGCCGACCAGAATGGTGTTGGGATTAGTATTGTCGGCCACGATAGCCGTTACATAACGATGGGTGTACCCATGATTGGATGCAACAAAGGTCTGTGTTCCATCGTCGCTGGACAACACTCCGCTACGATCCGTCGCCAGAAGAACGCGACTCGAATTGCGCGGGTCTACCTGAACGTCATTCACCACAACTTCAGGATTGCTCACTCGCTTCCAGGTCTTGCCTGAATCCAAAGTCCTCCACAGTCCTTCTGTGGTTCCTGCATAGACCGTGTTGGGGTTGCTGGGATCCTGCTTCAACACGCGTGTGCGGCGCGCCGAGAACGGGATTCCTTGAATCTTCTGGAACAGCTCGCCGCCATTCGCGCTGCGATAAATGCCCGAGCAAGCGCTGGCGAAGACCACTGACGGATTGGAATAGTCGACGATAATCGAGAAGACGTCGGAGTCATCGATCATTCCTTTATTGATGTGTTGCCACGTGGCCCCACCGTCGCTTGTCTTCCAAGCCAGGTGCCAGGTTCCGGCGTAAACAGTGTTGGGATTCTTTGGATCGACAGCAATGGATTCGACGTTCTTGATCTCGCTCTGCATCGAGGCCGAAATCTTCTGCCAAGTCTTTCCGCTGTCGTTGCTGCGATACACGCCATCGAGCGCGCCCGTCACCAGCACATCGTGATCGGAATCAGCGATTGCCATGGCACGAATGGACTTGCCATGCATGCCGTCCAGGGGCTCCCAACTCTTGCCCCCGTTTGTCGACTTGAAGAGGTCGCCGCTCTGTTGGTTCTCCACGCTCCACGCCGCCACATATATGCGGTCGGGGTTCTTGGAGTCGATTGCGATGTGATCAAGAACGTAATCATCCCCGCTGCCCAAATGCGCAAAACGCGACCAGTTACGGCCGCCGTCCTGCGAATCGAAGATGGTACCTGTACTGGTACCTAGGAAGATGTGATCCGGATTGCGCGGATCCTGGCTCAAACTGCGAACATCGCCTCCGTCAGGTCCCAACGCTGTCCATTGCCCGGCCCAAAGGTTAGCGGTTGCCAATAATGCAACCGTCATTGTTATCAGCCATTTACGACGGTTTCCCCGTGACACGCCTGAAATCATATTCTTATCCTGCCCTCGCCAAGACATATTCCCTGCGGGCCAAGAGTGCCAGCGTAACACGGTCCAGGCAAGTTACCGAAGGGAAGAACAAAAAGGGCCGGTTGAGTATGAAACTCAACCGGCCGTAACCTTAGATGCACAAGTTTATTGAGCCGCTGGCTTTTTCTTCGGAGCGGCCCGGGGATGGTCCGGAATCGCTTTCACCGTCGACTCATCCACTGGCTGCGTATTGGCCTGATCGAACGTCCCTCCGGCCGGCACAATCCAGTGTTCTGTCGTCTTGGTTCCCGCGGTTCCCGTCCGCACTTCAATGCGGCTCGGATCGATTCTCTGTTGAGCTTCTCCACCCGACAGGTAAGCCTTGGCGTCAACCGCACGGGTCGCGGCCAAATCTTTCTTCTTTTCGGTTGGATCAGCGTTGCCGACAATCACGACCTTAGCATCGGGGTCGTTTTGCAGGCGCGATGCCACGTCGTCCAGCACCGCCTTGCAAGTGTTATCCACGCGCCAAGGTTTGTTCTTGTTCGGGTATTCGCACTCGCTCAGCTTGCTCGCAGCCGGCGGTGGCGGAGGCGGAACTTCAACATTCACCGTTGTGGATCCGGGGGCCGTTAAGCCACGCGAGTCGGTACAAGTCGCCGACACGGTGATCGGTCCTGCGGAAGCTCCGGTGGTGTTCAAGGTTGCCGTGTTGTCGGTTCCGGAAACGGTTCCACCTGTTGCCGTCCAATTGCTGACGGTTACAGGAACGTTGTCAGGGCTGGTGCAAGTGCAGGTAATCGTGGAGGGGTTTCCTGCTTGCACGGATGCCGGGTTCGCACTGCAAGACATCGTTGGCGGATTCTTCGGAGGTTCCTTCACTGTGAAGTTCGCCGTGCAAGTAGCCTCATTGTTCTTTTTCTTCTTGGGATCGCTGATGCGCGACGTAACGGTGTAGCTGCCACCGGCGACACCCGTGGTGTCGATACTCGCGGTGTTGTTGTTGCCCGTGATTTTGCCGCCGTTACTGCTCCAATCGTAGGCCAGCGTGTGTTTCGGGTTGAAGTTGGTACCGGTCGCCGTCGCAGTGATTGGCTCGCCGACCATGACCTCCGCAGGCTGCAACTGGCAAGCGGCAGTCGGAGGCAGTTCAGGTGCGCCGCCAAAGTTCCAGACCAAGCCGGTGCGCAGTCGTGCCCCGTTCAGGGTTGGGTGGCGAAGACCGGGAAATTCCGGTGAGGCCTTGTCGGAGTAATTGTGGCTCCCGAATACATAGTCAGCTTCGAACAAACGGAGGCTAAGAGGACGCCACAGAGTTAGGTCAATACCGCCGCCAAGGATCGCACCGATTCCGTTATCGGAATTCAAGCTCTTCGGTGTCAATCGGTTCAACCCTATCAGGGTGTGCGCGAACAAATTCAATCCCTCAGTACGCCATGTCACCCTCGGACCAACGGATGCCGTTGTTTCATTGGCATATTTGTTCCAGTTTCCACCGTAGTCCCCTTCCAGTCCGAAGATCGGGGTGAAGTTGTAGTTGAGAGACGCGCCGACTCCCTGTGGAATATCCGGAAGCTTGAACGCGACCGGATTGGCATAAGTACCGTGCGGTATCTCTCCGCCTGGATTAAGCCATTGATAACCAGTAAAGATCTCCACTTTAGGAACGGGTTGCTCCTGCGCGAATGCTAAAACCGACCACAGAAGCATCGCGAGGGCTGCAACAAGCCCTGTCCGCAGTACACGTCCACGACTTTCATGACGACCGAGTGACATGCAATCCTCCCAAACTGCGCTCAAAAACTGGTTCACCATGCTCGATTGACGACCTGGGGGCCCCACATGGATACGAAAAGGCGTTATACGATGCAGCCGTCGAATTCGACAGGCTGGCAGGAAAACTGAAGCACAATAGTACAGCAGAATTTGTAACCGTGGCACGTATCTTGTAGAAACGTTTAAGTAAAGTGTCTCAGATTGATACCTTCCGACATTGGACCTTGGGTCAATCAGAGTCATTTTTGGCACCTTGCCCAGCTTGCAGCATTCGGCAATAGCCTCAATAATGAACCCGAGTCTTCCATTATGAGCCTGGAAAAAGTACTAATTGTTGAAGACGAAGACAACGAGCGAACGGGGCTAGCCGAGTTGGTCTCCGCATGGGGATATCGCGCCGAAACAGCCAGAGACGGCGCCGAAGGCCTGGAAAAGGTCTCTTCGTGGTCGCCATCTATCATCGTCACCGACCTGAAGATGCCGCGCATGGGGGGATTGGAGCTCCTGGAGCGCTTGGCCGACGACTCGCACACAGTAGCCGTTATCGTGGTAACTGCCCAGGGTACGATCGACAGCGCAGTCCAAGCTATGCGCATGGGTGCTTACGACTACATCACGAAACCAATCGATACCAACCGGCTGCGCACGATTCTTCAGAATGCGTCAGCCCTGTTGGGTACGAGGGCTGAGCTGGAGGTTACTCGCCGCAAGTTGCGAGACAACGGGTCGCTCGGCAGTCTTGTGGGCAGCTCCAAGAAGATTCAGGAGATCTTTCGTCTGATCGAGATGGTGGCGCCCAGCACTGCATCGGTACTGATAACGGGTGCCAGTGGCACGGGCAAAGAACTGGTTGCCCGCACGGTTCACGAACTCAGTCCTCGTCGAAGCAAGCCCTTTGTTCCAATCAACTGCGCCGCTATTCCAGAGACTCTAATCGAGAGCGAGATTTTTGGTCATGAAAAGGGTGCATTCACTGGCGCGTTGGAGCGTCGGACGGGGTGCTTCGAGTTAGCCGAAGGCGGCACGCTTTTGCTCGACGAGATTGGCGAAATGCCGGTAGCAACTCAGGCAAAGTTACTACGCGTTCTTGAAGACCGAAAGTTGCGCCGACTCGGGAGCAAGGTTGAGACGACGGTAGATGTGCGGGTTCTCGCCGCGACAAACAAAACGCCCGAAGAAGCGGTCGCGAGAGGGGAACTCCGCAACGATCTCTATTACCGGCTGAATGTCTTTAACATCCACATGCCGCCCCTGCGCGAGCACAAGGAAGACATTCCGGAACTAGTAAAGTCCCTCTTGAACGAGATGAGTGTCAAGCATGGGCGAAAGGTAGCAGCAGTCAGCGAGGCTGTGCTGAATCTGTTTCAGAATTACTCCTGGCCCGGGAATGTCCGCGAACTCCGCAATACGCTCGAGAGGGCGGTAATTGTATGCGATGCCGCAGTCGTCGAGACCAAGCACTTGCCCCCGGGCTTCGGCCAAGCCCCACTCCGTTCATCGGCGGACGACCCTGATACGGTTCGTCTAGGAGTTGGAACAACCGTAGAGGAAGCAGAAAAACTTCTGATCATTAAGACCCTTGAGGCCACCAGCAATAACAAGACACGAGCCGCAGAGATACTCGGAATTAGCCTCAAAACCCTGCATAATAAGCTCAAAGAGTACGGCAACGCCGCGGTGGAGACAGCGGGAAAAGAGGAGTAGTCAGGTTCTCGTCAGCGGCGATTCCGCCTCGGGGACAGGGTTCAACGCCTAGCACTTCATGCGACGACGAACCAAGATCGTTTTCGCCATCACCTTCATGGTAGCCGTCTTGGTTACCAGTTTTTCCTACATCTACATCTCTGAATTGCTGCGGCAAAGAGTGCTTACAGCGCAAGACACTGCTCACTATGTTGCGCAGCAACTGTCCTACCAAGCCATCAACGCCGTGCCCGACTTAACAAGCACACGAGTGGATACCAACAACCAGCAGGCTGTCCGGCGGGCGATCGCGTATTACCTGAGCACCAATCTCGATCTGAATAACAACATTGAGTCGGTCATGGGAACCTGGCTCACTATCTACGATGCAGCCATCGTAGACACCGACGGCAAGGCGATCTTACATAACATCCCAGATAACGTTGGCAAGCCCGTGCCCTCACGTCCGGACTTCCAGCAGGTGGTTAACGCGAAATTCCGCCAGCAGCTTCGCATGATCTACAACCCGCCGACGGTTTACGATGTTCGGTTTCCCTTGCAATTGAATGGGCAGCCGTTTGGCAGCATTCGCATCGGCGTCTCCACTGTCTTCCTGAAGAGCGAACTCACTCCGCGGCTGCAGAACGCAGTGATCTTTTCCGGGATTTCTATCCTGTTCTCGCTAATCCTTGCGGCAGTGTTATCGCGCATGGCGTTAGGGCCTCTCGAACAATTGAGCCGCAGCCTTGACAATGCGACCTCTGGTACAGCCGAGTCCGTCCCTGAGCAGGAATCAGGAAGCGACGAGTATGGGCTAGTCACGCTTAAGGTCGCTCACTTGGGTAGAGAAATCCGCGACACCAAGGAGATCTTCTCGGCGCTAAAAGATAACGTTGATCAGGTCATGCGCACACTGCAGGATGGTCTCATCCTGTTTACGCGCGAGTCTCGCGTGGTGCTGGTCAGCGCTTCGATTGAGCGTTTTCTAGGAAGGCCAAGGCGCGAATTGCTTGGCAAGGTTGCGCGAGACATCTTTACTCGCAATTCGCCTCTGGGCGCGCTGGTGCTGGACGCTTTTGAGACTCTTCATGGCTCTTCCCAGCAAGAGATCGAGAGTCCGAATGGCAGGCGTTTTCAGGTCGCGTTGGAGTTTATCGAGGAGCGCGGTACACAGATCGGTGCGCTGCTCACCATGCGTGATGCCGAATCGGTACACAAGATCGAAGACGAGATCGAATTGTCGCGCCGGCTCTCGGCAAGTGGCCGCTTGACGCGCGGGGTTGCGCACGAAGTGAAGAATCCGATCAACGCCATTGTGCTGCATCTGCAACTGCTGCAGAGCAAGTTACATGAGATTGATCCTGACATGCGGCGGCACATGGACATCATCGATAGCGAAATCCATCGCCTCGATCGCGTTGTACAGATCCTGGTGGACTTTACCCGTCCGCGAGAGCTGCGTCTGGAGAGTATTGATTTGCGCAACCTGCTGGAACACGTCTGCCTGCTGGCAAGCCCGGATGCGCAACAACACGGAGTCACTATCGTAAGCGAACTCCCGTCCGACCCACTGCAAGTGAAGGTAGACGCCGACTTGATGAAGCACGCGATTCTAAATGTCGTAATTAATGGCGTCCAAGCCATGCCGAATGGTGGCACATTGACAGTATCCGCGCACCGTAACGACGACGCAGTCATCACCGAGATTCGGGATGAGGGAATGGGCATCCCACCCGAAGTTCAGGACAAGATGTTCGAGTTGTATTTCACCACTAAAAAGGAAAAAGGAGGCACCGGAATCGGGTTGGCGCAAACTCACCAGGTCTTGCAGTGGCATTACGGATCGGTCGATTTTGAGTCAATGGATGGACATGGCACTACGTTCCGCCTGCGGCTGCCGGCGGCGGAAAACCTGTCGGATTCGCTTCGTGAGGCGGCAATTCGCAGCTAGCTGTTTTCAGAATCTTTTCATCGCTGCATTCGTTATGGGCATCAAACTGATCATGAGATTGTCTCTGGCCGCAGCAATCCTCTTGTGTTTTTGTTTTGCCGGCGCAGGCGCCGCGTGGAGCGGAGTGCCCGGTCAGCAACCGGATGACAAGTCTAGTCAGCCGGCACAGGCAGAGCAAAATCCTCCTACAACCAACGGTCAGTCCGAACCCAAACCAGAGTCTCCGGCTGCCAAGGACGAACCGTCGCAACAGCCCTCCGCTCCGGCCGTGACTCCGCAGTCGGCACCAACTTCTGAACAGCAGGGTCAAACCGAATCGGCAGCACCTGCGGAGCCGAAACCACCGGCAAAGCCATCCTCCACGAAGTCGAAGAGCAAGCCGCCTTCATCAAAGAAATCGGCCAAATCGAACAATCCCGCGACGACGCAAGCACCGGCCAGCAAGTCTTCTCCGGAGAAAAGTGATCCGGATTCGACGACTTCAACCAAGAAGGTGGTCGTTTATGGAAGCACGTCGGAGCCGGAAGTGAAGTTGGCGCCGCGCATCAGCGACCAGCAACAGACGGTGCAGAAGCAGAAAATCTCGGAACTATTGGGGAAGACCGACGCTGCCCTTCAACAGATTGCAGGTCGTCAACTCAGCTCAAACGAGGACGAAACCGTGAAGCAGATTCGCGCCTACATGGATCAGGCGAAACAGGCCAGTGAATTGGGTGATCTGCAGCGCGCCGAGAATCTGGCGTCGAAGGCTCACCTGCTGTCCGACGAGCTGATTCATAAGTAGTGCTGCAATCTTCTCAATGCGGTTTAGGTCGGGCAGCGTTCACCTTTAGAAGCAAATCCTTTGCCGGTTGCTGAACCGGTCCTGCGATCTTAATAGCTTCTGCCAGTACTTCCTTTGCTTCTGTGACTTTGTTCAGCTTGGCGTAAGCATAGCCGAGACGATAGAGCGCAATCGCGTACTGCTGATCATCTTGCCCTTTGAGCAATTCCGCGGAAGCTTTGAGTTCGGGGATGGCCGCAGCAGTCTTATCTTGCTTCATGTAGGCATAGCCCAAGGTGGAGTGCGCAACGCCAGCGGAGAGTTTCGCGGAACGATCGGCATCCGGAGCATCGGCCTTCGCTTCCTTGATCGCTCTCTGCGCATAGTCAACTGCTTTCCCAAGGCTGCCCGGCTTCGAATCATCGACATAAGCATTGGCCAGAAGCATCAAGGTTGAGACACTCTTCGGATTCGCGGCCAGTGTCTTCTCCCCATAGGCCACCAGGCGATTCATATCCTTGAGCTCGGTGAGAGAGACCATGGCGTAAGAACTGATTTGTTCTTCAAACCGAGAACTGGGAAATGCCGGGCTGAACTGCTCGATATAGCTCATCCTTGTTTTGGCGTCGGGCTCGGCGGCGATAACGTTGTACGCTGCCGCTTCCAGAAACTCGTATGAGTTCTTCGATGCTCTTTGTTCCTCTTCTATCCGCGAAGCGAACTCCTGATCGTTTACACCTTCAGGTTTGGCCTGTTTCGCGATGGAGTTGTATGTCGTTCCGCCTCGGACGGCATATTCGATCACCTTGGGGTTGTTCTTCACCCTTTGTGCGACGTCTGCCTGTGAAACAAGGATATCGAGATTGCGGGGCGAGCCTTCGAGCGCCTTGTCTCCGTAATCCAAGGCTTTCTGCATGTCGCCGGTTGTCTGATAGGCCTGCGAGATTTGCCAATTTCCATAGGCGACAGCAGCGGGACTCGACGAGAACGTCTGGATAAAGTCCTGATACATTTGAAGCTTTTTGGCCTGATCAGCCTCGTTGTTGATCGCTTGCAGCGCCTTGTCTTCGGGCGTGCCTGCAGCAATCACAATCTTGTCTACCTGCGCCCTACTCACAATAGACAGCAAGGTCAAGCACAACGCGGAACCTAAGAACCAGCGCTTCATACAGTGACCTCCCACTCTTGGTGGCGCATCGTAGCTCCGATTGGGAAGAGGCGCAAGGGCAGAAATCACGGCAATTTTCACGCGATATGACTGTGCTAGGCTGAGGGCCATGCGGCCAACTCAAGACGCGATCGGGCAGGTATCTCCGCGATCGAGTGGCCAGGCTGACCAGGGATGCGCACCCGCATCCTGGCGGCAATCTCTTCTCTGCATCTTCTTTGTTGCCTTGCTGTTGCGCCTTGCGGTCATCACGATCGGACACACATATCGGATCACGCCGCGCCGTGATCATTTCCAGTTCGGTTGGGAGATGGGCCGCATTGCACGATCGATTGCTTCGGGGCAGGGCTTCAGTTCGCCAACCGATCTCTCCACCGGACCGAGTGCCTGGGCTCCGCCGGTTTATCCGTACATCCTGGCGGCGGTCTTTAAGGTCTTCGGCATTTATAGCAACGCTTCCGGTTGGATCATCCTGGCATTCAACAGCGTGTTCTCGGCGCTCACATGCATCTCGCTTTATCGCATTGGGGAGCGGATATACGGGGCGAGCGTTGGTCGGGCTACGGCTTGGACGTGGGCGCTATTTCCATATGCCATTTACTGGCCCGTACGCGTGGTTTGGGAAACGAGTCTGACCGCGTTCCTGCTCAGCGCTGCGATTTGGATCTCGGTAGCCATCGATGCCGAATCGGGTCGTTCCCGGAATTGGATCGTGTTCGGCTTGCTGTGGGGTGTCATTGCGTTAACGAATACGTCGGTGCTGGCGTTGCTTCCCTTTTGTCTGCTCTGGTTGCTGTATAACTCTTCGAATCGCCGTCGACAGCTCATGAACATTGTCTTGTGCCTGGTGGCGGCCGCGGTGGTTGTCACTCCCTGGCTGATAAGGAATTTCGAGGTCTTCGGCAAATTCGTTTTCATTCGCGACAACCTGCCACTTGAAATGCACATGGCGAACAACGACCGCTACACGGGACTGTGGACCCGGACGGAACATCCGGGAAACGATCCGGAAGCGATGCGAAGATTCCAGGAACTGGGCGAACTGCGTTTCATGCAGGAGAAGCGTGACCAGTTCCATGAGTTCTTACATGAACACCCCGGCGATTTCCTGAGCTTCACTTTGCAACGCGCTGCCTACTTCTGGATCGGCACTCCTCAATCAGCGATCGTCGGGCCGTACGATCTCATCATCGCGCGACACACGGCCTTCCTGATGATGGCTGCCCTTGCCTTTGCAGGCTTGTGGCTAACAGTGAGTCGACGCAAGAAGGGAGGATTCTTGCTCGCTTGCGCGTTGCTGATTTACCCACTTCCTTATTACCTGGTAAACCCGTTTCCGCGCTATAAGCATGCGATCGAACCGGAGATGGTTCTGCTTGGCGTGTGTCTACTCTGCGAAGCGCGAAAGGTTATGATCCGGTTGCCGGCCTGGGGCAAGAATTGAATTAGAAAATCAGACGCGGCCATCGCGCTTTTGCGAGACAACAAGTCCGCTTGGGGTGGGCAACAGGACAACTGAGATCAGCCCTTCACGCTCGAGTTTCAAGGCCGCATTCCGAACGACTCCCAGCGCGGAATTGGATTCACTCATCAGGATTACGCCATTGGGATTCATTTTCGGACAGAACTGCCGTAGCTCAGCTTCACGATTTTCAGCTTTGCTGTTAAGGAATAGCAGATCAATCGGGCCGTTCAGGTCTGATTCGAATAGCGCGCGATTTGAAAGCTTGATCCAGTCTGCTACAGCAGATGCTTCGATCCTGCGACTTGCAAGCGCATAAAGGGAATCGTTCTCTTCACTGGCTAAGAGCGTGCCTTCGCCATTGACCTTAAGCCCTTCCGCCAGCCATATACAACTTACCCCATTGCGAGCACCCGTCTGAACGACAACTCCGGGCTTGATCGTCATCACCATGGTGCGCAGAAAATCGAGGACTTCGATCTCCGGATTGAGATCGTCGAAAGCACTCCACCTTTCGGGATGAGCGCACTCAGGAGTTGGAGGACGGCTGACCGGCTGCAATTTATCGGGTGGTAGCTCGACGCGCGGTGCTGACGAAGATTCGGCAGTCTTCTTGAACAACTTGGAAATCTCGATTACCACGTGCGGAAGTATACGGCAACATTCCTCCACGCGATACAGACGCTGCAGAAATAAGTATTTATCCGGGGGAAGCCTCTCGGACCAGTGCCGAACATCGATGATGGTCTTTGGCGCATGTTAGATTTGAAATGTGCGTGCCATTCTGCAAAAACCGGCCCTACGATACGTCTTTACCGCAAACCTTGTTTCCATGTTGGGGAGCGGAATGAACTCGGCCGCGGTGGCATGGTTCATCCTGCAAGCGACACACTCGGAAATTGCACTCGGCACGTTCGCGGTCTTGCAGACTCTTCCCGCCCTGCTGATGCTGCCCTTTACTGGGGTGATCATTGATCGGGAGGATCGCCGGCGGCTGGTTATGGTTTTGGATGCGGTCCGGGCCATCATCATCCTCGTTGTGTCGGTTCTTGCCTTTCTCGGGAAGGTCAAGGTTTGGGAACTTTACTTGATGAACACGCTGGTGGCCGCGGGCTTCTGGATGTTCTGGCCAACGATCACTGCGCTCATCCAGGAGCTGACACCCGGAGAAGAATTCGTTCACGCCAACACCTTTCTGCTGGCAGGTGTTCAGGGCGGTTGGCTCATCGCCGGCTCCATTGTCGGATTCGTGTACAACCACATTGGACTGGGTGGCGTGCTGCTGATCGACTTCTCCACTTACGTCGTGTCGTTCATGTGCTACCTCGCAGTCCGCAAAGGGCGCCATGTCGTTCCTCGACCGGCAGAACTGCGTCATGACCTGATTGCTGCCGAAGGCAACATTGCCCGCTTCTGGCATGAAATGCGGGCAGGTCTTCAACTGCTTCGTGGAAATCGAAAACTGATTCTTCTGGGAACAAGTTGGGCCCTT
Organism: Terriglobales bacterium; assembly: GCA_036558645.1. GTDB lineage: Bacteria > Acidobacteriota > Terriglobia > Terriglobales > Acidobacteriaceae > DATBFG01. The sequence continues at coordinate 20,834 of DATBFG010000006.1, forward strand.
TTCCTTGGGGCGATGATGACGGGCGTAGTAGTAACGGCTCCGCTAAGCGACAATATCTTTCACGCAGGCGCAGTAGGTTATGGATGGCTGAACGCAGGATGGGGCACTGGGGCATTCATTGCGGCGCTTTACTCGCCACTGGTGATCTCAGCTATCGGAACGCGACGAGCGGTCGCCGGTTCCATGGCATTGCTGGCGATTTCAATGACCCTGGCGCCACTCTCTCCGGTGCTTGCGTTGGCTGTGACCTTCTATGCCGTGATGGGCTCGGCTCGTGGAATCAGCGGTGTGGCCATGAACACCAGCATCATGGAACAGGTCCCTAAACACCTTATGGGCCGAGTGCAGAACATCTTCTATTTCGCAGGAACGTCGCTGCAGATCGCGTTGAGCTTCTTGGTGGGCGCGGCGGCTGAGGCAAGCCTTGTCGCCGGATTTGCGATCATCGGATTGGTCTATGCCGTCGCTTTCGTCAGCGCGAGTTGGCCTGTTGGTGAAGCGCACGCGGTCGCGGCAGACTGAAAACAAAGCTCGGCTTGGAGGATTTGCCAGATTTTAGGATTTAAGCTTCGTGTAACTACGAACCTTCTAGAATCTGAAATCACGAATCTGAGATCTGAAACCGCGGAGTCTGAGATTTGCAATTCGCGCATTCAATTTGTGGAATCCAACTCACATCAAACATTCCGATTTCCTGATTCTGACTTCGCCCTTCTGCATTTCATCGCATAGCCTGTTATCCTTTTTCGTTCGCTTTGCTAAGGAGCGTCATGTCATCCAACCTCGAAGGTCGGGTTGCTGTCGTTTTTGGAGTTGCCAACAAGCGGAGCATCGCCTGGTCGATTGCCCAAGGTTTGCACAGCGCCGGTGCAAAGCTTGCGGTGACGTATCAGAACGAGCGCCTGGAACAAGAGGCAAAAGACCTGATTCTCTCGTTGCCGGGTGCCGAGGCTTTCATGTGCGATGTCTCGAGCGATGCTGCCATCGACGAGCTTTTTGCAAAGCTGAAGGAGCGTTACGGCAAGCTGCACATCGTGGTCCATAGCGTGGCGTTTGCTCCGGCAGCGGAGCTGAGCGGCGATTTCATCAACACCACCCGCGAAGGATTTCGCGTTGCCCACGATGTAAGCGTCTACTCGCTCATCGCAGTATCGCGGGCCGCTGCTCCCCTAATGGAAGAAGGCGGCAGCATTATCACCATGACCTACTACGGCGCAGAGAAGGTAGTGCCTCATTACAACGTGATGGCAGTGGCCAAGGCTGCACTGGAGTGTACGGTGCGGTACCTTGCTTTTGACCTTGGCAGGCAGAAAATCCGCGTCAACGCGATCTCCGCCGGACCGATCAAAACTCTGGCCGCGCGCGGCATCTCGGGACTGGGGGGAATGCTCAAATCACACGCCGAGCGGGCGCCGCTGCAGAGAAATGTCGATGTGAAGGAAGTTGGGACGACCGGGGTGTTCCTCGCTTCCGACGAAAGTTCAGGGATCACCGGCGAGGTGATCTACGTCGATTGCGGTTACAACATCATGGGATTCTGACTCTTTATTTCTTCTTCTTCTTGAAAATCTTTCGAGCCAGATCGGGGTAATACTCGCGCATCACGTTGAAACCGGCTTCTGACAACATTTGATAGCCAATACGAATCGCGAATCCTGACGCCGAACGATCAGATTCCGGATAATAAAAGTGGGCGAGACCGGAAGAAACAGTGCTGCCCAGCAACGCAGAGTAGTTAAAGGCGCGCTGCCCTGAATCCTGGCGCGTTACCACTGCGCGCGACAACGCATATGAAACGCGGCTGCCGGCACTCCCCTGCCCTTGCCGGAAGTAACGCGGGTCCTGGTGGAGCACCGCCGGAAAGACACCGTTTACAAAGAACGCATGAGTGAATCCGCTGGTAAAGTCCGCGCCAAAGCGTTTTGCGTAGCCTTCCGCTCCCTGACCGTATCCCGATTTGAAGTCAAACGCCTGGTCGAACCCTGCGCTCATCCCGACATACACGAGTGTGAAGGGGCTGAAATAATCGGTGGTTAGCTTGAATTTCTGCGAAACCGTCAGGGGCCCGGTGTAATCGCCAATGTCCGCGGTTCGGCTGTTCGGGATCATACCGAACATCCTTTTGTTCTGACTCTTGGATTCCTTGTTCGAATCCGTCGCCGGCGCGGAGGAAGCTTGAGGAAACGCTTCCCAATGTACGAGAGACGACGCGGCATCCGGCAACAACTCTGCAGATTGCTTATTCATGATCTGCGCACTGACAGATGTCAAAAAGGCACAGAATGTAGCGATAATGAAACCTGCTCTGAACATTCCTAACTCACAGTTTGGTGGTTAACGGTTGTAAATACGAATGCGGCGATCGCTCTCGCCCAGACGATCAAGAACGATCTCAATGTCCCGCTCGCGTTCGAAGCGTGCGAACTTTTCTCCCCACTCGATCAACAAAATGCTGTTGGGCGAGCTTAGGTCATCCAACGCAAGCGTATCCAACTCTCGTTGCGTGTCTATTCGATACAGATCTATGTGGAAGAGGTTTGCTGCAGGTCCGCGATATTCGTGAATAAGAGTAAAAGTAGGGCTGGTTACATCTTCCTCAGAAGCTGCCTGAAATGCACTGGCTATACCTTTTACCAGTGTCGTCTTGCCGGCCCCGAGATCGCCGCGCAAAAGCACCAACGCCGGCGGGGTAAGGTACTCAGCAAGCTTCCGCCCAAGCGCGATGGTCTCTTCCGCTGAACGAGTGGTGAACTCCTGGGTAGGCATCGTGGTCGAGCCCTAAGTATAGCGATAACTCGACCTCGCGTATGGCTATGAGGAACTCAGTGTGATTTGGGCGGAGCCCATTGAGTGGAGCGCATCCCCAGAAAACTGCGGTCCGAGGCGGAATCCACGATCATTCGCAAATTGCGGTGATCATCATCCCCGAGTGCGACAAAGCGGAATGGCTGCATGGCACCATCCATGACCGAACGCATGGGAACAAGCATTTCGGCCATGCCACGCACCGGGCCTGATTGAGTCTGAAACGCGACTTCGACGAAATCACCGTTCCCGAGCGCCTTAGTAAGTCGGAGAAGCCCACCAGTCACTGATATCGTTTGGAGTTTGCCCTTGGCGCGTTGACCGTCTTCCAGGATGACCAAGGCTCCGATGGAACCGTTGACGTGAACTCGAGTTGCCCGGCGTTGAGGATGAGGTTGGGGGAAGTGTGTCATGGCAAGACCACTATGCCACGGTCGGGTCACCAGTCACAGATTACGGAAGCACCCTGTACAGATTCACGCGCTTGCAATGCTCTCCGTGGCAACAGTACAGTTTCATGAGTAGTTAACCCCATTAACTGATTGGATAAGCATCGCTTCGATGTGCAGGTGGAGAATTTGCTTGTCGTCAGAGTGAGCGCCCGTCAGATTCTCACAGCAGCCTGCGTTGCTGCCGTGCGCACGCGTCGCATGGCCTCCGGCAGGGAGGCAACCAGATCAGTTGCAACCAGCGATTGTTCTCCTAATCGATCGCGAGCCACGTCTCCAGCAAGTCCATGCAGGTACACCGCGGCAATGACCGCTTCCAAGGCATGTTCCGGGTATTGCGCAAGGAAGCCGGCCACCATGCCGGTGAGGATATCGCCACTTCCTCCAGTAGCCATGCCGGGATTCCCCGTGGTGTTGATCCAGACCGGGCCGTCCGGAAGCGAGACTACGGTGCGGTCACCCTTTAGAACAACAATCACCTCATGGTCGCGGGAGAAGTTTCGCGCAGTAGCAATGCGGTCTCGCTGAACTTCGGCAATAGTGATTCCCATGAGCCGTGCCATCTCGCCGGGATGAGGTGTAACCACTAATGTTCGACCCTTGCCGTGCAATTGCTGCGCCTTGCCTTCAAACGCGTTTAGGCCGTCGGCATCGAGAACAACGGGAACGGAATACTTCCGCACGATCGTGCGAACAAACTCTGAAGTTTCAGGATTACGAGAAAGGCCTGGGCCAATGGCAAGCACTGTCTTGCGCTCGACCAGCGCGTCCGTTCTTCCGTAATCGAGCGCCCGCATCGAAATGGTCCCGATTTCGGTTTCATCCAGTGGTTCGGTCATTAGTTCAGGATGAAATCCCGCGACCGTGGACAACACAGACTTCGGCGTAGCCACGGTGGATAATCCCGCCCCAGAACGCAACGCCGACATCCCGGCCATGGCAGCGGCGCCGGCTTTGCCGACAGAGCCTCCGATCACCAGGACGTGACCATAAAGACCCTTGTTGGAATCCGGCCGTCGCGGGCCGATGAGCGGCGCCACCTCCATGGGCGTGATCCCATTCTGTTGCAATGACGAAACAATCGCTTCGTGAGGCGAGCCGATCGGAGCAACGATAGTCGGCCCCGAAGCAAGCCTGGCAAAGATGTGAGCGGGCTTCGGAGCGGTGAATGTCACGATGGCATTTGCCCGACAGATCGGCCCAGCATTCTGAGCAAGGTCATCCGAATTTGCGCCCGATGGAATATCCACCGCTATGACAGGCGCATGAGAGCGATTGATTGTTTCGATTGCGTCCGCATAAAGATCAGTAACGGGTGGGCGAAAACCGGTCCCGAGAATGGCATCGATGATGACGTCAGTCTCAAGGTGGCGTGTTCTCTCCAGATCTTCGCGATTGCGAATGGCAACGGCTCTCAATGGGAGCCTGGAATACATCGCGGCAGCGTCCCCCTTGAGTTCTGCCGGATCGGCCAGCAAGAGCAAGTGCACCTGTCTTCCGGCTTCAGATAGTCTTCGCGCGGCAACAAAGCCATCCCCACCGTTGTTACCTTTTCCGGCGGCAATGGTGATTCGAGTCGCGGATGGAAATTCAACCAAAACAAAGTCTGCCACGGCAGTACCCGCATTCTCCATCAACGTCAGCGAAGGCACACCAAAACGCTCGCTCGTCAGGCGGTCGATTTCACGCATCTCCGCAGCAGTCACAATCTTCATGAGTCAGCTTTCAATGCGGGTTTGTCCCGAACTGCCTGTGGATTGTCCCGCGCGTTGCGGAACGGATGATGGACGCCCGCCGGCAAGACGTTCAAGCTGCCGAAGCTGCGAGGGCTCACCCATGGCAATGAGAAAATCACCGGCTTCGATGGTGTCTTCGGGAGATGGATTGAAGCGCATACCATGAGTCTTTTTGATAGCGAGAACGATGATTCCGCAATCCTGGCGGATCTGGGATGCTTCAATGGTTTTGCCGACGAAGGCGGAACTTGTATCTACGAAGACTTCGCCGATTTCAAGGTCGATTCCGAGGTGAGTAGTAGCGGTGTCGAGAAAACTTACAACATGCGGTCGAAGAAAAGACTGCGCAATGCGCTGCCCGGCAAACAAGTAGGGAGACACGACGGAGTCGGCGCCTGCGGTGATCAGATGCTTCTCGGCATCCTCTTCACTGGCCCGGGCGATGATTCTCAACTTGGGATTGAGACTTCGTGCAGTGAGCACGATGTAGAGGTTGGTAGCGTCGGTAGTTGTCGCGGCAACCAATCCCTGAGCACGTTCGATGTGCGCCTCGCGCAGGGTTTGTTCCTGAGTAGCATCGCCGACCAAAGTGAGCCATTCTCCGCTGTAGCGCTCGGCCTTCGCGTCATTCTGCTCGATGATCACGAATGGAACCGGTTTGCGAGCGAGTTCGCGAGCCGCGCTCCGTCCCACGCGCCCGGCTCCGCAGATGATGTAGTGCTCAGATAGCCGGCCGATTTCGCGTTCCATTCTGCGCCTGCCAAAGAAGTGTCGCAGCTCGAATTCTAGCAAAGCCTGGGTCAACACCCCGATGCACAGGAAAACCAGGGCTACACCAGAAATGATCACAAATATGTTGAAAATGCGTCCAGCGTGCGAAAGAGGATGGACCTCTTGATATCCGATGGTGGTCAAGGTGGTAATGACCATGTAGAAGCCATCGAACCAAGGCCAGCCTTCGATGTAGTGATATCCCGCTGTCCCCACAACGATCACCCCAGCAAGAGCCAGGACGATGCGACGGAGATTGCGCAGCGTGTTCATGCGAGTATCGTTACTGCCGATTGACTATAAAACAGAAATGCCCTCCGCGTATGTGCGGAGGGCTTTGATCGGGACGGTTGGATCAATCCGTCATTACGGGTTTCCTCTCGACCTGTGGTGTGCTGGTCTGTACCTTGCTGTGGGAACGTCCGTAGCCCAAGTAGATGACCAGTCCGATGATCAGCCACACAATCAGGCGCAGCCAGGTATCAGCCGGCAGAGTCGCCATAAGCCCAAGACAAGTGATCACTCCCATGATAGGAACAAAGGGCACCCACGGCACCCGGAAAGGTCGATGTAGGTCTGGCCGATTCTTGCGCAATACCATCACTCCGATGCACACCAGCACAAATGCCAGCAGCGTACCAATGTTCACCAACTGTCCCAGCAGTTGCAACGGCAGAATCCCAGTCGCCAAGGCAACTGCCATACCGGTGAACAGTGTGGACAGATAAGGAGTGCGGAATTTCGGATGTACAGCGGAAGCCCATTTGCCCAACAGGCCATCTCGCGACATCGAATAGAAGACGCGGGACTGTCCGAGCAACATCACCAGGATGACTGAACCGAGCCCCAGTACCGCACCCACGTCGACCGAGATGCGGATCCAACGGGTGGCGTGAATTTGCTCCAGCGCGTAAGCCATCGGGGCAGGCACATTCAACTGGTCGTAAGGCACCATTCCGACCAGAACGGCAGAGACCACCACATACAGGATCGTACAGATTGCAAGCGATCCCAGAATTCCGAGAGGCAGATCTCTCTGTGGATTGCGCGCTTCTTGTGCAGCGGTCGAAACGGCGTCGAAACCGATATACGCGAAGAACACGAGCCCGGCTCCGCGCAACACTCCCGACCATCCGTAAGTTCCCCATTCTCCGGTATTTGTAGGAACGAATGGGTGCCAGTTGGCAGTGTTAATGTGCCCCAGTCCCACTCCTACGATCAGGAGAATGATCGTTAACTTCAGAATCACGATGAAATTGTTGACGGTGGCCGATTCCTTGATGCCGACAATCAGTACCGTCGACATGATGGCAACGATAGCAACGGCGGGTAAGTTGACGATCGCTCCAGTTAGGTTAAGTCCGCCATGAGCGCAACCCGCCACTCCGGATGCCACTTGTCCGGCGGTGCACCATTGCGTTGGCGCATTGGTGAGAGCTGGTGGTAAATGAGCACCGAACAGACCAAGTAGACTGACAAAGTGTCCTGACCAACCCACTCCGACTGTCGCTGCGCCGGCAGCGTACTCGAGGACCAGGTCCCAGCCGATGATCCAGGCGATCAACTCACCCATCGTGGCGTAAGAGTAAGTGTAGGCGCTGCCCGCCACCGGAACCGTGCTGGCCATCTCGGCATAACACAATCCCGCGAAGGCGCAGGCGACACCAACCAGTACCATTGAAATGGGTACGGCCGGTCCGGAGTGCAGGGCCGCCGCCTGGCCCGTCAGCACGAAGATGCCGGCGCCAATGATGGCACCGATACCCAAAGTGATCAGGTTTAGTGGCCCCAACGCACGTTTCAGGCAATGCTCGCCGGTCTCTTCCGCTTCGGCCAGCAATTGGTTCAATGGTTTCGTAGCGAATAGGTTCGCCATCGAGTCTCCTTGGTCAGTTTTGCGTCGCCGCGCCCGAGCGCCGCGACCACAGGTAGTACACGGGAATTCCTGCTAGAACCACGATCAGTCCCGGCCATGTGTACTGCGGCTTGTAGCGCAATAGTACGACATCTATGAAGAGGGCCATCACAATATATATCGCAGGAAGAACGGGATACCCGACAGCCCGGTAGGGTCTCTCCGCCGTAGGATGCGTCCGGCGCAGGACAAAGAGGCCTACGATGGTCAGAATGTAGAACACCAGCACTGCAAAGATGATGTAGTCCAACAGCTGGCCGTAGCTTCCCGAAACGCACAGAATGCACGTCCAGACCATCTGCACCATAAGTGAAATGTGCGGTGTCTTGTAGGTGGGATGTAGTTTAGCGACGCTTCGAAAAAACAGGCGGTCCTTCGCCATTGCATAGTAAACGCGCGCACCGGCCAGGATCAGACCGTTGTCACATCCAAAGCTGGAAAGCAGGATGGCAAATGCCATCAAGAATCCGCCGCTCGCTCCAAACATTTGGGTCATGACGGCTGTCCCGACACGGTCTTCCGCGGCGTACTTGATTCCTCGCTCCAGAACAGTCGCTCCACTCGCCACACCGTCCAGAGGTAGCGCACTGAGATAAATAAAGTTGCAGGCGATATACAGCGCGATCACTACCCCAGTGCCTAGCGCCAGAGATAACGGCAGATTGCGGCTGGGATTCTTCACCTCACCGGCAGTGAAAGTAACATTGTTCCACGCGTCAGCCGAAAACAGCGATCCTACTTGGGCTACCGCAAGGATGGTTAACGTCCCGACCATGAGGGTGGGACCACCAACTCCGACTTGAACTGCATGCTGGGCAGTCAGGCCTGCGTTATGCCAGAAGTTGCCTCCGAAGTTGGCGGCGATTGCCTGCGCGTTGCGACCGATGAACAGTCCCAGAAGGCCTAGCCCGAGAAGTGCCGACACTTTGGCAAAAGTGAAAATGTTTTGAATGATGGCCCCGGTCTTAACACCGAAAATATTAATGATTGAAAGCGCCACTACCACGAGAATCGCCATCAGGTTCTGTGTGTTCAGTCCAACATCCATGTTGCCCAAGACCATGGGACCGATACGGATGGGCGGCACTTTCCAGAAGTGAAGGATCCAGTTCGAAGAGGAGATCGAAGGAAAAAAGATGCCGAGGAATTTTCCAAAGGCGACGCCAACTGCTGCGATAGTCCCGGTCTGGATCACCAGGAAGAGAGTCCAGCCGTACAGAAAACCCCACAACGGCCCAAGCGACTCGCGGAGATACACATACTGTCCACCAGCGCGCGGCATCATGGCGGCGAGTTCGCCATAGCAGAGTGCGCCGACAATGGTCATGAAGCCTGTCACCAGCCAGGCTCCAATCAGGAGGGCAGGCGAATCCACCTCTCGCGCGATCTCCGCAGAAACAATAAAGATGCCTGAGCCGATCATCGATCCCATGACCAGCATGGTCGAACTGGTCAGACCCAGGCCTTTGATCAGCTCTTTGTCTTGATGGGTATGAAGCTCCCAATCGGTCGCAGCTGCCCGTGCGGGCGATTTGGTTTCGGTGGTCACAGCCCTCCCGGGGTCCTTGCCATTGTTTGTCTACAGATCGTCTGTTTTCCTGTGAATCGGTGCAACAGACTTTACCCTAATATTCGCAAAAATTCCTCAGCAGATTTGCGCGGAGCGTTTGTCAAGTCGGCAATAACCGCGACGGAATCGGCGCCGGCATCGATCACCTCGCGACAATTCGCGCGAGTTATTCCGCCAATTGCGACCAGAGGTTTCAGCGTCAGAGACCGCGCCCGGTGGACACCAGCCAAGCCGATCACCGGATCGGGCCTCTCTTTACTTCCTGTCGCGAACACCGGGCCGATCGCCAGATAATCGGCTGACGTGCCATCGCCTTGCGAGAGTTGCTCAGGATTATGGGTCGAAACGCCCAAACAAAGCCGATTTCCGATGACTAGCCTTACGCTTTCGGGCGAAAGATCGTCCTGGCCAACGTGAACTCCATTAAAATCCGCCGCCAGGCAGAGATCCGCGCGATCATTCATGATCAGTTTGACGGAATTTCCAGCGATGCGTTTCAGTTCGCGCGCCTGATCCAACATGATTTGAGAATGATCTGTCTTGTTGCGGTATTGCAGGAGGGTGATGCCGGCGGCAAGCAACTGATCTACATAGACGAGCAAGTCCCGCGTGGTCTGGAAGCACGATGCATCTGCGATCGGGTAAAGCCGAGGCAAGACCATGGTATCGCCGCCGCCCGGCGGCATCAGTCCGCCGCTTTGCTCTTCCCGTTGTTCAGGAATCGTTCAATGAAGGTCGTATCAAATCGTCCGGCGCGGAAGTCAGCATCGGCCAGAATCCGTCGGTGCAAGGGTATGGTTGTGAAGATCCCCTCAATAATGAACATCTCGAGAGCTCTCGCCATCCGCGAAACAGCTTCGGTGCGGTCTTTCCCTCGCACGATCAATTTGGCGATCAACGAATCGTAGTAGGGCGGAATCGTTCCCTGCTCGTATGCGGCCGTATCGACACGCACACCGGTTCCTCCCGGTGGATGAAATACAGTGATCTTACCGGCTGACGGTGTGAACTTCTCCGGATGCTCGGCGTTGATCCGGCACTCGATGGCATGGCCGCGATGCACAATCGGACCCTGCAGGACTTCCTCCATACGTGCGCCGGCAGCCAGCAGGACTTGGCTTTTCACCAAGTCGACGTCGGTGACCATTTCTGTGACTGGATGCTCCACCTGGATGCGTGTGTTCATCTCGATGAAGTGCATGCTGCCGTCTTCATCCATCAGGAACTCGATAGTCCCAGCATTCACATATCCGATTTTGGACAGTGTCGTACACAGCACGTTGCCGATTTTTTCCCGCAGTTCCGGAGTTACACGGGTCGACGGAGATTCCTCGAGTAGCTTTTGATGCCGGCGCTGGATGGAACACTCGCGCTCTCCGAGGCTGACAACATTTCCGTACTGATCCGCCAAAATCTGAAATTCAATATGCCGCGGCTTCTCGATAAACTTCTCCATGTAAAGATCGCCGTTTCCAAATGCTGCCGCCGCTTCCGATTGCGCGGCTTGAAAGAGTCCAGGCAGTTCCGCTTCCGACCGTACGATGCGCATGCCGCGTCCGCCACCTCCGGCGGATGCCTTGATAATGACCGGAAAGCCAACCTGTCTTGCCCACTCGATCGCTTCGCCATCGCTTCCCAGAACTCCTTCCGAACCAGGAAGGATAGGAACGTTATGTTGCTTCATCGCTGCTCGCGCCTTCTCCTTTTCACCCATCAGGCGCGTGATCTCCGGGGGCGGGCCGATGAACTTTATGTTGCAGGTCTCGGCCACCTCCGCGAAGTTGGCATTCTCGGCCAGCAACCCATATCCAGGATGGATAGCATCGACATTGGCAATTTCGGCGGCACTGATCACAGCGGGAATATTGAGATAACTCTGGCCGAGTTGCGGAGGCCCGATGCAAATGGCTTCGTCGGCGAAACGCACATGAAGCGAGTTGCGATCGGCTTCGCTATAGATGGCGACGGTGCGTATGCCAAGCTCCTTGCACGCGCAGATGACGCGCAGGGCAATTTCGCCGCGATTAGCAATGAGAATTTTCTTGAACATGTAAGACTAGAGTTGGGCTTGGTCTTGCGGTCTGACCCACTCACCTTCGAAAACAAGCGCGCTGTTCGCGCGACTGCAAACTTCTACTTGGCGGCCCTGATGGCGAATAATTCCTGCCCATATTCGATGGGCTGCCCGTTACTCACCAGCTTCTTCACCACCTCGCCCGCAACGTCGGATTCGATCTCGTTCATCAGCTTCATGGCTTCGACGATGCAGAGCACCTGGCCGACGTTGACCTTGTCGCCAATTTTGATGAAGGGCGGCGATCCCGGTGACGGGGACTCATAAAATGTCCCGACGATCGGAGAACGCACGATCGATAGCTGTTCTTCAGCCGGCTGCTCATCGACTTTTGCTGGCGGCGCGGAGGTAACTGTTGGAGCCATAGCGGGCACACCTGCGACCGCCGCCGGAACGGCGGAATGAACCGCAATGAAGCGTGGCTCATGCGATGCCGATCCAGAAGAATCCACGCCCCGCTTGATGCGCATCTTCACATCGCCACGTTCGAGCTCGAATTCGGCGATATTCTTCTCGATCAAGAACTCGATGAGTTCCTTCAATTCTTTTTGATTCATCGTAGACGGTGGGACTAATCTTCTCGATTCTGGATCACAACCAAAAACGGCTCTCACCGCTTCGGGTAGATGGACTCGTCTTTGCTCAGATGCTGGTTAGCTCTCTTCCGGTGGGCGTCAGAATTTCGCATCCCTTCTCGGTCACTACAACCATGTCTTCAATTCGGACGCCAAATTTTCCGGGAACGTAAACACCCGGCTCAATCGTGATCACCATGCCGGGCCGCAAAACATCCGTTGCACCGCGCGCCACTCGGGGCGCCTCGTGAATTTCGATTCCCACGCCGTGTCCGGTGGAATGGGTAAAAAATCGGTCCAACCCACTCTTTTTCAGCGACATACGGGCGGCCCGGTCGACTTGCGCGACGCTGACTCCAGGTCGAACCGCCCGAACGGCTGCTGCCTGGCTTTCACGGACTGCTTCGTATGCTTGACGTTCTTCCGATGTCGCACCGCCCACAAAAACGGTGCGAGTCATGTCAGAACAATAGCCAGTGAGTATAACACCGAAGTCGCAGACGACGAACCCGCTAGCCGGAATGCGGGCTTCCGTCGCTCTCCCGTGGGGCAGCGCCGAGCGCGGGCCCGACGCGATGATCGTCGAGAATGACATCTGTTGCGCCCCGGCGCGACGGGCTGAATGTTCCATCTCAGCTGCAACCTCGACTTCCTTCACTCCTGCCCCAATTTTCTTGAGCGCAGTATCGAATAACCCACAGCCAACCATCGCGGCTTCACGAAGACGCTGGATCTCCTCGTCATCCTTCACAATGCGTAGCTTCTCCACCAGTGGCTGAGCTTCTTTCAATTGAAATTGCGGGCCGAGACATTCGTATAATCGAGTCCTCTGGGCGACAACGAAATGCTCCGCCTCGAAGCCAAGCCGTACGCGACCTTTCCTGGAGTAAATGCTCTTTGCCGACTTCGCAGCAGTAAGAAATGGTGACTTCCTTGAGATCAAGATGCGTGATCCCTGCACCTCGGTATGAGCCTGCTCGTCATAGCGGCCGTCGGTGATAAAAACACTCTTTGAGGCTGTTACAAGGAGGACACCGGCACTGCCGGAAAAGCCACAGAGGTAGTAAATGTTTGGAAGGTGCGTGACCAGGAGCGCATCCAGCTTCGCACTCTCAAGCTCGCCTTGCAGCCGCCTCAAGCGGCCTTTGTAGTCCATGAAGGCAGTGTATCAAGGATGAAAATTTCTCTTATCGCAAGTGCTTGAGTTCACGAACTCCTAAGCTTGCGTAGCTGCTCCATCAATTCAAGCCAGCGGTTGAGATCCTGCGCCCCCGTAGTAAAGGTCGGATCGTAGAACACTTCGTGCGCGCCGATTTCGCGACAGGCAGCCAAGTCTTCTCTTAATTGGTCAAAACTCCCCGCGAAGAAGGGCCGATCCTTGCCCGCGGGCTTATCGCTCAGCAGAACGTTAGCGCGTACAACCAATTGCAATTTTGAGGCGTCCCGGCCGGCGGCCGTCGCCATTTCCTTGATCTGACCAAACATCTGATTCATACCAGGCGGAGGAATCATTACCGGATTCCAGCCATTCGCCACCGTCGCCAGGCGCTTCAACGCCGGAGGGGCAAATGCCGCCATATAGATCGGCGGATGAGGCTTTTGGACTGGCTTTTGCGAGATGTAGGCCTTGGGAAGTTCGTAGAACTTGCCGTGAAACTCGGCGGGATTCGTCGTCCAGATCGCTTTCAGCACAGCGATGAACTCGTCGGCTCGAGCACCTCGATCGCGCAGCGTCGTTCCGGCTGCATCCATTTCATCCTTCGACCAGCCAAGCCCCAGGCCCACTCGCAGGCGTCCGTTAGAAAGGATGTCGATTGTAGTCAAACGTCGGGCCAGCACCGTCGGATTGTAATAAGGAATGTCGAGAACGCTCGTCCCAAGTGCGATTTTGGACGTATGTGCTGCGGCAAAACTGAGCGTGTCCAGAGGATCGAGAACGTATGCGTACTCCTCAGGCAGAGTTCCGTCAGGCGTCACCGGATAGGGAGTCTGCGGTGCGACGGCGCGGAAAAGGCGCTCGATTGTCCATAGGCTCTCATAACCCAGGGATTCGGCACGGCGAGAGATCGTTGCAATGGCGTTGGCCGATCCAATGGGACCGATGTTCCCCAATGCGAACCCAATTCGCATGATTCCCTCCTTGACGACGGAGGCTCATTGTAAAGAGCGACGGGGAGAATCTCAAAGCAGGCAAAACGAAACCGCCGGCTCCGTTGTGGATGCCGGCGGTGTTCGGGCTATTTCTACTTCGGCCTAGGTTTGAATGATGCGCGGCGTGATGAAGAAGATCAACTCCTGGTTTGAAGTCGACACGCTGCGACGCTTGAACAGGTTTCCGAGGCCGGGAATGTTGCCCAGCAACGGCACCTGAGAAATGTTGACTGCATTGTTAGTCTGGATCACGCCGCCAACCACAACCGTTCCACCATCGGTGACCAGCACCTGAGTGGTCGCCTGCTGTGTAAGCAGGGTCGGGTTGCCTTGGACCGTGTGGCCAAAGTCTGGCGTCGTGTTTTCCACATCAACGTTCAGGAAGATCGTGCCTTCCGACGTGATCTGTGGGATCACGGTCAGCCGCAGGAAAGCATCGACGTAAGTTACGGTCGGTGGACCGCCCAACTGCGCTTGCGTCACGATCGGCACGCGAACGCCCTGACGAACCAGAGCTTGGATGTTGTTCTGCGTAACCACTCGCGGACGAGACAGAATCTTGAGCAAGCCTCGCGATTCCGCCATCGTCAGGATGAAGTCGATTCGGAAGTTATTGCTGAAGTTCAGGAACTGAAAACCACTCGTTGGTTGGGTAACCGGAAAATTCGAGAACAGAGGAATCGTGCTGCCGGTCCCGCCGCCAGAGGACGTAATCGGGTACAAAGGAGAGGGCACGAGACCAGTTCCAACCCCGGTAGGCGTGCTTCCAACGCTTTGATCGCCCCCGATTGCCGAGTGTCCGTTACCCCAGCCGATAGCCATCTGGGTTCCAATGTCGCGTGCGAAGCTGCGGGTCGCAGCCACGACGCGGGCTTCGATTTCCACTTCCTGCGTCTTGCGATCAAGCTGCGTCAGCAGGCGATCGATGGCTGGCATGACCGAGGGAATGTCCTGGATGATCAGGGCATTTGTACGGTCGTCTGAAATGATGTCACCCCGCTGGCTAAGGAAGCTCTTCAGCGTCGGAACAACATCCTTGGAGTGAGCATAGCTGAGAAAGCGAGTAACCGTGACCTTTTCCACTGCCAGGGCTTCGGCTTCCTGCTGGGCGCGACGTGACTCGGCCTCCTTGCGCATCGTTTCAATCGTTGCGATGCGAAGGACATTGCCTTCCAGTTGGCGTCCCAGTTCGTTGTTCTTGAGCACGATGTCGAGGGCCTGATCCCACGGCACATCATCGAGCACAATCGTTAAGGAGCCCTTGACGTTAGGATCGAGCACGACGTTCAGGCCGCTGATTTCGTGGATCAGGCGGAAGAAGTCTTTCAGATCGACGTCTTTCAAGTTAACCGAGATTGGTTCGCCCGTGTACTTCGGACCAGTAACGGCTGGCTGTTGCTGAGCTTGCATCTTCTGCTCGGCAGCCATGTTCACAGCCGGCTGCGAAGCGCTCTTCTCTTCCTGCGGATTCATGGAAGCGCTCACCGGCGGCAGCAACTGCCCTTCCGGCTTATCGACAAACTTCGCGGCCGCATCGACGGCTCGTACTGGCTGAGCGTCGACGGTGGGCTTCGTCGCCTGCTCATCCTTGGCGGAGTAAGAAGGCTCGACGAACACAAAGTCGGTTGCCGATTTCGCCGCTTTCAGCTCGGGCTGAGGAGCCGCAGCCTTCGCGACCACAGGGGCCTGGGCCGGAGCAGGCGGCACCGTAGTTGCCAGCACAGGAGCGGCGGCAACGGCTTTTGGCGTCGTCTTCGTCTTCGGCTTCGGGGTCACCTTGGCCGTGCTCGAAGTGGTGTACACCTTTAGCACAACCTTGTGATCTTCGCTGGGAACTAGCTCGTAGCGGCAAGCCTGTGCCAGGTCCACGACAATACGCGTCGTGGGAGGCGTCTGGCCGTCCATGCCAACGCGCACGCCCTTCACTTCAGCGCTGTCCACGCTGATGCGGTTTTGTGCCGTCGCCATGACGGTGTTCGGCAGGTCGAGTACGAGGCGGGATGGACGATCCAGGGTAGTCAAGCTTGGAACCACCTGGCCCTTCGCCGTGATCTCCACCTGGATTCCGTCATCGACGCGCACCACGTTCACTTTCTGAACCGCGGCCCGCTTCGCGACCTCTGTGCCCGTGTTCTGCGTCTCAGCCGCGGCCAGCAGCACCACCAGCAGCGGTAAGAAAACACCCAGCAGTTGCTTTCGCATTTCGCTTCTCCCCAAGGGCTTGCCCTTTGCTCGCCCACTAAATCTGATCAAACAGCCGGCCGGAACTATGTCCAGCCACTCCACCGGCTAGACCGCCGGAGTGGTAATCGTTTTTGTTACTTCCCGCGTAAACGGCTTGCCCAGCCGGTCCTGCATCGTTTCCTTGAAGATGATCGACTCCGACGTGATTCTGACCACATAGCCGTTGAACACAGGGTCGTTCTCTCGCAGGAAATATGCTTTGTTCATGGCGTTGACCACGACGGCAATCATGCCGTCTTGCGACCGGATGATTCCCTTCAAACTGATCTGATCCACCGCCAGGCATTTCTTCCCAGTACTGCACCCGGATCCCACCATGCTTCGGTTTACAACCGGGCTAAGGAATGGATCCCTCCGACCCGTGAGACTGATTGCCTTTGGCCCTTCGTTCTTGTCAGCCTTGTTGTCCGGAGTCTTGCTGCTTTCGACAGCAACCTGCTCCTTTGGCGCTTCCTTCTTGACATCCTTCTTGGCTGCCTTCTTTGCGGGAACAGCCGGTGCCACTTTGACCGCTACGGACTTTTTCGCGACGACTGGCTTCGCCACCTTTGCCGACGGAGCAGAGGTTGACGGCGAAGTTGGGGTCGCTGCAGGGGTTGGCTTGTTGAAGGGTGAGGGTGCCCCTCCGAGAGCGGCATTTGAGTCTGCCGCTTTCTTCTGCTGAACCGCCTGCATGGTATTACGTGTGTTCTGGATGATGTCCGGGTTCTGCGCCCAGGCTGATCCGGTCGCCAGTCCCGCCATCAGAATCGCAGTCGTGAGCTTCATAACCCTCCCTTAACCGGCGCGGTCGTCGGCTTGCCACCTTTGCCTGGGGCCGGAGCGGCTTCCGTGTCATGGCTGAAGTAGGTGGTCGCTGTGCAGGTCGCCACCACACTTTCATTTCCAGCGTACTGATATGTATGTTTGGCCTTCGCATCGGTCGGCTTCTTTACGGTTGAAACCAGCAGCCCCGACATGTTCACGATGCGCTCCAACTTGCCCACGCGGTCGAAGAAGTTCAGCATCGAGTAGTACGGTCCGTCCAGCTCCACTTCGAATGGAACTTCGGTGTAGTAGTCGCGGGGTGCTACCGGCTTCGCCGTGTAACGCCGCAGTTCGATGCCCGACTTCAGCGCTTCCGCATCCAGCAAGCGGATGAACCCGTCCACTTCTTTTTGATCGGGAACGATTCGCCGCTCGATCTCGAGTTGCTGCTTCAAGCTCGCCAGTTGCCGTTCAATCTCCGCCAGCTTGGGCCGGTAGGCCTCCAGCTCCGCGTTCTCCTGCAACTTGGCCTGCAGATCCTGTTCGGCGCGCACATTTGCTTCGCGTTGCGACTTGAACACGGTGAAGTACAGAGCTGCTGTTACCACCGCCGCTCCGGCCAGCAGGACTGCCCATTGCTTCAGACCCGACATTTCGCTGAAGTTCATAGTTTTCCGCCCCTAGGACTTGTCTTTCTCGCAGGTCAGCGTGAACTGAAATGCCTGCATGTCTTTTACTTGGTCGTCCTGAAAGGTCTCTTTGATCTCGATATTCTTGAAGTATCCAGTCTTCTGCAGATTCGAAATCAGGTTCGCCACTGCCGACGTGCTCAGCGCTGTACCTTCGATATCAATGTTGGCTCCCTGATCCTTCATCGAGTTGAGCCATACCGCCTCGGTGTTGTTCACCGTATCGCCAATCATGTTAAGCAGCTGCACCGGCCCGGTCTGCCCGGCGCGCAACTGGTCGATCACGTCCACCCGGCGCTTGTAGGCATCGGCCTGGCGTTGACGCTCCAGGTAGCGGGCCTTCACATCGGCGAGTTCGCGGTTCTTCTGTTCTGCCGCCGCCATCTTGACCTCGGTCCGCTTCTTGGCATTGTTGAGTTGCGCCCAGTAAAGGAAGTTCAATGCCCCGGCCAGCACGAGGATGACGAGGACTTTCAGTTTGGGCGAGCCCACCTCACCCACTTCCATCACCGACACAGCCGATGCAACCGCTGCGCCGCGTTTATTCTTTGGTTTCGGTGCGCCTAGCAGGTTGATTCGAATCATAGGTCTTCAAAACTCCTTAAGGCCAAACCTACCGCCACTGCCATCTGGCCCGCGTTCTGCTCGATCAATTCCATTCCGATACCCTCGGCTGGAGGCGCAATCTTCTGGAACGGATTGAAAATTTCCACCGGCAGTGAGAATTCCTGGCGCAAAGCATCCACCAGTCCTGGAACCTTCGAGGACCCGCCTGCCAGGTAAATCTTCTCGATGTGCTCGCCCGCCGAACTGGCGCGGAAGAAGTCGAACGTCTTCTGGATCTCGAGCACGATGATTTCTGTCACCTGCTGCAAGATCGGCGTCTTGGCATCTTCACTGACCGTGCCCACCTTGTTGCCCAGCTTCAGCGACTCCGCATCATCGAAACTCAGGTCCAGCTCTTTCTGCAGTGAATCCGTGTATTGATGTCCACCCACACTGACGTCACGGGGAAACAACGGCGTGGTGCCTTTCACAATGTTGATGTTCATCACGCTTGCGCCCAGGTTCAGCAACGCCACTACTTGGCCCGGAGCAGGCTCGTAGTTGAACTCGTAGCAGTTCTGCAATGCCAGTGCATCGATGTCCACGATAGCGGGAGTCTTCCCCGCCATCGAGAGTACGTTGGTGTAGTTGAGAATCTTGTCCTTCTTAACCGCCACCAGAAGAACATCCATCTGCGGGTTGCCGGCGTCTTCGGAAAGAATCTGGTAGTCGAGGTTGACGTCGGCCAGGTCGAAGGGGATATGCTGCGCGGCCTCTTTCTCGATAGTCTCGGCCAGTTCCTGATCGCTCATGGACGGCAAAGAAATTTTCTTGACGATGACCGAGTGTCCGCTCACAGCGGTGGCCACGTTGCGCGTTTTGATCTGATTATCGGCAAAAAGCTTCGAGATCGCGCTGGAAACTGTTCCCGAGTCCACGATCATGGAGTCGACGACGATATCTGGCGCCAGCGGCTCCAGACCCAGGTGCGCCACTTCGATCTGCCCACCCTTCTTCTTCAGCTCCACTGCCTTGATGCTTGAGGAGCCCACATCCAGACCAACAATCGACTTGGATCCGAATCCAAACATGTGCCCGCCTTTACTGTTGCCCAGCGGCTTTGGCAGCCGCCTTCAGTTTTTTCCCCTTAGCTTCCACCTGGCTGGATTTCTCTTCCATCCACTGGTCGAGTTTCGACTTCTTGAACCGCCAGCGATTTCCCAGCTTGAAAGCCGGTATTTTCTGTTCGCCTACGTACTTGTAAAGCGTGTCCGCACTCACTCCCAGGTACTGCGACGCCTGGCGAACATTCATGACTTCCCGCGAGTCGGCCATAGTTTGAAGCCTCGTACCTGCTAACTTCTGAATCTCAAGACCCTTGCCATATCGCTGGCAAGTTCCCGTTCGCATGAGATACCGCGATCGAGTGAATTTCGGTGTGCTGAGCATATATCAACCGCGAGAGTCGGCCCGGCGCGTGAAAAACCCTTGTTTTTCGGGCTTTTATGCGTTTTTTCTGGATGGTGACGAAAGGACAGGTTCGACTGAAATTGATAAGTTATAGATACACTTATAGTTAGGCGCAAGATAGAACAGCGTCTAAGTACACGATGGAGCACATGGGCAGAAACATAACCAAAGTACTAGACACGGTACGAAGGTCGTATGACGCGCGGAGAACCTCATGAACTACAATCCCTTAGCCGTGCTCTGCCCCGATGCAAATGGCAGAAGTTCCGGTCATCGCCGCTGATCAAGGCCTAGTTCTTTTTCATCTCGGCCAAGATCGCTTGAAACTCGGGTTCTGCGGCCAAAGCCGCAAGGTTACGGTTTCTTTCTAATGCATCGGTATTTTTCAACCCTCGACGTACGGCCTCCCGAAGGCTTTTTAGCGCCTCCTTCTTATTACCGGCTGCCGTCCACGCCTCGGCTGAAAGCAGGGCCGGCCACGGCTCCTTGGGTGAAACTTCGCCGATCATTTGAAAGTAGCTGACAGCGACATCAAAATGACGCTGCTTCATCTGTCCCTGGCCAGCCTCGATTCCCTGCGCCCACAAATCATTGAAACTCCGCGTGAAAACATTTCGCCGGTTGTCTTTGTCCGCGCGCTCGACCTGGGTTTGCAGTTGCCGGAAATTGTCGACGATTTCGCGCCTCAATAACATCCGTTCGTCGAAGGATGAGTCCGAGAACCTACCCAGTTTCATCGAAGTCTCTCGCGTGAGCGCGTGCTGCTCATCAATCAGTTCCTGTTCTTTCTTGAGGGCATCTTTCAAGGCTGGCGCACTTCTTAGACTTGTCAGTTTGTGTTCGTATTCGGCCGCATCTTTCAAACCGCTAAAGTCTGAGACGAGAAATCGATAGGCATTCAACTCGGCGAGAGCATCGTTCTGCTTTTCTGCATTGCCTGCCTCTGCCACTGCTCGGGTAAACAAGTCTTGAATGAAAACAGGGTCTGACTTGCGAATTCCAGCCTGCATGGCCTTGAGTTGAAGCCATTCAATCGCTTCCAGCAGGAGAGGCTTGGGAGCCCACTGATGGGGTCCTGCAAACACCCTGACCCGGTAGGGAGTGCCCGCACTCTCGCGCTCGCGGCGGACTCCAATCACCTCGGGCCAATTGAAGTCTTCGTCGCCTACAGTCAAGAAGTAAAGTAACGGTCCACTGGGAGGATGACCCGGCTCCCAATAGCCTGCTCCCTGGGCGATCACGCCGGCGATCTTGCATTGCGGGCAGTTGACCGCGATCAACCCCGCTACCCGTGCACCGCCTGAAAACCCGGCGGTGTAGGTTTGACGTTCATCGATCGCGAAGCGACGGTGAGTATCATTCCAGATTGCGTTCGCTGACTTTAGCGAATCGTCCAAAGAGAAATTTTGCGAGTTGTTGGACCCGACGACGATGTAGCCATACTTCTCGGCGGCATCCTTAAACAGGTTAACCGGAAGCTTTCCGCGAGCGAGCGGATCGAATGCATAGATCATTGGCCATGCATGCCCCGCAGTGTAGTTCGACGGCAGGTATACCGCATAGCTTTGGCTGGCGTCGTCGCTGAAGTGAACATCCTCGATGACTTCTCCTGTAGGCAGCGAATGATCGGCGCCAGCCGTTTGGCAGCTCAATGGGAAAATGAGTAATAGGGGGACGACAACCTGTAGCACGATCCATTTCATAGAATTGAGCCGACCACAGCATCTGTTACCTATTGTGAATGTCTGCAGCTTCACAACAGACGAATAACAGTTGGACGGTAGCAAATACAAATGGTTTGACGATGACGAAACCGCTCGGCCGGGAAGGAGTTACTTCGCTGCCGCGGCTATGGGAACGGCAGGCGCCGTGGTGCGGCGGGCATATCTCATCAACAACGCGTTGAGAAGAATGCTAATCAGCGAAGTCGCCAGCATGGCATTGTAAACATCATCGCCAACGAGTTGCGCATCTCTGGCCACCCGGATTAACACATAAGAGAATTCACCGATCTGAGTCAGCCCAACCGCGACCAGCAATGCGGTCTGCAAGGAGTATCGAAACAGGCGTACCACAGCCAACCAGATCAGAAACTTGCCTACGATAATGAGTGCTAGCAACTCAAGGAGAAGCGCTGGCTCTGAGAGCAGAATCCGAGGATTGATTAATGCTCCAATCGTCACAAAGAAAAGAGCGACAAAAGCGTCGCGAATGGGGAGAACGCGAGCCAGAGTATCGTGCGCTTGCTCCGATCCGCTGATTACAACACCGGCCAGGAACGCGCCTACGGCAAGCGACAGGCCGACGGCCTCTGAAAACGCGGCAGTTGCAAATCCCAATGCCAACGCCACGAGCAGAAACAACTCGTCATTCCGCGTGCGCGAGACCCATGACATTAGCGGCGGTACCAGCTTAAAAGAGAGCACCGCAATGGGAGTGAGAATCAAAATTCCCTTCAGGATGGAAAGTCCAACAGCCAGGAGTTCCCCTCCCTCAAGTGTGCGAAGACTGGGAAGGAGCACAGTAAGCGCAACGACGGCAAAATCTTCAACCAGAGTAATACCGATCATGATGCGCCCATGTTCCGCTTGCAGCTCGCCGCTGTCGATCAGCAGTCGGGACAAAACCATCGTGCTAGCCACGGAAACAGCAGCGCCGATCGCAATACTCTGGGGAGCACTCCAGCCGAGAAGTTGCCCCACCAGCAGGCTTAGGCCAATGGAGAACAAGATCCCTAACGGCGCGCCGAATAGCGCCACCCACTTCACGCGCATCAGGTCGCGTATCGAGAATTCGATACCAATGGAATACATCAGGAGAATTACGCCGACCTCGGCGAAGAGCTCAAGAACGTGAACCTCGGACAGCCTGGGCCCAGGAGTAAACGGCCCCACCACAACGCCGGCAGCCACGTAACCCAGAATAAGCGGTTGACGCAGCTTGCGAGCCGCGGCACCACCTGCAACAGCGGCAACGAAGACGTACGCAAGATCGCGATAGATAGTGGACTCGCCAGCCATAGTTGTCTCAATGAACCCGCATTGAGAGACCGATCAATGCGATCCTAATGACGGCACTAATCAGGAAATCGGGTAATCGCTTTTCTGACTTCCACGCGGAACTGCCAGTCTCTATCTTCGGATCGCAACTGGCAAATCAAAAGCTTCACGCTCGCCAACCTGCTGCCTCCACATAGCGTAATAGAGGCCTTTTTGATCGAGCAATTCCGAGTGTCTCCCGGACTCGACGATTTTGCCACGTTCAAGCACATAGATACGATCGGCATGCATGATCGTCGATAGGCGGTGTGCAATCAGGATCGTAATCGCTTCCTGATTGCTGGCGACATCGCGAATGGTGCGGCTGATTTCTTCTTCTGTAAGCGAATCGAGGGAAGACGTGGCCTCGTCGAAAACCAGGAGTTGTGGCTGTCGCAGTAAAGCACGCGCAATGGAGAGGCGTTGCTTCTCCCCGCCCGAAACCTTGACGCCACCTTCCCCGATCAGCGTATCTAAGCCGCGATCCGCACGCGCCAGCAGGCTGTGCGCGGCGGCTTTATTTAATACTTCGAGGCACTGTTCATCGCTGGCTTTGGGATTGACGAAGAGGAGATTCTCGCGAATCGTGCCCGAGAATAGCTGCGTATCCTGAGTCACGAATCCGATCTTTTCTCTCAGCAAGTCAAGATCGACGCGGGTCGAAGGAACGCCGTTATAAAGAATCTCTCCTGCTTTTGGTGGATAGAGACCAACGAGCAACTTCACCAGCGTGGTCTTGCCGGCGCCTGATGGGCCGACAAATGCAATCGTATCGCCACGAGCTGCGCTGAAGGAGATGCCATTCAGCGACAGGGTTGACGCGCTCTGGTGCTGAAATATGACACCGTCGAATTGCAGCGTCATTAGCTCGTCAACGGGCTCCGGATTCAGCGGCTTGGGATCGCGCGGAGTATCCAGAATTTCCTGGAAATTCTGGAGCGATACCTCGGTTTCGCGGAAGGAGTTGATGACATTCCCCAGCTCCTGAAGCGGGGTAAAGATGTAGAACGAGTAGATCATCAGCGAAAAGAATTGGCCTACCGTGATCTCCTGCCGGAAAATCAGGTAGAGCATGAGGAACAACAGGCTCGTGCGCATCGCGTTCACGGAAGTGCCCTGAATGAAGCTCAAGCTGCGCAGGTACTTCACTTTCTTGAGTTCGAGTCTCAGGATCTTTTCCGTGATGCTGTTCAGACGGTTCACTTCCTGTTTCGCCAGGCCGAGACTCTTTACCAATTCAATATTGCGCAGTGACTCTGTCGTCGACCCGGCAAGGGCGGTCGTCTCGGAAACAATCGTCTTCTGAATCTTCTTGATCTTGCGGCTCAACGTGGAACTGATGTATCCGATGAGTGGAACCGTAATGATGAAAGCGGGCGCAATCGACCAGTGCACTCGGAAGGCATAGATCATTACGAAGACAATTCCAACGATTGACGTGAACAGGACGTTCACAGCGGCGGTTACAAACTTTTCGACGTCGATCCTGACCTTCTGCAGTTTGCCCAGGGTCTCACCGCTGCGCTGATCTTCAAAGACCTGGTAGGGGAGATCCAATGAGTGCTGGATGCCGTCGGAGTACATCCGCGCGCCAAGTCTTTGCACGATGACATTAACGAAATAATCCTGGAAATTCTTGGCTACGCGAGAAACGAAGGCCACTCCCACGGCCGCAAGGAGAAGCAGGCCCGCGCCGCGAATGAATTGGACCTGAGTATAGTCGTGATACTTCGTGGCGTAGTTATCGATCACATACCGAAAGATCACCGGGTCGAGCAGCGAGAAAATCTGGTTAATGGCGGCGAGCACCAGGGCGGCGACCACCAATTTCCAGTATTGTCGCGCGTATTGATAGAGAAGCTTCATAGGTTCCGGCCCAGAATACCTGACTGCATTTAGATTTGTGCAATCACTCTTTTGATTCAGGATCTAGACTTATCCAGGTGCCGGATCCGGGCGTGCTGCTTTTCCGATCATCAATGCGGTGCTGATCGCGCTTGCTACCGCCAACGTTGCGGCGATCCAAAGGATCACCCTGTACCCCGCGAAGAAAGATTGCTCGACCGCTAGACGTCCCTGAGCGTCATTCACCTTGGCCGCCGCCAATCGTGAGCGCTGCTGGTCGATCTCTTGCTTCACTGGCGCAGGAAGGTTCTCTATCTTCTCGTTTAGGGTGCGATCGAATACGTGATAGAGGATTACCCCGAATACAGCAATCGCAAGCAGTCCTGCGATGCGTGAGACTGAATTGTTGATACCAGAAGCGGCTCCCGCACGATCCCTGGAAACGGCTCCCATTACCGTGGTTGTCAGCGGCGGGACACTCACAGCCATGCCGAATCCAACCGCCAGCGTGGCGGGAAAGATGGTACTCCAGTACGTGCCCCCGCCAGAACGTGTGAACAGGAGGAAGCCGGCTGAAACGATCAAAGGGCCCACGATGAGCGGACGTCGTGCACCGTAGCGCTGTACTAATCCACCCGACCACCTCGAAAGCAAGAACATCAGAAGAATGAAGGGCAGCAACGCCGATCCAGCCTGAGTCGGCGTGTAATGCTGGACTTGAATCAGATTCAGCGGAAAGTAATAGATGAATCCGCCCAACGCCGCATACAGAAACAAAGTCAGCAAATTTGCTCCGCTGAAGTCACGCGAGCGATATAGGCTGAGCGGCATCATGGGGGCGGAGGAATAGGCCTCGACAAAGAAAAAAGCAACTAGCGAGACGATTCCCACTACACCAGCAATAACCACTGCGCTGCTATGTGTGGAGAATTCGATAAGTGCATACACCACACCGCCCCACCCGATAGTGCCCAGAATTGCACCGAGCCAATCGAGTCGGCGAGGGGCATTCTGGTTCCTGCCCTCAGGGACTTTCCACATCGTCAGCGTCAACACGGCAACCGCAATCGGGACATTCACGAAAAATACGTAGCGCCACGAGCCATGCTCGACCAGCCATCCGCCCAGCACGGGACCAAATGCTGTAGTGATTGCGGTGAAGCCGGACCAGGTTCCGATGGCGCGCCCCCGTTCCGCGTCCGGAAAAGAAGCGCTAATGAGCGCCAGGCTTCCGGGCACAAGTAACGCCCCACCGACTCCCTGCACCGCCCGTGCGACAATCAACTGCGTGATATCAGCGGACAACCCGCACCATACCGATGCTGCCGTGAAAATCAGCGCGCCAAGAGAAAAGATTTTGCGCCGCCCGTAGAGATCGCCCAGTCCCCCGCCCACTAGCACTAGCGCTGCCAGAAGCAAGGCGTAGGATTCAACGACCCACTGAGCTTGCGCCCCGGTTGCATTCAAATTCGATTGAATAGCTGGGATGGCAACATTCACGACAGTGCCGTCAATGAACGCCATGCTGGAACCGAGGATGGTGGCGGCCAGAACCCAAGGGCCACGCGAGGAGCATGACGGATCGGCAACGCCTGCCCGGATAGCATCCTCATCACACGGGAGTTTGGCGACGACGGACATTTCGGAGAGCGCCTATGCGGCTAATTCAGTCATTCCCCGCCATCGCTCCGGAAGGCATACACGACACCAGCAGCGCAGTAAACCAAGTCTGATAATTGCACTTTGTCTCATCACTTGCCGGCTCGAGCGTAATTCGGAGTAGGGGTCAGAATCGCCAAGTCGCCGATATTCTCCCGTTTCACGAAGCCACGGAGGTGCGTCTTGCGGTCAATCATCCAGAGTTCGGGAATGATTTCTCCGACCATCTTCCCGTGGCAGAACAGCCTCACAATCGAACTCTCCGATACGACGATACCTACGGCCTCGGTGGCACCGCTCATATTGGCAGCTACGATGTGGCGACTGCCTAATCCCAGCGGGACATCGACCTGAGGCGCTGCTGCGTCTAGATAGCGGCAGGCGGAAACAAAAACGCCTGCCTGGCTCACCACGAACGCTCCATCCAGTTGCGCCAGCTCCTTAATGGTGCCGCGCAGGTTCTCGTTGCTGACGTGGCGAGCTTCATCCGGATGTCCGGCCAGCGGGTCGAGGATCAGCGGTCTCGATCGTGCCAGAACCGCTTCCTCATCTCCCAGGATAAATAACGTGCCGATGCGTCTTCCTTCACGGCCCTCGCGCGCAATCTCGACAGCGAGTTCAATCAGCGGCTCCAGGACGTCGGGATCGTATTGGGTTACCTGGCAAAGAATGCTCTCAAACATCAATTCACCTCAGGAGAAGTCCATTTCCAAGTCGTCGACATAACACCAACCCCAATTCTCCCCCGGCTCAAGCGAACGCATGATCGGGTGTTTAGATTCATGAAAGTGCTTCGTCGCATGCTTGTTCTTGGAAGAATCGCAGCAACCCACCTTTCCGCAACTCATACACAAGCGGAGATGTACCCAACGATCGCCAGTCTTCATGCACTCTTCGCACCCCTTGGTGTGGGGTTGTATGTCGTCATTGATTTGATCAAGATGCGTGCACTGACTCACTCTTGTCCTCCTTTGGGCTGTTTCAGCCGGAGTCTGACCTGAAAGCACGTTTTACCCGGCTTCGAGTCAAAGTTGATTTCCCCACGATGGTTGCGGACGATTCGGTAGGCCGTGTCCAAACCCAAGCCCGTTCCCACCCCAACGCCCTTGGTGGTAAAGAACGGATCAAAGATGTGAGGCTTCACATCATCCGGGATACCCGCGCCGTTATCGGTAATCTCGACCAACACCATGTCGAGTTCCTGCAGCGTCCGAATGTGCAACTCCCCTTTGCCATTCATTCCGTCGATTGCGTTATCGATTAGGTTTGTCCAAACCTGGTTGAGTTCGCTACCATGCGCGAAAATACGCGGAATGGTTCTGTCGTAGTCTCGAACGACAGTGACGCCCTTCTTAAGGCGGAATTTCAACATGGTCAGGGTGCTGTCGATACCACTGTGTATATCGATCTCCTGCTCGGGCAATTGATCCATGTAGGAATATTCTTTGATCGCCTTCACCAGTTCCGAAATTCGCCCGGTGGTCGACTCGACTTCGCGTGCCAGCCGTTCCGCACAAAGCGTCGACACTACTCGGGTAAGCACGTCAGGAAGTACACTCGGGTCAAATTTTGAACGCAACTGATCGAGGTCTTCCCTATCTACGTTCGCCTCGACCAAGCCCTGGGCAAGTTGCGAGGCGTGCGGAACTCCGAGCCGTTCCAGCCAGGTTGCCATGTCCTCCTCGCGATCGCTCTGCTCGATGGAATCCAGTGGTGTCGCGGAAGCCATACTGTCGATCAGGCAGTTTTCCAACTCAGCCAAAGATGCCCGTTGCTCGGCAGAAAGTGCGGCCCTATCGAGCTTGGCGTTGGCTTGCCGAAGATCATCTGTACATTGCCGCAATCCTTCGGCTGCGCGGCGGGCGGCCGATGCCGGATTGTTCATTTCATGTGCGAGACCGGCTGAGAGCTTCCCGAGCGCTGTCAATTTCTCGCGTTGCTGATCAGCACGGCTCACTTCCCGTATACGGTCGGCAAGCACGTTCACCAAACGCGGCGTGAGTTCGGGAATACGCTCCATCATCACTGGAAAACGGTCCTTGTGAAGACGAGCCAACCGAGTATGCCCAAAGGCGCGGATGGTGAGCGGAAATACCGTCAGGCGAGAAAACGGCAGCATTCCCGTAACTTGGCCAGCGCGGGCAATGTACGTGGCAGAGTCTCCCCCGGTGTCGCGCCGCCCGCGTAGCTCGCCCTCGAGCAGCACAATCAGTGCATCTGCCGGATCCCCGCCATGAATCAGGATCTCTCCGGACTCAAAGTGCAGATCCTCACAATTGTCGGCGAACCATTCCAATTGATCGTCCGTAAGGTCTGCGAAGATCGTGATCCTGCGCAACGCATCCTTGAGAGGCTCGCGCGTTATAGGAGTGTTCTTGGTGGTCTCGCTTTGAGGCATCATGAAACCTTGCTTAGATATTGATGAACGAACTGAATTGCTACCGATCCTTCGCCCACGCCGGAGGCGACGCGCTTAATCGAACCGTGGCGGACATCGCCAACTGCGAAAATGCCGGGCACATTCGTTTCCAACAACCCCGGATCACGCTCCAACGCCCATCCCTTGGGGCGCTGCCCATCCCGCATCAAATCAGGACCGGTCAAAACGAAGCCCCTGGAATCGGTTTCCACCATGTCATTCAGCCATGCGGTCCGCGGTTCCGCACCGATGAAGATAAATAGCGCTGAGGCAGGCACGGTGGAAATCTCTCCAGTTTGATCGCACAAAATGGAGATACTACTCAGATGATCATCACCATGCGCTTCCACAACCCTGCTTTTGTACTCCACTGAAATATTGGGGGTCGCTTTGATCTGGTCGATGAGGTACTGCGACATGCTCACGGCCAGCGAATTCCCGCGAACTAGCATTACCACGCGCTTCGCGTAGCGCGAGAAGAACATGGCCGCTTGGCCCGCGGAGTTGGCGCCGCCGACAATGTATACATCTTCATCTCGACAGGACAGCGCCTCGGTTGTGCCGCCGCCATAATACACGCCAGCCCCTTGCAGACGATCGATACCAGGCACATCAAGCTTGCGCCACTGCACACCCATTGCAAGCAGTAGTGCATGACAAGAGAGTTCGCTTCCGTCGCTGAGCTTTACATAGCGGTACGGTCCGTCGATGCGAACTTGAGTCGCCTCCTGCGGGGAGACAATTTCTACACCGAATCGCTTCGCCTGCGTTACCGCACGCCGTGCCAAATCCGCGCCGGATAGTCCCGAGGGAAATCCGAGATAGTTTTCGATGCGCGAACTCATCCCGGCTTGCCCACCCGGAGCTTCCCGCTCGACCATGACGGTCTTAAGCCCTTCCGATGCCCCATACACGGCTGCCGCTAAACCCGAAGGTCCTCCTCCCAGGATTGCTAGATCATAGAATTCGAGCCCTGCCCGAGTGCGTAGACCTAACTTCTCCGCCATATCGTGCGGGCTCGGTTCGGGAAGACAATTTCCATCGGGAAAGAGCACCAACGGCAACCTTAACTCTTCGCGCTTCAGGCTCGACATCAGTCGCTTAACCTCAGGCTCGCGTTCAGAAGCGTCAGCATCGAGCCATTGATAAGGAACCTGGTTTCGCGCTAGAAAATTCCGTATGTCGTAGGATTTCGACGACCAGCGTGTGCCCAGAACACGTACGCCCTCGAACGGCGGACGGAAATCCGCGAACCAGTCTTCCAACAGATCGTCCAGAACGGGATAAAGCTGCTGTTCGGGTGGATCCCATGGCTTCAACAAATAATGATGTAGTTGGACTTCGTTAATAGCCTTGATCGCGGCCTCCGTGTCCGCATATGCAGTAAGCAGAACGCGCTTGGCGTCAGGATAGAGCTTGATCGCCTCGATCAAGGTTTCCACCCCATTCATCTCAGGCATGCGGTGATCCACTAGCAATAGCGCAACCGCGTCGTTACGCTGTTGCAACCGCCGCATGATATCTAACGCGGACATTCCGGATTCGGCTCGTAGGACTCGATATTTATCGCTGTAGCGTTGCCGCAAATCGCGCTCGATGGCTCGAAGCACATCAGCATCGTCATCAACAGTCAGGATTACCGGTTTTGCCATGCAACAAACCTCTGAAAAAATGAATGGATGATGAGTAACGTGGGTTGCGGGAAACACACCCGCCCTGAACTGTGGCATCCTCAGTCCTGATACGAAATCAGATGTCCGCGCGCTTCCCCAGGATTCAGGTGAAACGATTTGTTTCGTTTAAGAGGACCATCCTAGGAACAAGGCGATGACACCAAATGTGTCGATGAAACCGTGCGCAAGGATGCAAACCCACAGGTTGCGGCCCGAAAGAAGAAAAGCCGCTCCCAGAATCAGGCCGGCCATACCCGAATCTACCATTCCCGAGGGCCCTTTGTAATAGTGGCCATACCCAAAAAGCACCGATACGACAAGCACTCCGACCCAGTACGCAGTCTTCGACCGATTGCCTAGATCCGCGGCTCGAGTGAGCAAACAACCGCGATACCCGATTTCTTCGCCAAAGGCCGCGAACGTCCAGATCAGCAAGAGCCACTGCAGCGCTTCCAGTGGGTTCCCGGAAATCTGTTCGGAACCCGCCGGAGCAACTGCAACTGGCCAGAATTTCGCAGTCAATGGATCGATGACAACTGCGCCGAGCAAGATTCTGACAGCGGCAGCTGCGACTGCCAGAAGAATTGTGCGCTTCCAGGACGTGGGCAGCCTCAGGCCCATCACACCCCATCCGCCATCGCGAATCCGCGTAGAAACCATCCCGAGCACGAACAGAATTGGCACTTCATTGGGAACAACGCGAAACACGTTATGCCCGATGACGATGACGCTTCCTATGACAAATTCGATCAGCGAAAACCATCGCTGCTTTGGTGACAGGGGCTTTTGGAATGCGACGTCAAATTCACCCTTTCCCAGCCAGGAAGTACCAGGGGCTATCGTCGCGCTACGCATATCCTTTTCCATCATTTCTGCCGACTAAGCATACTCTGGCAAAGCATGGTACTCGGGCAGATGCTTTTCGCTCAAATGCCGCCTGTACCCGTTTTCGAATGTGTCTTGGAAGGATTAGTGAGGGTGGGGGCTTACTTTGTCTTTGGATCTTTGATCAAGGGATCTGCGATTGGGGAGAACTACCCGCTTCGCAGCCAAATGCCGCAACCGTGAGGTGTGCTCGTGTAAAGCTTCTCTTAGATCCCGAATAACCTTGTCCAACTCAGCGGATTCCGGCAGCGAAATAGCTTGCCCGCACAACTCCTGGATGCGATCGCTGAGGCGTTTTGACGACAAGAGCGCGGAACCTGAAACTTTTAGTCTGACGGGCGGCGAATTAGTATGATAGGCGAAAGTACAAGATTGTTCGATACAGTACATGCCTTAAGGGCTGAGTAGTTCCACCCTTCTTTGACTTCTTCCCTGGTTACGCCCGTGGTGTCGAAATCGTCATGTCAATACAGACAATCCTGTAGATCGGGTACTTTCATTTCCGATTTCGATGGCAAAAGAAGTTGCGTAAACTCTTGTATCGTCTAGCATCTCGCCTTGTAATCGAAGCGCTTGGGGAGTCTTAACAAAATTAGAATCAGCGCTAATTGGAGATGGTATGAAGAGGGGCGCCACGAAATCTACGCCCGTCGTGTCTGAAGACGTCGCAGCGAATCACGACGGAGTTGCCAACCTGCCTACAAACGGTTCTCAGAGAGATAGTCTTGCCGCGGTTTCCGAGCATGCGGAGCTGGCCGCTATCCTTTCAAGTTTGCAAAGCATGCGCAACGGAGATTTCTCTGTTCGATTGCCGGGTTCGTGGACCGGCCTTGGTGGCAAGATTGCCGACACGTTTAACGAGATTGTTCGTGCCAATCAGCAAATGGCGCAGGAGTTGCAGCGTATCGGACAGGTGGTTGGAAAAGATGGCCGCACGCGCGAACGCGCGCGCTTCCAGGACTCTCGCGGTGCGTGGGGAGAAATGGAAATCTCGCTCAACACACTGGTCGAGGATCTTCTCCGGCCGAATACGGAAGTGACCCGCGCGATTGCCGCAGTCGCACAAGGAAACCTTACCCAAACAGTGAGACTGGACGTTG
This sequence comes from Terriglobales bacterium, assembly GCA_036558645.1. Taxonomy (GTDB): domain Bacteria; phylum Acidobacteriota; class Terriglobia; order Terriglobales; family Acidobacteriaceae; genus DATBFG01. Next base: position 53,195 of record DATBFG010000006.1, read on the forward strand.
ATGGGAGGCCGCTCGAAGGCGAGTTCCTTCGTTCTGCCAGCATCGTCAACACGATGATCCAACAGCTCAGCGTCTTTACGGCAGAAGTGACGCGTGTGGCTCGCGAAGTCGGTACGGACGGCAAACTCGGTGGACAGGCACAGGTACCAGGCGCTGCCGGAACCTGGAAAGACTTGACCGACTCCGTGAACTCGATGGCGAGTAACCTCACCGGCCAGGTTCGCAATATCGCGGAAGTTGCGACCGCAGTTGCCAGCGGCGACTTGTCTCGCAAAATTACGGTCGATGTGCGGGGCGAAATTCTGCAGTTGAAAGAAGCCATCAACACGATGGTGGACCAGCTTCGTTCATTCGCTTCCGAAGTAACCCGCGTCGCCCGCGAAGTTGGCACCGATGGAAAGCTCGGCGGACAAGCCGTGGTGCCCGGTGTGGCGGGAACGTGGAAGGATCTTACCGACTCAGTCAACGCGATGGCCGGAAACCTCACGGCGCAGGTCCGAAACATCGCCGAGGTTACGACGGCGGTGGCCCGCGGCGACCTGTCGCGAAAGATCACGGTCGATGTGAAGGGCGAAATTCTTGAACTCAAAGACACCATCAACACGATGGTGGACCAGCTTAACGCGTTCGCCGGTGAAGTTACCCGCGTGGCCCGCGAAGTCGGAACCGAAGGCAAACTCGGCGGTCAGGCACAAGTACCCGGCGTCGGTGGGACCTGGAAGGACCTTACCGACAACGTCAACTTCATGGCCTCAAACCTGACAGGCCAGGTACGAAACATCGCCGAAGTCGCGACCGCCATCGCGAGCGGCGATTTGTCTCGCAAAATCACAGTAGACGTCCGCGGCGAAATCCTCCAACTCAAAGAAACGCTTAACACGATGGTGGATCAGCTCAACCGGTTCGCCGGCGAAGTGACCCGCGTGGCGCGCGAAGTCGGAACCGAAGGACGACTTGGCGGACAAGCCAACGTGCCGGGCGTGGCGGGTACATGGAAAGATTTGACCGACTCGGTGAACTCGATGGCCGGAAATTTGACCGGCCAGGTCCGTAACATCGCCGAAGTCACTACGGCTGTGGCTCGCGGCGACTTGTCTCGCAAAATCACGGTAGATGTGAAGGGCGAGATTCTCGAACTCAAAAACACCATCAACACGATGGTCGACCAGCTTAACGCGTTCGCTGGCGAAGTAACTCGCGTCGCCCGCGAAGTGGGTACCGAAGGAAAGCTCGGCGGTCAGGCGCAAGTAATGGGCGTTGCTGGTACCTGGAAAGACCTTACTGACAACGTCAACTTCATGGCGTCGAACCTCACCGGCCAGGTGCGTAACATTGCAGAAGTCGCGACCGCCGTGGCTCGCGGCGACTTGTCCCGCAAGATCACAGTCGACGTGAAGGGCGAAATTCTCGAGCTCAAAGACACCATCAACACGATGGTGGATCAGCTTCGATCATTCGCTTCAGAAGTGACGCGCGTGGCCCGCGAAGTCGGAACCGACGGAAAACTGGGTGGTCAAGCGCTCGTGCCTGGCGTCGGTGGCACGTGGAAAGACCTTACCGACTCAGTGAACTCGATGGCCAGCAATCTCACCGGCCAGGTTCGAAACATCGCGGAAGTCGCCACCGCTATCGCTAGCGGCGACTTGTCCAAGAAGATTACGGTGAACGTCAGCGGCGAAATTCTGCTGCTGAAGGAAACCATCAATACGATGGTGGACCAATTGAACGCGTTCGCCGGCGAAGTCACCCGCGTGGCGCGCGAAGTCGGGACCGAAGGACGGCTTGGCGGTCAGGCGAGCGTGCCGGGCGTGGCGGGTACTTGGAAGGATTTGACGGATTCGGTGAACTCAATGGCCGGTAACCTCACCGGTCAGGTTCGTAACATCGCCGAAGTCACCACGGCTGTGGCTCGCGGCGATTTGTCACGCAAGATCACGGTCGACGTAAAAGGCGAAATTCTTGAACTCAAGAACACCATCAACACTATGGTGGACCAGCTCAACGCATTCGCCGGCGAAGTCACCCGCGTTGCTCGCGAAGTCGGCACGGAAGGCAAGCTTGGCGGCCAGGCGCAAGTGCCAGGCGTCGGTGGTACTTGGAAAGATCTCACCGACAACGTCAACTTCATGGCATCGAACCTCACCGGCCAGGTGCGAAACATTGCCGAAGTCGCGACAGCCATTGCAACTGGTGACTTATCGAAGAAGATCACGGTGGACGTGCGCGGCGAAATTCTGCAGTTAAAGGAAACTCTCAACACCATGGTTGAGCAGTTGCGATCCTTCGCTGCTGAAGTCACCCGCGTAGCCCGCGAAGTCGGATCTGAAGGGCGGCTCGGTGGACAGGCGAACGTGCCCGGCGTCGCAGGCACATGGAAAGACTTGACCGACTCGGTGAACGCCATGGCCGGCAACCTCACCGGCCAGGTCCGTAACATCGCCGAAGTCACCACGGCTGTGGCTCGCGGCGACCTGTCGCGCAAGATTACGGTCGACGTAAAAGGCGAAATTCTCGAACTCAAGAACACCATCAACACGATGGTGGACCAGCTCAACGCGTTTGCCGCTGAAGTCACTCGAGTGGCCCGTGAAGTCGGTACCGACGGCAAACTCGGTGGTCAAGCCCAGGTTCCTGGCGTTGCCGGAACATGGAAAGATCTCACGGACAACGTCAACGTCATGGCTGCCAACCTCACGGAACAGGTGCGCGGCATCGTCAAAGTCGTGACGGCGGTTGCGAATGGGGCCCTTACTCAAAAACTAACGGTGAACGCAAAAGGCGAAGTCGCAGCCTTGGCGGAAACCATCAACAACATGACGGATACGCTCGCTACCTTCGCCGATCAGGTAACCACGGTGGCGCGCGAAGTCGGCGTCGAAGGACGGCTTGGCGGACAGGCGAACGTGCCCGGAGCCGCCGGAACGTGGAAGGACCTTACAGGTAACGTCAACCTGCTGGCCGACAACCTGACCAACCAGGTCCGCGCCATTGCCGAGGTCGCAACTGCCGTCACCAAAGGTGACCTGACGCGATCCATTCAGGTCGAAGCCAGAGGTGAAGTCGCCGAACTCAAAGACAATATCAACACGATGATTAACAACCTCCGTCTCACCACGGAGCGCAATACAGAGCAGGACTGGCTCAAGACGAACCTGGCTCGCTTCACTGGCATGTTGCAAGGCCAACGCGATCTCGCGACCGTCGGACGGTTGCTGCTGTCCGAACTAGCTCCGCTGGTGAATGCTCACCAGGGGGTGATCTATCAGATGGAGACAGAAAAGTCCGAAGGGCTAGTCCTCCTATCCGCTTTCGCGGGCGACGGAGATGATGGTCACCTGCGACAGATACAAGTCGGCGAGGGGCTCATCGGACAGTGTGCAGCAGAAAAACAGCGCATGCTGATTAACGAACTGCCACCCAATACTTTATCCATCCGCTCGGGTCTATTTGAGGCCGTCCCTCGCAGCGTCATCGTTCTGCCGGTCCTCTTTGAGGACCGCGTGAAAGCGGTGATCGAACTGGCGTCACTCGGAAGTTTCACGGCTTCGCAACTGGGTTTCCTCGAACAGCTCACAGCCAGCATCGGCATCGTGCTGAACAGTATTGAGGCCACGATGCAGACAGAGGGCCTGCTGAAGCAGTCGCAACAGCTCGCCACTGAACTGCAGACACAGCAAAAGGAATTGCAGCAGACCAACGAACAGCTGGCACAGAAAGCTCAGCAGTTGGCGGAACAGAACGTCGAGGTCGAACGCAAGAACCAGGAAATTGAGCAGGCACGCCGTGCGCTGGAAGAGAAAGCCAAGGAGCTGGCGCTTACTTCCAAGTACAAGTCTGAGTTCCTGGCAAATATGTCGCATGAGCTGCGGACACCGCTGAACAGCATTCTTGTTCTTGGCCAGCAGCTCAGCGACAATCCCGACGGAAACCTGTCACCTAAGCAGGTGGAGTTTTCCCGCACGATCCACGGTGCCGGAACCGATCTTCTCAACCTCATCAGTGACATTCTCGACCTGTCGAAGATCGAGTCTGGTACGGTTTCGGTGGATGCCGAGGAAGTTTTCTTCGCAAATCTGCTGGAAACAATCCGGAGGCCGTTCCGTCACGAAGCGGAAAACCGGCGGCTGACGTTCGAAGTTCACGCCGCGCCGGAACTGCCACGCAGCCTGGTGACGGACTCAAAGCGTCTGCAGCAGGTGCTCAAGAACCTGCTATCCAATGCCTTCAAGTTTACGGAACGTGGAGGGGTACGGCTTTCCGTTTCGGTGGCGCAAAGCGGATGGAGTGAAGACCACGCGATCTTGAATGGCGCTGCTTCAGTCGTCGCTTTCGAAGTTGCCGACAGCGGCATTGGAATTCCATTCGACAAGCAACGCATCATCTTCGAGGCTTTCCAGCAGGCAGATGCCGGCACCAGCCGCAAATACGGCGGAACCGGGTTGGGTCTTGCCATCAGCCGCGAACTTGCAAGCTTGCTTGGCGGCGAAATCCAGCTGCGAAGCACCCCTGGCGAAGGCAGCAGCTTCACCCTCTATCTGCCGCAAACCTATGTCGGGCCGCTGACAGCCGGAGTATCCCAGTCCTGGAGTACCATGCCATCGGCCACATCGCCGCTACAGCTCTCCAGCGTCGTGGTTTCGGAAATCCCCGTGGAGCATGTGGGAGACGACCGCGACAATCTGCAACCCGACGACTCAATCTTGCTGATTGTGGAAGACGACGCGCACTATGCGCGCATCTTGAGCGACCTTGCTCATGACAAAGGCTTCAAGGTATTGGTTGCAATGAAGGGAGCCGATGGTCTCGCGCTCGCACGCGAGTTCCATCCCACGGCAGTTTCTCTCGACGTCTTTCTGCCAGACATGCTGGGGTGGACCGTTCTCAATCATCTGAAGCAAGATCCTGGTACGCGCCACATCCCCGTGCAAATCCTGACCACTGATGAAGACCGTCGCCATGGTTTGGCCCGGGGCGCCTTCTCGTTCATGACGAAGCCGACAACGAGGGAAGGCCTGGATGAGGCGCTAAACCGCATTAAGGAATACTCAAGTCCGCGTCGCAAGAAGCTTCTGGTCGTCGAGGACAACCCTGCTGAACAGCTCAGCATTCGAGAACTGTTGGGCTATGGGGATATCGATGTAAACGTGGTGTCCACAGGGGCCGAGGCGCTCGCTACGGTAGAGGTAGACTCCTTTGATTGCGTGGTCCTCGACCTGCGGCTGCCAGACATGTCAGGTTTTGAGGTTCTCGAACAGCTTCGGGAGAGTCCATCGCTGAGCGACCTTCCAGTGGTAGTGTTCACCGGAAAAGAGTTGACGCCGGAAGAGGACGCGCGCTTGCGGACCTTGGCCCGTAGCGTCGTGGTAAAGGGCGTCGAATCGCCGGAACGGTTGCTCGACGAAACAGCTCTTTTCCTACATCGGGTGGTGACGAATCTGCCGCCCGAGAAGCAGAAGATGCTCGATCGTCTACATCGTTCGGATGATGCCCTGGTTGGTAAGAAAGTCCTGGTTGTCGATGATGACGTCCGCAACATCTTCGCGCTCAGCAGCGTTCTGGAACGGCGCGGAATGACAGTCGTCACGGCAGGCACCGGCCGCGAAGCCATCGACACACTCGAGTCGACGCCCGATGTCGCCATTACCTTGATGGACATCATGATGCCGGAAATGGACGGCTATGAAACGATGCAAGTGATCCGGCAGAATCCTTCATTCCGACGCTTGCCGATCATTGCTCTTACGGCCAAGGCGATGAAGGGAGATCGTGAGAAGTGCCTGGAAGCGGGAGCTTCCGAATACCTGGCGAAGCCTGTGAATACGGATCAACTGCTTTCTGCGTTGCGTATGTGGCTTCACCGTTGAACTGAATGTTGAGGAAGTATTTCGCAAGCGGTAGTTTGTATGCAGCATAGCGGAAGGATCATGAGCGAACAAGAAAAGGTGAACATCCTGATGGTGGATGATCAGCCTGGCAAGCTTTTGAGCTATGAGGTCATCTTAGCGGAGCTGGGCGAAAACCTCATCAAAGCGCGCTCTGGTAAAGAGGCCCTCGAACAGTTGCTGAAATTCGATGTCGCAGTTGTGCTGATGGATGTCAGCATGCCCGAGCTCGACGGCTTCGAGCTTGCGGACATAATCCGCCAGCATCCCCGCTTTCAAAATACCGCAATCATCTTCATATCCGCCGTTCATCTCAGCGATGTGGATCGCCTCAAGGGGTATCAGCGCGGTGCGGTCGATTACATCTCAGTTCCCGTTGTCCCGGAACTATTGCGCGCCAAAGTAAGCGTTTTCGCGGAACTGCACCGCAAAAACAGGCAGCTTGCACGCCTGAACCGCGAGCTTGAAAGCCGTGTCGCCGAACGCACCGAGGAACTCGAACGACGATCACAGGCTTTGCAGCTCCTGAACCTTGAACTCGCGCGTAAGAACCAGGAACTGGATGCGATTGTGACGACGGCTCCCGACATTATCTTCAGCCGACAAGCCGATGGATCGCGCGACTACATCAGCGAACGATTTTACGAGTACACCGGTGCGCTCAAAGGCACCGCCGATGGGTTTGGCTGGATTGACTATGTACATCCCGAGGACCGAGACCGGAGCAAAGCCGAATGGTTGCAGTGTGTAGAATCCGGGCGGAATTATGAGTCCGAGTACCGGATTCTAGGGATAGACGGCGATTACCGATGGTTTCGAGCGAGGGCCGTGCCAATTCGCAACGGTAACGGCGACGTCACACGCTGGTACGGGACCTGCTCCGACATACACGACAGCAAGTTATTGGAGCAGTCGATTCGCGACAGCGCTGCGGAATTGGAGCGCATGGTGGACCATCGCACTGCGGAACTTCGGCGTCTCTCCGGACGTCTGCTCACAATGCAGGATGACGAGCGCCGCCGCATGGCTCGCGAGTTGCATGATGGCCTGGGGCAGGAACTGGTTGCAGCCAAGCTGATGATCGAGCTCATCATGCAGGACACGCCGAGTGATGTAAAGCTGATGGTGATCGGTCAAGCAAGCGACACCATTGATCGCGCGATTAAGCAGATTCGAAGCATGTCCCACCTGCTGCACCCCCCGCTTCTCGATGAAGTGGGATTGCTCTCCGCTTTGCGCTGGTATGCAGACGGGCTCTCCACGCGTAGTGGCATCGAGACGCTACTCGACGTTCAGCCGACCGACTTCCCCCGTCTGACTTCCGAGCTGGAAACTGCAATCTTTCGCATCATTCAAGAGGCGCTGACCAACGTTTTCCGTCACGCCGAGGCTCGCAAGGGATGGATCACTCTGAGCCTCGTGGACGGAGAGGTAAGAGTTGCGGTTCGCGATGATGGCAAGGGTATTGCCGAAGGGGTAGAGGCTTTGGCGCCTGGCAGCATCGGTATCGGCCTCGGCGGCATGAGCCAGCGCGCGAAGGAACTTGGCGGCAGGCTTAAAGTCAGGAATGCAAGTCCAGGCACGCTTCTTGAAGTAGTAATCCCTTGCGCAGTACGCGAAGTGCGCACTGCCGTCTAACTGCCGCGTTCGACTTATGGCTGCCGTCTCGCGCCTGATCTCACAATAACACTTGCTCAAAACAGCAACGCAGTTATAATCACTGCGACTTAGGGCTACGTCGGCGCCTACGCGAGGTGATTACAAACGTCACAAGCGTATGTAGCAAGCGTCCTTGACGGGATCCCCCGCCCGTTATATCGTGCCCTGCCATACTTCGCAGCCTGCCCGATTGCTCTTAGGGCGGACTTATTGGGGAGAGTTATCGTGCTGCTTCGGCGGGTGTTAGCACCTCTCTGTGTACCAACCCTCCTGATCTTGGGAATTCTAAGCGGTTTCACTACACTCATGGCGGCGAGCGAGTTCCAGCCTATCTCTCCGGATGAGCTCAGCATGACCAGCGAGCCCCTTGCGCCCGGAGCCCCAGCGGTCATCCTTTATCGCGAAGTGGACCGTGATGATAGCGGCCTTGCCGCTCATGAGAACAACTATGTTCGGATAAAGATCCTCAAGGAGGAAGGCCGTAAATACGCGGATATTGAGATCCCTTTCTTCAAAGGGTCCGGTAACAACATCGTCAAAATCGGTGCGCGCACCATCCAGCCCAACGGATCTATCGTAAATTTCGACGGCAAGGTCTTCGAGAAATCAATCGTCAAGGCCAAAGGCCTGAAATACATGGCCAAGACTTTTACCTTGCCCGCCGTACAAATCGGCAGTGTGATCGAGTATTACTACACGCTCGATCTCAGCGAGTACTATATTTTTGATTCTCATTGGATCTTAAACGACGACTTGTTCACCAAGAGTGCGCGCTTTTCGCTGAAACCTTACACTACGCCTTACGCCCACGTCGCTGTGCGCTGGGTCTGGCAAGGCTTGCCACCAGGCACTGCGCCGCCGAAAGAAGGTCCTGACCACATCATCCGGCTGCAGGTGAGCAATATGCCTGCCTTTACAACCGAAGACTACATGCCTCCGGAGAATGAGGTGAAGTCGAGGGTGGATTTCATCTACAGCGACGAATTCGAAAAGGACGCCGACACCTTCTGGAAGAAGAAGGGCAAGCAATATCATGACAACGTTGAAAGCTTCGTTAATAAGAAGAAAGCGATGGAGCAGGCGGTGTCGCAGATTGTCTCACCGGGAGATAGTCCGGAAGTAAAACTGCAGAAGATCTACACGCGCGTGCAGCAGATTCGTAATACTTCCTACGAGATACAACGGACCCAGCAGGAAGAAAAACGCGCCAATGAGAAGGAAGCTTCCAACGTCGAGGATGTCTGGAAGCGAGGTTATGGCGATGGCGTACAACTGACCTGGCTATTTCTAGGCCTCGCCCGCGCCGCCGGCTTCGAAGCTTACGCCGTGATGGCTTCTGACCGCAGCAACTATTTCTTCTCACCAAACACCATGGATGAACATCAACTCGATGCCAATGTGGTCCTGGTAAAGGTGAACGGAAAGGACATGTATTTCGATCCCGGTGCGGCCTTTACTCCGTTCGCGCTATTGGAGTGGTCGGAGACTGGAGTGCAGGGTTTGCGCCTGGACAAGGATGGCGGAAGCTGGGTGCGCACTGTACTTCCTTTCCCAACCGAATCGCGTATCGAACGAAAGGCGGATCTGACGTTGTCGGAAACCGGTGACCTGGAGGGCAAGCTAACCATCACCTTCACCGGCCTCGAGGCCATGGACAGGCGCCTCGACGAACGAAACGAAGATGAGGCCGACCGCAAGAAATATCTTGAAGATCAGGCCCATGAGTATATCCCTGCAGGTTGTGACATCGACCTTACGAACAAGCCTGACTGGACCAGTTCCTCTTCAACCTTGATTGCCGAGTATGCCCTGAAAATCCCTGGATGGGTTTCCGGCAGCGGCAGAAGGGCGATGTTACCGATTGGACTCTTCACAGCAACCGAACGCCATCTGTTCGACCACACAAACCGCGTTCAGCCGATCTATTTTCGTTTCCCTTCCGAAAAAGTGGATGACGTGAAAATCACGCTTCCTGTTGGATGGGAAGTAACCAGCATGCCCGCTCCCAAGGACCAGGCCGGTGGCAAGATCATCTTATACGCGTCAAAGGTCGAGAGCGACAAAGGCGCGGTTCATCTCAGTCGCAAGCTGAGCATGGATGTTCTCTTGCTCGATGCAAAATCTTATCCGGCATTGCGTGATTTCTTTCAGATCGTGAGGACCAGCGATGAAGCTCAAGTCGTCTTGCAGCCGATTGGAGCGAGCGCAAAGAAATAGTCGCGGCTTACTGCGTCTTATTTTTTCAGTGGCGATCCTGGCGCTTGCCTTACCTGTGCCCGCCTGGTCGGGGGATGCCCCTGGCTGGATGCACAACCTCGTCAATGCGCCGTTGCCGGCACACGATGAGAAGACCGACGCAGTTCTTCTCTATTCGGAGGAAAGTGTCAACGTCGTCTCTGCAGACAAGATCAAGATCGTCCAACGTGAGGCCTACAAAATTCTGCGCCCTGGCGGGCGCGAGCGTGGCGCAGTAAGTGTTTTCTTAAATTCCAACCGCAAGGTGACCTCTCTGCATGGTTGGTGCATTCCGGCATCCGGTAAAGATTACGAAGTAAAAGATAAAGATGCGTTGGAGGTATCCCCACCGAAGATCGCCGGCGGCGAATTGATCAACGATGTAAGAGTCAGGATTCTTCGCATTCCAGCGTCCGACCCTGGAAACATCGTGGGTTATGAGTACGAGGTAGAAGAGCATCCGCTCGTGCTGCAGAACATATGGTTTGTCCAGGGTGAAGATCCGGTCGCCGAAGGGCACTACTCGCTGCAACTGCCGACCGGCTGGGAATATAAGGCTGCCTGGATCAATTATCCCGAGAATCAACCCGAGTTAGCGGGCAGCAATCAATGGCGCTGGAGTGTGCGCGACGTTAAGGCCGTCCATAAGGAAGACGACATGCCTCCGTTTCGAGCCGTCGCCGCGCACATGCTCGTGTACTTTTATCCGCCATCCAGCACTCTCAGCAACAGTTTTACTACATGGCAACAGATGGGAAACTGGTACCAGGGCCTTACGGCCGGTCGCACCGACGCCTCGCCGGAAATCAAGCAGAAGGTCGCGGAGCTAACTTCTTCCCTTCCAAAACAACTGGACAAGATCAAGGCTCTAGCTCGATTTGTCCAGAAGGACATCCGGTATGTAGCGATTGAACTCGGAATTGGAGGACTTCAGCCGCATCCGGCTGCCGAGGTATACACGCACCGCTACGGCGATTGCAAGGACAAAGCCACTCTGCTGGCTTCCATGTTGCGCGAGATCGGGATTGATTCTTACTACGTCGTCATCAATTCTACGCGTGGTGGAGTCGGTCCAAATACACCTGCGAATACCGGGTTCGATCATGCGGTGCTGGCGATCAAGCTTTCGGCGGACATCTCCGATCCATCCTTGATCGCAATCATGCAACATCCCATGCTTGGAAAAATACTCTTCTTTGATCCAACCAATGAGCTTATTCCATTCGGTCAAATTGGAGGCTATCTCCAGGCTAATTACGGATTGCTCGTAACTCCAGAAGGTGGCGAGCTAACCGCGCTTCCGCAACAGCCCACGGCGATGAACGGTATTCAGCGCACCGGCAAATTGCAGGTCGACCCCGCAGGAAAGATTGTTGGCAGTGTAGAGGAGATGCGCTTGGGCGACCGCGCATGGACCCAGCGTGAGGCGCTGATGTCGACCACCAATGAAGCGGATCGCATCAAACCCATCGAGTCATTGCTGGCCGGATCTCTCTCCAACTTTAATCTGACAAAAGCTTCTCTCGTGAACCTCTCGCAGACCGACTTACCTTTCGGGTTCCGCTACAGCTTTGAGGCCACCGACTACGCCAAGAATGCCGGCGACTTGATTCTTCTTCGTCCTTGCGTGCTGGGACGAAAATCTAGTGCCCTTCTCGAGACCAGAGAGCCACGCCACTACCCGATTGAATTTGATGGACCTTCCAAGGACACAGACCAGTTCGATATCACGTTGCCGACCGGCTACGAGGTAGATGAGTTGCCGCCCCCTGTTGACGCCGACTTTAGCTTTGCCTCCTATCACGCGAAGTCGGAAGCAAAAGGAAACGTTATTCACTACAGCCGCAGCCTGGAAGTGAAGGAACTGAGCGTTCCGTTGAATAAAGCGGATGATCTGAAGAAGTTTTACCGAATCATTGCCGGGGATGAGCGCAATGCGGCAGTGTTAAAACCAACGAGATAGGCCCAGCTTAGAACACCAAAAAATAACGGGAGAAGGGTTCCCTTCTCCCGTAATTCTTTTTCGGATTAACTCCTTACAGCGTTCCCAGGAAGGTCCACAGGTCCGCCATGTCCGAAGGAGATAACAACTTGTAATTATTAATTACGGTTACGGCCTCCCCTGTGACTCCATCAGAGTGACCTTTTATCGCTGCATCCAGGCTCGTGGCAGACCCGCTGTGCATGAAGTGTGGATTCGCGATGCGGAACTGCAGTCCCCAAAGAGGAGCCGTACGCCATTCTGTCGTCTTGGCAATCGACGTATTCGGATACCCTTCCGGTATTCTGCCCCTATCCGCATTCCCGAGATCATGCAACAGCAAATCGGAATACAGGTTTACCTGGAAGTTGCTCAATGCAGGACTGGTCAGCGATGTTCCGGCGAGATCAGTTCGCACTTGAACGTTCGCAGGAGTCGTGTAGCTCGGCTTGTGGCACTTGTCGCAACCCAATGTGCCAAACAGTTCCTTTCCATGGCTGCATGATGTACCCGAACAATCTAGCGGCGTGGGCGGAGCCAGGTAACGAGGAAAATGCGAAATAGGAAACATTCCTTTGCCCCCGCTGCCAGTGTTGTTGTTGTTTGGCACGCTGCTATTGAGTGTGCACTGCGGGTCGATGGGCTGCCCTTGCGGCAGATCTTCGTCCATGTTCAGCATGTTCGTGATTCCCAGATCATGCATGAACGCGAAGGCTACCATCTCAACCAGGTTCGCAATCTGGGCCTTGCGGCCAAAGCGCCCTACGGTGTGTGGCGGCGCTGGGTTGTTAGGAAATATGTCACCAACATTCGGCTTTCCGTGGATTCCCAGCCCCTTATCAACGGCCTCCGCCTGAATGTCAGCATCCGCGATGGCGTCAATCAAGCCAAAGCCGAAGACTGGAGGACCCATGCGATTTTCTACCGCATTCGCGTCAGCAGGTAAAACTTCGCCTCCCTGCGGGCAGTTTGGTAGGAAAGCCTGGTTCGAGCGCGACTCCAACAGAAGGCCACCCTCATTGGGATGTGTTCCTGTTCCATCCAGTGGATCGAAAACGCCACCTGTTACGTTGCCGAAAAACGTCAAAAGGCGATTGCTGCTTCCGCCCATCACCGGAGCGTTGTGGCAACGCGTGCAGGCTCCGTCGGTAAGAACCGGACCCACACCTTCTTGCATGCCCCAAACTCGAAAGAACTGCTGTTTGCCATTGTTAAAGAAATTAATCTCGACTTGCTTCATCCCGTCTAGATGATCACCAATCGCAGGTTGTTGAGCGTTGGCCGCGAGGGTACCTGCGAAGGTTACGGTCAGCAAAACTCGTAATGCGATCGTTCGGGCGTGGGGCTGCACCATAAGACAACTCCTTAATTTCTCCACTCCGTGAAGAGGCAATAATTCTGGAGCTATTGGATCGGGGGAGACGCAGCGCAGAATAGGTGATATCACTATTCAGGGTAGCAGGTCAAGCGAGACAGACCCCCAAATGTCAATTTTTCGTCTCCTAAAATCTGGAAAACTCATGCCTTATCGGTTGACCGCATCGCTACGCCATAGCGCCATCACAGCGTCTTCAGAAAATCCCACAAAGCTTGCTGATCTGACGGTGACAAAGCTTTGTACCTCTGGATCACAGTGAGCGCTTCGCTTTGGATGTCATCCGAGTGGCTTCGAATCGCGGAATCAAGGGAAGTGGCAGCACCACTGTGCATGAAAAGGGTGCGGTACTGCAATCCCCACAAGGGCATGGTGCGCCACTGCGTGGCGGTGGCCTCGCCGGTATTTGGCTGCCCTTGCGGAATCACTCCTTTATCAGCGTTGCCCAGATCGTGTAGGAGTAGATCCGAGTACAGTGCTACCGTCTGGCCGCTTAGCGCCACACTCGGGAGCGTACGGCCAGTGAGATCTGTCTGTACGAGGACATTAGCTGGTGTTGTATAGCTCTGTTTATGACACTTGTCACAGCCCAGGGTCGTGAAAAGGGTCTTCCCTTGTTTGCATGAGTCGCCCGAACAATCTAGCGGAACTGCAGGCGCCAAGTAACGAATGAAGTGTGACAAAGGAAATATCCCCTTGCCCCCGCTTCCGCTATTGTTGTTATTGGGAGTGTCACTATTCTGCACGCAATTGGGATCAATCGGCTGGCCTTGGGGAAGATCCTCGTCGGGAACGAGCGGGTTCGTGATCCCTAAGTCATGAGCGAATGCGAAGGCAGCCATCTCCACCAGGTTCGCGATCTGTGCCTTCCTTCCAAACCTGCCCACCTTGTTGGCGGCGGCCGCGAAGAACTTGGGAACCAATGGCGCCGCCCCGTGGATTCCATCCGCCTGGTAGTTCTGCAGCTCGAATTCCGCCTGGGCCTGAAGATCAGCGTCTGAGATCGCATCGATCAACCCGAAACCAAACACGGCGGGAGCCATGCGGTTCTCGATTGCGTTTGCGTCGGGTGGGATGTGCTCTCCGCCTTGAGTGCAATTCTGCAGAAAGGCCTGGTTGGAGCGGCTCTGGAGCAACAGGCCACCTTCGTTTTCACCGCTCGGGCCAGTCCCATCCAGTCGATCGAAGACACCACCCGTAACGTTGCCAAAGAACGTCAAGAGGCGGTTACTGCTTCCGCCGAGCACGGGCGTTTTGTGACAGCGCTGACAGCCGCCGTCGGTAAGGATTGGTCCGACACCTTCCTTCATTCCCCAAACTCGGTTGAACTGTACCTCGCCATTCTGGAAGAAGCCGGTTTCGACAGGCTTCATGTTCGGCAGAGTGCTCCCGATCTGCGCCGAAGCGGGTAACGCACCTTGTAAAACTGTTGGAAGAAGGGCAAGGCAGAGTAGACGAATACCGATATGGCGCGCTGCTGGCTGGGGCATACCTACTCCTTACTTTCGTCTGGGGCCTGACTGGGGTAAGAAACACGTGGCTGCTGCTGCCATGGGTTCGCTTGGCATGAAATCAAAATCGAGGGACCGAATCCATCGGGAGGAATAGGTATAACGCAGGAGTTATAACTGGAGGTGATAGTAGCTCCGGTTGCGCGCCGTCTTCGGCCTTCAGGATAGGCCGCGTTGCCATTCTCGAAGCTTGAATCGCTGCAGTTTCCCGGTAGCGGTCTTCGGGAGTTCGGGCAGGAATTCCACCCATCGAGGCCGCTTGTATCCTCCCAGGGTCTTGGTCACACAATCTTGGAGTTCAGCGGCCAGCTTGTCATCAGCGCGAAAATCTGGATTGATGACGACAAAGGCCGCCGGCTTCAAAAGCTGATCTTTGTCTTCGCGACCAACGACCGCCGCTTCTTTAACGGCTGGATGCATCAACAGAGCGCCCTCGACTTCAGCAGGACTCAGCCAGCGCCCATTGACCTTGAACAAATCGTCAGAGCGGCCCGCGTACCAGAGGTAGCCATCTTCATCCTGGTGATACTTGTCTCCGGTCTTTATCCACTCGCCCTCGATGGTGTTCTTGGTTTTCTCGTGCTGGTTCCAGTAAAAGGCACAGATGGAGTCTCCCCTAACAATTAGGTTGCCAATCTCGCCGGTTGGAACGGGGACACCGTTTTCGTCGATGATCCTCGCTTCATAACCGGGAATCACTTTTCCGCTCGATCCGGCCCTGACCTCACCCGGACGATTCGATGTCACCATATGCAATGCTTCTGTCGAGCCCAGCGCATCGAGAATCTCGATGCCAAATCGATCCTTGAATCGTTGCCACAAGACAGCAGGAAGCGCCTCACCTGCAGAGATTGCGTGGCGGATGCTCGACAGATCAAACTCGGCGCCTGCGGGCGGCGGACAAGCCAGCAAAGCTGCATAGTTGGCGGGGACTGAGAAAAAGAGCGTCGGCCGGTAACGCTCGATGTTGGCATAGATCTCCTGAGGTGTAGGACGGGCCGGCGACAAGATGGTGGTGGCACCGGCTCCAAGCGGAAAATAGCCGGCGTTTCCCAATCCGTAAGCGAAGAAGAGCCGCGCAACGCTATAGCAACGATCCTGTTCGCGCATCCCCAGAATGCCTTGTGCATACAGCTCTGAGCAAACGACCATGTCGTGATGAAGATGAACGCAGCCTTTGGGAAAACCCGTGCTTCCGGAGGAGTATAGCCAGAAGGCGGCATCATCTTTACTTGTAGCTGCTGCGTCCATCTCGGGTGACGCGACCTTAGTGATGTCAGCAAAATTAAGGCAGGCATCGTGTGATCCGCCGATGACAACAATTTTTTTCAAGTATGGGAGCCGCTCGCGCGGAATCGTCTGCAACTGCACGAGAGACGTCTCGCCTGCAATGACGACGCGGGCACGAGTGTCGTTGAGGAGGTATTCGTAATCCTTCGAACTTAACAAAGGATTGGTGGGCACAGCGACTGCGCCAATCTTGATAGCTCCGAAAAAGCAGTAAAGAAATTCCGGAACGTCCTCAAGAAGAATTTGGACTCGCTCCTCCTGTCGGACATCAAGGGCGCGCAACGCGTTGCCCACCTGGTTGCAGCGCTCAAGCAACTCGTGGTAAGTAATGCGATCAGTTCCGGCCTCGATTGCAATCTTCTCTCCTCGCCCCTCGGCGACATTGCGATCGACGAAGTACGTGGCAACATTGAACACCTCAGGCAGGCTAATCACTGTTCCGTCACTCGATGGCTAATATTTTAGTTGCACCAGGAAAGCAGGCGCGCGTCGGTGGATGCGGCGGAGTATAGCACTCGACGGTTGGTTCCGACACCCCGCCGCTGGCGGGATACTCTGCCCTCGGCGCCCCGAACCATCAGCTGATCATGAACTTAGTTTCTCGACGTCCATCCTGGCCCACGCAACACCTGCCCGGCCGTTACTCCTGTCACATGGCCGTCTTCATATTCCAGTTGTCCATTCACGAACACATATTTCACGCCGACAGAAAGCTCATTCGGATTTTCGTATGTCGCTTTGTCAATAATCGTATTCGGATCGAACACGGTGACATCCGCGAAATAGCCTTCTTTCAGCAAGCCTCGATCGCGCAGGCGCTCGCGCTGTGCCGGCAGAGACGTGATCTTCCGAATCCCCTGTTCGAGGGGAACGAGATGCTGATCGCGCACATAGTGGCCCAGAAATCGTGGCATACTCCCAAACGCTCGGGGATGTGAGTGAGGCTCAAACAGCGGTCCATCAAGCGACAGTTCGCTGGCATCCAAACCGATGCTCGTCCATGGTTGTTTCAAGGCGTAGGTCAGATCCGCTTCATTCGCAATAAAGTAGAGAGCGCCGGTTTGAGCTTTATCGGCAATCACAAGATCGAACAAGGCATCAAGTGGGGCTTTCTTCTGCATGCTGGCAATTTTCGCGAGCGTTTTTCCATCGTATTGCTTGAGGTCGGAATTGTTGATTCCCGACACCAGCACACCACTGGCTCCGCCGCTGCCAAGATAGAGATTTTCCCAATCGGGATGCTCGCTGGCCATCTCGCGCTTAATGCGAGCGCGAACGTCAGGCTGGCGTAGACGTTCGAGCAGCTTTTCGGTTCCTCCCTCGGCCACCCAGGGCGGCAAGCTCGATGCCAGCGCCGTTCCTCCTGCAACGTACGGATACATGTTCGCGGTCACGTCCTGCCCCGCTTCGCGCGCGGCATTGATCTTGCCGACGATCTTCGGCATGGTACCCCAGCGTGGCTTACCAATTACTTTCAAATGGAAGATCTGGACAGGCAGGTTGGCTTCCTTTCCAATGCGGAGGGCCTCGTCGATAGCGGCGCTTTCACTCTGCCCTTCACTGCGCATGTGCGATGCGTAAAGACCACCGTATTGACCAGCAACCTTGGCAAGTTCGATCAACTCCTCGGTTGTGGCGTAGTGTCCCGGCGGATAAATAAGGGCGGTGGAAATGCCGAAGGCTCCATCCTGCATCGCTTGCTCCACCAGGTCCTTCATCTTCTCGAGTTCTTCGGGACTAGGTTTCCGGTTCTCGTCTCCGAGAATTGCCTCGCGGACCTGCGCCGCGCCTACATAAGTTCCGATGTTAAGCGGAGTACCCAGCTTTTCCAGGCGCTTGAAATACTCATCCAGCGTAGACCAATCGATTTTCAGCTTGTATTGATCGAGGGCGGGTTGAATCTGACCTATCGTTCGCTCATTTTGCGGCGCAACGGAGCCTCCCTCGCCGGTAATCTCGCTTGTAATTCCTTGCGAAAGCTTGCTCAGTGAGCGATTGTCGATCAGCAAGCTGAACTCCGATTGGCCCAGCGTGTCGATGAAGCCTGGTGACACGACCATTCCTGAGGCATCAATGATTCGATCGGCCTGCGCATCTTCCAGCTTGCCAATGGCTGCGATGCGATCACCGCGGATCGCGACATCCCCTGACACCCATGGATTCCCTGAGCCGTCGATAATTCTTCCGTTCCGGATGATTACGTCATACGATTCTCCCGATCCAGATCGAGCCCCTTTGCCTCCGGTGAATGTCGAATCGTATGCAGCTGCGGCGATTTCTCCCAGTGCCTGCCCCGCGATCTGCTGGATCGCTTCCGGATCGTCCATTGGCACGCCGACGTTGTTTACATAAAGCGCCACAATCAGCTTTTCGCCCTTTGCTGTCTCCATGTATCCGGCGAGGCCTTTGCCGGTGACGATGAGTCTCTTATTCAAGGCATCGTAGACAGCGTAGGTTCCCGTCTTTGCAAAGACGTGTCCGGCTGCAGGGGAATTGACCTGGATTTTCGCCAGCGTCCCATCTTTTCCGAGAATCGGCAGACCCCGGTGAAAATCTTCGAAGCTCTGCTGCTGCGACATGTATAGAAGATAGCGGGTTATGAAATCTGGAGAGAAAAAGGCACTGCCTCCCGCGCCATCACTTTGCGCAGCGGCCTTCAGATCGAGGCCGGCCTTTTTCAGAAACCCATTTTCCAGGTCGAAGCCTGCCTGGTCGATATCTTTATCTTTTTTCGCAACGAGAGCGCCCAGCAGAAATGGCGCAGTGCTCGCGTGCAGATTCTGACTTACCTTCAGAGTGATCTTTACTTCTTCTTTGAGCGGCGGAGAAACGTGTTCGGCCAGCAGGTTCCCCGGTTTGTAATTCGCGGCAAGCGCCTTCCAGTCTGGCGACTCGAGGCTCATAGGAAGCTTGATTTCCACTCCCTTCTCACGCAGAGCTTCAGCGAAGACCGTCGCCGCAAATCGACTGGGTTCCGGCACGGCATAGCTGTTCATTTCAACCGGCTTTCCTAAGGGAACGTTGCCAGTCAAAGTAACGGTATGAGATCCATCCGGATTCGTTTTTTCATCAGCGAGATTGAACTCTGGCTTCGAGTCGGCTTTTCCCGTGGCAACTTGATTCACAAATTGCACGTAAGCAGTCTTGGGTGAGATCTGCAATTGGGCAGGAACGCCTTCTTTCGCCCCGGGGGCGGTCACAATATCGATCACGTTGTCGTTTACAGCGATCGGAGAGATCACCACGTTCGTTCCCAGCTCGCGCTGCCCTTCCGGAAACAAACTGATGTCAACGAGAATACGTCCTTTGACCCGCTTTATTCCTTTATCAGCCACTTGCTTGGCCAACTGGCGAATCACCTGCAGCGGGTCTCCAAGGCCGCGGCTATCAGGTCCGCCGTAGGAGTGGTCCATGTTTTCGTACGCGAGCGTCTCATCCGCCTGGATGCGTCCCGAGAGGTTCGGATCACCAGCAGCGACAATGACGAGGTCGCCGTCGAGGACGTTCTTCTTAGTCGTGCCAGTGTGATAAACCCGGGTATGAAAGCGATAGTCCGAACCGAGCGACTGCAACAGGGTTCCTTCTGTGACCAGCTTGGTCGTCGACCCCGGCACCATGAGCTTTTCGGCGTTCCATTGATACACCGGCTTCTTGCTGTCAAGCGAGTAAAACTCAATGGCGAAAGTCGAATGAGCGAACTCAGGGCGTCGCATGATCGCCTGAATTCGGTCTGCGAGACCGCGAGGCGTCTGGCAGAAAGCGATTTGTGAAACAAGCAGGCAATAAACGGTGCAGAGAATGGCCCTTGAAGGGATAGCTGGCTTCATTCGATTGTTTTCCTCGTGAACCCAGATCTGTTGTGCGTGGTTACCGTAGCAATCGTTGCTGATTCCTAAACCATTACGCGAGCCTTCCAGTCTTGCTTGCGTACGGTGAGGCGTTCAATCAAATCTTGCCGGATGGAATATCCGAGTCCGGGCCCCGCAGGAACTTGAATTGTTCCATGGGGCGACACCTGAACCTCGGGCTCGATAACGTCTTCGGGCCAATAACGGCGGCTGGCAGAAACGTCGCCAGGAAGTGTGAAGCCGGGCAGAGTGGACATCGCAATGTTGTGCGCTCGCCCAATTCCGGATTCCAGCATGCCACCACACCATACCGGAACAGAGTGGGCTCGGCAAACATCGTGTACCTGGCGCGCACTGCTGTGACCACCCACCCGGCCAAGCTTGATATTGATGATCCGGCAAGCTCCCGACTCAATCGCTGCCTTGGCATGCTTCGCTGTGTTTATGCACTCGTCGAGACAGATCGAGGTCTTGATTTGTGACTGCAAGCGGGCGTGCGAGTGGATGTCGTCCCAATCGAGCGGCTGTTCCATCATCAGCAGATTGAACGCATCCAGTTGTCGCAAGTGGTCGGCATCCTGCAGATGATAGGCGGAGTTCGCGTCCACGGATAATCTGATATCCGGGAACTTCTTGCGCACAGCGGCTACAAAATCCAGATCCTTGCCCGGCTTGATCTTCAGCTTGATGCGCTGATAGCCGCTGCCTAATTCTTCCCCCACCTTGCTCACCAGCGACTCGGGAGTTTCGCGAATTCCCAGCGACACGCCGCATGCAATCTCGGTAAGAGTTCCGCCAAGCAACTTGGCCAGCGGAACTCCCTTGAGTTGTGCTTCCGCGTCCCACAAGGCATTTTCGATTCCTGCCTTGGCCATCTGGTGACCACGAATTCCTGCCAGCGCCGTAGAAACACCCGCAGCCTGATCGAGTTCCTTCCCAACTAATTGAGGGGCGATGAAATCGGAAAGGACATGCCAGGCAGTCCCGGTCGTCTCATAGTTATAAGAAGGCATTTCCATGGCAGTGACTTCGCCCCAGCCGCTCACACCATCGGTCACGACTTCTACAAGCAAAATGCGGCGATCTTGCGTAACTCCGAAACTGGTCTCGAAGGGCGCCTTCAAACGCATGCGGATTTCGCGCAGGGTGATGACTTCGATCTTCATGGTGGGCTCGAAGCCGCAGACGAACCGGGCTTCAGATCACATTTGTAGAACCGAAGGGCGAGGCTGTCAACCCAAAATGCACCATATGGTGTTTCAGGTTGACAGTATGCACCACATGGTGTAAATCATATTCGCCCCAGTTTCTGCTTCGTCCACAGAACCATGGCCTTACAGGAAAATACGGCGCACTCTTCCATTCCGGCGAACGGCACCGATCGACTGCGCCGCCCGTGGATGACAACTCTCGAGAGCCGTCTCTCCCAATCCAAGTCGTTGAATCGCAGCCGCAGCAAACTGCTCCGCTCCATTCTCGACAGCGCGGACGACAATTACTTTCTGTCTTCGCGCGCACTGGCCAAGCGCTACCAGGTCGACAAAGCGACGATCGTGCGCAGCATCCAGGCGCTCGGTTACTCCCGCTATGCGGAGTTTGCTGCCGACTTGCGTTCCCACTTTGTCAGCCGGCTTACGCCTTACACGTTGATGAAGTCGGCGGCGCGCGAAAAACGCAGCATCGCAGATCATGTTGAGCACAGCATCGAGATGGATGCGAGTAATGTGCAGGCACTCCGGTCGAGTCTGGATGTTCGCGAAGTGATCGGACTTGCAAGGCGTTTGCACCGCGCCCGCAGGATCATGGTCGTCGGCGTAGACTTTGCCGCCTCCCTCTCTTCCCTGCTTGCCTACGCGCTGGTCTCACTTGGGTATGACGCCGAGGCCCCTACAGGATCAATGGGCAACCTGCACCAAAAGGTCAGTTTATTAGGCCACCGAGACCTGCTGATCGCCTTTAGCTTCGGACGATGCCTACAGGTCACGGTCGATGCCGTAGTGCACGCCCGCGAGAATCAGGTTTTTACCTTTGGCATCACCGACACGGATAAGACCCCCTTGGCTCAATTTTGTGACTCTTTCTGGGTGGCATCGATTGCGAACCCCTCCTTTCTCGGGTCCTACGTGGCGCCGCTAGCAGCCATAGATGCGCTGCTGGTGGCTTGCGCCCATATCCAACCAGAACGCTCACTCGCGCTTTTGCGCCGCAAAGATCAGGACTCACAAGCTCGCTGGTACTCCCCTAAGGCAGCGGAAGACCGAAGTCACACCAGTCGCCGTGGAAAGAAGGAAAACGACCATGCTCTCAAACAAGACTCGCATAGCAGTTCGTAGCGCACTGAGTTTGCAACGTTCGGGTCATAGCAGGCAGTGGAACGGCAAATACTTTGTATCTGCGTTCCTGATTACACTGCTCACCGCTCTGTGCTGCGTGGCGCAAACACCGGGAACGGGCGCAATCTCAGGTATTGTCAGCGATCAGAGCGGCGCGGTCGTGTCTCACGCCAAAGTCACTGCTACCAGCCAGGCTACGGGAGCCGTGTGGACGGTTTCGTCCTCGAGCACGGGCAGCTACCTTATTCCTCTTCTTCCTCCGGGCACTTATCACGTCGAAATAACGGCGGACGGATTCAAGATCGCGAGCTATCCGAATATCGTTGTGAATGTCACCGAAACCGAGGGACTCAACGTGAGTCTGCACGTCGGCGATATCCACGAAACTGTCGAAGTCGACACCACCGCCGAACTGCTGCAAACAGAGACCAGCACGCTGGGAAATGTTACGACCCAGGAGATGGTGGAGAGCCTTCCGTTGGTAACACGTAATTACACCCAAATCATCGGACTCTCGCCGGGCATCGCAGCCGACGTTACGAATGCCGGCGGTTTTGGCCGGGGTGGCGGTAGTAACGGAGAAGAGCCCTTCGTTGCCAACGGAGGCACGTGGAATGACAACAACTTCCAGATGAACGGCGTCCACATCAACGATCTGCAAGGAAGCGGACAATTCAGCGGAGGCGTTGCCGTACCCAATCCGGATACGATTCAGGAATTCAAGGTACAGACCGGACAGTACGACGCCTCGTATGGGCGAAATGCCGGCGCCAATGTAAACGTTGTCACCAAGGGCGGAAGCAACGAAATTCACGGAAGTCTGTTCGAATACTTCCGTAACGAAGCGCTCAATGCAAACTCCTACTTCTTCAATCAGAATGGACAGCCACGACAGGTTCTGCGCCAAAACCAATTTGGCTTCGCCGCGGGTGGACCTGCCATCAAGAACAAGCTGTTCTACTTCGGGTCGTACCAAGGCACGCGGCAGAAGAATGGAGTGGATGCTGAATGTTCAACCACGTTTCTGAGCCCGGCGTTGACTGACGATCGCTCACCACAGGCACTCGGCGCGTTGTTCGCCGGACAACCTACGTTCATTCAGTTGCTGACGGGCCTCCCGCTCGGGCCAAACGTACTGCCCGATGGTTCAAACATTGCTCCGCAAGCCTTGGCACTCATGCAAATGAAACTGCCGAACGGGCAATACGTAATCCCCACACCACAGCGGATTGATCCCTCTCAGGATCCTTCAATTCAGGGTTCGAGTTCATTTAGCGTTCCCTGCACCTTTAATGAAGACCAATTCGTTACGAACGGAGATTGGCTCCAATCCGACAAGAGCAAGTTCGCAGTGCGGTTCTTTTTCGCCAATAGCCATGACAACAAGTCGCTGCCAGCAACCAATATCGGAGGCCCCACGGCCCCGGGTTTCCCAGTGCTCACAGCCAATCATTTCCGGAATTTGTCGGTAACTCACACCTACGTCATAAACCCCAACCTTCTGAACCAGGTTGAGTTTGGTTATACGCGGCAATTCGTAAACCGCGATCAGCACGAGGTATTCACCTACTCCGATATTGGCGTCACCGCGCCGGATTTCGATAACATCACGCCCGCGGTCCAGATCAGCGGAGCCATGACTCTAGGCGGAAATGGCCAGGGACTGATACTCGGTCAAAACAGCTACATCTTTAATGATGACTTGGCATGGACCCGCGGCCGTCACTCGTTCCGCTTTGGTGGAGGACTCAATCGCGCCGAGGACAACGTAGAGGCCTTTCACTTCCTCGGTGGCTTGGTATTCGGAACATTTCCCGACTTCCTGCTTGGCCAGGATGGGGTCACCAATGGCACTGGACTGAGCAACGTGTTAGCCACTATTGATGTGCCTGGCCTGTTCGAGCGGCAATGGCGTACCTGGGATTACGACGCATACGTGCAGGACGACGTTAAGCTCACACCGCGACTAACGGTGAATGCAGGCTTCCGCTACGAACATCTTGGAGCTTTAGGTGATCAGTTGGGACGGAACGCGTCCTTCGATATCAACCGTGCCGATAGAAATCCTCCGGTGGCTGGATCATTGAACGGCTTCATCGTTTCCGACAATTTTCCTGGGACACCGCCCGCCGGTGTGACGCAACTGGACAACAATCTTGGATTTAAGGGCGACGGGCAGAACACCTGGAATCCCCGAGTGGGCTTTGCGTGGCAAGTGCCTCCGGGGCACAACGTTGTCTTGCGCGGCGGCTACGGCATTTATCGTCAGCGCAGCACCGGCCAACCACTGTTTCAATTGTTCTTGAACCAGCCGTTCGGCCAATTGCGTCAATTGGTAGCATTCGATAACGCGGCAGCCAGCTTTGCCAGTCCATTTCCGCCTACTACGCCTACATTTCCCTCCTACACTCCCTACTCGCCTTCGACGTTGTTCACTACCATTACCTTTGCCCAGGATTTTCGTCCACCAATGTTCCAGCGTTACAGCCTGAACGCACAGACTGAACTGGCCAAAGGATGGATGTGGGAGTTGGGATATGTCGGTACTCGAGGAACACATCTCATCAGGGTCCGTGATGTAAATCAGGCGTCGCTTGCAAGCGCGAGCAATCCGATCCGGGGGGAAACCACCAATACGATAGATAACGTAAATACGCGAGCTCCGTTTCTAGGCTGGACCGCGAACAACCTGCTACAGATCGAATCACAGGGCTCAAGCTGGTACAACGCTTTAGAGACCAGCCTGAACAAGCGTTTCAGTCATGGATTACAGCTCCTCGTTTCTTACACGTTCGCGAAAGACTTAAGTACCGATCCCTACAGTACGACAGGGGCGAACGGCGGCAGCTCCACTGGCAATCAGAACGATGATCATGCCAGCTACGGCCCCGACCTGTTTATACGCACGCATCGCTTTGTGGCGAGCTACGTCTATGAACTGCCGTTCTTCAAGCAGAGCCACTCCTGGGTTGGCACGGTACTAGGAGGTTGGAAGGTTGCTGGTGTCACCGTATTTCAATCGGGCCACCTGCTCCCGGTCTTCAACACCAACGCCTTGAATGTCTACGGCATCACTCAATTCGGACAGGATTTCGCGCAGCTGGCGCCGGGTTGCAGCCTGAGCCAGGTCAACACCTCAGGTTCCGTTACCGACAAGTTGAACAACTACATCAACACCTCCTGCTTCACGGCTCCTCCTGTAATAGGAGACGACGGTATAGCGACCGGGTTCGGCAACTCGCGTCCCGGAATCATTCACGGACCCGACCAACGAAACACCGACCTATCGGTGATCAAGCAATTCTTTACGCGGTGGCCGAATGAATCGGCGAATGTCGAATTTCGGGCCGAGTTCTTCAATGCGTTCAATACTCCGCAGTTCGCCGATCCCGATAATGAGCAGGATTCGGCGACCTTTGGAGTAGTAAGTAACACTGTCGCTTCACCGCGAATCATGCAGTTTGCTTTGAAGCTCAATTTCTAGTTCGACAGGACGTCGGACTGTAAGACGGGAGCACCCATGAAGGTAAGAGATGCGTCGTCTACGCGGCAAACGTGGCTTGCTGCGTGTGGATTCGTGCTTGCGATTATCGTCTCGTTGCCCGGTTGGGCGCAGAAGCCCAAGACAAATCCGCTGGTACCCAAGGCGCAGCCGCCGGCTCCCTCCGCACAGCCCGCCGAGGCGGGCAGTCACGAGCTGACGGCACCTGATGTCGAAGCATTCTTATCCGGCCTAATGCCATTGCAACTAGCACGTGAAGACATCGCCGGCGCGGTCGTCCTCGTCGTGAAAGATGGCAAGGTGCTTTACGGGAATGGCTACGGCTACTCGGATGTCGAAAAGAGAGTACCCGTCTCAGTGGACAACACATTGTTTCGTCCGGGATCGATTTCGAAACTCTTTACTTGGACTGCTGTCATGCAACTCGTCGAGCAGGGAAAGCTCGACCTCGATCGTGACGTGAATGACTATCTCGATTTCAAGATTCCAGCGACATACCAGCAACCGATTACGCTGCGCAACATCATGACCCACACCGCAGGTTTCGAGGAGGTAATTCAGGAGCTCTTCGTAAAAGATGAAAAAGCGTTAACTCCGCTCGATCAGTACTTGAAGAATCATTTACCTGCGCGCATTTTCCCTCCCGGAACAACTCCGGCGTACTCGAATTACGCGACCGCGACTGCAGGCTATATCGTGCAGCGCGTTTCCGGGCAGAACTTCGACGACTATATCGACGAACACATCCTCAAGCCGCTGGGAATGAATCACTCGACCTTCCGTCAGCCATTGCCTGAAGCATTGAAGCCGTTGATGTCGAAGGGTTACGAGAAGGGGTCAGAGCCACCCAAGCCATTCGAGTTCGTCGAGGCTGCACCCGCAGGAAGCTCGTCCGTTACTGCCGCCGATATTGCGCATTTCATGATCGCGCACCTTCAGGATGGTCAGTATGAGAACGTGCAGATCCTTAAGCCGGAAACAGCCAAGCTGATGCACGCCCGCCAATTTGAGAACCATCCCGACATGAACGCGATGGCCCTCGGCTTCTATGAGGAGACGCGCAATGGCCACCGGATTATCGGTCACGGTGGAGACACACAGTACTTCCACAGCGACTTGCATTTGGTTCCCGACGCAAATGTTGGCTTCTTTATCTCCTATAACAGCGCCGGCAAGGGCGAGACCAGTGCCCGAGAAGCAGTGTGGCATAGCTTCTTGGATCGTTATTTTCCCTACACGCCTCCAGCAGGAGCATCCATAGCAAATCCTTCTGAGGATGCGAAGTCCATTTCCGGACATTACGTGGTCAGCCGGCGTGCCGAGAAGTCACTCTTAAAGGTCTTGGGCGTGGCCGGCGAGACTAAGGTTGCCGCGAATCAGGACGGCTCCCTTACGATAGAAGACTTCAAAGATCCGAACGGCGTGCCGAAAAAGTTTCGTGAAATAGCCCCGCTCGTCTATCGCGAAACGAACGGGCAGGACAAACTTGCCTTCAAGCGTCAAGCAGACGGAGCAATGCGCATGAGCATTGACTTCCCGTTCATGGTGTTCGATCCGGCGCCCTGGTATGAAAACAGCGCTTTCAACCTGCCGCTCATTTGCGTCTCGCTGGTCATTCTCCTCCTCACATTGCTCTTGTGGCCCATCATGTTCTTTCTCCGCAAGCACTACGACAAGCCTTTGACTCTCACGCCACAACAACGCCGCTTGCGGCTATGGGTGCGGCTGGTATGCATCTTCGATCTGGCCTTCATTGCCGGGTTGGCGATTTTCTTTACCATGGGATTGAAGGACATCGGCATCCTGAGTCCTGCCTACAACGGCTGGCTGCGGCTGATTGAGCTCGTCGGTTGGCTCGGAGTCCTTGGCACTCTGATCGCTATATACAATGCCTTGCGTTCATGGGCGGAGCCCGAGCGCTGGCTTTGGGCCCGTATTGGCGACACCTTGATCGCACTCGCTTGTGTCGGAGTGGTTTATTTCATCTTCGTATGGAACATGCTGCCGTGGAGTCTGAAATATTGAGGAGTCCAGGCCCCACAGCGATCGAAGATGACCGTAGCTGCGGCTTCGCTTGATGCTGACATTTCAGCCGGCCTTGAAACATTGCATTTGTCCTCCGAAGTACGCTGAACAGTACCAGGAGGGCAATAATGCTGACACTCTCGATCCGATATACGATTGATCCAAACAAGATCGCTGACTTCAAGGCATACGTCGAAGCAGAACTAGGGCCGATCCGCACGAGCGGAGGCAAAATAGTAGGCTACTTCTATCCGACCGAATTTTCGGGAGCCACCAACGAAGCTCTAGGCCTGATCGATTTTCCCACACTTGCCGCCTATGAGGAGTACCGCAACGTCCTCGCAAACGATCCCGGCCACAAGAAAAGCGTCGCTCGGCTGCAACAAAGCGGCGCGGTGATTGCAATGAACCGATCGATCTTGGAAAGGGTTACAACCAGCAACTCTGTCCAGAGCTGATGTCATCGGGTGGAGGGCAACGCGAGTCTTTTGGGTGGAATCCAAACTCGCGTTCTCTTCGCCTCATGGCAACGCCGATGACAGAGTCGAAACTGAGTACGGGAGAACAGCTGGAGTCGCTTTGGAAGCTTGGCGGTCTTACCGTTAAGCAGCTCACCCGGCGAGTATGGATCTCCATTGATGAAGATAACGTCCTGGGAAGGGCATCTGAACTCGCGTATAGCTTTATCCTCTCTATTTTCCCGCTATTTCTAGTCCTGGTTTCTGCTTTTGGGTTGTTCGCGTCGCGGGCTACCGTCCTGCGGACCAACCTGTTGTTCTATCTCTCCCGTGTGTTGCCACCCTCCGCATTCGATCTGCTTGCCAAAACGATCGCAGAAGTCACCCTGAACAGTGGCACTGCTAAAGTCACCTTCGGACTCGCTTTGGCTCTGTTCTCTGCTTCAGGCGGTGTAGTAGCGATGATCTCAGCGCTTAACGGCGCCTACGGCGTGCGCGACTCGCGCTCATGGATTAGAGTACGAGGCACCGCCGTCGTCCTGACACTTGCCCTCTCGGTGTTAGTCGTGGCAGCCCTGATCTTGGTGCTCGCGGGCGGCGCGGCTGCCGACTATCTCGCAGACCAATTGCATCTTGGCATCGTTGCAATCTGGGCCTGGAAAGCCGCCCAGTCTGCAGCGGCGTTGGCTTTTATCATGGGAGCCTTTTCTCTCATTTATTACTACGGGCCGGACATTAAGGAGCAGCACTGGTATTGGATAACTCCGGGTTCGCTCGTGGGCGTTTTGCTGTGGTTGGGAGCTTCATTCGGTTTTCGCCTCTACCTGCACTTCTTTAATTCCTATTCGAAGACGTACGGATCTTTAGGAGCAGCCATCATCCTCCTGCTTTGGTTTTACGTGACCGGCTTTGCCTTCTTGATCGGCGGAGAGATCAATGCGGAAATTGAGCATGCTGCCGCAGAACGGGGCCATCCAGAGGCAAAGGCACTTGGGGAGAAAGCTCCTGCCGAGAGCAGCGAACCGGCTGAGCCGCGGAGAGTAGCGTAAGCGGAATTTCGATTTCTTCCGATAAATCTCAGGCTACTTGAGCGCGGCTTTTCGAAGCGAAAGAGAGCTCAACCATCAAGGAACCTGCAAATGCCGCGATCACTAGGAACAGCAGGTACACGGAACTTTCCCACCAGTAGTGCCGTCCCCGGCTTATGAGAATGTAGGGGACAACGAAGAGCGCCGCAGAAGTGATCGTTGTCAAAACACGGTAGTGAAGGTGTCCAGCAAGAACAGCGTCGATCGTAAGAACTGCCGGCAGAATCATCAACGTCATATCCGGAAAGTGGGCATAGGGTGAAGCGAGAAGGGCGACTGTGATGGCCAATGCGAATTGCAGTCCCTTCAGATCGGCAGCTATGCGACGCCACAAGATTGCGGACGCGATTACAAACAACATGGTCGCTACTACCCATCCCCAGGTCGAGGCGTTCCCAAAACGCAATCCGGCGAAGAGTCCGCGTGCACTCACCATCAACGTGGGATTCAGCCCTCCATATCCTTGGTGCGCGTTGAAGTCATGTAGGAAACTCACGTACTCGCGAATGCCAGCCGGTCCACAAACTGCGAGCGAGATCACTCCGAGCACAGTCGTGCCACAGATCAGGCCTGCAACAAGACGAAACCTTCGTGCGAAAAGCAGCAGAGGGGCCAGGAATAACAGGTACTGAAACTTCACCGCGACCAGGGCCAACACCGTTCCTGCCGGTAGATCTTTTCCCTTCGACGACAAGAGGTATGAGGCACTCATGGCAAATAACAGAAAGATGGCATCCTGCCCCGTGTTCAGCGCTATCAACACGGGGAGAAAGCAGAAGCTCAGCAAGAGAAGCTGCGGCCGACGGGCGACAAACGAAGTGCACGGCATCAGTACTAACGGAAGGCAGGAAAGCAGAGCAACGTTGGTCAACATCCACGCCACGTAAGCACTTCTCATGTCCAAGTACGTCAGTGGTGCAAAGGCCGCCGCTTCAAATGGCGGATGCAGAAAGTATTGATTGGACTTGTACCCAGCAATTGACAGATAGGCGGCGTCCTGGGCTTCGCGGCTATAAAGATGATGGCCGCCGTCCTGGCGGACAATCGACGCCCCGATATAGAAATTTACGAAATCGGTAGTCTGCAGATGTTCAGGCGTGGCGAGGGGGAGCAATATCAGCATCACCGCAATCTCGAGGATCACCCCTGCGAGGATGATAGATACGATCTTCATGCGCAGGTGATGCTAACACTGTAGATATGGACAGAAGAGTGACTCCTCGGCATCTACTCGGCGTCTCTCTCTTGCTTCGTCACTGACCTGGCCATTTTGCCAGTGTGACCCGGTCATGATCAGCAGCTAGGCTCCATCCAGCTGCTCTCGCCCAGAAGCCATCTTTAGCCGACAGAGTGCCGATTAAAGCAAAAAGAGCTACTTATCCGGTTTTCGCGAGCTGTTCTCACTTTCTAAGGGAGTGCAACCAACCACGAAAATTCGTGAACCATCCAACTCCTCTAGATCGGAGGTAGAAAGGCAATGCGATGCGAAGGAAGATCTCACCCCTGATCGGAATGACCAGCCTGCTGACGGCTGCTCTGCTTTTCCTGGCACTAGTGAATGGATGCGGAGATCAAAATCAGTCTGCAGTTCATCAGTCTGCAGTTCCACCGAGCGGCAGCACTTGTGCTAGCGGCACCGTTGCCAGCTTCATGGGAACCAGTTGCACGCAGGAAACCACAATCTTCAACTTTACCGGCTATAGCTGCAGCAGTGCGCCAACCAGCATCTGTGATGCGCTAGGCGCCAACGGATCCAACATCAAGATGCGGCAAGATCCGAATGGACCCCACACATTCCTGGTAGGAGCTACTTCCGCATGGAATGTCGAGGCCGGCGAGAAAGTGCATGTGACGATCAGCGGCACCGTTGCAGGATCTATGAGCAACCAAAACTGGCCCCACTTCAACGGACTTCGAGGTCAAACGGGTGACGGAGTCGAAGACAACAAGACCACAGTTTCCTGCTCTGCAGTAGGAGCATGCGCCGCAGGAGCGGGTGTGAGCGACGTTCCGTGTACGTCGACGAGTCCCGAAGCGTTCTGCACCGATCAACCCACAATTGCGCCGTACTTGCCAGCTCGGGCAACCTTCGCTCCTGCACCTTCGAGCAATCCCTATCCGTTTACAATCGAGATCAGCCTCGACGGCGGAACGTCCGGAACTGCAACGCTTTACTCGGTTGGAGTACATCTCTCTGGAAAATAGGCGAGACAGCAGGTGTTTCGCTTGTGTTTATGTGTCCTCTTCTGTTTGCTTCTTTCACCCGATCCAGAGAATGAACGCGAGACTCAGTACAAGATCTAAAACTCAAGCTTCAAGCCGAACTGAAACACTCTTGCCATGTGGGCTCCGCTCGGCCTCATGAAGAAATCCGATCCCACGTCATTATTGAGGCCATTCCATTGCGTGTGATTGAAGATGTTGAAGCCCTCTGCCCGAAACTGGATATTAACCCTGTCCGTCGCCTTGAAGGTCTTATATACCGACATGTCAAAGTTGGTGCGGTGAGTCAAGTTTAGGCTGTTACGGCCCGAGTTGCCGAACGTGAGGCCTTGTGTCTCTGCATACGCATCAGGATTGAAGAGCAAAGGTCCCTTGATCGTCGGATCGGATGCAAAACGGTTCCCTGTGATGGCGTTCGGGTCGCCAACCAAATCCGCATAAGACCCGGTACCCGTTCCATTCGCCACTCCCGCACTATCTCCGAACACGCCGTTGATCACGGAAATTGGCGTACCGCTTTGCGTAGTCATGATACCGGCGAATTGCCATCCCCCAAGAACATCGCGGGCCAATCCCTGCTGCTTAAAGAACGGCAGGTCGTAGATCCAACTCACCGTCAGAATGTGTCTCTGATCGAAGTTCGAGCTAGCATAGTTTTTTCGGACATCGGATGAATCGACGAAGTTACTGTCGAACTTATCGGAAGAATTGTCGATGGAATGACTGTAGGTGTACGCAACTGCCAGCGTCAGTGGACCGCTCGTCTGCCGGACCGAGATCTGCAACGCGTTGTAGCCGGAATTCGCCACTGACTCGACACGTTCAATGCTTCCTAGGCTAAAGAATGGCCGGAAGAAATTCGGATCGTTTCCACACGCGACGGTTAGATTGATCGCCGCCTGGCCGCTGACTGGATTGCCATTCACATCGAATGTCGGAGCAGTCGGCGTGCCGCCTTGCGAGCCGCAAACATCGTCCGTGATCGGTTCGCCCGGTTGAAACGGATTCAGTGAGGGGTTCAGGGTCGGCACCTGGTTGTATTCACGTTGCAGAGTAAGGTGCGTTCCTTTGCTTCCAACATATGCGACATTCGCGATCGTATTTCGGAATATATCGCGCTGCACCCCCAGGTTCCATTGTTGCGTATACGGCCATTGCACCTGATCCGGGATAGAGATGGAAGACAGCGGGAACAACAGGCCCTGACCCCCGACACTCGTATAGCCGACGACGTTGTATTGTGTTGGCTCTTGGACTAGAGGAGGCGTGCCCTCCAGGTTCTCCGCGTTGGCCTCCTCTCCGTTCGTATGATCGAAGAACACGCCGTATCCGCCGCGAACGGACATCTTCCCATCGCCAAATGGATCCCACGCAAAGCCCACGCGGGGCGCGGGATTGAACAGATGTCCCTCAGAACAGCCCCGGGGAACGCCGGGAGCTCCGCATTGCACCATGCCGTTGAAAGGTGTAGTACCAGGTGTCTGAATGAGCGCACCTTCCTGCCCCGTGACACTCCCATCCACGTCAATTTCAGGTGCGGTACTCGGGTCATACGCCGCGGGGTCCCAGTTGTAAACCAGGTTGTTCGCCTCGTAATACGTTCCGAAGAGGCTGACACGCAACCCGAGATTCAAGGTCAGGTTCCGTGACACATGAAAATCATCTTGAAGGTATGGCTCGAAAATTTTGTAGCGCAGGTGATATTTCGGCTGTGCGCTGTCCTGCGAAAAGCTGGCAATGTTGCCCATCAACATGTCGGCAAAGCCATTGCCAGTCGAAACCGGAGATGTCGAATCGAAGAACAGGTCACCTTGAACGTTGACGTACGCCAGTTCGTTCTTCTGCGCCGCAACAAAATACCCTCCGAACTGCAGGTTGTGTCGACCAAGGCTTTTGGTAACGTTGTCGCGAAGTGTGTACGTAGGATTTGAGTTTTCCCAGGGAAACGCGGTCGGCCCTTCGCAGAAGCCGCCGCCGTAGGCACCGTTCGTCGACACGCAGAAATCCGGCAACTTACCTCCATTGTCCGGAAACAGTCCCGTCATTGTGAAGCTGCTGGGCCGTTGCCAGACCTCAGGATGCGTATTCGTCTGCGTAATATGGTCCGTCGTATAGCTGGCAACAAATTCATTGAGCAGCGTCGGCGAGATCGTCGCCGTGAGCCGTGCGACGGCGCTCACTCCAGGCCCACGGAAACGTGTACCGATCGTTGGAAAACTCTGATCTCCCCACGTGACTGTGGCATTGGTCGTATCCCACGAATCGTGAATATAGCGAAACGTCGCGCGCATCTTCGAGTTGATGTCGTGATCCACACGAATCAGTTCTTCGCGCCAGTGCGTGGGCTGTCCGACTGAAGCCGCAAAGAAGGAATTCACACCTGAACCCGTCGTTGGCTCGGGAATCATCGGTAGCAAGGTTTGTCCATTCGAATCGATAACGGGAAGCTGATTGTTCGGAAATGGAAGCCCTGTATCGGGATCAAATGGGCAATCGGCAGCTGTCGGATCGGGATCGCAACGATCATTGAAGTTTCCGACGCGATTTTCTAGAGACGGAACGGGAGTGAAAAACGTGGCCGGGACATTCTCGCGTCGCCATTCCTGAGACCAGAAAAAGAATGTGTGATTCTTCCAGATGGGACCGCCTATGGTGTAGCCGAAATCATGCTTCTTGTATGGAGGCTTCGGAGTGCCTGGAAGATCAAAGTAGTTGTGCGCATTAAAAGCCTCATTTCGCAGGAATTCATAGGCTGAGCCGTGGAATTGGTTCGTTCCGGATTTGGTCTCAACCTCAATGGTCCCTGACGCATTCCTCCCGTACTGGGCTCCATAATTCGACGTTAGCACCCGCACTTCGGCAATCGACTCGATGCTGGGATACACATTCAACGTCTCGTTGCTGCCATTGTCCATGACGTCCCCGCCATCGACCTCCCAGTTATTGTTCTCGACTCGGCCTCCGTTGATGCTGTAGTTAACATTCCCCTGAACACCAACCACGCCTTCGTCCTGCCCGGTTTGATTGCTAACCCCGGGAACAAGGGTTACCAGTTGTGTGAAATTTCTGCCGTTCAATTGAAGCTGAGTCAGCTCTTTTGCCGTAATCGTGCCCGCTATCTCGGAAGTTTGCGTGTTGACCTGCGTCAGTCCTTCGCCTTCCACGACTACCTTGACGTTAATGTCCCCGACTTGCAAAGTGACATCGATGCGAGCGCTTTGCGCCACGCGCAGAATCACGTTATTGGCTTCGTATTTTCGAAATCCCGGAGATGTAATGACCAGAGAGTACGTGCCGGGAGTCAATGCGGGCGCTAGGTACTCCCCCTGAGAATTGCTTCTTAGGTTGCGGATTAGACCCGTGGCGTTGTTCGTAATCGAGACTGTCGCATCCGCGAGGACGGCGCCTGTGTTATCTCGAATTGTTCCCGTGAGAGACGCCGTGTCTTGTGCCCACCCATTGACAGCTAGAAACGGCAGTGAACAGATAGCAATCCAGACCCATTTCCCCATGTTCGTCATGTCATCCACCAGCCACCATCCGGTGAAAACACCTTCCACATATCCATTTCCAGCCCATGATCCTACACTCATTGGCTGAAAATGAAAGAGACTGATTCGCCATGCTCTGGGAGTGGGGACTGCCGTCTGCCCTTCTACACAAGTGTTTTTTTAGAGGGCCGCCTCTGCTGTCTAACTCGTTGAGTGATCTATGGATATTTTTCACAGGTACAAATAGATTCAGCGTTCAACCTTGCCTGGGGTCTTGACCTTTGTTCACGGATAAAGGAAAGTACTCAAACGCGCCCCCATCTTCCCACCTGAAAATCTCTACCTGAGGTGATTTGTGTTTAAGAAACTTTTCTATCTCTCCATGATGGGTTTGGCGCTTGCCTCCGTTTCGCATGCTCAACGTACCGCGGATGTTTCGCCGGCCGCCCCACCGCCATATTGCAATCCATGCATTTTTTACTCGGGCGACTTTGATCCGCGGCCAGCCAAAGAGCCCAATGGTCTGTTGAATGGAATTTTCGCAGGCCCCACTGATGGCCATGTGTGGGTACCATTTGCGGTTTCAAACAAGATTCGGATTCAAGGTCTCATTGCGAACCAGTTGTTCACCACTCCACCGCCGCCCGACACTCCGGTAACGTGGGAAATTCGAGCGGGCGTTTCGTCGGGCAATGGTGGCACGGTGCAATGTTCTGGAAGCGGCACGGCGCATGCCACGCCTACCGGAAGAACGTTTGTCTCCGGCTCGACTACTTATAGCGAGTGGACATACAAACTCACGTTGGCCCCAAGCGACTACTGCGACCTTCGCAATCCCACATCCGCTCCAGCGGAACAGGACAAGCAAATTCTGCCGCCTGGCGGAAAGGGACAGTGCCCTCCCAATTGTTACTTTTCAATGACAGGAGATAACACCGCCGCTGCTCCGCTCGCGGTAGGGGCGAGTTACTTGTCCGACATTCCGAGTCCGGCAGCTCATCACTTTGGACTGCCGAATGTGCTCAATAATTCGTTCTTCAGCTCGACTTCGTTTGGCTACAACTTTGTGCCGGCTACGACGGCTTGCGCAGCAGGCCAACCGGTGGCCATCACCCAAGTCGGCTGTCACATGTTTTCTGTGGGGCTGACTGGAATCGGCAAATGAGCTGAGGCGTTTACTTTAGCTGCTTGGCTTCAGCTCTGGCCTCTTGCAGGATGCGCAGGTCGGAATCAGCATCCTCCCAGAGCGCGAGGAAGTCCGCGTAGGCTTGGCGCGCAACCGTTGCATTGGCCGTCTTGGCTGCCGCTCTGCCGAGCTGAACGCGTGCCAATGCTCCGAGGGGAAAATTTCCGACTAGTCCGCGGTGGGCGATGATTTTCTTGAATTCAGCCATTGCCTCGTTCCATTGTTGCGTGGCAATGAACGCCTCGCCGCGCAAGTAGACCGGATACATCGTCGCCTGGAAGAAGAATGGTGGCTTTCCGCCTCCGTATTCGTACGTCGCTGCTTCCTCCAGATACTTCAATGCTTGCGCTGCCTGCTTGCGTTCAAGCGCAACTGCTGCAAGGATGCTAGGGATCCAGAACGCATTCACCAGAGTGTTATTGGGATACTTCTTCCGCAGCGACTCAACCAGACTTTCCGCTTGTGCGCTCTGGCCGGCGCGAGCCAGCGCCATGGCCGCAGCAATCTGCACATCCATTGTTGGAGCAAGGGCTAGCGCTCCCGCCGCTTTGCTCCTTGCTTCAGCTTCACTCCCCAGTTCTGCCTCGCGCAGAGCTCCACTCACCTGCCATTCCGCCGCGGTTTCTCTTGCATCATTACGCAGTGCAGATTGGACCGCCCGCTGTGAGATCTCCCGCGCACGATTCAGACGTCCATGAAAAGCTTCTGTATCGGACTGGACTGCCAGCAAGGTGTCCTCGTTCGAGGTGCCCATGGCTGATACAACAAGCCGGTCCATTTCAGCGGCATCATTCTCCAGGAACGCCAGTTGGAAATAATTCTGTAGCAGCGCATCGGAGAGTTTTCGCTCGCGCGCCTGTTCAAGAATTGCGCGCGCTTCCGTCAAACGATCCAGGCTCATGTAGTCGTATGAAAGATTCGAGTAGACCCGGAATGTGTCGGGAGCCAACTGGAACGCTTCCAAGTCCTCGGCGAGTGCCTTTTCGGAGCGTCCCAGGTTCGAGTATGTGATTCCCAGGTTGATGCGCGGACTCAGCGTTCGCGGATACATCTGCTTCCATTGCTCGTTGACTTGAACTGCCTTCTCTTGATCGCCTGTGACATTCAGGTAGTAGGCCGAGTCGATGGAAAACTTCTCCCATTCCGTAACATGATCCCGCAATCGATAGGCTCTGGTAATGTATTCCGCAGAAAGAGCAGGCTGACCCAGGTTCGAATAGATGACTCCCAGTCCCACGTTAGCAACAGCAAAATTCGGATCCAACGCGACTGCCTGCTTGAAGATTGGCAGAGCCGCAGACTCTCCCTTGGTCCTCCATGTCTTCATCGCCTGGCCATATGCTTCCAATGCTTCGAGCGAAGACGTCGTATCGGGAAACAACGGCGTGTTGTGCTGCTGGATAGATGCCAGGGATTCACCCAATTTTCCGCGAATCGCGCGCGCGGCTTCATGAAGTTCGGATAGCACTCGTTCCCGACCATCAGCCTCTACCTGCTCCACGTGCAGGGAGTCTCCCGTTTCACAATTCACAGCTTTCAGCGTTATTGCGTAATGTGTGCCAATGCTCGAAATCGATCCCAGCAGCATGACTTTGCTGTTTCCCCGGAGACATACTTCCCGCGCGACCTCAGGAGTCAATCGCGAATCGGCGGGGCGTCCCATTCGCTGAAGTTGTCGCCCGACCGCTCCGTCGGAAATCACATTCAAGAAGGGAGACTGCCCCAAGTCGGCCGCCAGGCCTTCTTTCAGCGCATCGTCAAATACCTTGTCTCCGGTGTTATTGATAAAGTCTGCGATGACAATCGTGTCCTTGTCCGTTAGTTGCGCAGACGGTGTCTTCCGCAGAGCAATGCCGGCAACAACCGCGACTATGAGAATTGCGACTGCCACACTCCAGATCCAACGCTTATTCGCCGAGGGCCAGGAGATCTTGGGAGTCACGAGGTCAGTGGTTGGTGCAAGGTCGGGTCGGGGAGTCGCAGGCGAACTTAGAACACGCGGTCCACTGCCGCCTGGCCGTATGCTCCCGCTCGGATCCATATCACGTCGCAGACACTGCAATTCGGCGCGCATGTCTGACGCGTGCTGATAACGCAATTCACGATCTTTCTCGAGTGCGCGGTGGATCAGGTCTTCCAACCTCGTGGGGACCTTGGGATTCAAAGAGGCTGGAGACACTGGATCAACGTTCAAAATCGCTTCACAAACCGCAGACTGGTTCCCGCCTTGAAACGGCAGAACTCCTGCTGCCATCTCGTAGAGCACAGCCCCGAAGGAAAAAATGTCGGTGCGAGTGTCCAGTTCCTTGCCGCGCACCTGCTCGGGTGACATGTAGGCAATCGTTCCCGGAGTGGTACCAGGAAGGGTCAACTGTTCGCGCCAAACTTCGCCTGGTGGTGAATTCACAAACTCGGATTCGTGACTTTCCTTCCTGGTTGCGAGTTTGGCCAACCCAAAGTCGAGGATCTTGGCATGTCCTCGCTTCGTGACGAAAATGTTTGCCGGCTTGATGTCGCGATGAAATATTCCTTCGGCGTGAGCGGCATCGAGGGCATCCGCAATCTCGATGGCCAATTTCACCAGTGTCTCGACCTCGAGCGGTTGACCAGCCATCAAGCCTTTCAGCGTTGTTCCATCGAGGTATTCCATAGCAATGAAGGTCTGCCCCTCATGTTTGCCGACCTCGTAGATCGTGCATATGTTGGGATGATTGAGCGCCGACGCCGCTTGCGCTTCGCGTTGCAGCCGCACCTCTGCGCTGGCGTCGTACGCGGATCGTTCCGGCAGGAATTTCAGTGCGACGTTGCGGTGCAGTCTCGTGTCTACCGCTTTGTAGACCACACCCATGCCGCCACGTGCAACAAAATCAGTGATTCTGAACGCGCCGACAAGGTCACCCGGCAGGTAGCCTTGAAAAGAACTGGAAGAATAAGCAAATGCGCCCGCGCTCGATGAGAGGAAGCTGCCCGCCTGCTTGTATTCCTCGAGAAGTCGCTCGACTTCCGCGCGCACCGCTGGATCGGAACAACTCTTTTCGAGGAAACCCGGAACCTCTTCCGGCGAGAGTTCTTGAGCGGCCTCAAAAAAAGCCTTAACTTCGTCCCACTTCTCCCGCGGCGTCGCCATGATTTCCTTTGAGTTCCCCGTGAAGCCAGGCTCTCGCCACGCTCCAATCCCGCTTCACCGTCTTCGGAGAAATTCCCAGAACCTCGGCAGTCTCTTCAACACTCAATCCGGCGAAGAAGCGCAACTCGACGACTTTAGCCTGCCGCTGGTCGATCTCGGCCAACCTCTGCAACGCACCGTCTATTTCCAGAAGTTCGGAAGAACGCCCGGGCGAGTAGACCAATGCCTCATCCAGCATCACAGGCGACTGGCCGCCGCCGCGCTTGGCACGAATACGCTTTCGGGCATCGTCAATCAGAATGCGGCGCATGAGACTTGCCGCAATCGCGTAGAAGTGCGTGCGTCCTTGCCACTCCACGGAACGTTGCTCCACCAGCTTGAGATAGGCCTCATGTACCAGGGCGGTGGTCTGAAGGACGTGGTCAGCCTTTTCCCGCCTCATGTAGCGGCCGGCAATTCGCCGGAGTTCGTCGTAAACCAACGGAATCAGCCTGTCGCCAGCCTGCTGGTTGCCTTGGGCCAATTGCTCGAGTAGGACGGTGACGTCCGCAGCGGAAGAGTCCACAGGTGGCTGCTCCTTGGCTCGTAAGGGGGGATCGAACAGCTGACTCATTCTACCTCAGTCCCCTCATGTCCCCTCTCTGGATTCCCTGCTCTTTTCCGATCCTCGTGACCCCAAATTCCAGGAAATGGCGCGCTTGTCTGTGAAGGCAAAAACAGGAGTCCCGTGGAAACGGGTTTGATTTGGCTTAGTAATTCGCGCAGGAGGCGGTTATGAGGATGTTGACTCGTTTGATGGTTTTGGCCGTGGCTCTCTCAACTTCGGCCGGGTGGGCGCAGGTAAGAATTCAGAGCAATGGAGTGAACGTCCCCGAGGAAAAAGTTACCGCTCTCTACAACGCGACGTTTCACGTCGTTGCGCAGGAATTCCATCTCCAGGACAGCTCCGATCTTCGCTTTCCGGTGACTCTGGTCCTCGGTGAGCAAAACGAGCGTGTACTCGGCGACGAAGTCGGCAAGGTCTATGTGATTTACATGAACGACTGGAACGAAGCGAAGTTTGCATTGGCGGCGAGCCGCATTGCCTTGCAACACCTTGTATCGGAAGAACGAAAGAACCGCATGGTCAGCGACATTGTACGTCGTGCCGATCGCATAACGCCGGTCTCGGCGCAGGCCCTTCGCTACAACACGCATTAGGCAAATCAAGAACTAAAGTTGCAGTGTTGTTCAGCGGTGACGATTCGTTGGAAAAGATCTCGAACTCAGTTTCTTTGGAACCCTTGAGCCACAGGTGAAAAAAACGTACGCAAATCAGGAGACTGCCATGACTAGAAACTTAGACATCCAGGCCAACGGTATGTGTGAAATGAAATCTTTGGCCAAGCTGAAACAAATCACTCTCGCCGTCATCGTCAGCATGATGTTCCTGGCGCTGGCCACTAGTTCAAACGCACAGACTGTAACTCTCTTAAATCGGGCTTTGCGAAGAACCGCTTTTCAAACCAACAACCTCTCGGTCAGTGCAAGCTGCGCGGCGGTGGGCTGTACGACCTCCGTACCCATCTTCATGCCGATTCTCGCCATGCAATGTCCAGTCGCGGCGGGAGCGACCTGCACGATCTATGCTCACCTTGAAACTCATGCGAAGTTGTCTTTTCTGGACTCCGGACAGTTCCGGTTCCTCATCGATGGAGTTCCTCCGATACCAGGACCGACCGATGCTGCCGGCCTCTTTATCTGGTTGTCGAATGATCCGGACTCCGGCGTGGTCTCACTCGAATCCCACTCCTACGCAGTAGTGGCTCAGGTGACGAACGCTGTGGCGAACCAGTTGCATACTATCCAGGTCCATATCGGGTGCACGGATCAGGATGCCAGCGGATCGTGCGCTGCCACCTCAGGGTTTGCCAACCTGGAAGCGAATGTCTATACGCCCTAATGCTTGCGTTGCGCTGTTCAAGCTTCGGGCTATTGGAGGCCGGTTGCATTGGGGGAATGCAATCGGCTTTCCACGTTCAGTTCAGAATCTCGGCAAGTTTTGCAAGAACCCGCTCCGTTCTCATATCCCCGCATACCAGGAGTATCCATAATTAGGAGACTTGGGATCGATCGCCGGAACGTAGTTCTTGATCGAATCCGTGACCATCACCCGTGTTAGAAACTTGACGCTCTTGTAACCAAGTTGGCGCGGCAACCGCATCCGCAGCGGACCACCGAAACCAACCGGTAGGTCTCCGTCATTCATGGCCCAGGTCAAAAGAGTCTGGGGATGGCAAGCGTCAGCCAAATCAATGCTGTCCCACCAGTCGGGCTCGAACGAGAAGTAGACGAGATATCTTGCTTGCGGGGCGAGCCCAGCAGTTTTCAAAACTTCAGATAGCGGTGTCCCAATCCATTCGGCAACGTAGGACCATCCTTCTTCGCACACTACTTCTGTGATCTGGCTGCGGACGGGAAAACTCTTCAGGTCCGTGAGCGAATACGATGTCGGCCGCGCCACTAAACCATCAACCGAAAACCGCCAGTCGGCAAAACCGCCGCCCTCTAGGCGTTTAAAGGCATCGTTCGGCGGGGCAATGGCGTTAGCGAAAGGAGTCTTCGAAATCATGCTCCGAGGAAACTCCCGTGCCAGCGAGTTCCCAGCCAGAATCCGTTGCGCTGCATAAGTCAGCGTTTCGCCGGGTCCGTAGATGCCACCGCTGTCGGGCGGAACAAGGCCATACCGTTTGGCCAACACGGCAGCGACTGCTAGGCCTGAAACGCCAGCTCCCGCGGCGAGACCAGTGGTCAAAAACTTGCGACGTGACGTTTTGCTCATGTGCGCTCCTGTGGCGCAGCGTTGCGTCCGGTAATCATTTCCCGCATGCGACTCGCGAATCCGGTGAGAACCACCATGACGACGTGAACGAACAAGAACAGCACTAGCGCGACAGAGATAAAGAAATGTAGCGTGCGTGCGGACTGCCGCCCTCCGAGTGAATTCACGATCCAAGGCATCCCCGCATTGAATCCGGGAGACATCGCCAGGCCAGTAAGGATGACGAGCGGAACCAGCACAAAAACCACCAGCAAGTAAGTAACCCGCTGCAGCGCGTTATATGTGCGGAAGTCAGCATCGTCCGGCGGGGCCAGGCGCAGATGCTTCTCTATGACCAGACGAAAGGCACTCCACGTTCTGTCGGCCTGGCCTGGGAACAGGTTCTTGCGGAAGTGGCGCGTCCAGAATCCGGCGATGATGTATACGAATCCCGTCAGCACCAAAGCCCATGCCGCCTCAAAGTGAAGATACCTGCTCCAGCCGTTCTGGTCCGGTAGGACGTATGCGTAGCCAGTCGGCACCGTCGATCGTGAAGACGGAATCGGAATTTGGAACACTGGAGGAGTCTGGGAGTGACCAACTTCACCCCAGTAGAAGCGTGGGTGCGAAATTAAGATCTCAATACCGGTGACTACCAAAGCCACAAACGAAATGACGGTGATCCAATGCGTTACTCTAACGAGCAGAGTGTGTCGGGGATCTCCCTGATTCCGCACTGAGCCAGCCTCAGACACCCCGGAAGCATAGCACGGTCTCCGCAGGCAGGAATCCAGCTAGGCTGCCAGGTGTTGTTGAAGGGCCTGCGGAACCTCATACAGACTGGTCCCTCGCTTCTTGATTTTGAGCGCATTGTGGTTTGCGACTGGTACCCCGGCTCGGACTATAATTCGGTCCGTTCGTCACCAATGGAGGCTGCTAATGCCAGTGAAGCAAGGTGACCTTAGCCTTCTCGACAACCCCGCCTCTCGTGAACTTCTTCAGTCTAGAATTCCGGCTCGCCTTGCCTATGTCTGGACGGACGGGACTCCGCGTGTCGTTCCAATCTGGTTTCACTGGACTGGAAAGGAATTCGTACTTGCCAGTCCGCCCAAGGCTCCCAAGCTCAAGGCACTCGTCCAAAATCCAAGGGTTGCTCTCACTATCGACGGCAA
The DNA here is from genome assembly GCA_036558645.1 of Terriglobales bacterium. Lineage (GTDB taxonomy): Bacteria > Acidobacteriota > Terriglobia > Terriglobales > Acidobacteriaceae > DATBFG01. Next base: position 96,381 of record DATBFG010000006.1, read on the forward strand.
CGACTTTCCTCACAAAGTACTGCTTATTCGCGGTACGGCACGTTTGCAGACAATAGAAGGAGTCGTGCCCGAATACGCTAATGCCGCGGAGCGATATTTCGGGCGAGAACAGGGACAAGCCTGGCTTTCGCAGCTGAGGAATATGGTCTCGTCGATGGTTCGCATCGCCATTACACCTGAGTGGGTTGGCCTGCTGGATTTTCAGACTCGTTTCCCAAGCGCCCTACCTCTTTAACCCGCCTTGAATTGGCGACCAGGCGATTGAGCGATGCTGCAAACTGGGTCCGAAACAAAAATGCCCTCGTCCGGTCGGACGAGGGCTTAATACACTGCAATGGGGGTGCAACACTTAGGCGGCCATCGCTTCGGCCTCGGCACGAGAATCGGAATCCCTTAGTTGCGTCAGTTCGGGATCACCCAACGAAAACTGCGCGAGGCCGCAATTCATGCAGATCTGCAGACGCGGAAACACCCACACAGCTGGCTTGGTCAAACTCTCCTTGCCTGGAAAATGAATATTTACTTCGGCGAGAAACTCCTCCTGGTTCACCGATGGACAACATTTACAAACCATAGATCAAGCCTCCGCTCGCTTCGGTCTGCGCCCTCCCAGTCCCGAAACTAAGCATAAAAGTTTTAGATTTATGAAACGTCCCACAACGAATGTGCCACCGATGGTCTTCTGAACACTGTGCGAGGTCAATAATCGTTTATTACTAGAACCATGCGAATGAAGGGCTCAGTTCCCAAACGCGGCCGTCAGGAGCTGTCAGGGCTGGAAATCGAGATGGGCGAAACCAGGTAGTTGTCCTTGCTCAGAGCCTGCTAAAAGTTACAGTCCCACTCCAACGTTCCCTTGCAGTAGCGTTTCATGTACCAAGTAGCAAACTGTGGCCGCTTGGCAGGATGTGTTCCATGCGCAATCTGCAAATTGCTGTGACCATACTCTCTGTGTTTGCCTTCGGAACTTCGATCGTTGCACAAGAACAACACACTGAACACACTTGGGATTACGGCGAAACTCTGGGGCCGAGTCACTGGGGCGATTTGAAACCAGAGTTTGCCGCTTGCAAGACTGGTCATCGCCAGTCGCCTATCGACATCCGCAATCCCCGAAAAGCAGACTTGCCGCCGATTGAGTTCGATTACAAGGCCTCGCCTCTCCATATCATCGATAACGGCCACACCATCATGATCAACTACGCCGCCGGCAGCTCTATTTCGATTGGCGGAAAGAAATATGTCTTGAAGCAGTTTCACTTTCACCGGCCGAGCGAAGAAAAAATCAACGGCAAGGGCTACGACATGGTCGTCCACCTGGTGCACGCAGACGATGCGGGTGAACTGGCGGTCGTTGCCGTGCTCCTGGAACACGGGCAGGATAATCCGTTGGTGCATGAATTATGGAACGACTTGCCCAAAGAAAAAGAAAAGGAAGAACTCCTGGATAACGTACAGATCGACGTAACACAAATGCTTCCCGCCGATCATGGTTATTACACGTTCTCCGGATCCCTTACCACGCCGCCCTGCAGCGAGAATGTGACCTGGTTCGTGCTGAAGCATCCGGTGTCGGTAACATCCGCAGAGATCAGCCAGTTCTCAAAGCTCTACCGACACGACGCACGTCCTACTCAGCCTCTTTATGACCGGGAAGTCTTAGAAACAAGATGAACGCTAGAAAATGCGTGCCGGTCTTGAACATCGGCGGACGTGGTAACCGTTCTAGTTTTCCGATACCTGGAGAGTGAGCAATCCATGGGTTCCGTTGAGGGTATGCGCAGGAAGAGTGAACGCTGTACCGTTTATTTGACCCGTAGCCACGCAGTACAGTTCCCATTACTGGGTTTCGTGAATGCTGACATTCAATCACGCGGAGAGGGACTGACAGCGGGCCAGGATCTCGTCGGTGGTGACGAGTGCTGCACCCAGCGACACAAGTTCTTGGAGTGTCTTCCTGCTTTCATCGGGATTCAAGGTCTCGATCGCATCGCGAACGATCGAGACGCGCCGCCCGCGCTCAAGTAAGCCCTTGGCTGCGAACCGCACACAGTATTCGGTGACCACACCAAAGACGGCAATCTCAGCCGCGCCGGGAAGACGCTCTACCAAAGACGCTGCGTGGCGGCTCTCGAAGATATCGAGCGTTTGCTTCTCAAGCAAGACTTGTTGGAATTGCGAAAGATCATTAGGTAGTGCAGCGGACTCATGGTTCCGCAACACGGCAACTTTCTTAGTCAGAGCTTCGGATACGAATTTCGCACCATCAGTTCCCTCGAGACAGTGCGGCGGGAATTGTGCGAACTCTGGGTCGTCAACTGGGTGGAAACACCCGTGTGAAACCAGAAATACTTCGTCGGCACGTGCCACATCCACTAGACGTCGGATATTCGGTAGGATCTTCTCGGCTCCGGGAACATAGAGTTTTCCGCTGGGCAACATGAAGTCGGCTTGCACGTCTACGGCCCAGAAGATGATGTCTTCTCGCAGAATCGATCCCCCTCAAATGTTCAGCGGAGCTTATCCGGCTTCCATTCAAATTTCAAGCGCGGAAAAGCCCGATTACACGCTGGATCAGAAGCTACCGAGTTGGATTGCGCATTCTCATCGAGAAAGAAATTTGTATACTAGCGGGCGCGAATAGCCCATCTCGCGGAAGAGTGCGAATTCCCGACCGGCTGCGACATTCTGTTTCGAAAGGTTCCTCGCCATGGCACATGACAGTGCAAAACCCGCAGGCAGTTCAGGCAAGATGGTCATCCGCAATATTGGGTTGCTGCTGTCGGGGGACTTGCGGCAGCCAATTCTGGATGCCGACACTGTGGTCGCCGCAGACGGATTGATAACAGCCGTAGGCAAACAGCGTGATCTTGATATCACAGGCGCGACTACAACGATCGATGCGAAGGGGACCACGCTGACCCCCGGGTTGATTGACAGTCATGTGCATCCAGTCGCTGGGGACTGGACGCCACGCCAGAACCAACTCGGCTGGATAGACAGCTATCTGCATGGCGGAGTCACCACTATGGTGTCTGCGGGGGAGGTGCACACGCCGGGACGACCTAGAGATGTCCAAGGCGTGAAAGCGATGGCCGTCTTTGCGCAGAGAACATTCACCGCGTTCCGACCGGGTGGCGTGCGGATTCATGGCGGGGCTCCTGTCATTGAACATGGCATGGTCGAAGAGGACTTCAAGGAATTAGCGGCTGCTGGCGTGACGATTCTTGGAGAAGTCGGCCTGGGTAGCGTGAAGGACGGGAAGACTGCGCGGCAGATGGTGTCGTGGGCGCGGAAGTATGGCATCCAGAGCACGATTCACACGGGAGGACCATCAATCCCTGGATCGAGCCTGATCGACAAGGACATGGTGCTGGAGACGGATGCGGATGTTATTGGGCATATCAACGGCGGACACACGGCACTGCCCGCTGACCAAATCGTGGCACTCTGCGAGAAGTCCACGCGGGCAATGGAGATCGTTCACAACGGAAACGAGAAGGCGGCATTGCTCGCACTCCGCGCTGCGAAAGATTTGAACCAACTGGATCGCGTGATTCTCGGCACCGACTCTCCCGCGGGATCCGGAGTACAGCCTCTGGGCATCTTGCGGATGATCTCCATGCTGGCAGCATTGGGAGAAATACCCGCGGAGGTCGCACTGTGCTTTGCAACAGGAAACACTGCCAAGATCCGGAAATTGGAAGGCGGTATAGTTTCGGCCGGACGTGCGGCAACCTTCGTACTTATGGACAAGGCGCAGCATTCGGCTGGCACGAATTTACTGGAAAGCATTCAATTGGGAGACTTACCTGGGATTGGGATGGTGGTTGTCGACGGACTAGTGAGTGTTCAACGCAGCCGGAACACTCCACCGGCCACTAACATGCCAGAGATTGTGGCCGCATAGGATCGCCCTCGAACTTCTAAACTCAGCGCAGACCGTCTTCGCCCTTGATCTGGGACTTGGACAGACCTCCGACCCGCGGGAGCGGACGCCCGCTGTCGGTGACAGCGATGGCGACTACTATTTCGTTGGCACGCGGGGCATCGTTAATGCGTACTTCCATGCCGTCGAAATGGCTGCGGACGAACGCTGCGTCCTTGTGACCGAGCGGGATGTCAAGACTTACACCGCAGGCGCCACGTTTCTTCGAAGAAGGAATCAGCGCGGCACCCTTCCCGAGCACACGCCGCACTGGCGTACCAAGCTTGGGATGCAAGACCGCGGCTGCGTGCTCCAGTTCGCCATTCTCTCCGACCGCTGCAGCTTTGCCGTAGCTTTCGGCGGCGTTGCCTGGAATTCCGAGCGCAGCCACAGCTTTCTGAGTCAGCAATTCGCCGAGCTCTTCTCCGATATCCATCAATTCTGATAAGTCTTCGACGTACTTGCCCGCGCACGGATTTTCGATCACAGCAGCGGCGGCGGCTCGTCGGGTGGGTGGATCAACGGGTCGGTCCATTTCAGTGAGCGTCTCTTCGAGGAACACGGCGATCTTGCGAATCTTCGCTTTCATCGCAGACCATCCTCTCCTTTGATTTCGGAAGCTTTGAGGCCACCGACGCGCGCGTGAATGCGCGGGCCAGTGGTCATCACGAGGGCAAGCAGAATCTCGTCGGCACGCGGAGCATCGTTGATGCCGACCTCCATGGCATCGAAATGACTGCGGACGTAAGACGCGTTTTTGTGAGTGACAGGCACATCGAGACGTGCCCCGGGCGCGCCAACCTTCTTGGTAGACGGAACGATCGCTTTTGCGCCGCCCAGCAGTTCGCGCATCGCGTAGCCACCGGGAACGTGCCAGAGCGCGCCGTGCTCGATCTCGCCGGAGGCGCCGACGATTGCGCCCTTGCCATACCCCTCGATGACCGACGGGTTGCCGCCAAGGGCGGCGAGCAGCGATTGCGCCATCGAGAGTCCGAGAGGGTTCAGGTCTTCCATAAAATCCGCGATGTTTTCGACGTAGGCGCCAGCGTAAGGATTGTGAATGACGGCGAGTGCGGCACCCCGCCGCTGAGGTGTGGCAGTCACGGGACCGCCTTCATGAAAAATCTCTTCTATAAGGATGAGTTTTTTTCGGATGCGAATCTCAGGCATGCACCAGACTCCGGGACTCAGACTGGACAAGATGATCCTTCTGCGAGCCCACTATGCGCAAGTGGCCTTGTAGGCTGAGCGCAGCAGACGAAATCAGATCTTCTGCCAACAGCTCTTCGGCAACAAGGGCGCCGGAATCAAGAGCTTTTCCTATTTCGCCTTCCGTTAGTTCGCCAACAAAACGCGTAACAGGGATGTTCCCCAAGTCATTGTCAGGCGCAAGCTCGCAAGCCGGCTGGCGCACAATACCTGGATGCTCGGGCAAGTTCACCGCATTGGCGACGACAGTGGCGGCGGCATCTGCGAGTGACGCACTTTTAGCCAAAACGGTGACAGCATCCGCAATGCCAAGAGAAAAACTCCGTCCACGCCACCCACTGGTTGCGAGACCGCGGCTTGGTTGATCAAATCGCAATGTGACGGTGCCAAGAAGAGAAGGACAGTCGGGACGCTCGATCATGCCGGCCACGAGTTGTTGGCCGTCACCGAGATGGAATGCGATATCGCCACCGTCATTTACGTAGGCACGATCCAAGTGTGCGACCGACGTCATCGCTTCGAGGATCTCTTCGGCAACGGCTCCGGCCACCGCCGCCATCGGAGTGACAAAGCACCGCTTGGCGAAGGGAGCCACAGCGTTGACCATACGTAGCGCTACCCTGCCTGAAGGCGGCGCCGAGTCCAAAAGTGCCGGTTTGCGCAGCAACGTCAGTTCTGCGCAGAGTTCGTCAAGGACGGTGACAAAGCGATCAACTGCCGCCCGATACGCGGTGTGAATTTGGTTCTTGTCGCCAAATGCTTCCACAATCAGGTCAATCGGACCATCGTTCAGGTGAAGCCGCTTGCCATCCGGCAGCCAACGGACTTGCGGAGGCACTCTCATCCTTCGTGCCTCGTGACTTTTGCTGGTTCCAGTGGCCAGGGATTTTCCGGGCGCGCGATGCGGTGCTCGCGGTCTTGACTCGAAGCAATCGAGGCCAGAGGACGCACATGGTCCATGTGTCCTCCCAGAGCCCCGTAGTCGGCAAGCTTTAGTGTGAACTCGATAGGCGCGACAATTGCAGGCGTAGGGACAGAGCCGAACGCATTCATGGGGACGCGGCTGACATCTACCATGAAAGTAATGCCACCCCCGGGCCAGACAAAGGCCGGGGCACCTCCGCAGGTGATGCGCGTCAAGGCGTTTTTGACGGAGTGTGTCAGCCGAACCGGATTCTCTGTGACACCGGCACGCAGTGAGCCTCCTGCGCCGCCCATAAACAGAACGGTCGAGAGCGCGGGCTCACAGTTCTCTCGAATCCTGGCAACAGACTCTTGGAGAGTGTGCGGGAGATCCATTTCGACAAGTTGGAACTTGTCATTCAGTTCAAAGTAGGCAGAGTGCTCGCCGGTGGTGCTCACCATCAATAGGCGTAGTCCCGGCCACGCGGATTTCGGATCGAACTGCTTCAGGATGGAGCGTGGGTCGTCGAGATTGGTTCCACCCCATGCCGTGCCGGGCTCCGCAACCTGAAAGTATCGGCCTGGCGTCGAGCGCCGGCCCTTCAGGCGAATCCCGGTCTCGCGCATGCCAAGTAGCTTGCCGGCCTGGTGCTGAGAAAGAACGCCGGTGATGTGATCATCCACTACCACTACTTCGTCCGCGTTCCCAAACCACTGCTTGGCAAACATTCCGATCGCAGCCGAGCCACACCCGACGCGCATTCGCTCTTCGCGCACACCATCAACGACTGGGGGCTCTCCTGATTGCACGACGACCGACGTACCTCCATCAATGTGTAATTCGGCCGCTTTTCCATTGCATAAGTCGAGCAATGTTTGACAGGTAACAGTGCCTTCCTTGCGGCTTCCCCCGGTCAGGTGACGAACGCCTCCGAGCGAAAGCATCTGCGAGCCGTATTCGCTGGTGGTTACATGACCTACGGCTTCACCCTGTGCACGCACCGTATTGGTCTCGGGGCCAAGATATCGATCGGTATCAACCTTCACTTTGACGCCACAGTAGCTGAAGATGCCCTCGGTCACGACCGTCACCATATCGACCTGATTGACGGAAGAAGAGATGATGAAAGGAGCCGGCTTGTAATCGGGATACGTCGTGCCGGCCCCGATGGCCGTCACAAATGTTCCTGCTTGCTTGACGACTTCTCCGCCCCAGTCTTGAGCTTGCTCGAGGAATGGCACCACCGATTCACCGCGCGAGACGGCTTGCTCAAGCAGCACGTGGGGATCGAGACGGACCAGTTTTCCGTCATGATTGGCGTAGCGATCGCATGATCCTGTGCGACCGGGCTTGATGTAGCAAAGGACAGGGCAGGCATCACAACGTACAGTGGCTTCGTCACCCACGGTAGCCTCCCGGACCGCCTGCTGCCACAATGGCGGCTCGAATCCGATCAGGAGTAGCCGGCACCTTGCGGATACGAATTCCGATGGCGTCATGAATCGCGTTGAGAATGGCAGGAGCAGTCGGAATCACCGCCTGCTCCCCGATTCCCTTGGCGCCGAAGGGACCGACGGAAGAACACTTCTCGATCAGTATGGTTTCTACCGGAGGCATGTCGCCTGCTGTCGGGATGAGATAGTCATGCAGATTCTCCCCTTTTCCAGGTGTGAATTCTTCCATGAGCGCCATCCCCAACCCCTGTGCGGCTCCGCCTTCGACTTGACCTTCAATCAAAGTGGGGTTTATGGCTCGTCCGACATCATGCGCGGCGGTAATCCGCAGCACACGCACCGTTCCGAGTTCAACATCGACTTGTACTTCGGCCAGGTGTGCGCCGAAACCGTACACAGCGTACGGATTTCCTTGACCATTCTCATCGAGCGGGCTGGTCGGGGGATCGAAAGTGATTTCCTGAGTCACTACGTACCCGTGCTGGTCGAGAGGCAAGTCCGCGAGGTCGATGGGAAGACGTTTGCCATTTTCAGTGACGATCACACTTCCGTCGATAAATTCCAGCGTTGCACAATCGCAGGCGCCAGCCATTTTCAAAAGTCTTTGTCGCAGAGCCTTTCCGGCCATGTATGCGGCCTTCCCCGTCACAAACGTCTGACGAGATGCCGAGGTCTTCCCGCAGTCAGGCGTAACTGCTGTATCCCCGGAAAGCAAATCAAACTGGTCCACTAGCGTGCCAAGAGCGTCAGCACATATCTGCGTAACTATCGTGTTGGAGCCCTGCCCAATATCCACGGCGCCCTGGTGCAGCACAACCCTCGCGTTGCGCGTTAGCCCTATCCGGATTGTGGATGGATTCGAGAGCGACGTGTTGCCGCACCCGTACCACATGCCGGCGACACCAACGCCTCGGCGCAGTGTGGCGCCAGCGCGGTTAAACTCGCTGGCTTCCGTACGAGCGTCGGTCCAGCGAGGGCGTAAAGCCTCAAAGCATTCGCGAATGCCGACGCCTTCTCCGAGCACCTGTCCTGTGACGGTCGGAGAATGATCGTCCAGAGCATTCAGGATACGGAATTCCAGGCGATCCATACGGAGTCGATTCGCAAGATCGTCGTAGAGTTGTTCCTGTGCGATCGTTGCCTGAGGCACGCCGAAACCTCGAAACGCGCCTGCGGGCACAAGATGAGTGTGGACGGCGCGGGTCAGCGCTCGGTAATCCGAAACCTGATAGGGGCCGGAGGCATGCACCGGTACGCGGGCTGCTACAGTTGGCCCCCAAGAAGCGTAAGCGCCGGTATTGAAGTCGGCAGCGATGTCCATGGCAAGCAGCTTGCCGTTCCTGCTCGCGCCTGCCCGAGCCCGAATGCGTGAGGGATGCCGCTTGGTTGTACTCATGATCGACTCGACCCGCGAATAGGTGATCTTCACAGCACAGTTCAGACGCCAAGCGGCCACCGCAATGAACGGCTGCACGGAAAGATCGAGCTTGGTGCCGAATCCGCCACCGACAGCGGTTGGGATAATACGAACATGATCGGCTGGCAGGGCTAAGATCGCCGCGATGTCTGCCCGGTCCATGTAAGGCGACTGGGTGCAGGCCTGGACTTCCATGTGGTCGCCGACTCGCCGTGCGAAACCCGATTCCGGTTCAATGCAAGCGTGTTCGACGAAACTAGTTTCATACTCGCCTTCCACAACTACGTCGGCTTCGCCTAAGGCCTTCTCGACATCCCCACACACAACCCGCCCACGCACAAGCACGTTACCCGGACGATTGGCGTGCACCAACGTCGCACCAGACCGTAAGGCTTCGTCGATCTCGAGAAGAGAAGGAAGCTGCTCCCATGAAACTGGGAACTGTTCAAGATCGAGTCGTTCCACCGCCTGTTCCTCGCCGACCACCGCGGCCACCGCCTCTCCGCGAAATCGCGTTTCGCCTTCAGCAAAAACGGGTTGATCGGCGAAAGGCGGAATCACGCCGAAACAATTTCTACCAGGGATGTCCTTGGCCGTGAGAACCGCGTGAACACCCGGACGTTTTTCCAGGAAAGGACGAAACTCTCCAAACGTGAAACGAGCTCGATGATATGGGCTGCGAATGACACGTAGTAACAACGCACCGACCGGCATTTCGTCAGCCCCAAAGATTTCAGTGCCTTCTATCTTCCGTTGACCATCGAGGCGAACTAAACGTTGCCCCACCGCCCCGGAGCCGGTTCCGGTGATTGCAGAAACGGGTTCAAGGTCTGCGTTCATAATTGCCGAAATGATTTTGCGATATCCGGTACAGCGGCATAGGACACCACCAATCGCATCCATCACTTCGGTTTCAGTCGGATTTCGTTTCTGCTCCAAAAGTGCGGTAGCTGACATCAGCATTCCGGGAGTGCAGATACCACATTGAGCGGCACCCGAGGCTAGAAAAGATTTCTGGAGACGATCAAAGAGTGGAGCGCGGGCCTTCAGTCCCTCGACCGTCGTAATCTCGCAACTTTCGGCTTGGGCGACGGCGACCATGCAGGAGCAAACTGGCCGGCCATCCATCAGCACAGTGCAAGCACCGCAATCGCCGGCGTCACAACCCACCTTGGTTCCGGTAAGCCCAAGATCCTCACGCAGAACATTCGACAGCCGGCGCACCGGCGAAGTAGCAACGTTCACAGGATTGCCATTAACTCTCAAGACCAGCTCACCCTCCGGCTTGAAGGCTACGTCTTCTGGAGAGCGCGTCATGATTGCGCCCCCACGCAGGCATCTAGCGCGCGGCGAACTAATGTCAGTGTTGCATCGCGCCGGTAGGTGGCCGAGGCTCGTACATCGTCAATTGGCGAAAGGGGACCAAGGTGACCTGTGCGCACAAGTGAACAGAGTTCGTGACGCATGGGCTGCCCAACCAAGTCGTGCTCCAGTTCCAGAAGTCGCTGCGCGGTCGCTGAGCAAGATCCAACTGCGATGCGTGCCGCGCCGACTTGTCCATCTCCATCTTTGCTCAAGAGGGCTGCAATCATGGTGATCGAAATGACCAGATATCGGCGCGCACCAAGTTTGAGAAAGATCGATGGCGCATCTTTGAACCGAAGGGGCACCATCACAGCCGACAGAATTTCGTCCGGACGTCGGCACGTTTTGCGATTGCCGACTAGGAAATCCTTCAGTTGCAGGCGCCTCACACCTGAGCTGGAAGTCAATTCGACTTCGGCCTCCAGGATCAGAAGGGGTGGAACGCTGTCAGCTGCCGGAGAGGCGTTGCAAAGGTTTCCCGCGATAGTTCCACGGTTCTGTACCTGCAACCCGCCTACTTCGCGCGCCGCGGCGCGCAGAGCATCAAAACAGCGAGGGAGCGGGGCCGTGGCGATTTCACTCCAAGTGGTGGCTCCTCCAATGCGAATGTGATCGGAAGCGGTGTCGATACCACGTAACTCGTGGATCCGGGTGAGATCGATAATGGTGCCTGTAACTGGTCTCGTGCCGAGGGCCGGGAAAAAATCGGTCCCGCCGGCGAGCACTTGCCCGCCTTCGGCTAGGGCTTGGGTCGCTTCGCGCAACGTGGTCGGCCGGAAAAACAAGGCATCACCTTCGAGAACCGTTGTTGGTACCCCGAAAATTCCAGTCCTTTTTATACCAATTGGGCGCTAGACGCCATCTGGTCAGGTTGGGATCGACGGAACCTACCTGAATCATTGCAGACGTGAAGAACAAGCATGAAATCCGGGCCTACTCCGACCTGTGTTTCGGACTCACGCAGGTTTTTCGGTCGCATGCAGTCTGCTGGACAGCATTATGGAGGTCACAAGGTGGGATCGGCAGTTCGGTTGTGAAAAAACTCCGGATGAGAAGAATTCGTTAGAGTTTTGCTACGCTAAGAATTGCAGCCATTTTGTGCTGCTGTCCCGGTGCCAGACTTACAGCAGCGTCCATAATGTTGCATGCCTCGACGCAAACAAATTGCATCCATTCCCCGTCACCGAGGTCTTTCATCTCAGACGCTTTCTCCCGCCAGGGATTCCACACTACGGTATTCAGAGAATCTTCTTTCGCGAGCTGGATCCTCCGGCGCAATTTCGGATCCACCAGATCAACTGCACTCCGAGCATTCAGGTACGCGTTGTCAGTTTGCGAGGCTATGGCAATCTCACCGCGCTGCACCTTCTCAATGTTTGAATTCGTGTTGTCAAGAAAATGGACGCCATCCAAACCCTGCACACGAGCGTCTTGCAGCGCTGCCACCCGGTTGTACGTATGAAGAGCCTCCTCAAAACTGAAGGGCGCAGTCCCTGTATTCGTGCAAGCCAACTCCAGCCTGAGTTCTGTACCAAAGGTAACTCGATGTACGAGGCGAAACTCCGCAGGCCACCATCGGCGGGTTTGGTCGTCACTCTCTGTCGACATGGTGACTGCAATCCCGCGATCGTCCTTACTAATCGACTCCAGTTGCCATATCCGTGTGCGTGCGAATCCATGTGCCGGTGCCTTGGGGTCGTCCATCTTGCCACGAAACCAAGGGAAGCAGATCGGAATTCCCCCGCGAATCGCCTGACCGCTTTGCCAACGTGCCTGCGAACTCACGTAAAGCACATCATCAAAGCCGTTCGGCTGCCAGGAACTTACGTGGGCGCCATACAGATAAATCTCGCCCTCCCCAAACGAATCGGTGACACAAATCCGGGGTAAGCCGCCATTACCTTCGCCTACCCGCGCCACACCCGGAATTCCAAACCGTCGATCCAGATCTGCGGTCGTGTTGGTCGTATTCATGGTCGAGCTCTACGAGCAAACAAAAATAGCACAGCTTGAGCGAAGGTCGTTGGCCACGTTGCACACTTCGCAGGTCGTTTGATCTTGGGTTGGAGTAGGTGCGTGATTCGCTTTGGATGTTCACTAAGTTGCAGAGAGTTTTTGGTGGACCTGGTCGGGATCGAACCGACGACCTCTTCCATGCCATGGAAGCGCGCTCCCAGCTGCGCCACAGGCCCACTTTTCGGAAGGAAACGCTGAATAATTTTCGCCTACTCGCATGCGATAGTCAAACTCGCACAAAGACCGGCACAGAAAGACCGACACGCGCAACCACTCGGAACATTGCGCAAGGAACCTCCGCCCGGTCTAGCCCTCGCTGAATTGGCGAAAACCCTGAAAATGAGTATGCTGAAGGTAGCCTAGTCAATTGATAGAACTATGAACCTGAGCTCCTTCCCGATCACCATTGTTCTTCTTCCACTTCTCGCAGGATCACTGACGGCACAGAGCACTTCTGCTGCCCAACCTGCTCCTCCCGTCGCGTACTCCTCCATGAGCCAGCTTAATATGCTGCTGTCCGAGCTGGAACAAGCCTCCCAAGGCACGCAATCGGATCTCGCAAGGCTTCGCGTTGATAAGTGGAAAACCGACTCGAATACCAAACGCCAGGAGCAGGCAAACGTCGAATCGCTACAGCGCAACCTGCAATCGGCTCTGCCTGAAATGATCACCCAGATTCGTACTTCTCCAGAGGACCTGAACGTGACTTTCAAGATTTATCGCAACCTGGATGCGCTTTACGACGTCCTTGGTTCTTTAGTGGAGTCGGCTGGAGCATTCGGGTCGAAGGACGACTTTCAATCCCTCGGGAATGATCTAAGCTCAGTGGAAAAATCTCGACGTTCTTTTGCTGATCGCATGGAGACCCTCGCGGGCGCCAAGGAAGTCGAACTCACACAACTTCGTACTCAGGTCAGGACTCTGCAAGCGGCCGTTCCGCCGCCTGCGCCAAAGAAAGTCATCGTCGATGACACTGAAACTCCCAAGAAACCGACCAAAAAGAAGTCCGCCAAGCCCGCCACGCCAGCTCCGGCGCCCACAACTCCACCGCAGTAATCCGCAAGAATTACCGGCCGCGACTGCCAGGAAGAACGAGGCACCAATACTCCCTCTTCTAAGCTGCTGAAACAAAACCCTTTGTATCTGGGAACTCTCAACACCCCGGCGGAGTCTATGTGTAGAAGGGGCAGGTACGGTACGCTTTCCGGCCGGATCGCTGACGGTGCTCTGAATCACTGATGGTTGAGACAGAAAAAACCTATAATAAGGGGGTGACGCCATGAGAGTCATGGCGGGAGTTGCCACCTTGGGTGATGTCGCAGGAGCGTTGGCAGGCCGGGCTCAGGAATCCGCCGTTGTAGCCGAATTGAAGGCTGGATCTGAACAAGCGTATGCCTGGCTGATCGGGGAATTTCACCAGCCTATCTATAGTCTCGTCTATCGCATCGTTCTGGATCCGGCGGATGCTGCCGACACAACGCAAGAAGTCTTCCTGAAAGTGTTTCGCGGAATGAAGCACTTCCATGGTGGCTCCAGTCTCAAGACGTGGATCTACCGCATCGCCTTGCACGAAGCTTCGAACCGCAGGCGGTGGTGGTTTCGCCACAAGGCGCGCGAGACATCCATCGAGCCTGCACAGAGGGGACTTGAGGACAGCCCGGTCTCCGCATTGAAGGACACACTGGCAGACCAGACGGAATCGCCATTCGAAAGCGTCGTGCATGAAGAAGTACGTGCGCATGTCGAATGCGAACTACGAAACGTTCCTGAACCATTTCGCACCGCGGTAATCTTGCGCGACTTGGAGGAGATGTCTTACGAAGAGATTGCGGAGATCACCGAAGTGACGTTGGGCACTGTGAAGTCGCGGCTGACTCGTGGCCGGGAAGCGTTGCGCCAGCGCCTGACGGACTATGTAAGAGAAGTGGGGCCGCAGCTTGGCTTGCTGGCACCCGATGAGGAGGAGCCCAAAATCCGCGGAAAATCCCGGTTATCGCGGGATCGCAGGGAAATCGAGGTGACGCCATGAGGTGCGCCCAGTCTAAGTCGCTGTTCTCATCCTATCTGGATGGTGCCGTTACAGGCACGCAGATGCACGCTTTGAGCGAGCACATGGATGAATGTCCAAGTTGCCGCCAGGAGTATCTCTCCTTGCAGCAAGTGCAACAACTCCTCGGCAAGATGGGCCCCCGGCGAGTTCCCGCAGATGCCAGCTTGAAACTTCGCGTGGCTCTGTCCCGCGAGATTGCGAGGTCCAAGCGCGGAAACTTCGAGGGTGTCTCAATCCGTCTGGAAAATGCTCTGAACGCTTTCATGGTCCCGGTGACAGCCGGTCTCGTAACTGCGATCGTGATCTTCGGATTGCTTATGGGCTTCCTGGCTTTACCCGATCAACTGCAGGCCAGCAACGATGACGTTCCCTTGATCGTCTACACGGCTCCGCAGTTGCAGCAGTCGGCATTCTCAACACTCGACTCGATCAGCGAAGATTCCTTGGTGATCGAGGCTGATGTCGATTCGCGTGGCCGCGTGCAGGACTACCGCATCTTGTCGAATCCGCCCCAGGCGAAGGATCTTCTTCCCCAGGTGAAGAATATGCTGATCTTCACAACATTTCGTCCGGCTACAAACATGGGACGCCCGACATCGGGCAAAGCGGTGCTGTCCTTTTCAAGGATCAGCGTAAGGGGATAGCCGCAACAGACAACACCCCGCATCCCACTTGTGACATGCCAGAGCTCTCCGCCGGGTAGTGGGTCAGTTTGAAATTCACACGCACTCGCGCTGGCCCTGAATCCATGGCATCATGTCATTATGGTCGGCAAAGGAAAACGTCCCCGCGACACAAATCAGCTTGCGAAGTGGATAGTAGACCAATCCACTGGCCAACTTTCAGATCCAAATGAAGGCAAGAACCCAGCGGCAGTTTCTTTGGGGAGAATGGGTGGGCTGAAGGGCGGCCACGCAAGAGCGAAGGCATTAACGCCCCGCAAACGCAAGGCTATTGCTGAAAAAGCAGCACATGCAAGGTGGTCAAAACAAGGAGGGTAACCAGCCCCAGATTACCTTCGTTTTTTATTCGCGGCTTGCATCTTTCTGCCCGCTGTAGCATCATATTACTGAAGTTCCCGCTCGGAGCAATCCGAGCCATGCTCTGGACCCAGAGTAATGGGCAGCAAAGGCCAGTCCTATGGATTGGCCTTTTGCTTTTGGTACACAGGAGCTTCCTTCACGCATCGGGCCAGCCAATTCTTGGTTGTCCAAAATGACGATACCAGGACCGTATCTTTCAGGCGATCGTCTTTAATGGTGAATGCAACTTTTAGCTGACCCTTATATTCTTGTACATAAATATGATCTCCACGAATGCCCTTGTGTCCGTTCTTGTAAATGACGTCCGGATTTCCGAGTAGGCTGGGAAGATGGGGCAGCACGCGGGCGCGACGAGGGTCCTCTAGTCGGTATCCTTTTTCATCGAACGTACCCGCCTCCAGCAACGGGAGAACAATACTCGGCGACGCATCTTGCCACGTCTTGGTTTGCGGATTGTGCCATTGCAGTTTTATCCAATAGACAAAGTTTTCATCCCGCAGCGTCACCGTTTCTATCGGAGTCTTGATTTTCCGGCCACTCTGGGCCCGCTTGTACTGATCATAAACTTGCTGGATATAGCAGGGCGTCTTAACCTCAATTTTAAGCGCTGCTGCCAGCTTTTCACGTAAGTCCCCGCTCATGCAGTTTCGGCCTCCGTCTCCGGAGGCTCTAGGGGAATTGTCGCGGTTTCATCCTGCGGCGACTTCTTCGGTTTCCTAGATCCACCAGACCGACCCGGATACCATTCCCTCAATCCCCATTG
>DATBFG010000007.1:0-189978 GCA_036558645.1 Terriglobales bacterium
GAGCGGAACACAATCTTGGGATTGTGCTTCTGCAGCACCTTGGTGATCGCCGCCGTCAACGTCGTCTTGCCGTGATCGATGTGTCCGATCGTCCCAATGTTGCAGTGCGGCTTATTCCGTTCAAATTTCTCTTTCGCCATAGTATTGCCGTGCGCTCCTCGTACTTAATGATTCCAATTTCTGGAGCGGGAGACGGGAATCGAACCCGCGACCAACAGCTTGGAAGGCTGTGACTCTACCACTGAGTTACTCCCGCCCTGCTTCACTGCCGCCTTCGCCTGGGGTCCTTCGACTTCGCTCAGGATCTCGCCAGCAGGCTCCCGCTTCGCTCACACCTGCTTACCCAGCTGTCAGCTTCGTGCTGTCAGCCTTCAGTTAAAACGTCTGGAGCCGATGACCAGGATTGAACTGGTGACCTCTCCCTTACCAAGGGAGTGCTCTACCAACTGAGCTACATCGGCTCTGCCACGTCCCTTCAAAGCCTGGAGCCGATGACCAGGATCCAAAAATCAGAACTGGTGACGGCTTCTTTCCTTGTCGCAACAACGCTTCGCTGTTGCGACGCTTACCAAGGGAGTGCTCTACCAACTGAGCTACATCGGCTCTGAACTCTCTTACTCCCAGATCCCTCGCACACACCGCTCGGGATTTCGCCAGCGGGCTCCCGCTTCGCTCACGCCCGCAACCGGCTCAAGCTACCTCGGCTCTTACTCGCCGTCACTACCCTTGTCCGGATGCAGGACCTCTTTTCGCCGCACCCACGTTTTCAACGCGAACATCAGCAGGATCGCCGACGCTACGAGCCGGATCCGCTGGTCCTGAATCGTGGTCCAAACCAATACACCCAGGACGGCATATGCGATCATCGCGGCTAACAAACGGTTCACTTCAATCACTGGTGCACAGGGGAGGATTCGAACCTCCGTACCTCGCTAGGAGGGACAGATTTACAGTCTGTTGGCTTTAACCACTCACCCACCTGTGCAGAAACGCAAGCTCGTAAGAACTCCGGCAGTCTGCTCGTTCGCTCAGGAATCATGCTGCAGCGGGACATCACGCAACGGATGAAGAACGGAAAGGCGCACAAAAATCTCTTGCGCGCAATACACCACTGGATCAGTTCCTAATGGAGTGCCGTTGGAAAAACTGTTAAGCCGCCGCGCCGCGTTATGCCTGAGTTCCGGAATCGATTCTGGAGCTGGCGAAGGGATTTGAACCCCCGACCCTCTGATTACAAATCAGATGCTCTACCAACTGAGCTACGCCAGCAGTCGGGTACAATCACCTCGTAAGAGGTGACACGAACCCCTTGTTCCCTTCCTGATGTCCGGGACAATTCATAAAATTATCACAACGGCACTACACGTGCAACTGGCAGAGCAACTTACGCCGGAATTGGGCAGAAGACTGCAGCCGCAAGTGCCATTTCCAGGTGCTATGATTCCGTTGTTCCGGCCTCCGCAGAGATGATTACCTAGGCGGCCGCCTTACATGCGCATACGTCGCAGCCTCCCCATCTTTCTGGTTGTCTTGCTGGTGGCAGCGGTCCTGACCCTAGTTGTCCAACTTCGCAAGCACGCTCCTCCTGAGGCGGCACGCCTACTCCCTGGAGCGGATGGATTTGTCTACATCAACCTACAGTGGATGCGCCGAGCCAACGTTGCCGGGAACCTGCCCAGCGTTTCGCATGATCCGGAGTACGAGGATTTCATACAAGCCACCGGATTTCAGTTCGAACGCGACTTGGACGAGGCCGCATTCGCCATCCACTACCCCACTACAGGACCTAAAGGGAAGGGCGCCACCGCCGGTCAGACACGCTTTTCCGAGGTGTTGGTAGGAAAAGTTCAGGGCGAAAAGTTGGCAGCCTACCTACGTAAGATCTCCAGTTCAGTCGACAACTTCCGCTCCGTGGACATCTTCAATATCCCAATCGAAGGCCGCACGCTGCGAGTCGCGATCCTCGGCGTGGACACGGTTGCAGCGTCGAACAACAACGATCCAATGGTGATTCGGGGGATCATCGAACGTTCGCGCAAGCTGGCTTCGCCGTTCGGTGGACCAGCGTTTCTTCGCCAGTATTACAAAGAGGTTCCTTTCGCCAGCTTGGGATGGGCGATCTTTCGCGGTCAGCCTTCTGATAACGGCATACAAGGTGCGTTGGACGTTTCTGTGCTGCTCGACAAGCCCGCCGTAATTGTCGCCTCGATTCGATATCTCGGCAGCGTTCACTTCAAAGCGGAGGCGTTTACCGACGACGCGGAGGATGCCAAGCGCATCAGCGACCGTTTGGGAGCGTTCCTCAACATCTTTCGGACAGCCGAGGTCACGGTCTCAACACCCGGCCCTGACGTCGACTTGAAAAGTTTCTTTGACAGCCTGAAGGTCAGCCAGAATGGAGACAGGGCGCAGGTTACCGCGACCGTGCCATTGGATTTGATCAAGAAGATTGTCGCGGAGTCCCCTTCACAATTCGTTAATCCGCAGTCGGATCGTGCCCCGGCCGATGTACATAAATAGCGCGGCATGCGAGTCTGACCGAATCGCTGCAGGGCGGTACAATATTCCTTAATGTCCAATCTTCCTTTACCGATTGCGGCTTTCCTGGCCGGACTGGTTTCGTTTCTGTCGCCCTGCGTCCTGCCACTGGTACCCGGGTATGTGTCGCTGATCTCGGGGGTTGGGGTTGAAGAGTTGAAGACGCCGCAGTCGAAGGTTATGCGCAAGGTGATGCTGAATTCCATTGGCTTCATTCTTGGATTCAGCATCGTGTTCATTACTTTGGGCGCCTTGTCGACGAGCGTAGGGCAACTACTTGCGCGCTACAAGTCGGTACTGGCGCAGGCAGCGGGAGTCGTGATCATTTTGTTTGGCCTGCACTTGACCGGACTTTTCCGGATCAACGCGCTGTATGCCGACAAGCGCTTGCACAATATCAAAGGTGGAAACACGGTGGTGGGCGCGTTCCTTATTGGCTTTGCCTTTGCCTTTGGGTGGACTCCGTGTGTTGGACCCATCCTAGCGGTGATTCTGGGTTTTGCCGCTGCCCAGGATTCGGTTTATAAAGGGATTCTGCTGCTTGCTATCTATTCCCTGGGATTGGCCGTCCCATTCTTGATGACGTCTTTGGGAATCGAACGGTTTCTCAGCTTCTACAGCCGGTTCCGCTCCCACATGCATGCCGTCGAGGTTGCGAGTGGCGCGCTTTTGATTGCCTTGGGATTTTTGCTTGTGTTCGGCCGATTCACGCTTCTGGCAAGCTATTTGTCGTTCTTGAATCGCTTTTCGTTATGATGAGGATATTGTGAAACGTGATCCAGTCATTCTAATTATTGTCGCCATGGTCATCACTGTCATGCTGGTCTTCGGATTCCGCATGGCACGACAATCAGGCGGCAACAAAGATGCCAGTTCCGCAGGGATGAAAGGTCAGGCAGCGCCGGATTTTGCTCTGCAATCTCTCGAAGGTAAGACAATCCGGCTGTCTGATTTTCGCGGGAAGGCCGTGGCGCTGAATTTCTGGGCGACATGGTGCGAACCCTGCAAAATCGAAACACCCTGGCTCGTGGAGTTGCAGAAAAGGTACGGACCTGACGGTTTGCAAGTCGTGGGAATTTCAGCGGACGAGGGCGACAGCAAAGATGATGTCGCGAAATTTACCCAGAGCATGGGAGTCAACTATCCGATTTTGCTTGGCAAGGAAGAGGTCATTACCGCCTATGGCGGAGTTCAATTTCTCCCAGAGACGGTCTATATAGATCGCGAAGGCAAAGTGGTTGACAAGGTCTTTGGGCTGAAGGGTAAGGGCGAGATTGAAAGCTACATTAAGAAATCACTGAGTGGCGCCGCCGTCGCCCAGGTGAAGTAAGGTGCGCGTGGCATTTTGAAATTCCGAATCGGAAACTATGAATCGTAACCAGGTGCTTGCAGGTGTTGTGCTCTTGAGTATCGCAGCCGTGGCACAGGACTTGCCCGGCAAGAAAACACCTTCCGTCAGTATGTCCGAGGTCCCGGTGTCGACCATTACGCGCGGCAAGTCGGGTACGGTGGACCTCACCTTTCGCATCAGCTCGGGCTTCCACATCAATTCGAATACCCCCAAGGCAGAGTTTCTGATTCCAACCGCTCTGAAGCTGCAGCCGCCAACCGACATTGTTGTGGGAAAAGTCACGTATCCGCCAGGAGAGGAAGCCAGCTTCCCGTTTGCTCCCGACGAAAAGCTCAGCGTCTACAGCGGCGCATTTACGGTGGGGGTTCTGGTACGACCGCTAACCAGTGTGATGCCTGGGAAGTACGTATTGCGTGGGAATTTGAAGTACCAAGCTTGCGACAATGCCGCCTGTTACCCTCCTAAACAGCTTCCGGTAGAGTTCGAAGTGAAAGTTGCCAAGGCGCCGCCAACTTCAACGAAGAGTAACCCTGCACAAAGCCCACACGCACATAAATAAGCTCGTCGCGGAATGGCGAATCACCGTCTTGCTCTAGACCCTTGCTGAAGAATAGTGAGTTTGACAGCAAGGAACGGATAGCGAGAAATACGCACGGCTGCGTAGTCTGATCTCACAGTCGAATCAATCCAAGGAGATCATGATCATGAGCTTTCGGGTCGTAGCTATCCCACTCCAGATTGCGGAACGGGTCCGAGCCACGTTGAAATCGCCGCAGTACGGGCATCCGGCTCACGTAGAAGTCGCAACGGGGTATGGACCCTGCCGGCTCTGTTTGCGAACGTTCGATGAGAATCACGAAAATCGTATTCTCTTCAATTACAACCCCTTCGACGGGCTTGATTCGTATCCATCGCCGGGACCAATTTTCATTCACGAACAGCCATGTGAGCCGTTTACTGGTGTGAATGAATTTCCTGAACTCATACGCCGTCTGCCCCTGGTTTTCGAAGCGTATGGCAAGGGAAGACAACTATTCGTACAGGAGCGCCTACGAGGGGGGAACGCCGAGAAAAGCATCGAACGCCTATTTCAGCAACCTGGCGTGGAATACTTACACGTGCGCAACGAGGAGGCCGGTTGCTTCATTGCCCAGGTCGATCGCGTGCAAGTGGAAGCGAGCGATCCCGAGTTCGTGAATTCTGTCTTAACCTGCCTTTGCTGAGTTGAAGAAGTCTTTAGGCTTCGGTAATGGAGCGCTTTCGCTTTTTACTTTGCCATTGGAACAACCAGAGAAGCACGGCAGCGGCGACTCCAATAAGAAGCCACCAGAGATGGTGCGTAACAAGCGACTCCATCGTTTGAATAAATCCCGGGCCGAATTTCAGGATCAGAACGGCCAGGATCATGAACCGGACAAAACGACCGGCAAAAATCGCCAGCAAAAAATGCCAGAACCGCATCTCGGTCACTGCCGCAGCTAGCACAAAGAGCTTGAATGGAGTGGGCGGCGGGAGCATTGCAGGGAACATCAGGGCCCAGAAAGGATGTTTTTCAAAACTTTGGTGAAGCTTCTCGAATCGTTCCGGCGAACGCTTCCGCAACAAGGCCTCTCCGCCTTTGTATCCGATCACATAGATGACGATGCTGCCGAGGGCTGAGCCCAGGGACGCGACAAAAATATAAAGCAGAAGGCGAGCGCGATCCTGGTAGACATAGGTTCCAACGATGGCATCCAGAGGCATTCCCAAGAAGCTCGCGTCGATGGCAGCGATGGCAAACACGCCCCACGCTCCCAATGGCTTCAGCACCGCCCAAAGAAACGCGGTGTAGCGGCTGACGAGGTGGGCAATCTTCTTCAAGAGGACGATCTTGCAGTGTATCGAAAAGCGTGGTTCAAACGCGTACTGCGATCAGTTAATGTCCAGTCTTTCCTGCGAGCAGATCCAGTATGTGAGGAAGAATGTCCACGACCGATGCCAGCGAGTCGACTGCTCCAGCGGGACTGCCGGGAAGATTCAAGATCACGGTCTGACCACGCACTCCACACACGCCTCTGCTAAGCACGGCGAGAGGTGTTTTTTTAGCCCCCTCGGCACGCATGCGTTCGGCTATTCCTTCGATCAATCGTCCGCAAACCGCTTGCGTGGCTTCGGGAGTGACGTCACGCTTCGCGATTCCGGTGCCGCCGGTTGTAACCACGAGGCTGACGCCATCCGCCAGTCGCATGAGTGCGCCCTGAATGGTGGCCTTTTCGTCTGGCACAACCTCAGTGGCAACCACTTCGAAGGATTTCTGTCGCAGGAGGTTGGCGACCGCAGGGCCTGAGACATCTTTTCGATCGCCGCGCGAGGAAGAGTCGCTGATGGTCAGCACTGCAGCGGTGTAGTTTCCGGATGGCATTAATCGCTTTCGTCCTTCGCGTCGCAAAGCAGGATTAGCAATCCTAACAAGAGAAGATTCCGGGAATAGCAGGGCTGGTAATTTAACGGATCAGTTCAGAAGAACATCTTCTTCGTCTTCTTGCTTAGCGCTACCGCCATCCGACGCGGGTTCTTCCCCATCCCGTTGCGACTCGTCGAGGAGACGTAATCCTTCCATCAGCAAGCCCTGAGTATTGAGGTTCGTGGTCTGCTGAGTGGTTTTGCCTTCGAAATCGACTTGGAAGTTTCCGCCCGTCCAGCGCAAGACCTTGAACACTGCCTGATCGCCTACAAGCGAGCCATAGGCAGCATGGGTGACCTGGCCTTCGCTGAAATACATTTCGCACTTCTCACCCTCATTGGTGAGCGTGAGCAGGCAGCTTTTGCGTCCCATTTCAAGCGACTGCACAAGATCGATAACATTCATCTGCGAGAGACTGCCGCGTAAGACGCCGTCGCCGGAGGCAGTCTTCGCCATCTTCTCAAGGGCGATCTTGTCGATGACGCGTTTGATCCGCTGGGTGGCTTGCTTAAGGAAGAACGGCTTCTCGACGTACTCGTCCGCTTCCTGCGGGCCAAGATTTTCGGTGATATCAGTCTTACTGGCCAACAAGATCACGGCGATCGACGCGGTACGTGGCCGGCTCCGGAGCTTCTCAACCAATTGGCGACCATCCATGCCCGGCATGCGATAGTCACTGACCAGGAGATCCGGAGGATCATCGACGGCCTTGAGAAGCGCATCGGCGGAGTCTGTGGTGGTACTGACCGTAGCGAGCGGGATGAGCGCATCCCGGAGCATGCGCAGAACCATCGGATTGTCGTCCACCAACAGGAGCTTTACGGCAGTGTTCGGCATGGAAGACTAATGATTCCCCCGGGCACGGCGGTAATTGCCGCTCTTGCCTCCGGATTTGTGCTCAAGCAGAACGTCACGAATCTCGATTCCTTTGTCCAGAGCCTTACACATATCGTACACCGTAAGGGCGGCGACGCTCGCCGCCACCATGGCTTCCATTTCGACACCGGTCACCGCTGTGGTGGCAACTCTTGAGGAAATAGCGACGCCATTTTCGCACACGCGCAGGGTCACATCAACGTGGGAAAGCGGCAGAGGATGACACATCGGAATAAGATCTGACGTGCGCTTTGCCGCCATGATGCCGGCTAGTCGCGCGACTTCGAATGGGTCGCCTTTGGGATTCGAAGGGAGAGCCTTCAGCACAGCGGGCTTGAGCGATACAAAGGCGCTGGCGCCAGCTTCGCGCTTTGTGGAGGCTTTCGCAGAGACGTCCACCATGTGAGCTCGACCGGACTGATCGTAATGGGAAAGCTTCTTCGGCATGGAAGAAACATCTTACAGGGCTTGCCCAAAACTACTTCAACATAACTGGGACCCACTCTCCGGCTTCAATGCACTCGCGATCGGGGGAAATCACGACATAAGCGTTTGCGCGTGCGACGGCGGCAATGTCCCCCGAACCCTGCCAAGGCGCCAACTCTACTTCCGCATGGTCAAGTTCTCCAGATAGGAGTCCGGGCAGAAATCGCTTTAGACCTGTCTTTGTTCTTATTCCGGACTTGAGCTTCGCGTGCAGGAAAATCAATTTGCGCGGGGATCGCCCGGTCAGAGCTTCGAGGACGGGCCGGACGAAGAGATCGAAGCAAACCATTGTCGACACTGGGTTCCCGGGAAGACCGAAGAAATATTTGGGCTGAGTGGATTCGTCGGGGATACGGCCAAATACAACCGGACGTCCGGGCTGAATCAATGCCCCGGTTAAAAGAAATTCCGCATGAAACTCAGCGAGGACTTGCTCGACCAGATCGTACTTCCCCATGGAGACACCACCGGTGAGCAGAAGCATGTCGGCTTCAAGCCCGTCGGCAATCAGTTCTCGCAGACGAAGTGATTGATCCGGAGCGATGGGAAGAAGAGTCGGCTCACCTCCAGCGGCTGCTACCTGAGCGGCCAGTGAGTAGCTGTTGGAGTTGCGAATCTGCGTAGGCCCCGGAGAAACCTCGATATCGACAATCTCGTCGCCAGTGGAAAGAATGGCAACGCGCGGCTTATCGTACACCAGCAAGTGCGCTCGGCCCACCGAGGCGGCCACTGCAATAGCACTATGATCCATGCGCATACCAGGAGACAGCAGCCGTTCCCCACGCTTTGCTTCAGAGCCCACAGGGACGATGTTGTCACCAGCCCGAATACCTTTGTTGATCTCAACTTCATCGTGCGTCTGTAATGTGTATTCCACCATCACGACGGCATCGGCTCCGGGCGGAACTGGAGCTCCGGTCATGATTGGAGCGGCTTGTCCAGTTTCTAGGGGCGCAATGTTCTGGGGAGAAATGCCAGCTTTGATTTCGCCAGCAAGTTTCAGGCGAGCAGGTACTTTGTCGAGGTCTCCTGCGCGCACGGCAAAACCGTCACGAGTCGCGCGCGGAAATGGCGGAAAGTTACGATCCGCGGAAACGGGCTCAGCGAGGATGCGGCCTGAGGAGTCTAATAACTCGAGCAATTCACGGCCATGAGGACGAATCTGCGCAGCGTGCTCCTCCACCACTCGGCGAGCGTCCTCAAAGGGAAGAACAAGCGATTGCTGCGGGGTGGAGGCCACCCGGTGATGATACGACAGATCGCCTGGCTAATTAGCGCGAGAGCCTTTTAGGGATTCAGGACTTCCAGCAGCTGGTTGGGGTCAGTTGCGTATTCCAGAGCGGTCTCAGGTTTGACGATACCGGAGCGAACCAGCTTTTCTAGCTCTCCATCGAAGTGCTGCATGCCCTCACATCCTGAGTCCTTAATGATGTTGAGCAGCGCGGAAGGTTGTTCGTGTTCAGCTTCGATGCAGCGGTGTGTCCGAGCATTCCCTTTCAGTATTTCAATGGCAGCAACGCGGCCGACTCCGCCCGAGCGAGGAAGCAGCCTTTGCGAGATGACAAGGCGAACGGTCTTGGCCAGGCGCGCACGAACCGAAGCATGCTCAGCTGGAGTGTACGCGCCTACAATGCGTTCAATTGTCTTTGCAGCATTGATCGTGTTCAACGTAGAGAGGACAAGATGCCCCGTCTCCGCCGCTTCCAGGCACATTTCCATGGTTTCGCGATCGCGCATCTCACCAATCAAGATGACGCGTGGAGCTTGCCGGAGAGCGGCGCGCATAGCCATAGCAAAACTTGGGGTGTCGCTGTGAAGCTCCCGCTGATGAATCGTTGCAAGCTTGTGGTTATGCAGAAATTCGATGGGGTCTTCGATAGTGATGATGTGGCAAGTCTGACTCTGATTAATATCGTCCAGCAACGTCGCCAGAGTGGAAGACTTGCCCGAGCCGCGAGTTCCCGTAACAAGGACGAGTCCGTCCCGCAGCGAGGCGACCTCGTGCAGTTGAGCTGGTAACCCTAGTGTTGAAAAGGATGGGATTGCGGTGGGAATAACGCGCATGATGACCGCACAACTGCCCCGTTGAATGAAAGCGTTCACTCGGAAGCGGGCTACTCCGGGAAGACCATACGATATGTCGCACGAGCCTTGCTCACGCAAGATCGTGATGGCCTGCTTGTTGTTTCCAATGAGATCTGCCGCAATCCGACGTGTGTCATCGGCCGTCAGCAGGCTTAGCCCCGACGCCTGAACTGCCAGGAGCTGTCCCTGTACCTCTACCTGCGGGGGGCGTCCGGGGGAAAACACGAGATCGCTGACATTCGCCGTGGCACGCAACATGGCCGCGAGTAGCTCGGTGGTTGGAATATGACCCGAACCCCTTGGCCGTTCCACTGAAATCGAAAGCGGAGCTGTTCCTGTTGCAGCCATAAGCCTCGGCGCGGGTCAGTTTCAGGGCCAATACAGAAGCGTGGTTACGCGCCAACTTTCAATCTAGCGAAAGGAATAGCCGCTTTCCATGAAGAACGACTTGTTCATAGACCTTCGTAATGGGTCGTTAATACTCGGCTGGGAAAGCTGCATGTGATGCGCAGGGTCTCAGTCTTAGAGCAATCGAGGGAGTGTTGCGGGAACAAAAAGGGCGGCCAAAAGGGCCGCCCCGCGTAATTTTATGTCGAGCTCTACTTTTTTGTCTTTTTTTGTTTGCCAAACTGCGTTTCGACCGTAGCACCGATGCTGGCAAGCATCTGCTTTGCCGGCTCCGCGAACTGTCCAGTAGGCTGCAGCTCGAGGTATTTGTTGAATGCTTCCGAGGTTCCCTCAGGAGCCACCATCTTATCGCCCTTCAGAGTGGCCTTTCCCATCAGGTTAACGCCCTTCCAATAGTAAGAATCGGCGCGGTTTGGGTCGGCAGCAATTGATTTATCGAAGGCAGCGATGGCTTCGTCGACCTTCCCGGTGTTCGTCATGACGGCGCCCATATTGAAGTAAGACTGCGCCGCAGATGCCGGATCGGTCTCGGCCGCCTGAGTGTAGGCCTTTACAGCATCATCGGTCTTTCCCGACTTAGCCAACGCATCGCCGAGGTTGTTGTAGTACGCCGACAGCTGCTTGGTCGCGTCCGGATTCTTCGTCGTAGCGGCCTCATTGGCTTTCGCCTTCAGGTCGATCGCTTTCTGATAATCCTCTACGGCACTGGCTAAACGCTTGTTCTTCTCCGAGCTGTCAGTTTGCTTTGCTGCAGAGCTGCGATAAGCGTCGCCCAATTTGAACCACAGCAGATCGCGAGTAGCATCGATTTGTGTGGCTTCCGTCAGCGTGGCAATTGCAGTATCGAAATCCCCAGCGGTCGAAGCGGTATTGGCAGCAGCCAGTTTTTCATTCAAGGTCTTGACGGTATTGGTCTCTTTCGCGGCTTTGGCTGCCTCTTCCTGTCGCCGCTTCAACTCTTCCGGATTGACGCCAGCAGCCTTGGCACCAGCCGCCTGCTCTTTCGCCAGGTCGAAATCCTGCACCGTCTCATCGCCCGAAACGGGGACGTTGTTCAGGTTGAAAAGCGGTTGCCCGTCTTTTAAGAGCGTGACTTTGTATTTCCCGAACGCGATACCTAAAGAGAAGTACTCGCCCTTGGCATTCGTTTTTATATCGTATTTGCGCCCGGTATCCTGGGCATACCATTCCACTGTGGCGCCTGCGATGGGATTTCCGGATGTATCTTTGCAAACACCTTTGACCGTGCCCGTAGCCTGGCCAAAGACTGAAGGCACACACAAAGCCGACAGAATGACCACGAGCAGGAGCAGAATAGAACGTTGTTTCATTTCTTGCCTCCCGGCAAAACTATGAGTAGTTGGGGCAATTCTTCACTGCCGATTGCGCGACACAACCGGCATTCAACAATCGCCTAAACCGAAACCATATAAGGTATCGGATCGACAGCGCCCGCGTCTCGGAATGCCCGCAGACGCAAGGCACAACTGTCGCACACGCCGCAGGCCTGATCTTCCCGGCTGTAGCAAGACCACGTTAAATCGAACGGAGCGCCAAGTTCAAGGCCACGCGTCACAATCTCAGATTTACGCATCCCAATCAGGGGCGTCACGATGTGAATGGCGGCGTCCTTGGTCCCGGTGCGTATTACTTCGTTAAAGGCCTGGTAGTAGGCTGGCCGGCAATCGGGGTAGCCGGAACTGTCCTGTTCCACCGCCCCAATGTAGATCTTCTCCGCGCCTAACACCTCGGCCCAGCTCACTGCAACCGAAAGAAAATGCGCATTCCGGAACGGGACGTAGGTGACTGGAATGTCACGTCCGCCGATGGTATGCGACTCCGGCATTGCTATGTTCTGGTCGGTCAGAGCCGATCCGCCAATGGCGTGGAGAGCCTCGTTGCGGACAAGTAGGCGGTCATGAATGCCCAGGTGATCACAAACACTCAGGAATGACCGGCGTTCGCGTTCTTCGGTGCGCTGTCCGTAACTAACGTGGACGGCGGCAACGTCATCATCTCGCGTCGCCAGCGTCGCGCAAACGCATGAGTCCATCCCACCACTCAAAAGGACGATCGCTTTGGGTCTTGGCATGGCCATTCAGTTAGATGATAGCTTTCGGCGTCGGGAAAGCACGCGCCCAGAGTCGAGCAGCTAACGCCTATCTGTTCTGGAAATTTTGACCTCTATACGCCTTTCATGGCCGGATCCCAGACGAACTTGTGAATCTGTAAGTTCAGCCGAGCGTTAACCTTATCGGCGAGCATCCACTCGGCCAATTCGCGGGGATCAAGCAGACACTGCGAGGCATCGCGCGATCCGGTCGCCTCCTTGCTAAAAGCAGGAGAAAACAGCACGGCACTCACTTTTCGCTCAAGACCATGCCGAGAGACAAATTCACGAGCGAATTCATAGTCACTGCGATCGCTGAGAACAAACTTGACCTCGTCCTGCGAATTCAGCACTTCCAGATTTTCTGTGTGAAAGGTGTCGGCCTCTCCGGAGTTTGGGCACTTCACGTCGACGATTTTTACCACTCCCTTGGGAACCTTTTCCAAGGGTCGCTCACCGCTGGTTTCAAGAAGCACCGAGTAGCCCGAGTCGAGGAGGCGCTGCATGAGAGGCACCAGTTCACGCTCCTGAAGCATGGGTTCACCGCCGGTAATTTCCACCAAACCTCCATCCGGACTGAGGCGCTCGACTTCGGAGAGGATCTCCTCGGCGGCCATGCGATGGCCACCCGTGAAGGTATATTCACTGTCACACCACACGCAACGGAGATTGCAGCCCGTGAGCCGGACGAACACGCAAGGCATTCCTGCGTACGTCGATTCGCCCTGGATCGACTTGTAAATTTCAGTGATCTGCATCGAAGGAATGCCCGGTAAGAGCTGACCGCATTATTCGGAATACGTTGCGGTCGTCGTGTCAGTCTCGAAAATGGTCACATTCTTTACATGTACGCGGCCTTGCGTCACGCTGTCGAGCTTTCCGTTTGCCTGATCGAAAAAATACTTAGCCAGGTTTTCCGCGGACGGATTCATTTCGCGGAAGGGATCAATGTCGTTGATCATCTGGTGGTCCAGGCGATCAATGACGTGCCGCATGACCTCTTTCAGATCTTTGAAATCGAGCAATAATCCGGCCTTGTCGAGTTGTTTGCCCGCCAGCGTCACCCGCACCTTATAGTTGTGGCCGTGCGGATTCTCGCACTTGCCTTTGTAGTTGCGCAGGTAATGTCCTGCAGCAAACGAATCCTCGACGGTGACCTCGTACATATGCCTCTGGCGCACCCATCAATACAAGGTGCGAGCGATGGTGAAGTTCCTATTTTACCGCGAGATGCTGGGGCAGTGCTTGCCAGCCCCCGCACGCATCCGCACATCTTCAGCTGAAGCGTCGCGGCCCCACCTCGGCTTTGGCCGGCGCAATTGATATTTGACTTTCTTCTTTCCTTACTATAAAGTAAGGATCAGTTATATAAGTAAGGAACTAAAGAGATATGACCTCAACTATTACCACGAAAGGCCAAATCACCATTCCGAAACCGGTGCGACAAGCCTTGGGAGTGGATTCTGGCGACCGGGTGGAGTTTGTCGAAATCGAAAAAGGACAGTTCGCTATCGTTCCAGCCAATCGATCGATTCACGAGTTGAATGGGCTGTT
Source organism: Terriglobales bacterium (assembly GCA_036558645.1). Classification (GTDB taxonomy): domain Bacteria; phylum Acidobacteriota; class Terriglobia; order Terriglobales; family Acidobacteriaceae; genus DATBFG01. The sequence goes on from DATBFG010000007.1 coordinate 13,852, forward strand.
CCGGGGTAGGCGCAGCAAACCGGTTTCGATTGAAGAAATGAATTCCGTCATCGCAAAACGCGCGTTGAAATCTAGATGATCGGATTGGATACCAACGTGATCGTGCGCTACCTCACCCACGACGATCCCGTCCAGACTCCGATCGCAGTGAAGGCTATCAATGGCCTTTCCGCAGAGTCCCCTGGATTCGTTTCCTTTATTGTCCTGGCAGAGCTGGTGTGGGTTCTGGACGGCGCTTACCGATTCAACAAGACCGAGATCGAGCAGGTATTAGACAGGCTGCTGCGAAGCAAAGAGTTGGTAATTGAACGTGCGGAACTCGTCGTTCAGGCGCTCAGAAGGTTCAGCGCGGGACGTGCCGACTTTGCCGATTGCCTGATCGAACGCACCGGCCACGCCGCCGGATGTTCGCACACGGTCACGTTTGATCGTCAGGCTGCCCAAGTCGCAAACATGAAGCTGCTGGGCTGAAGCTTGAACTGATCGTGGATCTTCTTGCATTTCACGGTGATTCTGATTACCGGCGATGGCCGAAAGCGGAGGAGTAGCGAACTCCTTGCCGGGGATCAGGCGGAGCTTCTCGAATTCGACGCCGGGTAGTTCGTGGTTGTTCCCGTTAATCGCCTCGAGATTGCAGTGATTCGACTAACAGCACTGCAACCGCTGCGCTTTCCTACGATACCTCGTCAAGGCTAATGCGCGTTGCGCTCGCGTCGCTGCCCGATGCCGGTGTGTCCGGAGGAAAGAATCGCCAGGGAGGTGGGTTGAAACGTAGGGCCGCCATCTCCCCTGTCGCCCGCCACAATCGTCTTGTTCGGTACGGTCTCATATGCATACCCGGCAAGAACGACCATCATTTGTCCGGGAGCAAAATCTCGGACCCGACGAAAGCCGATCCAACCATAGTGATTCTCGCCATCGATCAGAAAGCGCACTCCGAGGAATCGGTCGGTAACGCTCAGCCATTCTCCGCGGTAGAGCAAGTCCGTTGCCATGATGGCCCTGTGTGCGAATCGGCGCCCATCCCCAATCCGGGCAGTCCTCTTTAGTGCTTCCGCGAATCCGGATCCGTTTGCCCCAAGCCAGTTCGACCCTGCTCCATATGCCCGTAGGTTCGCATAAGCTCTATAGTGCGAGTACGTGAGAGGTTGACTCAGAATCAAACGAAAGTCCGAAGCACCGTCGTTATCCATATCAATATTGAGGGTGCCGCCGTCCAGCAGTGAAGCATCGTGACGGGTAAAAATCACCTCGGCATGGCTCGCGGGCGCAGCTGCAAGGGCGCTCCCGGCAGCCAGTGTATAAAGGAACAATCGGCGGTCAAGAATTTGTGGTAGTGAAGTTTCGCGCGTTGTGAGCTTTCCACTAGCTAATTTCCGACGAGGTGTCATAGCACCTTACTCTCCGATGGTTAATTTTCTGTAGGTCCGCCCAAATTCTGTGTGTTTGGTCTGCATAGCGGGTGTGCGATTTCGTCAAGGAGCCGTCCATAGTGGCTCAGAACCCGCGGTAGTATGGGATGTTCCCAAAGCGGTGTCAACGCGAAAAGAGGTTCCTCCGTTTAGCTCTAACGAACGGCGTTAACTAGGGAGACGCACCGAATCTAACTAAGGACTGGGAGTCCTATCGAAAGAACTCTTCCACCTGCCTCAAATCCGTCGTCCTCCGATACGCCGGCAAACTCTCCACGAACGTCCGCCCGTACTGCTTCTTGAGAATCCGATTATCCAGTAAAGTTAGCAAGCCCCGGTCGTGAAGCGATCGAATCAATCGCCCAAAGCCCTGCTTCAACGTGATCACTGCCGCAGGCACCTGGTATTGAAAAAAGGCATTGCCTCCTTCGGCATCGATGGCCTTCACTCGCGCTGCCACTACAGGATCGCTTGGAACCGCGAATGGCAGGCGATCGATAATCACGCAACTCAGTTGCTCGCCTTGCACGTCTACTCCCTGCCAGAACGATGATGTCGCAAACAGCACCGCGTGCGGCGTCACTCGAAATTCTTCGAGCAACGCGTTCTTGGGAGCATCGCCCTGTAGCAACATGGGGAATTCGAGCTCACCGAGCAGGCGCTGGTAAACCTCGTTCATCTGCGCGTAGCTGGTGAACAAAACAAAAGCTCGGCCTTGCGTGAGCTCGAGGATCTGACGAATTCGATCCGAAGCTTTCGCCGCGAACTGGGGCGTGCGCGGATCGGGCAAGTCTGGCGGCACGTAAAACAGCGCCTGGTTCTGATAGTCAAAATGCGACGGGAGCACCTGTTCTCGCGCAAGCTCGAGACCCAGGCGCCGACGTATGTATTCAAACCCTCCACCGACAGCGAGGGTGGCAGAGGTGAGCACCGCGCACTCCAAGTTATCGAATAGTGTGGCTTTGAGGATTGGGGCCACATCGATTGGCGTTGCCTGCAGGAACACGTTGGCTCGATCGCGCCCGCTGCGACGGCGCTCGATCCAAAAGACGGTGTTGTGATCGTCCGACTCCATGACAAAGCCAAGCTGGACTTGCAACTCTTGCGCCCGCCGCGTGAAGTTGTAAACCTCTTCCGGTTTCTCGGGCTGACGTTCGAGTTCTGAGGCTAGCCGTTGCACGGACTGCATCAGCGATAGAAACTCATCACCATTCTCCTCCAGAAATTCGCGGCGATTCTCGAAGGCAAAGCGGCCATCGCCCTGTGGCAGCAGCGAAAAGAAGAACATTGCGCGCTCGCGCAGGCTCTTGACCGCTCCGGAAACCTGGGCTGAGAGCGCATGGTTACGTTGGAGGGAGATCTCTACATCGCGGCAGAGTTCTTCGAAGCGTGTGTTGCTGATTGAGATCCCGAAGTAGCTTCCGGCGACGTCCTCCAGTTCGTGGGCCTCGTCGAAGATCACAGCGCCGACTTCCGGCAGAATGCCCGCATCGGGCGCATACTCCGCCTGCTGTTTGATGGAAAGGTCCGCAAAAAACAGATGGTGGTTGACGATGATGATGTCGCTCTCGGCGGCGCGGCGGTGCATCTCAGTAATGAAGCACTTCTCCCAGGAACTGCATTTCTGCCCCAGGCAGGTATCTGAGCGCGCGTCGAGCTTGTGCCATAGCGCGCTAGCCTCGGGCAGAGCTGCCAGTTCCGCCCGATCACCCGTTTGTGTGGTTTGCTCCCAAGCGGCTATGGCGCGGTAGTGTTCGATCTCCTCAAGGCCGCTTAGCACCGGCTGATCGGTAAGATCGTAAAGCTTCTTGCGGCAAAGATAATTGTTGCGTCCCTTCATGTAGCAGACATTCAGCTTGCCTTCGCCGTTGGGGTAAAGCGCTTGCTCGAGAAAAGGAATGTCCTTGTAGAAGAGCTGCTCCTGCAGGTTCTTTGTCCCGGTAGAGATGATCACGCGCTTTCCCGAGCGGATGACGGGGACCAAATACGCCAGCGTCTTACCGGTGCCGGTGCCGGCTTCGACGATGAGATGCCGCTTCTGTTCGAGGGCTTCTTCGACAGCCTGCGCCATCTGCAGTTGGCCACGACGAAATTCATAGGCGGGATGCGTTCGCGACAGCAGGCCACCTGGCGAGAAGAACTGGTAAAGCGAACCTGCGTTCTTGCTTAGCGTAGAAGAGGATGGCTGAGAGGCAGATCCCATGAAGTCTCTATAATAGCTGGACGCTGGGCGGTAATGAGCATCTCAACTGAAATGTCTGCAAGTCGGAAAGCAAATCCCTTACTCGTCATTGTTGGCCGCCCAAACGTAGGGAAGTCGACCCTGTTCAATCGAATTGTGGGATCCCGACGCGCCATCGTGGGCGACGAACCCGGAATCACCCGGGATCGCCTTTATGCGAATGCCCACTGGCGTGGAGTTCCTTTCCGCGTTGTCGATACCGGCGGAATCATTCCGGAAGAGAAGGAGTTCATTCCAACGGAGATCTTTCGGCAGGCGAAGACGGCGCTCGAGGAGGCCGTCGCCATCGTGATGGTGGTTGACGCACGATCGGAGCTGAGCGCTCCCGACCTGGAGCTCGCACGGTTGATGATCCGCAGTGGCAAGCCAGTATTCCTGGCCGTCAACAAGGTCGATACAGATAAGCAAGAAACGCTAACCGCGGACTTTCATCGCCTGGGCATTCGGCAGGTTTTTCCGGTTTCAGCCGAACATGGGCGCGGCGTGGATGAGTTGCTGGATGCCGTACTGGAAGTCATCCCGCGTGCTGAAATCTCCACCGAAAGCGAACCTATAGAAGATGAGGACTCGTCAGAACAGCCGAACGAAGCCGAACTGACCGAACCAGCTGAAGTCAAAGTTGCCATCATCGGTCATCCGAACGTCGGAAAATCCACCTTGTTGAACCGGCTGACGGGGTCGTCCCGAGCTATTGTTTCTCCCATCCCAGGAACAACTCGCGATGCGATCGACGAAGTCGTCGAGAGAGACGGTCTGCCTTTTCGTTTCATCGACACGGCCGGCATTCGACGAAAGGGCAAGACTCGTTTGATGGCGGAAAAGTTGTCGGTCGTGATGTCTCGCAAGCACCTTGAGTCAGCGGATATTGCATTGCTCATCATTGATGCAACGGAGGGAGTCAGCGCGCTTGACGCCACGATTGCAGGGTACGCCCACGAGAGTGGGCGCTCTGTCATTATCGTGGTTAACAAATGGGACCTGGTGATCAGCGGCGCCAAGAAGCCGGTGAGCCAATCGAAAGCCGCGCGCATGCGGGAAAGCAAGCGACCGGCAGACAAGAACGCCTACGAGGAACGGTTACGGCGTGGGCTGAAGTTTCTAAGTTATGCACCTGTACTTTTCATTTCCGCCGCGACCGGAGTGGGAACCGACAAGATATGGCCCACGCTTCAGGAAGTGGCCGCGGAAAGACGGAAGCGCGTTTCTACCGGCGAGATGAATCGGTTCTTGAAGCATGTGGACTTTGAGCGGGCGGCCGTTCCGGCGCGGCAGCAAGTAAAGATCTATTACATGACGCAGGCAGCAGTATCACCACCAACGTTCATCTTGTTCACTGACCGGCAGGTACAACTGCACTTTTCTTACAAGCGTTTTCTGGAAAATCAGATTCGGCGGGCATTTGGATTTTTTGGCACGCCGATTTGGATCAAGAACCGGGCGCGGGATTGAGCTCGATCCACACACGAGTTCATGCCTTCTCTTGCATGTAAATCATCGTTGCCAGCATAGTGGCAATTAACTTTTCCTCGCCATTGGTGAAGGCAATCGCATCACCGGTGCATACGCATAAGGTTTTTCCGGAACGCTTCACCGAAGCGCGCGCAACAAAGAAATCGCCGACAGCGGGAGCCAGCAGGTTCACTTTGAACTCCACGCTGAGAACTTCGGCGTTCGGGCTAGCAACTGAAAGAGCAGCATAGCCACAGGCGGAATCCAGAACGCTGGTAATCGCTCCGGCATGGGCGAATCCGTTTTGCTGGCCGATTTCGGGGCTATAAGGCAGTCGGATTTCAACTCCGCCGGGCGTTACAGAAATCATTTGCGCACCCAACATCGTCATGAATTTTTGACGCGCGAAGCTGGCGCGGACCTTGTGCTCAAAACCTTCCACGATAATTCACCCCAGAAGCGATGTCATGCCCAGAGTATCAGCCGGAGAGGCTCGCCGCTAAGCAATGGGCTCAGGTGGAGGCAGTGGCTCTGGCGCTGGTGGTATATACGCTGCTACCGGAGGAGCAGGATGCAAGAGAGCATTTAGCGGCGCATATCGTGAAGCAAAGAAGTAGATAGAGTATGCGGGAAAGAAGACGGTGGCCGGAACCGAAATCAGGGAAACCACGTACAGTATTCCGGCAACCACGACAGCTCCGACAACAACGGCCAGCGTAATTGTGTACAGATTCCAGTTCAGTCCCGCTGTTTTCCCAGCGAGGACAACAATCGCTCCGACCCCGCCCACCGGTATCAACATGATCAGAATCACAATGCTCGCGATGATTCCGATGACGACGGATACCCCAATCGTCATTACGACTTTTAGACCGACATAACCGACATAAGCGCCCTTCTCGACCTTGAGCATTGGCAGCAGTCGGCGCCATCCCTCTATCGCACTGATCTCTTCGAGTGCCATTTGTGGGACTACAAAGTCCTTCGACATGACGTGCACAGTCAAATAGAGCACCACGAATCCAAACAGAAGAAAGAACAACACCATGCCGCCAAGAATAAGTGGCAAAAGGTGGGCCTTGGGTTCCTTCAACCAGCCGCCTGCAGTCGCGATGGCAGCAGGAATCCCTATGAGAATGATGAACCCAAACATCCCTGCGACTAGCATCAAGAGCTGCCACACAAAATATCGCAGGCCAGGCCCATGCCGGCGTTCCCATCCGCGCCGGATCTCGCAAGTCTTGGCGATTACGCCATCGAACAGAACGAAGCGCATGACACTGCTGATGTAGATAAAGACAAAAAACAGCAGAACTCCAGCCATGATCAGGAACAAGACCATCAAGCCATACAACGCAGGATTCGCCGGGGTGGCAGCGAATGCATCGGCAACAAACCGATGCGTTCCCGTTTGGTTGTAGTTGAACCCTCCCGTGTTGCAGCCGCCTGAGCTCAGTTCGCCAGCTAGCAAACCCACGAGGGCAAGCTTGGTCCACTGACTGAAACGAAACGGCTGAAGGAGTTGCTGCTTTGTGTGTTGAAAGGCCGGACCAATGCTATCGACCGCGGAAATTGGCAAGCACGCACCTCAATGGCAGCAAAGTTACTGCCAAGGCGAGGATGCGTCAAATGGATTGTAGTAAGCATTTCGGATTTCTTGATTCAAGATTTCAGATTTTGAACTAATCCAGGCCTTAATCATTCGTAGCGGAGGGCTTCGACCGGATCCAGTCGGGATGCCCGTAAAGCTGGCACCATTCCGCTGATGACTCCTACGACCAGGAGAACAGCCGTTGAGAGCAGCACTGTAATCATAGAAATTTGCAGGTGGATGTCAGCCTTGCCAGAATCATCCTCGAACAGAGGCCCCATGAGCGGCAGCGTTCCTACCGCCGCCGCAATGGCATACGAAAGCAGTACGCCGATGGCACCGCCCAGCAACATGATAAGCAGTGTTTCGGCAAGGAACTGAAACTTGATATGACGCTTTCTCGCACCCAATGCGCGGCGCAATCCAATCTCCCGAATGCGCTCGTCCACCGAAACCAGCATGATGTTCATGACTCCCACTCCCCCGATTCCCAGGGTGAGAGTGCCGACGAAAGTCAGCAACACCTGCAAGCCTATCGTGAGCGCATCGATAATCGGCCTGAATTCATCCCGGCCGAACATTTGAATCGCTTTCTTGTCAGTGGGAGAGAACTGCTGGCGGGTGGCCACCGCAGCCAAGACTTGCTCCATGGCCTTCTTTTCAAATTGCGGAGCGATTGGCTCGAACAGAAGTACCGCCGCATAACGTGTGTTCCACAGGTCTCCCGCGGCGGAATAAGGGATCCAGGCTGAGTCATCATCGCTGGAAAAATAGTTACTAAGCTGAATTTTGCGGGCCATGACGCCAATGACGGTGAAGTGAACACCGCCGATGAGGACGTCCTCCCCAACCGCGGGACGCCCGCTGAAGAGCTGTTCGCGCACGCGGCTACCGAGGAAGACCACACGGCGGCGTTCCAACTCATCTGTCGAATTGATCCAGCGGCCCTCCTCGGCAACTTCATTGCGCATTTCTCCATACTCGGGACAGACACCGCGGATCGCTGCTGTCCCAACTATGCGATCGCCGTACGAGATACCCGGACGACGGACAGTTTCAAGGCAGGCATGCTTCACCATCGGAGCGTTCTGCCTGACCATGTCGAGATCGGCTTGTTCGAGAACAACCTTTTTTCCGGCACGCTGGCCACCGGGCTGCTCGCTTGTCTGCTGTGGCCAACAGATGACTGCTCCCTTGCCAAAAGCGTCGAAGCCGTTCACCAGAATCGTGCGAAAGCTGCTGCCGTACGCGATGAGCAGGGTGACCGTCGCAATGCCCCAGACAATACCCAGCATCGTGAGTAGGCTGCGCGTGTAATTGCGGCGGAGGGCAATCCAGGCTTCGGAGACAATCTCAAGCCACATGCCTATCCTCCAGCCTCATAACGCAAGGCCTCAATCGGATCGATGGAAGCTGCGCGGCGTGCGGGATAGAGCGCTGACAAGACAGCAATCGTGCCTAACAAAGCGAAGGCCAGTAGCCCCGACTGCCAGGTCGCCAGTAGTCCAGCGAAGAAGTCCGGCATGGGAAGCAAGTTGACCAGCGAACAGAGTCCATAGGCGATGCCGAGACCGATTGCTCCACTTGTGAAAGCGATGAGTAATGCTTCGAAGAAAAACTGACGCAGAATGGTTCTTCCAGGAGCTCCCAAAGCCTTGCGAACTCCGATCTCACGGGTGCGCTCGCGAACAGCCACCATCATCACGTTCATGACACCAAGGCCGCCGAGAAACAACGTAACGATTCCGACCGCACCGAGAAAGTACTTCATTCCATCGGTCATCTGGCGGAACGCCTTTGCTTCCTGAACGGTATCCCAGATGGGGCACGCCTCTTTGTCGTTCGGGTCGTAGTTATGCATGCGAGCGAGAACAGTGCGAACTTGTCGTTTGCAGGCTTCGTGCTGTTCGACAGATTTTGGAGTGACCAACAGTTGGTCAAAAGTATGCGAGGTTCCGGGCGGCTTATCGGGGAAGTCGCGACGCATAGCGGCGAATGGGATGAAGATTTTGTTGACATCCCAACCGTCATAGCTCGAGTCCTGCTTCTTCTTCTGCATGACGCCGATAACCGTGTAGGGGATGTTGTCGAGGTAGACGGTCTGATTAACCGCACCACCCTGGGGGAAGAGCTGCTTTGCCGCGTCACTGCCGAGAAATGCTACCCGCCGCGCCTCGTGCTGATCGTCCCAGTTGTAGAAGCGGCCGGATCCGATACCGAGACTACGAATTTCGCCGAACTCAGGATATGAACCGGTCACCAGCAACGCGGCTGCATTGTAAGCGCTATGAGAGCGAACGCTGTTCTGTTCGAGTTCAGGAATCGCGTACTCGCAATCCTGTGCTTCGGCCTGAACCGCTGAAACATCGACGTCTTCCCAATGGACGACTCGCCCAGCCCGCGTACCGCCGGCCTGCAAGCTGGTACGTCCGTGAAAGACGATTAAGATGTCCTTGCCCAGGTTCTTTGCCTGGTCCTCCTGGCCCTTCCGCAGGCCTTCTCCGGCCGCCACCATCAAGACAATCGAAACGATTCCCCAAGCGATGCCGAACATGGTGAGGAATGTACGAAGTTTGTGGGACCAGAGTGTGCGGAAGACGTCGCTGATAAGATCGCGCAGGACCATGTTGGGCTACTGCCGCTTGGACGCAGCATCGGACGGAACGTAAGCCGGGGCCACAGGCCTACCGCGCCGTCTGAAAGTAGATACGGAGAGAAGCGCGCTAAGGTTCACAGTAATTTGCGAATTTTGGACGCAGCCGAAGTCCCGAGTTCAGCGAACCGGGAAGGACGCCCGCAGAGGTAACTCACTGAAAACTTGAGGGTAGAAAGAAACTGTCTGTTATGATGAAAAACTTGTATTGGCTTCCCATCATGCCGTTCGCAAGCAAAGTGCGCGGGGGAGTGCGTGCCTAGCCAGAAGCAGCTGAAGTGGTCTCAACTGAAAGTGGGGATCACGGTGCTGGTTGCCAGCATTACGCTTGGCATACTGATCTTTCTAATGAGCGGCACCGGGGGCTGGCTTACCCCGAAAATCACAATCAAATCTTATTTTGATAATGCTGGCGGACTTCGGAACGGCGCACCCGTGCGTTTAAACGGCGTCGATATCGGGAATGTTAAGGGCATACGGGTAGTTTCGGATGCCGACAAGAAGCTCACGCCGGTAGAAGTCACCATGAAGGTGAGCACGAAGTACCGGGACAATCTGCGGAAAGATTCGCTTACAGCTCTCTCGACCGCCGGAGTGCTGGGCGAGACTTACATCGACATCGACAGCGGGCAGGCGTCTGGACCCCCTGCCGAGACTGGGGACGTTCTACCCATTCGAGATCATCCGGATATTAACGACGTGGTGCGCGCGAGTCAGGGCACGCTCCAGAATATGGACGCTTTGCTGAAGCGGCTGGATCGAATCATCGCCTTCGTTGAAAGCGGTCAAGGGTCCGTGGGGAAATTGATCTACGATCCCACCCTGTACAACCGTCTGGCATCTACCGTTAACGAATTTCAAGGCTTGGTGAACGAAGTCAGCTCGGGCAAAGGCACGATTGGGAAACTGGTGGCCGACGATGAACTCTACCGCAAGGTCAATGGAACGGTAGACCGATTGAATGTCATTATTGACGACCTGAATGCCGGAAAAGGTACGGCGGGCAAGTTGCTGAAAGATCCAGCGCTGTACAACAACGCGAATGCAACCATTACTAACGTCAAGCAGCTTACCGACGACGTAAATGCCGGCAAGGGTGCCATAGGAAAGTTGGCGAAGGACGAGGAATTTGCGGCGAAATTACAGAACACGATGAATAAACTGTCCGCAATTACCGATCGTCTGGAGGCGGGTGAGGGCACAGCGGGGAAGCTGTTGCGTGATCCGGCGTTGTTCAACAACGCAGACCAAATGCTGATTGAAACCCGCGAGTTGGTGAAGTCGATCCGTGAGAATCCCAAGCGGTATCTGACCATTCACTTCAAGGTATTCTGATCGCCGACAAGGAAAGCTTGGTTTTGCTGGAATATCGACAACCGGGAACTCGGAGTGTCTTAGCTTCGTAGAGTTCCAAGTAACAGGTTCTATCCACGTTATACATCTCACTGCGAGGAAACATGCGTCTGCTCAAAACGACTGTCTTTGTGCTTGTCTGTCTGAGTTTTGCCTCGGCACAATCAAATTCGTCTGATGCCCCGAAAAAGGCTTCTGTTAGTTTCACCGCTGATATGGTCGATAAGAATGTCGACCCTTGCACCGATTTTTATGCTTATGCCTGCAGCAAGTGGCAAACCCAAAATCCGATTCCGAGCGACCAGCCGTCGTGGGGGCGCTTTAACGAATTGCAGGAACGTGGTCAGTTTATCGTGCGCGACATTCTGCAGAAGTACGGCGCTGATGATCCCAATCGAAGCCCTATAGAGCAGAAGATCGGTGATTACTACGAGACCTGCATGGATGAGGCGACCATCGAAAAAGTTGGAATACGCCCCCTAGAGGTGGAATTCAAGAAGATCGATGGAATTCAGTCGAAACAGGACCTAGCTAAGGAAGCGATCGACTTTCACCGGCGAGGCCTTCGTGCCCTTTTCAACTTCGGTTCTGATCAGGATTTCAAAGACGCGAGCCAGGTCATTGCGGAGGCAGACCAGGGTGGCATGTCTCTTCCCGATCGCGATTACTACCTCAAAGAGGACGCCAAATCCGTCGAACTACGCAAGCAATACCTAGCCCACGTACAGAAAATGTTCGAACTCGCTGGTGATTCGCCTGAAAAGGCCACGGCGGAAGCCAAATCTGTAATGGACATCGAAACCGGCCTTGCCAAAGGGGCTCTCGACCGCGTCAGCCGCCGAGATCCGGTTAAGGTCTATCACAAGATGACATCCCAGGAACTAGCGGCGCTGAGTCCTGAGTTTGGGTGGAACGTTTACCTTCAGGGAATCGGAGCGCCGTCCACGACATCCTTGAACGTGACCGAACCGGAATTCTTCAAACAGATGGATACCGTGGTGAAGTCCGCTTCGCTCGACGATTGGAAGACCTATCTGCGCTGGCAGGTGCTGCATGGTGGAGCGACCATGCTTCCCGCCAAGTTCGTCAATGAGAATTTCAATTTCTTCAGCAAGACGCTGCTGGGAACCAAAGAACTGAGCCCGCGATGGAAGCGGTGCGTAAATTACACGAACAATGATCTGGGTGAAGCAGTTGGTCAAAAGTATGTCGATCTGACCTTTGGCGCAGAAGGGAAAGCACGCACATTGAAGATGGTCGAAGCGCTAGAGAAGGCTCTGGGCGAGGATATCGACACGCTGCCCTGGATGAGTCCTGATACGCGCAAGCAGGCGCAAGTGAAGTTGAAAGCCATAACGAATCGTATTGGATATCCCGATAAGTGGAAAGACTACACAAGTCTGAAGATTGTGCGTGGAGATGCTTTGGGAAATTCGATTCGATCCAATGAATACGAATTCCAACACGACCTCGACAAGATCGGTAAGCCGGTGGACAAGGGAGATTGGCCTTATCCGCCAATGACCATCAACGCCAGTTACAACCCTCAACTCAACAACATCACGTTCCCAGCCGGCATCCTGCAGGCTCCGTACTATGACAACAAGGCAGATGACGCGATGAATTTCGGCGGTATCGGTGCGGTGATCGGTCACGAGTTGACCCATGGCTTCGACGACGAGGGCAGCCAATTCGACGCCCAAGGCAACCTGCAGAACTGGTGGACGGAGCAAGACAAGAAGGAGTTCGACCAGCGCACTAGTTGTGTGGCTGATCAATACTCGGGCTACACAGCTGTGGAGGACGTGAAAGTGAACGGGCGACTCACGCTCGGAGAGAATACTGCGGACAATGGCGGCATCCGGATCGCCTACATGGCACTGACGAGCACGCTGGCCGGCAAAGAACCGGCGCCGATCGACGGGTTTACCGCGAAGCAGAGATTCTTCCTGGGGTGGGCAAACGGCTGGTGTCAGAACCGGACCGATCCCTACTCGCGTATGTTGGCGACTGTAGACCCGCACTCTCCCGGACGGTGGAGAGTGAATGGACCGGTGTCAAACATGCCCGAGTTCAAGGAAGCGTTTCATTGCAAGGCAGACGCTCCGATGGTGCGACAGAACGCGTGCAGGGTTTGGTAGGTCCAACGGCATTTTGAGACTCGAAATCGATAACGAGAGCCCGACGAATGTCGGGCTTTTTTGGTCTGATGCTTCGGAAATCCGCTGCCGGAAACTACGCTTGCAGGGCTGCCTCGGTGTGCTCGTGGGCATGGTAGCTGGAACGCACCAGGGGGCCGGACTCCACGTGGCGAAAGCCAAAACGCAAGGCTTCCTCTTTCAGATACTGAAACTCCTGCGGAGTGTAGAAACGGGCGATAGGCAAGTGATCGCGCGATGGCCGGAGGTATTGTCCAACGGTAAGGATGTCGACTCTGCGAGAACCCAAGTCCTTGAACACATCCACCAGTTCTGACATCGTCTCTCCCAATCCGACCATGACACCGGATTTGGTCACGATGTTAGGCGCAATGCGCTTGGAATTAGCGAGAAGATCGAGGGTGCGCTCATAGCGGGCACCGGAACGAACAGCACGGTACAGGCGCGGCACAGATTCGGTATTGTGATTCAGGACGTCGGGCTGGGCATCAAGCACTATCTGCAGTGCTTCTTCGAGACCCTGGAAATCAGGAATCAGAACCTCAACGCGGCAATCCGGCATGAGGCGACGGATGGCGTGAATGGTCTCGGCAAATATGCGAGCGCCGCCGACATTGTCGTCATCCCTGTTCACGCTGGTAACGACTGCATGCTTCAGGCCAAGTGTTGCGACTGCTTCGGCCACTCTCCCAGGTTCAGCCCAATCAATGGGTTGAGGCTTTCCCTTCGGGACCGCACAAAATCCACATCGACGAGTGCAGATATCTCCCAACAACATGAAGGTGGCAGTGCGATGATTCCAGCATTCTCCAATGTTAGGGCACTGCGCCGATTCGCACACAGTATGCAAACCCAACCCACGAGCTAGTTTCTTTAGGTTATGAAAATTGTTGCCTACAGGCGCCTTGGCCTTCAACCAATCCGGTTTTGGCTGGCGCATGGGCGGATGTAGCTCAATCTGTATCAGTTGGGAAGCCATGTGCATCTAAACATTTGATTTTACACGTGTGGCTCATGATTCATGAAGTCCTGTACTGCTGACTATAATTTTCATGTGATTCGAGAGAAGCGTTCGCAAACTTGTGTTTATCATTAAGAGAGAGTTCCGCATCTAACGCAGAAGACAACTTCCTAAAGATCAAATATCGCGTCGAAAACTCGACGCATGGGCTAACTGCCGATGGGCCTTTCGAAACGCAAATTGGCGTGGGGAGCATTCTCCATAGCGTTAATTCTGCTCGTCATTATTGGCGTCGCATCCTATCGCACGACCAACCGGTTGGTTGAGAGCCAGGAACTGATTGCGCATACGCATCAGGTGCAAACCTACGTAGAAGACCTGCGGTCTGACTTGATCGAGGCCGGCTATGCGCGCCGAGGATACCTGATAAGCGGTGACGAATCATTTGTGACGCGATATCAAGGAGCAGTGGATGATGTCCCTGTAAAGATGCAACAAGTCCGCGATATGACCCGCGACAACAAGGCACAACAGACCCGCCTCGCGGAGCTTCAATCCGTGGTTACGGAGGACTTGGAGCTGCTGAAGAAGTCCATCGCCCTACGTAAAGGCGGGGGAATCGACCTCGACGAACAACGGGCGCTTACACAACAGTCCGCCGCTCTCGAAGCCAGAGCGTCGGCAATCGTTTTCGGCATGCGGGCAGAAGAGAGCAGGCTGCTGCATGAACGACAATCAAGTTCGAACCGGATCTTTACTCATGCGCTGAGGATTGTCGGCGCAGGATTTCTGTTTGCGTTACTCCTGCTCGCCGCCGAATTCTACCTCTTCGACCGTGAGTTGACTCAGCATCAGCAGACCGAAAAGCGCGCGAGACGCAGCCGCGAACTTCTGAACGCGTTCTTCTCCTCTTCGACCGTCGGATTCGCTATTCTCGACTCCGAATTGTGCTGCAAGCGGGCCAATTCCGTACTGGCGACGATGGCGGGGATAGATCCAGCCTCGTTGCCAGGAAGACCGTTGTCGGAGCTGTTTGGCACACTCGGCCAAAAAACGGAAATGACGTTACGCAACCTGATGGAGAGCGGGGAACCGGTCCTGGATCATGAGATATCTGGGCTGATTGCCGCTAGAGCAGGAGAGAAACGCCACTGGCTGGTCAACTATTTCCCTATACGCGAGGAAAGCGGACGGGTCACGCAGATCGGGATGATTGCTCTGGATGTCACCGGGAAAGCGCGTGCAGAAGAGGCAATTCGAAGATTGAGCGGAAGGCTCATCCGCCTGCAGGATCAGGAACGCAGGAGAATTGCGCGCGAGCTTCACGACAGCCTGGGGCAGTATCTGGCAAGTCTAAAGCTGACCATTGATGTGCTGGCCAATGCTCCTCAGGACCGCCGTGGCTCACTTCTCGCAGAAGCCAGTACGCTGGCGCAGGATTGCATCACCGAGACTCGCACTGTTTCTCACCTGCTGCATCCTCCGCTGTTAGATGAGATGGGGCTGAGTTCAGCTGCTCGCTGGTTTGTGAATGGATTCGCGGACCGCAGCGGCGTTCGGATAGCGCTTGATGCCCCAGAAAATCTGCCGCGATTGCCTGATGCAACAGAGATCACCCTATTTCGAGTGCTACAGGAAGGCTTAACCAACGTACACCGCCACTCCCACAGCCCCTCAGCGGAAATTGCGCTGAAGATTATCGGGGACAATGTAGTGCTTCGGATCAGAGATCATGGCGAGGGCATCTCACGCGCCAAGCTGGAGCAATATCAAAAGGATGGGACGAATGTGGGCGTCGGCCTCATCGGAATGCGGGAACGCGTAAGAGAACAGGGCGGGGAATTTGAGATTCAGTCCAGTGCGCAAGGAACATTGCTGACGGTGACTATTCCCCTGCCAGCCCGAGTCGAGACATGGTCGCACGCTGAACCCGGGGCGGCCTGAGGAGTGAGCACCCAAAGCGAAGTGGCGTATAGAATAAATACGCATGAGTTCGCCCAAGCCTGAGATCGAATCGACCCCGAAGTCCACGTCCGAAAACCCTTCAGCGCCTTCTAACTTCATCCGCGACATCATCGTAAACGACCTGAAAACGCACAGGTATGCGACGCCGGTCCAAACCAGATTTCCTCCTGAGCCGAACGGCTATTTGCATGTTGGCCACGCGAAGGCAATATGTCTCGATTTTGGATTGGCTGATGAATTTGGCGGGAAGACCAATTTGCGCTTCGACGATACAAACCCTTCCAAGGAGGAGACTGAATACGTCGAATCCATCATGGCCGATGTGAAGTGGCTCGGTTTCGAGTGGGAGGGCTTGTACTACGCATCAGACTATTTCGATCAGCTTTACATTTGGGCTGTCCAACTCATCAACACCGGCAAAGCGTATGTGGACGATCAATCCGCAGATGAGATTCGGAAGAATCGCGGGACGTTGACCGAACCGGGCAAGAACAGCCCCTTTCGCGATCGATCAATTGAGGAAAACCTGAGCCTTTTCGAGCGGATGCGAAGCGGCGAATTCCCTGATGGCTCACGGGTTCTACGCGCAAAGATCGACATGGCATCGCCCAACCTGAACATGCGCGATCCTGTCATGTACCGCATTCTGCATGCGGAGCATCATCGCACCGGGAACAAGTGGCCGATCTATCCCATGTATGACTACGCACATGGGCAATCCGATTCGCTTGAGAAAATTACGCACTCGATGTGCACTCTCGAGTTCGAAGACCATCGGCCGCTCTATAACTGGTTTATCGAGAACCTGGGAATTTTTCCCTCTCAGCAGATCGAGTTTGACCGCCTTAACCTGACGTACACCATCCTGAGCAAACGTAAGCTGTTGCAACTGGTGCAGGATGGGCACGTGTCGGGATGGAACGATCCCCGCATGCCTACGATCTCGGGCATCCGAAGGCGGGGTTATACGCCACAAGCGATCCGCAATTTTTGTAACGCGATCGGGGTGTCCAAAACGAACGGCTCGATTGAACTGGCGATGCTGGAACATTTTGTCCGCGAAGATTTAAACAAGACCGCCCCCCGCGTGATGGGCGTGCTGCATCCGCTTAAGGTTGTCATCGACAACTATCCTGAAACAACGGTCGAGGAAATGGATGCGATCAATAATCCTGAGGACGGATCGGCAGGCACTCGAAAGGTACCCTTCGCGCGAGTTCTCTACATCGAGCAGGATGACTTCCGGGAGGATCCGCCGAAGGGCTACTACCGCCTATCGCCGGGCCGTGAAGTTCGGTTGCGCTATGGCTACTTCATCACCTGCACAAGTGTCGTGAAGAACGAGAAAGGTGAGGTTGTTGAAGTGCATTGCACCTACGATCCGGCAACGCGGGGAGGAAATGCGTCGGATGGACGCAAGGTGAAATCGACAATTCACTGGGTTTCAGCGGCGCACGCCGTCGATGCCGAAGTGAGAATTTACGACACTTTATTTGCCAAGGAAGACCCAAACAAGGTTGAGGAAGGGCAGGACTTTACCGCGAATTTGAACCCTCGTTCCCTCGAGGTGTTGCGCGATTGCAAACTCGAACCCTCGCTCGCCAGCCCGCAGATCGAGAGCAGGTATCAATTCGAGCGACTGGGATATTTCTGCGTGGACCCCGACTCCAAGGCGGGCAAGCCCATTTTCAATCGTACTGTGGCACTTAAAGATACTTGGGCCAAAGTAGAAAAAAAACAATCGGGGAAATGAGGGTTACGCTGCTGCTGTGTGGTCCTTCGCGGACGCGCCGTTCAGTGCACGCACGACAACTGGGGTGCTGAACATCAAGGCTGTGAAGAGGAGGTCCCCTATTACGGCATTTCGAAAAAAGGGCAAAGCCAAGGTGTAGCTCGTCATCAGGCCTGAGAAGTTCTTGGGATACATATCCCAGCAGGCCCACACCGCGAAGTTACTAAGCAGGAAGAACGACACAGAACTCGCCAACGAGGCTCCGACCAGACGCAGAGGCTTCGCATTCTCTCGCAGAGTAGTGCCGAGCAAGAGAATAGCGGCGTACCATATCCAGCTTACGTAATGATCCCAAGTGAACGGATAGTGGTAATGGAACTTGGTGAGCAGCACATCGGACACGGCCAAGGCAGCCGCGGGAACCCACATGTACCGACGCGAGCCTCGGGCGCCGAAGAACAGTAGCGCGGCTGCTACTGGTGTGAAGGTAAAGGGGTGATCCATGAACCGCACTGCCACCGCGAGCGCAACGAATAAGTAGGCCAGCATGATCTCCTCGTTTTGCTTAAACAACGATTGTGGCCTCTTGCTTTACGCCAGTCAAGCGCAGTCGCCACGAATGAATGTGATACGTACCGGGTTTTAGCGACTTGTATGGTTGTCGCCTCTCTCCGGCCGTGGCCCGACATTTTCATTCACAACGCGTAGATTGTTATCCAGTTCTACCGTGGCGGATAACCGGTTCGTGGAAGGATGCTCCGGATCCTGGTAGCGAAGGTCGATAAAGCGAACAAGGAAGCCGGATCCTTGCTCCAGCGGCTCGGCTTCTGCAATTGGATACTGTCCCCAATCGAAGTAGATCTGACCCAGGTACGTTTTCTTGGCCGCCAAGGTTACCGGCGTTTCTGGCGCCTTGTAACGAATTCGCATCCTGCCGGCGGGGTCAACCTCGGGAGTCCGAGAGTCAATAAGCATGTTCGCATAAAAGGCCTCCGTTTCGATCACTCCCACCCAGCGGAATGGATTCGACATGTCCGGGTAGGCGGAGCCGCGAATTGCGTCGTCACCTTCATACGTGCGTGCGTTCAGTGCACTCACTGCCCGCCGATGTTCAAAATCCCGAAATCCCCAGTACAAGAGAACTCCCGAGAGGGCTACTAGAGCCGCGATCCGTCCCGGGGGACCCTTTCGACGGACGCCGATCTCTTCGTTGATCAGCGAGAAAAGCTTCGGCAGCGTGAGGCCCCCCAACAGCAGCACCAGAATGATGGGATCGACGATAAAGACTACGTCCCATGAATACCAACGTTCAGAGATCGGCCAGAATGGACGCACGCCGTAACTGTTGCTGAAGTCGAGTAGCAAGTGCGTGAGTCCGGCCACGTAGGCCATAGCGAACAGCAGGCCCCATCTTGGAGGGACGTCGGCGTTGCGGAGCTTGCGTCCGGTCAATATCCATAGCACATACACCAGTGCCAGGACCGCAGTGTTGACCAGAAGCAGGCCCAGAAACGAATGCGTGAAGCCGCGATGGTGCGCGAAGTAAAAGACATTGCCCTTGGCTATGCCGAGGATATCGATATCGGGAGCCTCGGCGGCCAGGGTCATGGTCAACGTGGCGAGCGCCGTCTTGCGATTCAGTCCTGCCCGTCCCAGGCAGGCTCCAGTTAAGAAGTGTGTGACAGGTTCCAACGAACGGAAAATTCCTCTCAGGCAAAAGGCGCCGTGGTCACAAGAATCCTTATGATGTAAGTTGCGTTAAGAACGATCCAGTAATAATGCAGATGCCTCGCTGTTGTTCCTATTCGGATTCGTCTTGCCATGGCGGGTAAAATTGTGGCGTACCAACGGCAAGCCATGACCATACTACGCAGCGTCTTCGCCGTCTTGTTGGGCTACCTAGTATTTGCATTGTCAGGTTTTGCGTTGTTCAGAATTTCCGGACACGATCCCCATTCGAGTGACAGTTTGTCTTTCATGATTGTCAGTGTCGTCTACGGTGCTTTCTTTGCTGCTCTGGCGGGATTTGTAGCAGCATTGATCGGAGGGCGCTTTGAAATCGAGCACTCCCTCGCAGTGGCGGCCCTGATCGCCGCGGTCGGAGCAGCATCGCTCCTGATGAGTGCTTCCGGCAGTTCCGTTTGGACTCAAATTGCTGCCTTGCTCGTCATGGCCCCGACTGCAATGGGCGGAGGCTTCCTGCGGTCGCGAATGATCCACCGAACTGAGTAATCAGGCGGGCATCAGCAACCGAAATGCGTTAGGGATGACGGAGATTTCTGCCGGAAGTGTCCCCAAAAGTTCACCATCTGCGTGCACAAAGACCCGTGACGTAGCGTCCTGCGACTGGCAGCGGATCCGCTCTGCATGCACTGCCTCAATTCCGGCAATGACGCTTTGACGGGCGAACATTCCATTGACCACGTAGCGCAAATACGCCAATCGGTTGCGGGTCCCAAACAAAACACACCGCAAATCGTTACGCTCAAGTGATGCCCCTGGCGCCAACTCACGAAGTATTCCTCCAAAATTGCGGATGCGCACTGCCAACAGTTGAGAAACCGAACAACATTTGGTCATGTCGCCAGCGGTCAACTCGACGTCAAATTCTTCCATTGGGTGAGTGAGCCATAGCCGCACGGCGTTGAAGTAGTACGCACCCATGCCGGCGCGGTTCTTCATAGCGGGGTTCAATTCGTAGAAGAGATGCGCATCAACGCCTATTCCAACCGTCACGGTGAAATATCGCGACGCTGGCGTGCCATTGATTCCCTGGTAGGTTATCCTGCCGGCGGCTACGGATCGTGGTTCAGCTTTCAATGCGACTCGCGCCGCTGCTGCTGGAGAGAGAGGCAGGCGCAGATCATGTGCCAAGGTATTACCCGTCCCCAAGGGAATGACTCCCAGTGCCGCCTCCGTGCCGACGAGACCTTGCAGGACGTCGTGTATAGTTCCATCGCCTCCGCAAGCGAAAATAGTGTCATATCCCTCAGCGACAGCCTGCTTCACTTGTTCGGCGATATCAGCAGGAGCTTGCGTCGGTATCGCGTTGGCTTTGACGTCAGCGCTGCGCAAGACGGCGATGGCATCATTCACATCCGCGACACGATGTGACTTGCGTCGGCCCGAGAGCGGGTTGTAAAGCAGCACAGCCCTTCGCATGGGATGGGTGCACGTCTCAATGTTGAAACACTAGGCACACAGAACATCATGCAGTTCTGTGAGAGCGGTCGGCTGGACATCACGAAAAAGACTATGTCTTTCCTCGCGATCCCCATTCCCACATGCCAAACATGGCCTTCTGCGAAAAGGGATGGCCCGTTTGCCGCGCCAGCATTGCAACCTGTCCTCGGTGGTGTGCGTCATGCGCGATCAGGTAGCCGACAAATCCTGCCACGTCCGGACGAAATCCTTTAATTCGTCCATCGCCCCCAACGGCTGCTCTCACCACTGCCGCCAATGCGGAATAGCTCTGATCGAATGCTTTGGCAGCCTGGGCAGGCGTGACCTTTGCTTTATCCAACTGGCCTGGGATCTTACTTCCCTTGGCTGCGGCTTTGAGCCACATGACGCGCACGTTATGCATATGTGCCACGATGGCTGCGATATCCCTACCCTTGCCGAACGGTGGATCGGCGCGCCACGCCTCCGGGGGAAGATTCTCCAACATGAACTGATTGATTCTTTCGTTAGTTTCGAAAGAATGTAGCAGCGCTTCCGACAGAGACCAAGGCAGGGCGGCAGGATTCTTAGGCATCAGTTCCCTTGTTTTGCAGTCAGGTTAACATCACAGTCCCAACAATTGCGCATTGACGGCGTTTTCCACTAAGCTATCTGTAACTTTCCCTGGGTTCATTTCATTCTTACGACCTTTAATCGTCCCGACAGGAGGGATATCTGTGAAATTTTGGATCTGGGTTCTGTTCTTGTTGAATCTGGGCGGCATAGCTGTCGCTCAGGAGCATCCGTCTCACATGCAAACCAAGCCGGCGACGCTGGTGACCGGTCTTGGAGATTTACACCATCCGATCTCAACGAAGAATGCCGACGCGCAAAAGTTTTTCGATCAAGGTCTGCGCTACATCTATGCCTTCAACCACGACGAGGCGGCGCGCTCATTCACTCGCGCCACTGAACTCGATCCCAAGTGCGCCATGGGGTTTTGGGGCATCGCAGAAGCGGTCGGACCGAACTATAACGACCCGGCTAGCGCCGATCGTTTTAAAGCCGCGCATGACGCCATTCAGAAGGCTGTCGACCTGGAAGCCAATGCCACTCCCAGCGAAAAGGCCTACATTGACGCTATGGCGCTTCGCTTCCCTGCCGATTCGAACGCTGATCTGCGCATGGCTGCCGAGGCTTACCACGACGCGATGCGTGAATTGGTTAAGCAGTTTCCAGACGACCTGGATGCCGCCACCCTATTTGCAGAATCGGGCATGAACCTGCATCCCTGGGGCCTGTGGCACCCGGATGGAACGCCGGAAGTCAACACCGAAGAAGTCGTCTCGACCTTGGAATCGGTGATCCGCCGCGATCCCAATCACATGGGTGCAATTCACTACTACATACATGCCGTCGAAGCCTCGCGCAGTCCTGAACGAGCGCTCGCCGCGGCCAATCGATTGGCAGCCTTGGCACCCGGCGCAGGACACCTCGTTCATATGCCGGCGCACGTCTACATCCGTACCGGTGACTATGCTGCTGCGGTTAAGACGAACGAGGCTGCCGCCGCTGCCGATCAGGCCTACATCAAGGCTAGCGGGGTGCAGGGCATTTACCCGATGATGTACTACAGCCACAACCTGCACTTTATCGCCATGTGCGCCAGCATGAATGGTGATTACGCAGAAGCCAAGAAGAATGGCGACTTGCTGTTTGCGCACGTTGCTCCCGCAATCAAAGACATGCCGCCACTGGAAGGGTTCGCCACCATTCCCCTGGCGATTGGTGTGCGTTTTCACAAGTGGGCCGAAATTCTGAAAACTCCTCAGCCCGACGCATCGATGAAGACTGTGACCGTATTCTGGCACTTTGCCCGCGGGATGGCGTTGGCTGGGACGGGAAAGGTCGACGAGGCCACCAAGGAATACCAGGTTGTCGCGGATGCAGAAGCTGCAACTCCGCCGGATCTGGTTTTCGCAATGCCGGTGAATAACAAGACCAAGGATGTCCTGAAGATTGCAAAAAATGTTCTGAATGCCAAGATTTCAATGGCGAAAGGTGATATGCCCGGTGCGATCGCGATGCTGAAAGAGGCCGTCAGCGTTCAGGACTCTCTGAAATATAACGAACCTCCGGATTGGTTCTTCCCGGTTCGCGAAACTCTCGGCGTCGCCTACTACATGAGCGGAGACCCGAAGGCAGCGGAGGCTACGTTCCGAGCCGATCTGGAAAAGAACCCGCGGAACCCGCGGTCGCTTTTTGGATTGGAACAAGCACTGAAGGTGCAGAAGCGCGACTACGATGCCAGTTTCGTTAACAAGCAATTTGAGGCATCGTGGAAGGGCTCCGCGCTCAAGTTAGAAGACCTCGTGTGATCGCATAGAGAAAGCCAAGTGAAAGAGGGCTTTCATTCCAAGGATGGACCCGCTGCCTGGGAACCGCTTGTCGGTTCTTTTAGGACAGCGGGTCGTCCTCTTGTACTGCAGCTTGCGTGATAATTTCCTGCCGATTCGCGCATCGTCTCATTCGCCACCGGCTCACTTCATCTCTGCTAATCTTTTCGTGATGCCCGATCTCGCCAAGAAAATCGAGTTTCTGCGCGAGCAGATCCGCCGTCACGAATATCTCTATTACGTTCTTGATAATCCCGAGATCAGCGACGCCGATTTTGATGTCCTGATGTTCGAGCTCAAGCGCCTGGAGGCAGAGCACCCTGAACTGATCACCCCTGACTCGCCGACGCAACGCGTCGGGGGCAAACCACGCGAGGGCTTTGTCAAGGCGCCGCACTCTTCGCCGATGCTGTCACTCGACAACACTTACAGCGAGGAGGAGCTCCGGAACTGGGAGCGTCGAGTGCACGAATTGACGGGGCGCAAGGACGTTGAGTATGTCTGCGAGCTCAAGCTCGATGGGATGTCGTTGGCGTTGCAGTATCAAGAGGGAAAACTTGTTCGAGGGGTCACGCGGGGGGACGGCACAATCGGCGAGGACGTCACCTTGAATGTGCGCACCGTGCGCTCCGTTCCTCTCTCCGTCGGTCGTGACGCAATCAAGAAAGCCGGGATTCCGGGGAGCTTCGAGACGCGCGGCGAGATGCTGATGCCAATCTCGGCCTTTCGGCGGATGAACGAGGAACGTGAACAGAAAGGGTTGTCACTATTCGCCAATCCGCGCAACGCCACCGCGGGCACGGTCCGGCAACTCGAGCCCAGCATCACCGCGCAACGTCGCCTCGACTACTTTGCCTACGCTTTGTTGGAGAATGGCCGGACTTTTTTTCCACGTCACGCCGAGACGCTTGACGCCCTACTAAGCGCCGGGTTCAAGGTCAATCCGTATCGCACGCTGGCCAAGAACATTGAGGGCGTCTGGGATTTTATTCAGCAGTGGGAGGCAAAACGTGAAACCTTGCCGTACGAAATCGACGGAATTGTCGTGAAAGTCGATCGCACATCCCTGCAACAGGAACTGGGATACACCGGCAAGGCGCCTCGTTGGGCAATTGCGTACAAATACGCGGCCCGTTCTGGGGTGACGCAGGTGGAAGAGATTTCGGTTCAGGTGGGCCGCACAGGAAAGCTTACACCGGTTGCGATGTTGAAACCTGTTCCCATCGGCGGCACCACCGTCAGCCGCGCAACTCTGCACAACATGGATGAGATCGAGCGGCTAGGAGTAAAGATTGGCGATTGGGTGGAGGTGGAACGTGGCGGAGATGTCATCCCTAAAGTGACGCGGGTAGTGGAAGACAAGTCACACCCGCGTGGGCACAAAACATTCGCGATGCCGGAGAAATGTCCGATCTGCGAAACGAAAATCGTTCGCACCGAAGGCGAAGTGGATTACCGCTGCGTGAATGCAAACTGTCCTGCAAAGTTGCGCGAGACCATACTTCATTTTGCCTCGCGTCACGTCATGAATATCGAAGGCATGGGCGACGCATTAGTGAATCAGCTCACCGACCGAGGCATGGTCAAGAATGTCGCGGACATCTACCGGATTACCAAAGCAGACTTGCTTAGTCTGGAACGCATGGGCGACAAGTCTGCACAAAACGTGCTGAACGAGATTGAGGAGTCAAAAAAGCTCCCGCTAGAGCGAGTGATCTTCGGCCTTGGCATTCGTTTCGTAGGAGAACGCACGGCACAGTTTCTCGCCGAGCACTTCGGATCAATGGATGCCTTGATGCAAGCGGGAGAGGAAGAACTGCAGGACGTCGATGAAGTTGGCCCCCGCATAGCCAAGAGCATCGCTGAATTTTTTGCCGAACCGAGTAATCGCGAACTGGTAGCACGTTTGCGCGAGTCTGGACTGCACCTCATTGGAACGAAGAAACAACGCGGTACAGCACTGGCCGGACAAACATTCGTTATCACCGGGACCTTTGCCAACTACAGTCGTGACGAAGCGAAGAAATTGATCGAAGATGCCGGCGGTAAGGTCGCAGGTTCCGTCAGCAAGAAAACTAACTATCTGCTCGCTGGATCTGATGCCGGCTCGAAACTCGACAAAGCCAAAGAACTGGGCGTTCGAATCATCGGTGAAGAGGATATTGACCGTTTGATTGGCCAATAGAGTCGTTGGTGTTGAGTAGTTAGGGCATTGCAGAAATCTACAATCTATTGACAATCTATTGACAACCGAGCTGGTGAGACGACCTAAGCTTCCCGAGCCTGACCAGCGGGCAAAAACTTCTACCGTAAGTCCACGCTACCGAATCAAAGGAGGAATCATGCGGGTCTCAAGACTCCAGGGCAGAAAAGTGTTTCAACTCGCCATCGTGATGACATTGGTCTTTTGCATGTCTGGCCTCGCCAGCGCAGCATCCTACAAGCCATTTGTCATGACAGCCGACACGAGCGGCGTCGCGCCGAATACCGATCCCCACCTGGTGAATCCGTGGGGTGTAAGCTTCAGCGGAACTGGTCCGTTCTGGACCGCGAACAATAACACTGGTACCTCTACGGTTTACAACAGCACCGGGCAAATTCAACCCATTGTGGTCACGATCCCAGCAGTTGGCGGCGCGCCTGTTGGTTCTCCGACTGGAACCGTGTTTAACGGCTCCACAGATTTCGTTGTAACGCAGGGTACGAAATCTGGTGCGGCAAGCTTCATCTTTAACAGTGAAGATGGATCGATCACCGGCTGGAACCCCACCGTCAACGCATCCAACGCAATCGTTGCGGTCGACAATTCTTCTGCCGGCGCAATCTACAAGGGTTTGGAAATTGCGAACAATGGAACGGGTAATTTCTTATACGCAGCAAACTTCTTTTCCGGAAAGATCGAGGTTTACGACAAAAACTTCCATCTCACGAACCTGGCTGGAAACTTTACGGATCCCAATCTTCCAGCGGGCGTAGCTCCTCACAACATTCGCCTGATCAACGGTCAGCTCTGGGTTCTGTACGCAAAGCAGAATGCCCAGAAGACCGACCCGGTGTTCGGCGCTGGCTTTGGCCTGGTGGACATCTTCGACCTCAACGGCAACTTCGTGAAGCGGTTCACTGCGCGCGGCAAGCTGAATGCGCCCTGGGGAATCGCCCTGGCACCGTCGACGTTCGGAACGTTCGCAAACGCCGTGATTGTCGGCAACCTTGGTGATGGCAAGATGACAGCCTACAACGCCACAACCGGCGCACCCCTCGGGCAACTGAGCGGCGCAAACGGGCAGCCGCTGAGGATTCAGGGCCTTTGGGCGTTGACATTCGGAAACGGCGGTCAGGGTGGACTCACGAACGTGCTTTACTTCACGGCAGGACCTGGCGGCTATCAGCACGGCTGGCTCGGAAGCATCACGTTCCAACCGTAAGATTTCGCACGACGGTGCGGCAAGCACCCGTGTAGAGCGGTCTTTCCGCAGCAGGTTCATCCTGGGCGAAACCCCGGCGGGAGTGCTCGCCCAGGATGGATCCGCAAGATTTCCTCCCGGGTTTAAGTACGTGAGCGCGGGCACCAAGCCCGCGCTTTTTTCTTGCAACGCGGCGGGCGTGGTTTGAGTTCCCTCCTTGCTTTCCAACCACGGCGCCAATCAGGTGTTACACTTTTCTGCCCTACGCACTCAGTTCACTCTTGGAGTATTTGCTCGTGACGCCTACCGCCCATTTAATTTTTATTGCTTTGTTAAGCGCCTCTATTGCCACCGCACAAGAGAGCCGGCCAGCAGAAACGAAGGCACTGACAATCGAAAATATTTTCGCCGAAGGCGGGATTACGGGACGCGGTCCCGAGACGATCAAATGGTCCCCGGATAATTCGAGGGTTTCTTTTGTACAGCGGGATGATTCTGGTGAACATGGAGAGTTATGGTACGTGGATGTCGCAACCGGAGAGAAAAAGGTTCTGGTCAGTGAGGTGAAGCTCACGGCGCTTGCGCCACCGATGAGCAAGATCAAAGACGAACGCGAAAAGGAACGCGTCAGCCGATACTCGGTGGCTGCCTACCAGTGGGCGCCTGACTCCAAGCATCTACTCTTCGACTCGCAAGGTCAGCTTTGGCTTTACAGCATCGAAAGCGGCACTGCCATCCAGTTCACGTCCGACACTGAGCCCAGTGAGGATCCCAAGTTCTCTCCCGACGGGACCCGGCTTGCGTTTATTCGTCGCCACAACCTCTATGTTCATCCGATCTCCAAGACTTCAGAGACGAGGCTCACCAAGGATAAAGACGAAAATCTGTTGAATGGCGAAGTGGACTGGGTTTACGCCGAGGAACTCTCCGTCCGCAGCAATTATTTCTGGTCTCCCGACAGCCGAAACATTGTCTTCCTGCAAACGGACGAGACTCGGGTCCCAACGTATCCGATTGTCGATTGGTTGCCAACGCACCCTCACGCTGATAGTCAACACTATCCCAAGGCGGGTGATCCGAATCCTGTCGTGCGTCTCGGAGTGGCGAAGGCCTCGGGCGGCAAACCGAAGTTCATCACATTGACGGACGATCCCGACACTTACGTCCCCCGCTTTGGCTGGGTGAGCGATGGAATTGTGTGGGCGCAAGTCCTAAATCGCACGCAGGACCGCATGGATTTGTATTTTGCGGATACCCACTCCGGCAAGGCGCGCAAGGTCCTCAGCGAAAATGCTCCGGAAGGATGGGTCAACGTCAATGACGACATGCGCATTTTGAAGTCTGGCGATCGATTTACATGGTCGAGCTGGCGCGACGGACATACGCACCTGTACTTGTACAGCTTCGATAAGGCGAATCCTCTGGGCAATGATGCGAAGTTGGATAAGCAACTCACGCAAGGCGACTTCGAAATGCTGGGAGTGGAGGGTATCGACGAAGCCCAAGGTGTTCTGTACTTCATCTGCAATAAGGATGACCTTCGCCAAGCGCAACTGTACTCGGTGAAGTTTGATGGAAGCGGCCTGACACGCTTAACACAAGAAAGTGGCGTCCACTCAGCGACTTTTTCTGACGATTCCAAGCATTGGGTCGATGAATTCTCCTCAACATCCACTCCACCGCGCTTGTCGCTCTGTAGCGGCGCCAGGGCATGCCAGAGCGTCTGGGATTCCCGTTCGGTAAACGACTTTGCATTAGCGGAGCCGAAGTTTCTGGAGTTCAAGGCGGACGACGGGACGACTCTATACGGAGAATTGCTGCTGCCTGCTGGTACGCAGACAGGGAAAATCCCGCTCATCGTGGATATTTACGGTGGGCCTGCTGCCCAAATCGTGCGCCGTGAGTGGGGCGGCACCACCAGCTTGTTCCATCAACTTATGGCGCGCAGTGGCTTTGCCATCTTTTCTGTTGATAACCGGGGAACGCCAAACCGGGATCGCAAGTTCCAAACCGCAACTCGCCACCAGTTCGGTGCCGTCGAATTGAAGGATCAACTGAGCGCGCTGGAGCAACTTCTTTCTCAATACCCACAGCTCGATCGCGACAGAATCGGAATCTGGGGCTGGAGTAATGGCGCATCGATGACGCTCTACGCGCTTACACACTCCAATGTGTTCAAGGCGGGAGCAGCCGTTGCTCCGGTGACCGATTGGCGCAACTATGACACCATCTACACCGAGCGCTACATGGGTCTTCCCAAGGACAACGGCAAAGCGTATGACGATTCGTCATTGTCCAAAGCGGCGGACAAATTGCATGGCGCTTTGCTGCTGGCTCACGGTACGAGCGACGATAACGTGCACCTGCAAAACAGCATCCAGATGGTTGACGCACTCATCAAAGCGGGCAAACAATTTCGATTTATGCCGTATCCGAATAAGACGCATGGGATCGGCGGCTCGGCGTACCGTACTCACATATTTCATATGATCCAGGATTTCTTTGATCAGAATCTGAAGGACAGCCGCTAGCCCTCGGTCGTTAGTCGTTGGTTTCGCGCAGTATTGGCACGTGACAAACAGGGGTCTCGTCGAGCAAAAAGGGACAGGAGTCAAGACATGCACGTCGTGAGCAGTGGGAAACAACCATCGACTACCGGCCAAAGACTGGCTTTGGGCGAGTTCGAGCTCACCGCTGTCTCTGACGGGCTCTATCCGCTCGACGGCGGCGCGTTCTTTGGTGTCGTTCCGAAGATCATGTGGCAACGCAAGCTTCCCTCGAATGACAAGAATCAAGTCACTTCGGGCCTGAACTCAATCGTGGTGCGCACCGGAAAGCACACCGTATTGATCGAAACAGGCATCGGCAACAAGCTGTCCGAGCGAATGCTTAAGATCTACGGGCAGCCTGCGCAATTGCTCAATAATCTGGCCGCAGCTGGTTTTAAGCCAGAAGATATCGACATTGTCATCAACAGTCATCTGCACTTTGACCATTGCGGATGGAACACCATGCGCGTTGGCGACAAAGTCGTCCCTACTTTTCCGCGCGCTGAGTATTTCGTTCAGGAAGGCGAGTGGCAGCACGGACGCCTGCAATTGGAACGAGACTCCGTCAGTTACATCGGCGACAATTACGATCCCGTAATTCAAAACGGCCAGATGCGTTTAATCACGGGGGATCAGGAGATCGTTCCAGGAATCTCAGTGCAGGTCTTCCCGGGCCATACGAAGCACATGCAGGCCATCACAGTCGTGAGCGGCGGGAAGACCGCGTGTTACATCTCGGACCTCATCCCGACGGCAGCACATCTCGATTTGACCTGGGTCATGGCCTTCGACCTCTTTCCGCTGGAAACCATCGAAAGCCGCAAGCGTTACTACTCGCGTGCCATTCCGGAGAAGTGGCTGACCATGTTCACGCACGATCCGAACATGCCGTGGGCGTACGTCGAAGAGGGCGGTTTGGGAAAGATGGTAGCGAGGCCAGCAGGATAATCGGAAATCATCGCTCAAGCTTCGCGGGCGAGGGCGCCCGCGCCACACAGACGACCCTCGAAGAACTCTTCCACACGCGACAGAATCTCAGGTGCGGCTTTCGCTTCGTAAATGACTTTGCGAAGGCCAGCGCCTCCGGGCACACCGTGAGTGAACCACGAAGCGAATTGCTTCATTTTTCCGGGTGCATCGGGTAATTCTTCCTCAATCAGCATGGAGAAGTATGTGCGGATCATCTCATAGCGGTCGGCTTCGCTCGGTTCGTCGTATGGAGCCCGGCCAGTCGTGCCGGCGTGATTTACGGCGAGCCATGCGTTGTACTGCTCGATCTGGCGAAAGATCCAAGGATTCGACGCAGCAGTGCGTCCGACCATTACCGCATCACAGCCAGTTTGGGCAACCATCGCACAGGCGTCTTCAGGGCAACGAATGTCGCCGTTGCCGATTACCGGAATCTTGACAGCTTGCTTCACAGCAGAGATCCAATTCCACTGTGCTTGTCCGCTATAGCCTTGCTCGCGTGTGCGAGCGTGCAATGCTACCGCGCAGAGGCCACAATCCTCCGCCATCTTGGCCAACTCGACGCAAACGATCTCCTGGTCGTTCCAGCCGGCACGGAACTTGACGGTGAAAGGGATCTTGACCGCCCTCCGGACGGCTTCGAAGATCCTCCCGATCGCGGGCAGATCGCGGAGCAGTCCTGAGCCGCCATTGCACTTAACAACCTTCTTCGCGGGACAGCCCAAGTTCAGGTCCACCAGGTCAAAGCCCATGTCTTCGACGATGCGCGCGGCGTCGGACATGACTTGTGGATTGCTGCCAAAAAGCTGGGCTGAGATAGGGTGCTCGTCACCGTAGAAAGTGAGATAGCGCTCGGCTTTGCGATCCTTGTGGCGCAGGATGCCATCGGCCGAGGTGAACTCCGTCATGATCAGCCCGCATCCGCCCAGGTTGCGGATGAAGCGCCGGAAAACCGTGTCAGTGACGCCCGCCATGGGAGCAAGCACGGTAGCAGGGGAGATCTCCACCCCGCCAATCGATACGCGAGCAGGGACGTGCACGAGCGTTCTCGTGGCGCACTCGCTCGGACCAGCCGAATTGTCCCAAAACTTCTTCACGCCTTCGTTTCTCTAGTCAGGCCTATTCTGCACTGAGTCCGGGCAATGGAAAAGCCTCCATCGAAGGAGGCTTTTCGATCTCACGTTGCGAAACCGGTTACTTCTTAGCCGTTTCGGCCTTGGCGTACTTGCGGCGGAAGCGCTCGACCCGGCCCGCGGTATCCAACAGTTTCTGCTTGCCGGTAAAGAACGGATGGCAATTGGAGCAGATTTCAACGTGGATGTCCCCGCGATGAGTGGAGCGGGTCGTAAAGCTGTTGCCGCACGCGCATAGCACGCGGATGTCATTGTAACCGGGATGGATAGCTGCCTTCATGTCTCTGTGGAAACCTCGTTTCGGATCATTTGATTCTATAGGAGGGGCGGAGGATTCAGCAACCCCGGGCGGGCTGATGGGACCAGACGCGAGTTGACCAGCACAAGAGGTTCCAGACGGCAGGGCCGACCCCCCGCCGTCCGTGTAGGTTAGGTTAGTTTGCTATTTGCTGCGGTTGACGGCTTTCTTGAGTTCGGCCCCTGCCGTGAATTTTGCGACCTTGCGGGCGGCGATCTTGATGGTCGCGCCGGTTTGGGGGTTGCGTCCGTTTCGTGCCTTCCTCGATGAGACTGAAAAGGTGCCGAAACCAATCAACGCGACCCGATCTCCTTTTTTCAAGGCAGTGGTAATGCTATCGACTGCCGTATCGATGGCGGCGGCTGCCTGCACCTTGCTAATGCCGCTGCCGGCTGAGATGCGGTCGATGAGATCGGCTTTATTCATCTTCGCTCCTGGCAGGTCTCGTTTTCCCAGCGTACAAGCCGATGAGAATCTCGCTGAGTTGGAAACCTGTGGCAGCTATTTAGCTCCTGCGATTTCGCCTTGTCAACTGTGAAAATCGGCTCTGGATGGCTGTTTTGAGGCCTGCCGACACTTCGGCGACATTCGCCTCAGTTTATTCATGGAACCGTGCTGGCCGTATCATGGTGCCGTGCACGATTTACCCGAACGGGTGCTGCGTTACATTCGACGGCACAATCTGCTTCAAGCTGGCGATCGCATTGGTGTGGCCGTTTCAGGCGGAGCCGATTCTGTGGCGCTATTGCGGGCTTTTCTCGAGCTCCGCTCTCAGATGGGCATTGTGCTCTCGGTGGTCCACTTCAACCACAAGCTGCGCGAACCAGACAGCGATGCCGACGCTCTATTCGTGGCAGAACTCGCACGCCGACACAGGTTGGAATTTTACGTGGATTCGGCCGATGTCCGGCGACACGCAGCCCAACAACACCTCAGCATCGAGGCTGCCGCCCGCAGCGTGCGTTATGACTCCTTCAAACGATTGCTCTCGAAAGGCGAGCTCACGAGGGTCGCAACGGCTCACACTCTTGATGACCAGGCTGAGACCGTGCTCTTGAGAATGATCCGTGGCGCTGGGACGCGCGGGTTAGCTGGCATCTATCGAACGGTGCAGGTTGGAACAAACTCCATCGTGCGCCCGCTGCTCGAAACTAACCGCAAGGACGTCCTCAGATACCTATCCGAAATCAAGCAAGACTGGCGCGAGGATCGCAGCAATCGCGATTTGCGCTTCGCGCGCAACCGTATTCGCCATGGAATTCTGCCCCGCCTTGAACTCCACGTGAATCCGTCGGTGCGGGAAACACTTTCTGAGTCAGCGGAAATTGCACGCGCCGAAGAAGACTATTGGGCTGGCCTGTTGGCATCTATCCTGCCTGCCTTATGGACGAGTTCCGAGTTGGACGGTCACCTGAAATTGCCCGAACTCGTAAAGCAACCGCTCGCGTTGCAGCGTCGCATCCTACGCGCCGCGTGCGAGACGATGGGCATGCGCCTGGACTTTAAGCATGTCGAGGAACTGCGGTCATTAGCCGATCCCAGGGGTCCGAAATCTGTGGTTTTGCCCAGCGGTTGGAGCGCCTCGCGCCAGAGGGACTGTTTGCGAATCTCAATAGCTTCGAAAGAGGAAAAAGCTGATTACGAGTACCCGGTCTCCATCCCGGGCGAAATCAATGTTGCACAAACCGGAACTTCCTTCAGGGTAAGAGTAGTTCAAGTGACCAGCAACCAAGGTTATAATCCAGACCGCTTATTGGATCGAGAGAGCATTGGTCCGCAGCTAACCATTCGAAACTGGCACGCTGGAGATCGATTTTTGCCGCCCCATACCAAGTCTCTCAAGAAAGTGAAAGAGTTGCTTCAGGAGCGCCACATCACCGGGGAAGAGAGAAAGTTGTGGCCGGTTGCGACCAACGGAGCGGACATTGTATGGATCCGCGGCTTCCCTTCCCCTGCGAAGCTGCGGCCACGCGAGGATGCAAGAGAAGCAGTTCTGATCGAAGAAGTGTAAACTTCAAAGTCCCCCTGTGCAGAAAATGCAAGGAGCACCATGAGCCAGGTTAGCGCTGTCCAGCCGCTGCGGACGGTGATTCCAGCGGAACAGATTCAGAAGCGTGTAAAGGAGATGGCTCGACAAATCTCCGATGAATACAAAGGTCAGACAATTCACGCTCTGGCTTTGCTCGAGAACAGCTTCATCTTCATGGCTGACCTCGTCCGCTGCCTCGAAGTCCCAGTCACCTGCCAGTTCATCAAGCCGAAATACCGCAAGACGCAGGATTCATCGTCCGGCGAGATCTTGGAGATTTTCTTCAGTCATGAACCGGACATTCGAGGACAGCACATTCTGCTCGTAGAAGGGTTGGTTCACTCCGGAGTCACGACAGAGTTCCTCATGAGCGATCTGCGGGCTCGTGGCGCGGCCTCCGTCAAGGTCGCCACTCTGCTGGATCGACAGTCTGCCCGGCGCGTCGAGTTGCAACCCGACTACTTTGGTTTCCTGGTGGACGAAGCATTCCTGGTTGGCTACGGGCTTGGTTCAGTTGAGCAAACCGGACGAAATCTTCCCCACATCGCAGCCACAATGGCAAGCGGTCACTTAAGTCACTGAAAGATCGTCAGATTTTGCCGTGGCAAATCTCCGGAAACGAGTAAAATACCGATAAGGCTGGGCGGTGTCCGGAACGGTAGGTTCGCCGTTGCTCACGAGACCTTGGAGCCGCCGGTCGCTCGAGTCAGTGCTTGCCGGCCCGTACTCGATGCAAACCGTCGCCTGTCTTCCGGCAGCAATTTGATCCATAGCGGGTTCCTCGGGCATCTAAAGTAGTTGGATATTTTCAGTTCGCAATCGCAGTTGGGATAACAGGAGTTCTTGGTGAATTCGACAGTCAAAACGGTGGTTTTCTGGTTGGTGATCGTGCTTTCGGCCTTCCTACTTTGGCAGGTGGTAAAGGTCGGAAACAGCGGGCAAAAAGAGAAAGACGTCAACTTCTCCCAGTTCATGGCGGAGGTGGACCAGGGGAACGTTAAAGAGGTCACCATCACCGGCATGGAGGTGCGAGGTAAGTACCGGAGCGACAATTCCGGCTTCCATACGACCGCGCCGGCCAACTATCCAGACATGATCAAGACGCTCAAGGATAAGGGCGTCACCATGACTTTTAAGGACATGAACAGCGGCGGCTGGCCCAGCTGGCTGCTGAACCTGGCCCCGCTTATCTTGTTGGCAGCACTGTGGTTCTTCATGATTCGGCAAATGCAGACCGGCGGAAATAAGGCTTTGTCATTCGGTAAAAGCCGGGCCCGACTGCTCTCCATGCAACAAAAAAAGGTGACTTTCAAGGATGTCGCTGGCGTGGAGGAGGCCAAGGAAGAGCTGAAAGAGATTATCGAGTTTTTACGCGAGGCCCAGAAGTTCCAGAAACTGGGCGGACGAATTCCCAAAGGAGTGCTGTTGGTCGGACCTCCCGGAACCGGTAAGACTCTGCTTGCCCGGGCAGTCGCTGGCGAAGCAAACGTTCCATTTTTCTCGATTTCCGGGTCCGACTTTGTCGAAATGTTCGTCGGCGTGGGCGCCAGCCGGGTTCGCGACTTGTTCGAGCAAGGCAAGAAGAATGCGCCTTGCATCATCTTCATCGATGAAATTGATGCCGTAGGGCGGCACCGTGGCGCTGGCCTAGGCGGAGGTCACGACGAGCGCGAGCAAACATTGAACCAGTTGCTGGTCGAGATGGACGGATTCGAATCAAACGAAGGCGTCATCCTGATGGCCGCCACGAACCGTCCCGACGTGCTCGATCCGGCTCTGCTGCGTCCTGGACGCTTCGATCGCCGTGTTGTCGTCAATCGTCCTGACGTTCGTGGGCGCGAAGAAATTCTACGAGTACATACCCGCAAAATTCCATTGGCGGAAGATGTCGATCTGTCTGTGCTGGCACGCGGAACACCGGGCTTCTCCGGAGCCGACCTCGCCAACATGGTGAATGAAGCCGCTTTGAGCGCGGCTCGCCAGAACCGCAAGGCCGTCCTGCAGTACGACTTCGAACTAGCTAAAGACAAGGTTCTGATGGGCGCTGAGCGTAAGTCGCTCATCCTGACAGAAGAAGAAAAGAAGGTCACCGCATACCACGAAGGCGGACACGCCCTAGTGGCGGCAAAGCTACCGAACTCCGACCCCGTGCACAAA
This sequence comes from Terriglobales bacterium, assembly GCA_036558645.1. Taxonomy (GTDB): domain Bacteria; phylum Acidobacteriota; class Terriglobia; order Terriglobales; family Acidobacteriaceae; genus DATBFG01. The sequence goes on from DATBFG010000007.1 coordinate 49,466, forward strand.
GTCACGATCATTCCGCGTGGGATGGCACTCGGAGTCACCATGCAGCTTCCGATCGACGACAAACACAACTACACGAAGGAGTATCTCGAGACGCAGATCGCGATCATGATGGGCGGCCGCATTGCAGAAGAGCTGTTCCTCAACCAGATGTCCACCGGCGCAGGCAATGACATTGAACGTGCCACAGAACTGGCTCGCAAGATGGTATGCGAATTCGGTATGAGCGATCTGGGGCCTCTAACCTTTGGCAAGAAGGAAGAGCAGATTTTCCTGGGCCGCGAGATTAACCAACATCGCGACTACAGCGAAGCAACTGCAATCAAGATCGATGAGGAAGTTCGCCGGATGATCGGCCAGGGTTACAACACTGCGAAAAACATCCTGGCTGCGCATCAGGATACTCTGGTGAGGATTGCTAATGCTCTGTTAGAGCGCGAGGTGCTCGACGCCAACGAAATCAAGATGCTGATGGAAGGACAGGAGCTGCCGAAGATCATTCCGCCACCGCGCGGCGATGATCCTGGAGTGCAGCAGGTTCTGAAGCCGGAGCCAGGACGTCCCGGAATCGCCAAGGGCGGTGAAAGCCCAGCCCGGGCTTAACCAAACTGTGAGTTTGAAGAAAAGTGGCGGCCTAACGGCCGCCATTCTTTTTCTACGCGGGTTCTAGCGTGGTTGGATGGGCGCGCTCATTCCGGGCAACGGCGCAGGCTGCGAAATCTGGTCCACCGCGGACATCCCTCGATAAATGCAGAACAATGCGTATGCGTGGAAGGCGACGCTGAAAATGTCCTTCACGAGTAGAAGCAAGAGGGCATCGAGAACATAAAGTCCCATACCAACCACGAATGCCCACTTTTGTGCCTTCTGAGCAAAAACTCCAAACAATACAAATATCCCAGCGACAAAGCCGTTAATTACGATGTCGAGGACGTTTCCGGCTGCACCCGCCTGTTTGGCGAGGACATCTACCACGCTCGTGATACCGAGTCCGACTACAAAATGAAGTTCACCCCCGAATAAGGCGACCATTGAGTTGACGACTGAGAGGCCGGCAATCCAATAGAACCACTTGGCTCCACTGACCATGCGGGCATGTGCCGCCAAGTCCCTAATTGCAGGAACAGGACTCGCCGGTGCCGGAGCTACACCTGTACTTGCCATAATCACTCCTTTGGAATTGGAAATTCGAGGGAGGAACGCCGTCTCGGACGGCAATTGAGGTCGTCTGTGGAAAGGTAGGACGATCGAGGCGCTCGGGCCAGATACCCGCAGGACATGCACTTTTGCGAGCACTTACTTAGACGGACGGGTTAGGAGTCCAGACAATTGTTTCCAACAGGCTAACGCGGGAAATGTCTTCCAACAAAAAAGAGACGTTGGGTGAATCGGCGAAATCAGATTCAGTAGTCTTAGAAGCTCAGCAAGATTAGGAGTCCTCAGAGCCATGAGCGCAGTCCCAGTGTGGTTTGAGCGCAAGTTTAATTTTGATTTTCCGGTCGATCATTATCCGAATCTGTGCATTCGCTTGCGCGGCACCGCCGCGCGACTGGAAGAAGTTATGGGGGATCTGAGTCGTGAAACGTTAGTGCACAAAGAAGATGGCAAATGGTCCATACAGGAACATGCTGGGCATCTACTTAACTTGGAACCGCTATGGCTGGCTCGCATAGAGGACTTTGTCGCGGCGAAGCCGGTGCTCTCGGCGGCTGATCTCAGCAATCGTCAGACTGACGAAGCCAACTATAATGCGCATGCGTTAAGAGACATTCTCGCCGAGTTCAGGAATGCCAGAGCTCGCCTAGTTGATCGCGTCGACCAACTACAACCAGAAATGTTCGGCAGGACTGTGCTGCATCCACGGCTGAAGCAGCCGATGCGCCTGGTCGATCACCTGTTCTTCGTCGCGGAACACGACGACCATCATCTGGCAAAAATGTGGGAGCTGATCAAGTTGTCACAGTGATCGCGGGCGTTCCCGGAAGCACTTCTCCAATTTCTATGGCTGGAACTCCTGCAGTGTTTAAAGCTTGAAGCAACGATGCGCTTCCCGCGGAATCCACAGAAATCAGCAGTCCTCCGGCAGTCTGGGGATCGAACAGGATTGCTTTTACCTCTTCACTGATGCCTTGCTCATACCGAACCACGCATTCCGCAAACTCGCGATTCGCCTTGAGACCTCCCGGAATGTGGCCTGCGCGTATGCAATCCAGCGCGCCTTTTATCAGTGGGATCCGATTCGCATAAAGCTTCAAACTGACATCGGATGCAAGCGCCATCTCGCGGGCGTGGCCAATCAGCCCGAAACCGGTGATGTCGGTCATGGCGTGAACGACGGCCGTGGAGCTGCGCACCGCGCCTGTGTAATTGGTGATAACTTCGGCGGCAGCTTTATTCAGCGTGGTCATCGATTTCACCGCTGCATCGATCCATTCTTGTTTCGCCGTGCCTTTCTTTATCGCTGTAGAGATCACTCCCGTACCTAGAGCTTTCGTGAATAAGAGGCGATCGCCGGGCTGCGCGCCCTTGTTGGCGATCACTCTTCCTGGATCGATCATGCCTGTTACCGAATACCCAAACTTGGTCTCATCGTCGCGGATGCTGTGCCCTCCGATCACTGTGCAATTCGCTTCCATCATTTTGGATAGGCCGCCTGAAAGGATTCGCTCCAAGATGTTGAGATCACCCTTTTCGGGGAAACAAACCAGCGCGAGCGACGTCAGGGGGCGGCCTCCCATGGCGTACACATCGCTGAGTGAATTTGTGGCAGCAATCTGGCCAAAGGTGTAAGGATCGTCCACGATCGGTGTGAAGAAGTCTACTGTCTGCACCAAAGCTTGTCCCGGGCCGATTTGATACACGCCGGCGTCGTCGGCGTGGTCAAAGCCAACCAGAACGTTCGGATCATGTTGCCGGGCTAATTTCCCAAGCACCGCGTCCAGCGCCGCCGGACTCAGCTTGGAGGCTCAACCCGCAGCTTTGACCGATTCGGTGAGCCGAAACGGCTTTGTCTCAGACATGAATGACATTGTAACGAAGACGCACCCGAGGGACAGGTGCTCTCGTTCGACTGTGGGAGGTCAAAACTCGATGGAGAGCCTGTTTACTTCAGCGTAACATCGGTGATTTGCAACTCTGGAGCCTGCCGATCCCATTCGGCGCTCACGTGTTCAAAAGTGAGGCGAAAAGGCTTGCTCTGGCCGGGTCCTAGAGGGGCGGAACTCAGGTCGACTGCATCGGAATATGGGCCCACTGTCTGCATTACGCGAATCGGCATGTCTTCGATTTGGGCCGTCTGCCCCATGGTGTCTTTGAAAATAATATGGACCACTCCGTGGCCGATGGTCTTGTCACCAACGTTCGCGACCGTCCCGTCAAGGTAGGTCACACTGGCGCCGACAAAGTTCTCAGCTGCGCTCATTTTCAAGTCAGAAAACTTTATGTTGGCTGCATACGGCGGCGGTCCATTGGTGTTTTTGGGTTGCTCCCGGCCTAGAAGGGCGATGATGCCGACAACCACGATGACAACGACGATTCCAATCAGAATCGGCCGACTGCGGGATTCAGGTTCTTGAGGTTGCGGAGACTGGATCAGCCCGCCCATGTGGCGATTGTACTAAATTGAGAAATTGACGGATTGCCGAACTGACGGATTGAAGAATTGACAGAATGCAAAATTTTGCAGATTTGAGGAATTCAGATTGAAGATTTTAGATTGCAGATTTCAAGTCCGCCATCGCCCAACAAATCTGCAATCTAGAATCTCAATTCTGAAATTCTTGAATTTGACAATCCTTCAATTCCTCACTCGCCCCCGACTGTGAGTCCGTCGATTCTAATCGTCGGACAGGCGATCGCGCCCCGGAACTCCAGGTCGTTCGCCACTTCAGTGATGTTGAAGAAAATCTCTTTCAAGTTTCCGGCAACCGTGATCTCTTCGACGGGGTAGGTCAGCTCGCCCCCGGAGATCCATAGTCCTGAAGCTCCGCGGGAATAGTCGCCTGTCACCATGTTTACCCCTTGTCCGAGGAACTCCGTTACGTACAAGCCTTCTTTGATATCGCCGATCAGCTCCTTGGGAGTGCGCGTTCCCGGCTGCAGGAAGTAGTTTCCCGGCCCGATACCGGGTGTTCCTGCCAGCCCGCGGGAGGCGTTGCCGGTTGTCTTTAGTCCGAGCTTACGAGCAGTGTAGGTATTGAGGACATATGAAGCCAGGACACCGTTTTCGACGACCACGGTCCGTCGCGTCGGCACTCCTTCGCCGTCGAATGGGCTGGTGCCAAAGCCGCCGGGCATGGTGCCATCATCGATAATCGTGATGTGCGGCGCGGCGATCTTCTGCCCAAGTTTCCCCGCCAAGAATGATGCACCACGATAAACCGAGTCTCCATTCACGCCCTCGAAGATGTGCTCGATGATCGAGGTAGCTATCATGGGATCAAAGACGACCGGCACTTGGGCGGTTTTCACCTTGCGCGCGCCTAAGCGTCGCAACGTTCGTTCGGCAGCGACTTTCCCCACATGTTCGGGCGATTCCAAGCACGCCAGATTTCGGGAAACCGAGAACCAGTAATCGCGCTGCATTGCGCCATCGTCATTCTGTGCAATTGGAATTGCCGCAACCGAGCAGTAGGACCGCCGATACTCCCCGACGAATCCATGAGAGTTGGCGAAGACCTTGTGCCCCGTCGCTGCGTCGAATGATCCACCTTCGGAGTTCCTAATACGCGGATCGAAATCAAGTGCGGCCTTTTCGGCTCGCCTCGCGTATGCGATGCGTTCTTCTCCTGGAAGGGAATAGACGTCGGAAGAAAACAACTCAAGGTCACCGCTTAGCGAGCCGAGTTCTGACGGCTCAGGCAATCCGCTAAACGGATCTTCGGACGTGATCTTGGCCAGCTCGAGCGCGGATTTGAGCATACGGTCCAGACCTGCGGGTGAGAGGTCGCTGGAGTAAGTGCTGGCAGCGCGCTTGCCCTGGAAAACGCGCAAGCCAATAGCTTTCGACCCCGATTCTTTCAGGGTTTCGACTTGCCCTAGTCGAACAAGCGTTGAGAACTCGTCACCATCACGCACTACGCACTCTGCAGCGGTTGCGCCACCGTCCATGGCACGCCGGACAAGGGCTTGAGCTAGAGTCTTGAGATCAGTTTCGAGTCGCGTTTCTAGTTGAGTTTTAGACATGATTTGAAGAAGTTGGAGACAAAATGACGAATTGATGGATTGCTCAATTGCCGGATTGAAAAACCAAATTCGACGGTCCGCAAATCCTACAATCGAACAAGTTCCTTACTGCATAAATCCGCCGGGATCTTTCCTGGCGGTTCCACCAACCGTTAACCGGTCGACTTTGATGGTGGGAATCCCGACTCCGACCGGCACCGCTTGCCCGTCTTTGCCGCAGGTACCGACTCCCTCATCGAGCTTGAGGTCGTTGCCGACCATTGAAACTCGCGTCAGCACATCGGGTCCATTGCCGATCAAAGTGGCCCCACGGATTGGCGCTGTAATTTGCCCGTCCTCGATGAGATAGGCCTCGGAGGTCGAGAAGACGAATTTGCCATTCGTGATGTCCACCTGTCCTCCTCCGAAGTTCACGGCGTAGATTCCATTTTTGACCGAACGAATAATATCTTCAGGCGCATCCTCCCCTGCCAGCATGTAAGTGTTCGTCATGCGTGGCATCGGGATGTGTTCGTAGCTTTCGCGGCGTCCATTGCCGGTGTCTGACATACCCATCAGGCGTGAAGACAGCTTATCGCTGAGGTAGCCTTTCAGGATTCCATTCTCAATCAGCACTGTGCTTTGCGTCGGCTGACCTTCATCATCAACATTGAGCGATCCGCGCCGCCAAGGCATGGTGCCGTTGTCAACGACGGTGCACTTCTCGCTGGCAACGCGCTTGCCGATAAGCCCAGCAAAAGCCGACGTTTGTTTTCGATTGAAATCGGCTTCCAGTCCATGGCCAACGGCCTCGTGCAAAAGAACGCCAGGCCAGCCGGGGCCGAGCACGACCTCCATGTCGCCGGCGGGCGCCTCGCGAGCGTCAAGCTGCAGGATTGCCTGCCGCGCCGCTTCCTTGGCGAAGTATTCGGGTGTCTTTTCACCAAAAAAGAAATCCAGTGCGACTCGCCCACCGCCGCCGGATCCGCCGCGAGCCGAGTTCCCCTCGACTTTCGCGATGCAGGACACGTTAAGCCGTGCCAGAGGCTGCGAATCCTCGGCAAAGGTTCCATCGGAACCGACAATCAGGATATTGCGCAACTCATCCGCGTAGCTGACGCGAACTTCCTTGATTCGAGGATCATACGCTCGCGCTGCAGCATCTCCCCGCATGACCAATTCGACCTTGGCTGTGATTTCCGCATCCACCGAGGGCAATGTCACCGGATACAAGCTGCGGGCGGGCTTTTCCTGGAAGCCAACTTCCAACGTTTTGGCCGGGCCGCTGGCGATCAGCGCAGCTGTCCTTGCCGCGCGCAAAATACGTTCGGGAGAGAGGTCGTCGGTATAGGCGTAACCGGTACGCTCTCCGGAGATGACCCGAATTCCGCATCCGGCCGAAATGCCCTGGGATGCGGATTTCACCATCGATTCATCGACCATCAAAGAGGTAGAGGATAAATACTCGAAGTAGAGGTCTGCGTAGTCGCCACCGGCCGACATCGCCGCAGCCAAGTACTTCTCCAACGCGGACTCAGTTAGCCCGTAATGCTCAAAAAAGAAACGATTTTTGTCCACAATATTTAGATGTCCCGCCTATCTAAAAGGCTCACGATGGAATCATTCATTATCCCATATGCATGCGGGTTCCAGCCTCGCTGGGCCGAAATTCCTGCGTCTCCAGCTCATCCGCTCAACGTTTGTTCGTCACAGACGTAGCAACTTGGCTCTGCCACCATAAAGTGTGGCTTCAGCTGCCTTGCTCAGCACGCTCGAAGAGTTCTTAGCAGTATCGCGCGACGCCGTGGTAGTCGAGGACGGGGCAGTCGTGTTCGATCTGTCAGAGGCCAAGTACTCCATCTCGGACTCGATGCAGAAATGCGTTCTGCACCTATGGTCAGCGGAACGAAATGTCGTTCGGCGAGTGATCGATGCCGAAGTTCGTAGTGATGTTTTGTGTCTGGAAGTGCAAAAACTAGGCCAGTCGAAGAGCACCAAGCTGGAGATCTGTCGTGAACGAGATCGACGTACACCCAGCGCTAAGAAAGCAACGCGGGCCGCCTACAAGCGTTGCCTACAGAGAACCTTGGAACGGCGATTCGACGGATGGAAGCTGACTCGCTTCAGCACGGCTATTGATCTGGAACGATCATTCGGCCCGATCTATGCTCGTGGACTCCTTCGCCAAGGGCAAACCTCTTTCGCGATCCTTGGAGTCAATTGCCAGGAGGTTCAGCCTGCAATTGACGCCGCTCTTACCTTTGGCATTCTCTGGCTAGATACTTGCCGGGAAGCTGAAGCTGCGCGGTCTGTGGTCAGCGGACTGAAACTGTTTGCTCCGGCTGGAAGTTCACGAGTTTTGCGTGAGCGGATGGCCCATCTTCATCCGACTGCAGCGCAATGGCAACTTTATGAATTCGACGAGCGACAAGATGCCTTGCGGGAAATCGACATTCTCGACCGGGGAAATCTTGCCACCCGTATGGTTCATTGCACCGACGAATCGGCAGCACGGGAGCGAATGGCGAACGTCATCGCCTACGTTTCTGCTCTCATGCCGGAAGTTGAAGTCGCGGTTCTGTCGCCATCAGAAATCGCCTTCCGGGCTCATGGACTTGAATTCGCTCGGGGGCGGATCACGCATCAGCCCGGGTCTGTTCGGGGAGTTCCAGAGCTCGTATTCGGATTAGGCGCAGAGGAGCGCGTGCTTTGCGATGAGAATGCAGAGTCATTCTCGCGGCTGGTAAGCAATATCGGAGAAGTCCGGCATGCAGAAGGACCAAGGGATAACACGCTCTGGCGACTGCATCCTGAGCGCTGGCTCGAGTCACTGGTCATCAAGGATGTAAGAACTGTTGACGACCGACTCGACTCATCGCGCTTTTATTCGCAGGTCCCTGCATTCTCCGCTTCTGATCGCGCCATGATTGACGTCTTAACGACGACGCGTGAAGGACGAGTCGTTGTCGTCGAACTCAAGGCCGATGAGGATATCCACCTGCCGCTGCAAGGATTGGACTATTGGGCGCGGGTAAAGTGGCATCACGACCGTGGGGAGTTTCAACGATTCGGATACTTCCCCGCCAAACAGCTTTCGTCGGAGTCCCCGCTCTTGATTCTCGTTGCTCCTGCCCTGCGCATCCATCCAGCAACCGACACGATACTTCGCTACTTCTTGCCGGCTATTGAATGGATTCTCGTTGGCATAGACGAGCGGTGGCGCGATGGGATCCGGGTGGTGTTCCGCAAGCGCCCTCGGCGCTCTGAGTGAGGGATGCATTCGCATCAGGACTTTTCTGCCGCGGCGTGGTCAGCGGACTTTCTTTTGCTACCCTTCGGGCCAAACTCCCAATGCCCGCCTTGCGTCGACAATTTGGGCCACATGATACGCATTGTGATCAGCAAGCAGTAATGCTTCGCGAAGAATCGTCTGCTTATCGCCCCACGGAATCTTGGTGAAGAGGTCGGTCTTGGGATTGTTTACGAGGTCTTCCATGGCCTTCAAGTCTCGGCGAAATTGCTCGACGCTTTCGTCCCATGCCTTGAGCGAGGGTGGTGCCTCAGATTTCGGCCAGTATCCCTCGGGCCACGGCGGCGACTTGTACTTTGCATTACGACTGAACTCGAGGATGTCCCACTGTGCGATGCGTAAATGCTCAAGCAACATCCACGGTGAATGCGGAAGACCTGCGGGCTTCTTTCCTCGTACGTTGGCCGGAGTATCCGGTACCGCATCTTCAAATCTCGTGTGAGCGCTGCCTCCGTTGAGCAGTTCCAACAGATGTTGGCGCAGGGCTTTGTCATGGTTGTCGTTCATAAGTTAACTCTACCTCATCCAGATCACTGTTCTTGCAGCGGCAGAATCTCCGGCTTCTCCCCACGGAACACACGAGAGATTCCGCGCACTACGCGTCGCATCGGCAACACGCCTTTCTCATCAGCGAAGAAGATTTCACCAATTCGATTGCTGCGATAGTACCAGCGCTTAAGAATTGCTAAGTGCTCCATGGTTTCCATCGCAGATTTTTCGGGAGCAACAACAACGGCGGCAAGAGCCTCTCCAACTCGGGCTTCCATGGATTGCGACCGGGTGTGCTCGGCAGCCTGGATGGCGAATAGAAATGGGGGTAAAAGCCGTCCGCTTTCGATGCGGATCAGGGTGACACATCCCTCGCCGGGACTGGGCTGAATCATCACACCCCTTAGGCGGTCGATCCGGTGAACGATTTCGGGCAACTGCCCAATCACTGGTTTCAGCTTCTCGAGTTTCGCATGAAGTGACGCCGCGTTTTCAAAGTCGAGTGCCGCCGACGCTTCGTCGCGTTGAATCGAGATTTCCCGCACCAACGATTCGCCTCCGCTGTCGAAGTACGCCTGAACTCGTTTGACCTCGTGCGCGTACTCGTCATCGCTGCAGCCCTTGAAACACGGTGCCAAACACATCTTCATCTCCGAATAAATGCAGCCCGGGAATTGTGGATCGGGGTGAAGATCGTCGACACAGCGACGCATCTTAAAGAAATCGAGCGAGTCGTTGGCAAATTTTTCCGCAGCAGTCCTCGACAGAAATGGCCCGTAATAAAGCGATCCGCCGTCAAGGCGGCCAAGCCGTGTGGTCACAGACGCTCGCGGATAGGCATTGTTTAGATGAAACTTAACCAGCGGCGCAAAACGGAATCGAAGGCGTATCCCGTAAGTGGAAGGAAAATTGGCGCGAAGGAGTTGGTAAAGAAGAAGCCCTGATTCGAAGTCCGATCCGGTTGTCGTGTATGCGACGTACCTCACGCGATCGCGAAGGTTGAGCTTCTTGCTACGCTCGGTTGGAGTTCCAAGAAGGCGCTCAAAACGCCGGCGCAGGTTGCTGGTCTTGCTTATATAAGGCTCGGAGGACGAATCGGCTCCGCGCAGCAGGAAGACGGCCGGTTTGGCGGGAATTGCGGCAAAGAACCCAGTGTCTCGCTCAGGGACGAATTCCAGCTCCTGCCTCAGCACGCAGCCATTCTAGTTCGAATTGACTCTCAAGGCAGTCTGGAATCCAGTGTCTCTAGCGGAAGCTGGCACTACGAATCGTCTGGCGAAAATCCTCGCCCTCCATTCTTACAATGCGGCACATTTCTGCCAGCCTGGATCGCATTCTTTCACCGATGCGATCTCCGAGCGTCTCACGACGCGTGGCACGTTGCGCGCGGCTCATCTCCGCTCCGGAAACGGCGTACGGTTCCGCACCTGGTTCGTTTGGAAAGTTGGTCGTGATGATCGTCGTCCGGTTATCGTTGTACCGTGTATTCAGGATGAGGCTGACGGTATCCCATACCCACTCGGTCGGTTTCACAGCACCCAGTTCATCTAGAACGAGCAGTTCGGTTTCGAATACGGGCTTCAACACCTCAAGTTCCGTGGCTTTTACGGAATCGTTGTAGCAGTTCTGAATCGCTTTCAGCAGCTCGCGATAGTCATAGAACAGGCATGGAACGCCCTTACTCCGGATCAATTCCTTAATAATGCCCACGGCCAAATGGGTTTTCCCAACGCCAATCGATCCTACAAACAGAAGCCCGTCCTTGTTGATGGGGTATTCCTCGACAAAGCGGCAAGCGGCCATTCGCGCCGGGGCCAATGCGCGCCTGGAACCGTCAAACTCAAAGTCGGACAGCTCACAATGCTCGTAACGTTTGGGAATACGAGCCGCGGCAAGGAGCGATTGGCTCCTCGCCAATTCCCAGCAATCGCAGCGCATGACGCGCCGGCTCGCATCTGTCGAGTTGGATTTCCAACCGGTTCCGGCGCATTGAGGACAAACTGCTACCACCTTCATGGACCCTTCTTTGTTCGGCTGCTGAGCAGTCCTGATCATCGCGAAGTCAAATCTGATTTCGACTTTGCGCCCGACAACGACCTGGACGCAAGCGGAAAAACTTATTTGCCTGTGTAGATGTTGTGGACATTCCGGGCGGCTTGTGGAGGCAAAAGGAAAACCCGGCGAACAAGAGTTTCAACCGCAATTATGCAGCAGCAAATTTCGTTCTTCGGACTACGCTTTTCCCGACGCCAGCACTACATCGACGCCAAATTCGATTTTGTCGCCTACTGCGCACCGCCGAATCGCCTGGTGCACTTCTCTATCAATGGCTTCCTTCTGTTCGTCCGACATTCGATCCAGCAGCGCGCGAAAAGGAGTAGAAACCGCCTGCACATACTCCCAGACCTCTTCTGCGTGTCCGGGCCAGTTCCACGGGAGTCGATGCGCTTCTTCGGAATAGTTCACAAATCCGGCGTCCTTGAGTGCAGTAGATAAACTCCCGGGCTCCGCAAAACAAAACATCTTTACGCCGGGCGCGAGGAGGGGTCCGCCAACATGTTTGTGCACAATCGCCATGGTGCTCGACCAATAAGGCTGTTCGAACGGCCCCCAGGCGAGAAAGCATGCAGAACCCCCTGGGTGCAATACACGATGTATCTCGCGCAAAGCCCGGGCGCAGTCGTCAAAAAACATCACGCCGAAGCGGCAGGTAACGAGATCGAAACTCCGATCCGGGAAGGGTAGATCATGCACGTCGCCTTGCTTGGTCACAAAGTTTGTAAACTTGCGGGCTTGGGCGCGTTCATCGGCAATCTGAAGCAACTCCGCACTCAGATCGAGCGCTGTAACGTGACCAGTGGGACGTACCCTCGACGCAATACTGATGGCTGGCTCTCCGGTTCCGCTGGCGACGTCAAGCACCTTCATCCCAGGTTGCGGATTCGCGTAACTTACCAAAGCTTCCGTAACGTCCCGGCCCATCGCCGCGGATTTTGACTTCCACTTCTCGGCAGCGACCAGCCGGTAGGATGCACCCCATTTGGATTCTGATTTGGACTCCATGACTGTCGGGAATTCAAGCTCCGAAATCGCTAAGCTCTTTTTTTGCGGGCTGTGACCGCGCGGTTTCGCGGAGCGGCGTTGAGTTCCGTCAGTTCCATGCGCTTGGCCGACTTCCACAGCCGCTCCAAATCGTAATAGCGGCGAGCTTGCTCTGAGAAAACGTGGACGACGAAGTCAACATAGTCGAGTAATACCCACTCTGCTTGTTTGTAACCTTCGATGTGAGCTGCGCGCACGCCGCTCTTTTCTAATTGTTCCTCAACCGAGTCGGCGATAGCCTGCACTTGGCGGGGGTTTGTCCCGCTGCAGACTACAAAATAGTCCGTGAATGCTCCTGACCCCTTTTCCAACTCCAAAATGCTGATTTCGTCGGCTTTCTTGTCCTGACAGGCTTTGATGGCGTCGGAAACTTGCCGCCTCACATCACTCTTTTTCATGTACTATGCGCAATCCTTGGTTGGAGCGTTCCCCGGCCGGAGCACCGCCGGCACTCAATTGTATCCGACATCGAACGAAGTGTTCGCTTTCGGTTAACCCTGATAGAGGCCCATCTTCTTGATGTATTCCGCCACGCAAGGTTCGACAAACCGGGTCAAGGGTTTCCTGGCAGCAACAGCATGACGGATAGCGGTTGCGGACACCGGCTCGTTGACGTTATCAAGCAGGTGGAGAGTAACTCCAGATAGGACCATGTGTCCCTTAACTGGCTGTTTTGTAAATGGCTTGGTCACTGAAGGTGTTGGGCGGAGTTTTTCCGGCAGGGCATTGGCCACATCTGCCAAGGAATAGCCGGGACGGCTTCCGACTATGAAGTCGCATTCTCGCAACAGGGCCTCTGCCTGATGCCATTTCGCGATATCGGCAAATGCGTCAACCCCGATGAGGAAGAATAAGCGATCGCTTTTCTTGAGCCTCTGTTTGATCCGATGTACCGTGTCGATGCTGTAATTCGGTTGTGCACGTTTGCCCTTCGCACCGGAAGCCACAAATTCCTCAGGGGCTTCGAGCAGGGACGGGACAAATTGCTTGTCGTTCTGTGTAGCTAGTGCCACCATGGTGTAGCGGTGTACATAAGAAACGGTCGCTTGATCTTGTTTATGGGGAGGCAGACTGGCTGGGACGAATAACACGCCTCCTAAATCACAACGCTCCACTGCAGCCCGGGCCAGAGCCAAATGTCCACGATGAATGGGATCAAACGTGCCGCCTAGCAGACCGATGTTCATTGGCAATCGCGCAAGTATGGCGCGGGGACGGGAAAGGATACCGTATGGTTACCAAAAATCATATTTCAAGATTCACAGAGGGGACGTGTCCAGATTCCTGCTATTGCCTTCGAATGTACATATTGGGCTAAACGCTAACTAGTTCTGCATCCAATGAACTACCGTAACTCGCAAGTACCTGGATTGGCAAATAGGATGTCGACATGCGAGTGATGCTCCCCCTGTTTCGCACTCGTCCCGTCCCTGCCGCCCGTGCGCCAATCCTGCGCTACGGCGTGGCCGTTCTGAGCATTATCCTCGCTCTGATCCCAGCGTTGATGCTCTCCGACGTAGTCGAAAGCCGGCTGGTCGTATTCGCCGTCGCAATCATGGTAAGCGCGTGGTACGGGGGTTGGAAGCCCGGCCTGGTTGCAACTGCCTTTGCTCTTACTGTCAGCAGCTATTTCTCGCTTGAGCACGCTAAAACCGGCGCGGATTACCAAAAGGCCATCATTCATCTTGGACTTTTTGTCGTTGTGGCGCTTCTGATCTGTTGGTTCAATGCCGCGCTGCGTTCGGCCCAGGAGGGATTACGCCGGTCAGAGATGAATTTTCGGTCGCTGGTGACCAATGCTCCATATGGAATCTGCCGTTGCGCCTCGGACGGCGTTGTTCTTGGAGTGAATCCCGCTTTTGTAATCGAGTTTGGCTACTCGTCGGCATCGGATCTCGTAGGCAGCAATCTTGCCAACTTCTATGTGGACTCGCAGGAGTGGTTCACGCTAGCTGACTACTTTCGCTCTCTTCAGCCATTCACGGGGCTCGGCGCCGAATGGAAGCGCAAGGATGGCAGCGCAACATCAGTCCGGCTTTCTGGCAGGGCTATTCGCGATGAAGGGAATGAAATCTTCTTTGAGCTTTTTACCGAGGACGTGACAGAGCGGCGAGCCCTTGAACAACAGCTTCGCCAAGCGCAGAAAATGGAAGCCGTGGGCCGCTTGGCTGGTGGCGTCGCGCATGACTTCAACAACCTGCTGATGGTGATCTCCGGATATTCCGAGTTCCTGCTGGAAAAGACGATCGGGAGGGATGATTTGCGAGGGCCCGCACAAGAGATTGCCAACGCGGCGCAACGCGCAACTTCTCTCACTCGCCAGTTGCTTGCGTTCAGCCGTAAGCAGATGCTCGCCCCCAAGGTGCTCGACCTCAATGAAATTGTCACCGAGAACCTGAAGATGTTGACCCGCCTCATCGGTGAAGACATCGATCTGGTAATGGTGCCCAGTCATGACATCGGAGTTGTCAAGGCAGATCCAGGCCAGATTGAGCAAGTCATCATGAACCTGGCGGTCAATGCTCGCGATGCCATGCCACATGGGGGCAAGCTCACCATCGAAACCGCGAACGTGTCGGTGGATGCCTCAAACGCGCGCCTTCATGCTCCTGTCCCGCCCGGCGAATTCGTCCTGCTGACGATCAGCGACAACGGCATGGGCATGGACGCGGAAACACTAAGCCACATTTTCGAGCCATTTTTTACAACTAAGGGGCTCAAGGGCACGGGCTTAGGCCTTTCCATGGCCTATGGAATTGTCAAACAAAGCGGGGGGTACATTCTGGTTTCGAGTGAGGCGGAAAAAGGAGCAACCTTCAGGATTTACCTGCCGCGGGTCATGGAGACTCCAGAAACAGTGCGCGTCTCGGAAAGCCCCTCTCCGATTGTCGTTTCCGAGCCGGCACACGAGACCATCCTTCTGGTTGAGGATGAAATCAACCTTCGCCGGTTGGCGTGCCAGTATCTACAGAACCAGGGTTATACAGTTCTCGAGGCGGCAGACGGTGGCGAAGCATTGCGAATCTCAGAAGCTTACCCTCAGGTTGTTCACTTGCTCTTAACCGATGTCATCATGCCTGGAATCAACGGAAGAGAACTCGCCCAGCGAATCTCGGCAGTGCGTCCGGAAACGAAAATACTTTACATGTCCGGCTATACCGAGAATGCGATTGGGCATAACGGCACTCTGGAGCCCGGTATCACACTCCTCCAGAAGCCCTTTACTTTACCCGCCCTGAAAGTCAAAGTGCGGGAGATGTTAGATGCCCCATACCCTCGGGAGGCCCCTATGACTGCACAATATGCCGCACAAATGCCCATTCGACGCACTCGCGAAAAGGTTTCCACACCTTTACGAGCACAGCGTTTCGATCTTCATCTGCCACTCAAGTATCGCCTGGTGGGAGAAGACGACTGGCGGGAAGGCACGACTGAAAACATCAGCCGGTCTGGCGTATTGTTCCGCGTGCCGGAGGCGATCCCCACTCACTCGCAGCTTGAGATTTACCTAGTTCTTCCTGCGGAGATTGCGGGATTGTCGGCAGCAGAAGTCGTTTGTCGAGGAGAAATTGTTCGCACGTCCGCTCCAGAGCAGCCGTCTATGCACCCAGCCGTCGCAGCAAAAATTTTGCAGTACCACTTTCAGCATGGATCGCCGGTGCCGACTGCTTCGTAAGGCGTGTTGAGTCAGCGTGCGGTTACTTGCCGACCTTTCGTCCTTGGAGCGAACTGTCTTGTTTTTCGTTGGTGTCGGGATCTGCTGCGTCACTCAATGGCTCTTGTGCCGCTGACTTGCGGCTCGCTTCCACGCTTGCCGCAAGGGCATGCTTTAAGTCCTCGATGCCCTTGCCGGTAACGGCCGAGATGGCAAGCAACTCGTGGCCGCGCTTTTTGCAGTAGCGTTTGAGTTTCGCCAGCTTGTCGTTGTTCGCAACGTCGATTTTTGACGCCACCATGATCACCGGCTTTCGTTCGAGGCTGGCACCAAAGCTGGCCAACTCTCCCTCAATCACTTCTACGTCCTTGACGGGGTCAGGACGGCCACTCGCGTCAGAAACATCGACGAGGTGAACTAGTACCCGCGTACGTTCAATATGTCGAAGAAACTGCGTCCCGAGTCCCGCGCCGGTGTGAGCTCCTTCGATCAATCCCGGGATGTCGGCAACAACGAAGCTCTTCTCATCGTTGTCCCCAACAGCAACTACTCCGAGGTTCGGCTGTAACGTCGTAAACGGATAATCGGCAATCTTAGGGCGTGCAGCTGAGATGCGGGAGATCAGCGTGGACTTGCCAACATTTGGATATCCAACCAACCCGGCATCGGCGAGAAGCTTTAACTCGAGCCGGAATGTTCGCTCTTCCCCTGGACGCCCGTCTTCATGCTCGCGAGGAGCCTGGTGGGTAGAAGTCGCAAAACGCGCGTTCCCCCGACCGCCTCTTCCGCCGTGGGCAATGACAACGCGCTCGTCAGCCTGCTGAAAGTCATGAACCTTCTCCCCGGTATCTGCGTCGTACACGATCGTCCCCACCGGCACCTTAAGCACGACACCCTCTCCCTCACGCCCCGTCCGATTCGATCCTTCACCATGACGTCCGCGTTGCGCCTTGTATTCAGGGTTGAACCGAAAATGAACCAGGGTATTGTGCCGCTCGCTGGATTCCATGATGACATCGCCGCCATGGCCGCCATCGCCGCCAGAGGGGCCGCCTCGTGGAACAAACTTCTCCCTTCGGAAAGCAAGGCAGCCATTGCCACCATCGCCGGCCTTCACACGAATTGTTGCTTCATCGATGAACATGAACTTCAGTCGTCAGCTATGAGTCGTCAGTCTTCAGTAAATCGAACTTTGTCGTGAATCTCGGTGATCACTGCGGTTCAAGGCCTTAACGAAAACGCCCCGGCGATCGCCGAGGCGTGGTCACGCGGAAATTCGCGCGATCCTGGCTAATTTCGGAAGTTACTTTGCTTCCACTGGTTCAATCATGACATAGCGCCCCATCGAACCACGGTCCATGAACTTAATACGGCCGGAAACTTTGGCGAACAAGGTGTCATCTTTCCCGCGGCCAACGTTCAACCCGGGCTTTACCTTTGTTCCACGCTGGCGGACGATGATCGTTCCTCCGGGGACCAACTGACCTCCGAAGGCCTTAAAACCGAGGCGCTGCGAATTCGAATCGCGCCCATTTCGTGAACTACCTAATCCCTTTTTATGTGCCATAGCTCATCTCAAATTTTGAAATTTGGAATCGGTAACTTGGTAATTTGGAAATCGCATGCGGTAATCGCCAAACTACAAAATCTTCAAATTCCCCGATCTTGCTCACTTCTTTTTCTTCGCAGCCGACTTCTTCGGAGCTGCCTTCTTGACAGCCGCTTTCTTTTTAGCTTTCGCTTTCGGCGCAGCGGCTTCTGCCGTTTCTTTCGCGGCTGTCTTTTTTACCTTGGGTTCTTTCTTCGGAAGCTCTGGCGCCTTGAACGACTGCCCATCGAACGCGATCTCAGTAATGCGAACAGCGGTGAATGCCTGCCGATGCCCACGCAATTTCTTGTACTGCTTCTTCCGCTTGTAGTGGAAGACGATAACCTTGTCGCCACGGCCGTGCTCGACGACTTCGCCAAAAACATGCGTATCTGCCGATGCTTTACCGATCTGTCCAGCTTCGCCTGAAACCGCCAGCACATCGCCGAACTCCACGCGACCCTCAGTGCCCGTGCCCTGCTGGCTCTCTACACGAATCACATCGCCGGGCGCTACCCGGTACTGCTTTCCACCCGTGCGGATGACCGCGTACATACCTATGCCTCCGTAAAATCAATACCGGTCGCACACCCGCGCGATCCGGGAACCCTGCTCATCTCTCTTTGCTTGCTGTTTGACCGCTTTCGGCTCTCAACGCCACAACGCGGGCGGCTCCAGAACGGACCCGCAAGTACAGGCAAACTCAACTATTTTATCGTGTTATTCTCGGCTTGGTCAAACTAACCGCGGTATTGCCGCCTCCGCAATGTGCCCATGTCTAATTCGCCTTCTCAATTTGATGTAACATCCACCGCATGCTGGGTGGACGCACCTCCGAGCAGTGGATCGCGAAATATTCCAGCAGCCACCAGCATCCGGTCAACCGCGCCTGCCATACGCTAGGCATTCCAATCATTATCCTTTCTGCTGGACTTGCGATTGCCGGATTTTTCTTCCACCCGCTTTGGATCTACGCGGCATGGCTTTTCGTCCTGGGATGGGCGTTACAGTTTGTGGGCCACGCCGTCGAGGGTAAGGCTCCTGAATTCTTCCACGACTGGCGCTTCTTGTTGGTTGGAGTTCGCTGGTGGTGGGCTAAGGTCCGCGGCAAGGCCTGATTCAGGACAGACCTAACGCTCGCGGCAGGGGACGTCTGAGACCCCGCTACGGCTCAACTTCGAGTGGTTGGAGCTTTGCACTTGCTTGTGCGACAATTCGTCCGCTAAAGGAGGAAACCCCAATGCAGAAGCTCATTCTGACCGTGATGTCGATTCTCGCTCTCAGTCTCGCCAGCTTCGCCGCGCCAAAATCATCGAGCAAAATGTCTGGCGGAGCTCCGGATAAAGCCCTCATGCAAAAGATCTGGGATGGCTGGGCCACGCTCAATCCTGACATCGTCGCGCAATACTACGCCAGCGGTCCGCACACCTATTTCGACATCGCTCCGGTAAAGTACAACAGCTGGGATGAGTACAGCGCTGGCGTGAAGCAAGTTCTCGCCGGCTATACCAGCGGTACCTGCAAGGTGAACGACGACGCCCAAATCCACACCGCCGGCGACTACGTCTGGGGATCAGCCACCATCGCCACCGACCTCGTGAAAGGCACCAAGCACGATATGGCTACCATGCGCTGGACGGTGATCTGGGGCAAGCAGGATGGCAAGTGGGTCATCGTGCACGAGCACGTGTCAGAGCCCATTCAGTAGGATCCTCCGGGGGTAAGCCCTCTACGGCAGCACCTTCTGCACTAGCGCGGGCGCCTTGTGGCGGTTGTAGTTGGAGTCTCCCTGGTACAAGGCTCCAATGGTGTGATTCCCGGCACTGAGCGTCGATGTCGTAAAGCTCGCCTTCCCGCCGGAAATCGTCGCCGTCCCCAGGGTCTGGTTCCCATCTTTGAACGTCACCTTGCCTGTTGGCACCGGCAAGCCTGACTCTAGGCTCTGTCTGATTTTCAGAGTAAATGTGACACTCTCTCCCACATGCGACGGATTCAGCGAAGAAGTCAGCCGCAACGCCGTCCCACCGGTGTTCAGCAGGACGTTCAACAACGAACTCAACCCACTCCCTGCAGCCAGGTCCATGGCCCCATCACCATTGAAATCGGTCGCGACTAGCGGATACGGAACCATCCCGGTTTCGTAATCCACACGCTTCTGAAATGTCCCATCGCCGTTGCCCCGCAAAATGCTGAGAGTATCGCCCGAGAGCTGTCCGGTATTCGCAACCGCGAGATCGATCTTGCCGTCGCCATTGAAATCCGCGGCCACCAGCCCAGCGGGAAGCAGACCGGTTCCGTAATCGACATAATCCTGAAAGCTTCCGTCGCCATTTCCCAGCAGCACGCTAACGGTATAGCGGTATTCCTCGGAGGCCGCGAGATCGAGCTTTCCATCGCCATTGAAGTCTGCCAGCACTACGAATAAGGGAGCGTTTGGATTAGGACCTACAGCGTACTCCACGTGCGGCTGCAGCGTGCCATCGCCATTCCCCAGCAGCACGCTGATAGCACCGGTTGTGTTGCCTAACGGGTTCGAATCGCTGACCGCAACATCGATCTTGTGGTCACCATTTATGTCACCGATAGCAATCGAGGAGGGGTAACTCCCAGTGTCATAGTCCACGCGTGGCTGAAAAGTTCCATTCCCGTTTCCCAGAAAGACGCTGATGGATCCGGTCGCCTGGTTGTTGGTCGTGATGATATCCAGTTTCCCGTCTCCATTGAGATCGATCACCCCGAGACCAGTGGGATTTCCCAGGACTGGATAAACCGCCGGCGCGCGAAATGTTCCATCCCCTTTTCCCCGCAGAACATTGATTGAATTGTCGGTGGCACATGCCACCACAGCATCAAGGTTGCCGTCTGCGTTGAAGTCACCCACCGCAATCCCAGCGGGTTCCACCCCAACGTCTTGGTCGAGCCGATCCTCGAACGTACCATCCGGCTTCCCCAGAAAGACGCTGACTTGGTTGACGTAGTAGTCACCGGAGATCATGTCTACATGCCCATCGTGATTGAAGTCGCCCAAGGCCAGCGCAATCGGCTGAGCCGGGGTGGTGTAATCTCGCCGTGCGCGCATGGTCCCATTGCTGTTGGCAAGAAACACCAGGGCCTGAGGCGTACCAAATACTTCTCCACCGCCGACGATGTCATCTCGGCCGTCGCCATTCAAATCGCCGCCGGAGATTCGATAAATCCGCACCCCTCCGCCGTACAGAAGACGGGCTTGCAAAGTCCCGTCACCATTCCCGAACAGCACGCCGGCGCCTTGGTCTTCCGCGAGTGCCACATCAACTTTTCCATCTCCATTGAAGTCTCCGGTCTTGATGTCCAGTCCGGGCCCCGGGAAGTCTCTGGGTGTCTGAAACGTGCCATCGCCATTCCCTAACAGAGTTCCGACGCCATTGTCGTTCGTCACCGCCAGATCAAGATGGCCGTCGCTGTTCAAGTCATTTGCAGCCAGGAAGAACGGATGGGGACCCGTCGGAATCGAAATGGGCGACTGCAGTCCGCCCAACCCATCACCCAGGAAAAGAAGGATGGCGGCCGCATAATAGTTGGACACGGCAACATCGGCATTCCCATCTTCATTAAAATCCCCGCTGATGGTGCCGGTTGGATTCTGCCCTGCCGGGTAATCAACCTGCGCTTGCAGGGTGCCATCACCATTTCCGAGGAACACGCTGACAACCCCGTTCCCCGAGCCTCCGGTAGCAACTACATCAAGATTTCCATCGTGATTCAGATCCGTGATTATCGGCGAACCTGTGTACATCCCCGAGGGATAATCGGTCCGCGCCTGCAGAGTTCCATCTCCGTTCCCGAGTAACACGCTCACTCTGCCCACGCGGCCTCCGTTTGTGGTGACCACATCGAGGCTTCCATCGCGGTTCAGATCGCCCAGAGCAACCGCACATTCCTGAACTTGGGGACCAGGAAAATCCCGATGGCCCTGGAACGTGCCGTCGCCATTGCCTAACAGTGTGCTGACCGAACCAAATCCGCAAGTGACGATATCCAGTTTGCCATCATGGTTAAGGTCTCCGACGGCCGAAGGAGCTCCAGAGTCAGAAGTCGATGCGACTGGAAAGTGACTCGCCTCCAGAAATTCCGTGGCTTGCGCGCTTGCTCGGGGTAGGCAGAAACAACTCAGCGCGAAGAGGCATAGAGATAGCAGAGCATGGCGGCGATGGAAGCGCGTTGGCTGGTGCGAGATCCGATTCGAGCAACGAAGGCATTTCATGACAAACCTCGGGCCGATAATTGTTAGTTGAGGTCGAGGGTGGCAGTCGTGGGGGAAAAAGCGTTGGGGATGTTAGCACAGGTACCGCTCTTGCGAGAACGGGGAAGGTTGTAAATTCTCGCCAGGCTACACATATGCCTTCACGAAAAAGTACGCGCTCATCCCTAGTCCCACCATTATCACGAAGACCCTTACCCACTTCTGCGGAAGGCGCATCGAGTAGTGCGCGGCGAAATATCCTCCTACGAGTGCGCCTGCAATCATCACGACTGCTTGCGGCCAGTACACGGCGCCTTTCACGATGAAGACCAGCACCGCCACACCGTTGATCGCCATTCCAAGAACGCTCTTGAGCGCATTCATCGCATGAATGTCGTTCATGCCCACAGCGGCAAGCATGGCCAAATTCACGATTCCAACTCCTCCCCCAAAGTAGCCGCCGTAAACTGCCACCGCGAGTTCGAAGAGCGATGCACCAACAATGGCGGCGGTTGAACCTTCGCGTCCTACGCTAGAGACGCGACCCTGCGAGAGTTGCTTGCCGAAAATGAACAGGAGTGTCGCTCCCAGCATCAACCACGGCAGTACTCTCATGAAGGTGTGCGCTGGAGTCAACAAGAGCAAAAATGCGCCCGCAACTCCTCCGATAAAACTGGTAATGAGCAGCGGAATCATCACGCGCCGCGGGACATCGAGGCGCTCGCGGAAAGCTCCACCGCTGGCTACGCCTCCCGTCCAGAGAGCTACGGTATTGGTGGCGTTCGCAGGAATTGGAGGAACGCCGGTAAAAAGGAGCGCCGGGAATGCAATGAAACTTCCGCCGCCGGCGACTGCGTTCAGCGCGCTGCCCAGCATCCCCGCGATGAAAAGAAATATGGCGTGCTCAGGAATCAAAGTACAGGTGTATCACATGTAAGTCGCACCGGTATCTTGCTGGCACCACAGAATGCCGCCGAGACGGCGGGCGCTACTTCTTATTCGCAGATTGCGAATGCCCTGACTGGAAAGGATGTTCCCGCCCTAATTGCTGGCGGCACCGCGAAAAATCGAAATGGCTTGGCTCGCAGTTGTTCCAATCCACGAAGGTGCTCGACGATCGGAATACCTGCGGCTAACAGGATCGTGTGTGCGGGGCGTGATCGGTCCTTCATGTCGTCGATATTCGCGCTATCGATACCCACGAGCGTGGCGTCAGTGTTTACAAGTTCTTTGCACGCATCCTCCGTCAGGAACGGACCGGAGCGAAAATAGTCTCCGCCCCAGCGATCCGCCCAGCCGGTGTGAATGAGAACTGCTTTCTGTCCCAGGGCAAGCCCGCGAAAAGCTTCCGGCCCGATAGGTCCATCGCTCGGCGCCTGGACTAGAACTCCGGCCAGATTTGCCAACCGGTCTAGCGGCACATGGGCAAGATCAGCGCCGTCGGGATATCGGTGAAACGGCGCATCGACATAAGTTCCGGTGTTGCCTCCGAGTTCGTACGCTGCAATCTGGAAAGTGGTCCCAGGCGCATAGCTCGTTTGTCGTGCCACATCCTCATGCGACAAGAAGGAATGAAAACGAGGAACTGGAAGCCCGGGGTAGGCCGGCATGTCAGGCGCAAGGGGATGGCTGAGGTCGACAAGCATCTCCTCAGCATACCTGCAGATTGTTTGATTTCGGCTATTTAGCGATAACTACCAGAAAAACAAGGGGTTATCACTGTGACGTAAGTCATAGCGAGGGGTGACGTCCATGTCTACTCTGGCAATGGTGAGGAAATCGATGGCTACGCAATTCCACTCCGAAATCATTCCTGAAGTTCCGCCGGGCTTGCTGCCGACAACAACTACTCCAGTCAAGCCACGCCCTGCTAAGAAGAGACTCATTCGGCGGCTTGGGCGCGATTATTCTCAACAGCTGCGTCGCGGATTCCAGTTCTCATTTCTGCTGTTGAATGTTTACCTCGGAGCAGTCTTCTATTTTTGGGTGCGCCAGTTTGAAACGGGTATTGCTCCACCCACGCTATCCCGTCCAGCCGGCGTCGAAGGATTCCTCCCCATCGCGGGCATGATGAACTTCAAGTACTGGCTGCTTACAGGCAAAGTTCCAGCCATGCATCCGGCAGCAATGTTTCTGCTCGTCACTTTTGTTGCCATCTCTTTTCTTTTCCGCAAGGCATTCTGCTCGTGGCTGTGTCCCGTAGGAACAATCTCCGAATATCTATGGCGGGCGGGAAGAAAAATATTCGGACGCAATCTGCGAGCGCCACGCTGGCTCGACATTCCTCTACGTGGATTGAAATACATTCTGTTGGGATTCTTCTTGTGGGCGGTTTCATCCATGTCCGCCGGAGCGATAGCAGCTTTCATGCGCAGCCCGTACGGTGTGATCACCGATGTAAAGATGCTCAACTTCTTCCGCTTCATAGGCGAAATTGGGTTGATCGTGGTAGGAGTGTTGATCGTCCTGTCGATCCTGATCCAGAACTTCTGGTGCCGATATCTGTGCCCTTACGGGGCGCTACTTGGGATCAGCGCGTTGTTCAGCCCAGCCAAGATTCG
Source organism: Terriglobales bacterium (assembly GCA_036558645.1). GTDB lineage: Bacteria > Acidobacteriota > Terriglobia > Terriglobales > Acidobacteriaceae > DATBFG01. The sequence continues at coordinate 73,553 of DATBFG010000007.1, forward strand.
GCGTTCGCCAGATGCATGCATCGATTGCTCAAAATGCGCCAAGGCATGCCCTTCGTCTCTGCCGGTCGACAAGCTCATTACAATCAAGTCTTCCGAGTGCACAGGGTGCATGGAGTGTGTCGCCGTGTGTCCGGCGCAGGGAGCATTGCAGATGGCCCTTCCAGCCCCGCGGCCGAACCGCGTCAAAGAAATCCCAGCGTGGGCGATGGCGGCAGGAATCGCAGCTGTGTTTTTCGGAATCGTAGGCTTCGCGAAGACGTCCGGCTACTGGCAAACAAACGTGCCCACTACCGTCTACCAGGACCTGGTGCCCCACGCGAATTCAGCTACCCACCCCATGCCCGGTGATCCGGCATTGCAAGAGTAACGTTGAGGAATTACAACCTCGAATCACTCGCTCGGTGACACATCGACGCGTTGCTGGATTGGTTGGCGGAAAAGTCGGGGCGTGGTTGACGCAGGTGTCGACGGAGATTGTACAGTCGGGTCTGGAGGCTGCCTGCTGCGTCTGAGCATTTGCCAGGCACAGCAGGGTCGCCACCAGCATTAAAGCGGGTAAGAATCGCCTCACAGGGACACCGGTACGAACCGCCTACCGGTAGGTTCCCGTCGCGCCTTCACCTTCAGACGAAACACGTGAGCGGACGCGATCGCCGAGATTCTGCACTCGATCGGAAATATTGTTGCGAGTCTCTTCGCCACTCGCCGGAGCAAACAACATGCCGACTGCCACACCGATCCCTATTCCGGCTAGAAGAGCGGCCGCAGTTCCTAATCCGCTGTGATCTTCGCCACGAATGGCCCGACTGGCTCGTGAGACTCGCTCGGAAGCTTCGTCATAACCGGCGTGGGCACGATCGCTCCAATCGTCGATTCGGTCGGAGAACCGGTCGCGTAACGGATCGAGCAGGTACAGACCTGCTCCGAGGAGTGCTTTCAGCAGAGCGTTTTGATGTCGTGTCCTCATAATGAATCGTCTCCAAAGTTCAGTGTCATAAATTCTACCCTTGGATGCGAAGTCGTATCCCCCGGTTTTTCTAAAAGATCGTGAACAGGCGGCAGCTCTGAAATAGCGTCAGTGCTTTGCGATAGGGTAGGGAGAAGACTGTAGGTTTTGACAGTCTTGGTGCACTTAACTCGCTAGTGGATATCTACTACATCACTGCTCTGTTCTGAAATTGCAGGTGACTATAGGCGATTCGTCGCATCCAAGACATTAGATCCATAGCGAAATTAATCTCATAACCACGAGCGTACGCGATGAAACGTGTGGAAAACCGCCTTATCCGTGACGTTACCTTGGAAATCGACAACATGGAATTCATCAACTGCCATTTCACGAACTGTACTCTGGTCTACTCAGGGGGTCCCTGCGTATTCGAATCTAACGGGGAAAATTGCCGGTTTCAGATGAAGGGGGCAGCGGCGAACACCTTCGCCCTTTTGCAAGATCTAGGCATGTTCGAGGATAACAACGTCGAAGGTTCATTCGAGGCTCGCCGGCAAGGGCTGAAGTACGTTCAGTAATACGTTCCAGACCAGAGCTGCAGGTCCGTTTCAGATCAGGATTGTGTCTGTGCCTTTGCGCGGCGACTGTACCTGCTCATAGCCAGATCGACGATTTCTCCAATCAGCTCCGTGTAGGAACGCCCTGAAGCCTTCGCAGCTATGGCAAACTCGTGCTGGCTGGCCAACCAGGGGTTGGGGTTGGCTTCAATAACATACACATCGCCCCTGGATGTGAGGCGCATGTCGATTCTTCCATAGTCTCGCAGTTTGAGCGCCCTGTATGCAGCTACGGCATTTTGCGAGATGCGGGCAACGGTTTCTTCGTCGAGGTTGCGTGCTACAGCGGACTTCGTGAGCTTGTGCACCTGGGTTTCTTTCTCGAATTTGACGTCCCAGCTCGCAATTCGCGGGATCCCCTTCGGCAGCCTGGAAAAATCAAGTTCCACCAGGGGAAGAGCACGGGAATGCTCGTAGCTTCCCAGGATCGCGGCATAGATCTCTCGCCCCTCGATGTATTCCTCAATTAATGCGGGAGAATCGAACTCTTCTTCAATACGTTGCACCCTCGCCATCAGGTCCTTTACTCCATGTACCACGGCGTCGGCGTCGATGCCGATGGATCCATCTTCGTACAAGGGTTTCACGATCAATGGGAAAGAGATGTCATGGGAGTGATCGATGCGTCCGCGGTAAGAGGTGGCGAAGTATGGTGTACGGACTCCGTGGAATGCAAACATCTTCTTGGCGATCGCCTTGTCCTGCGCGAGAAAGAAGGCGTGGGGACCGGAACCAGTGAAGGGAATCCCGATCAGTTCGAGATAGGCTGCCAGGTTCATGTCCTTGGTATCGTCGCCGTCAAACGACTCCGTGAGGTTGAAGATCAGGTCGGCACCGCAACGCGAGAGCGCGTGCAGTGAGGTCAATCGTCCATCGAGCACGTAGTAGAAGGGCTCGTGTCCTAGTTGCTGGAGTGCCTCAAAGATTTCCTCTCGGTCTTCTTTTTCACTGGGTGGAGTCGCCTTTCGTTTTCGTCTGGGCTTGGGCTCGACCAAAGCCTCCTCATCACCCCAAGCGTCGTAGAGAATCGCGATTTTTAGTCTTGCATCAATCATGCAGTTTTCAGGTCCAGTTCGCGTAACCCTGCCAAAGAACCCTTAGCTACGGGCTTTCTGCGCGCTTCGCGTGTCGCTAAAGGGGATGTAAATTCCGCCGGATATCTGCGGAGAGAGGAGGCGACCACCTTTTCACACTAGCGTACGTGCCAATGACTGCGAAACGTCACTTGAGAGCACGAACGAAAGTTTTCCTGCCTATGGCTCTGCACGGATAGAAATGACCCGACCGCAAGCGCGCATGGCTGCAAGTAGATATGAATCAGATGTTTACACGTAGGATCACCGGACACAAACTCTTCCCTCCTTGCTGATCTCCGGCTTGCCCATTTTTATCATCCAATAGGAAGCAAGAAAGGCCGCGACCGATGAAACGTAACAAGTGGATCGAACTCTACCACTCGGCGCTTTTGGAGATGGCCGAGTCCGATCTCCGTCTACCGGAACTCAGCAAGCACATCGCTCTCGCACAAGAAGCGATGTACTCACGTCGCGAAGAATTGCGGAATGACAACAACCATGACTTGGAGCGAAAGGCTCTCGATCATGCCCTCCGCAACCTGGAATCTGCCATTGAGGATCTAGCCAACAACACACCCTCCGGCCGGGCATAATGCCACCACTCTCGTCGAGTCTGTCATAGAACGTTCCAAGTAATTTCTGTTTCTCCAGCATCTTAGGGCCGCAATTTATTGCGCAAAAATTGCGATTTGTTGCATTCAACAAAATTTGGAATTTTTGTTGACAGCAGCAAGCATCGCAAGACAAAATCCTTCGGCCTCGAAATTAGGCATCCCTCCCCCAATTCCCGATCCATGTTTGTTGGTGCGGTTCAGGAACACATAGCTGTTGCTTGAAACGGTGGCAGATACTCGCCTCCTTGCAGAACACTTTCGCGTGGTTGGTGAACAAATCGATGAAGTGTGCATACGTGAGATGGGGACTCGCACACTGGGCGCTATGCGGGTTGATCGTGGCAGGAGTTCTTATCCGTGCAGATGCTCAGACTAGGGCTGATCTGAATTCTATTCAGCACTTTGTTTTTATCATCAAAGAAAACCGCACCTTCGATAATTATTTCGGGACCTATCCAGGCGCGGATGGCGTTACCTCCGGGATGATCTCAACCGGACAGGTCATTCCGTTGGGGCATACGCCGGACGTGACTCCGCGAGATATCGGACACAGCTGGACCAATGCGGTTCAATCGTATGACAACGGGCGCATGGACCGCTTCGACACGATCGGTCCCCAAATCTCCGCCTGCAACATCAACGGGGATATGCTCTGCTACACGCAGCTGCAGCAACAGGACATCCCAAATTATTTCGCTTACGCACAGAACTTTGTTCTATCTGACCGCACGTTTTCATCGCAGCATGGCATGAGTTTTCCCAACCACTTGTACACTGTCGCCGCACAATCGGGGGGCGTGATTAGCAACGGAGAACCACAGCCATCCGCCGGTTGTGATGCAATTCCAACTGCGACAGTGAAGGTGATCGATGAGAATGGCTATGTCACCAACCAGTTCCCATGTTTCGATATGCCCACGCTGGCCGATAGTCTTCAGGCCGCCAGCATCTCATGGAAGTACTACACCCCCACCTTCACAATCTGGAATCCGCTCGACGCTATCAATCACATCCGCAACACGGATTTATGGAACACTAACGTGGTCCCAGAGACGCAGTTCATTACTGATGCTCTGAGCGGCAATCTCCCGACGGTCAGTTGGGTCGTACCGAAAGGAACGGAAAGCGAGCACACCCCTCAGAGCAGCTGTCTAGGTGAAAATTGGACGGTTAAACAGATTAACGCCGTCATGCAAGGCCCTGACTGGGCAACGACAGCAATCTTCGTTTTCTGGGATGATTTCGGCGGCTTCTACGACCACGTGCCACCGCCACAGATCGACCAGGAAGGGTTGGGTCCGCGGTCGCCCCTACTCATCATTTCGCCCTATGCGAAGCAAGGCTACATCTCGCACACTCAGTATGAATTTTCGTCTTTGTTGAAGATCGTCGAGGAGCGCTTCAATCTGTCGCCTCTTACCCAACGAGATGCGCTCGCGAGCGATATGTTGGACAGTTTCGATTTCAACCAGTCACCTCTGTCTCCGCTTATTCTCTCCCCTCGTACCTGCTCCCCGGTTTCCACCACAGAACTCAAATTCCTGCCGCAACGTGTCGGTCAGCCCAGCCCGCCAAAGACAGTCACGATCAATAATGTGAGCAATCGACGCCTTGATATCACGAGCGTTGTCCTCGACGGCCCAGACTTCTCAATGTCTGCCCCGTGCGGCCCCATAGCTCCTAATCGATCTTGCGTCATGAGTGTAGTTTTCACTCCGACGACAGCCGGTCCGCGTTCCGGAACGATGACCATTACCGACTCCAACCCAACCAGCCCACAGACGGTTCAGATAAGTGGAATTGGCACTTCGGTCGTGTTGTCTCCCGCATTGCTCGACTTCGGATTGCGTACCGTCGGGGCCGGCGGAGTACAAAAACCAGTTACTTTGACTAACGTCGGAGCCACTCAGCTCGACATCACGAACCTCGCGATTACTGGTGATTTCGTACAGACGAACAACTGCGGCACAAGCGTGTCGGCAGGTGGCAGCTGCACGATCAACGTCAAGTTCAAGCCGCTAGGTGCGGGCGTAAGGTATGGTTCGATTACGATTAACGACAGCGATGGCGGCAGCCCACACGTTGTAAACCTCACGGGCAAGGGGTCGACCGTGCTGATATCCCCGCCCAAGCTGAATTTCGGAACTCTCAAAGTGGGTGGTTCTACCTCGCCCCTTACCGTGAGTCTTACCAACAAGGGCACGACCAATTTGGGCATCACCGGTGTCCAGCCGCAAGATACCCTGGCTCACAACATTCCCGACTACGTGCAGACCAACACTTGCGGAAGCACGGTCGCACCGGGTGCTACGTGTACGTTTTCGGTGGTTTTCAAGCCAAAATCAATTGGCAAGCTCCCGGGAATTTTGATGATTTACGACTCTGAAGCCGAGACCAGCCCCGCACAGATCTCATTGCAGGGCACGTCCCTGGCAGGACCTCTGGTCTCGCTTTCTCCATCGTCGTTGTCATTTGCCGATCAACTTGTGGGTACTACTAGTGCGCCTCAAAATGTAACTCTCACCAACACAGGCGTGGCGAGCTTGAACCTAACCAGCATCGTCGCCAGCGGGGATTTCTCCCAGACCAACAACTGTGGAAGCATATTGGTGGTCAACGCAAGCTGCATCATTTCGGTGAGTTTTGCGCCCACTACCTCTGGACCGAGAACCGGCACAGTCACTTTGACCGACGATGCAGGCGATAGCCCACAGAATCTATCGCTCAGCGGCAACGGTATTGCTCCTTTCGTGAGCCTAGATCCGCCTAGCCTGACGTTTCCCGATCAGACAGTGGGCACTACCAGCAGCCCTTTGAATGTCCTATTGACGAATACAGGCACGGCAGCGCTCAACATTTCGAGCATCGCGACAACCGGCGCGTTCGCTCAAACCAATGATTGCGGGACCGTCGTTGTTCCCAGTGCGAGTTGCACAATTTCCGTTACATTTGCGCCGACTCAAGTGGGGCCTGCCAGCGGAAGCGTTGTCATCACCGATGACGCCTCCGGGAGCCCGCAACTGGTTGGATTGAGCGGAAATGGAACGTAAGATGTTCCAGCCAAAGGTGGTTAAGTAGTCTTAATGCCCTAAAGCCTTGATTGTCGCGGCATGCGCGTGATTACAATAACGCCGAAAAATACAGCAAAGACCCGATATTAGACTGGGCTTGTAAGGTCCATACTCCTTTTACTGGGAGCGGTAAGAATCTTCATCGACAAAATGGACTCGACCCGTCGCTGGCCGCGACGGGTTTCGTTTTTTGCGCTAAGGATCGAATGGGGCCCGATTCGCCAGACCGGGCTGTGCATAGAGGCGTTGAACGGGCGAAAAACGGATGCGAGATCGGATCCCAGTAACGCAGTTTTAGCTACCTATTGAATCAGCGCTCCACCGTTATTCTGTTCGTCTTCTGGTATTACGACAGCGGCCGCGACCCTATCTCCCGCCTCCATCTGCAGTAGGCGTACGCCCTGCGCTGAGCGGCCGGACTCCCGAATGAACTTCGATTCAATGCGGATGATCTTGCCGTATTGGCTGATCAGCATGACTTCGGACTTCTCCGTCACTTGGGAGATGCCGACGACCTTTCCGTTGCGCTCTGTGGTCTTAACGTTGATGACGCCTGAGCCACCCCGCCCCTGCAGGCGGTATTCGTCAGCAGGAGTGCGCTTGCCATAACCGTTTTCCGTGACTGAAAGAATTAGGGAGCCTTTCAGCGGCAGCGTCTCGTCGGTGGCTGTGGCTTCCGGCACGCCGGCATCCGCCTTGGCTCTCTCCAATGCGGCCTCCGCCTTTTTCACATCCTTTGGAGTCGTTGCCATGCCGACGATGTAGTCTTTCTCGTCGAGGCGCATGCCGCGAACCCCGGTGGCATTACGGCCCATGGAGCGAACATCGTTTTCATCGAAGCGAATTGCCTGGCCATCATGGGAGGCAAGGAAAATGATCTGTTCACCATCAGTGAGGCTGGCAGCGACCAATTCATCGCCTTTATCGATGCTGATGGCGATGATGCCTCGCGACATTACGTGCGAGAAGTCTTTCAATTCGGTTTTCTTCACCGTTCCGTTGCGGGTGGCAAAGAATACGTACTTCCCTTCTTCTTCCAGATTGCGCACCGCCAGCATGGTGCGGACGGTTTCCCCCGGCTGGAGTGATACAAGTGTGCCGACGTGTTTGCCGCGTCCAGCAGCAGCCACATCGGGAATCTCGTAAACCTTGAGCCAGTAGACGCGCCCGGTGTTGGTGAAGATCAAAATGTAAGCGTGCGTCGATGCGATGAACAGATGCTCGACAAAATCCTCGTCGCGCGTCTTCATGCCCATACGTCCGCTGCCACCACGGCGTTGATTGCGGTAGGTGGAGATTGCAGTGCGCTTCAGGTAGCCGGAGTGGCTCACAGTCACCGCAACTTGTTCGTCGGCGATGAGATCTTCGAGCTGGATCTCCGCCGCTTCGTCTTCGATCACTGTGCGGCGCTCGTCGCCGTACTGCTTCTTGATCTCTTCTAGTTCCTTAATGATGACGCCGCGGAGCTTTTTCTCCGAACCGAGAACAGATTCGTACTCGGCAATGTTCTCACGCACATCTTTCAGCTCGTTGCTAATCTCGTCGATCGACAGCTTGGTCAAGCGGTGCAGCTGCAGTTCGAGAATCGCATCTGCCTGCCGAATGGTGAACGGCTTTTCGGGATTGGCTTTCGGGGCTTTTCCTGTCGTATTGATGTCGATCTTCTTGCCGCCGAAATAAGCAACAAGGTTGTCGCGCGCTTCGGCACGGTTTGCGCTGCCTCGAATGATGGTGATTACGTTGTCGAGATGATCGAGCGCGACTAGATAGCCTTCCAGAATATGCTCGCGCTCCTGAGCCTTATTGAGCAGATAGGCTGTGCGCCGTCGCACGACATCGACACGATGATCGATGAAGTGCTTGATCGCCTGGATTAATCCCAGCTCTCGCGGCTGTCCATTTACTACCGCGAGGAAGATCATGCTGAAGCTTTCCTGCATCGAGGTATGCTTGAACAATTGGTTCAGAACCAATTGCGGCTCACCATCGCGCTTCAGTTCTACGACGACGCGCATACCATCGCGATCGCTCTCGTCGCGAATATCAGAAATGTCGTCGATAACTTTTTCGTTCACCAACTGGGCAATTCTCTCGACCAGACGTGCCTTATTTACCTGATAGGGGATCTCGGTGACGATGATCGCCTTGCGGTCTTTGTTGATGTTCTCAATAGCCGCTTTGGCGCGCATGACAAAGCGACCTCGCCCGCTCTTATAAGCGTCAACGATCCCAGCGCGGCCATGAATGATGCCGGCTGTGGGAAAATCCGGGCCTTGCACAAACTTCAAAATCTCGGCCAGCTGAGCGTTCGGATTGTTAATCAGAGTAATCGTCGCATCGACAATTTCAGTCAGGTTATGCGGCGGAATATTTGTCGCCATTCCAACCGCGATGCCGTTGGCACCGTTGATCAGCAGGTTGGGGATGCGCGCAGGCAGCACGACGGGTTCAAACGTCGTCTCGTCAAAGTTTGGGACGAAATCGACCGAGTCCTTATCGATATCGGTCAGCATCTCCTCGGCGATTCTGGTCATGCGGCATTCGGTATACCGGTAAGCCGCTGGAGGATCGCCATCAACCGATCCAAAGTTTCCCTGTCCATCGATCAGGGGATAACGCATGCTCCACGGCTGAGCCAAACGCACTAAGGCATCGTAAACAGCGCTATCGCCGTGCGGGTGATACTTCTTCAGCAACTCGCCAACAACACCAGCGCACTTGGAGTGCTTGCGATTGTGGAGCAATCCCATGTCATACATCGCGTACAGAATGCGGCGATGCACGGGCTTTAATCCGTCGCGGACATCGGGCAAGGCCCGGCCGATAATCACCGACATCGAATAGTCGAGATACGACCGCCGCATCTCCTCTTCAATGTTGACCGGATGGATATTCAACGCGCCGGGATTTCCACCTTCACCCGGAGGTGGCGGTGTCAATGGCAGTTCTGGATTCTCATCGTCAGGCATAGAAAGCTTTTAGCTCCGGCTCTTCACTCTGGACCTTCGAGGACATCCGTCCGAGCTTGTTCACGACAGTCGGTCACGTTCACTCGGTCACCGCCGGTGTTCTGGCTGATGCCCCTAAAGCACTGTATCTACAATAAGTTAAGAGGATTAGGAGTACTAGGAATTATACCATGTTTTGGGGCCAGTCGGATGCTTATCCGCCGCGTCGGTTGACTACTTCGCCACATACCCACACGCTATCTAGACGGCACGCAGGGTCAACAACGTGATCTCAGGTGGAACACCCAATCGCACCGGCATACCGAAAGTTCCCAGTCCACGATTGACGTACAAGTACGCGCTCCTGCCTGAGCTTCCGTTCGCACCGGCTTCGGCCTGGGCTGAGCCATTGCCCAGGGGAAGGTGATACAGGCCAGCCACGAAGTCTGTGATCAGCCTGGCGGGACTAATACTGTGATCGACGATCTCAAACTTAACTTGTCCGCCGTGCGTATGACCTGCGAGGCTTAGCTCAATGCCAAGGTCGGCTGCGCGGCGAAAAGAATTCGGATTGTGTGACAGCAGAATATTTGGCATGTCACGACTGACCAGATGCTCGATTCCACCGAGAGGCACACCGTGCGGACCGGAGGTCATGCTGTCGCGCATGTAGTCAACTCCGATGAGGTTGAATTTCCCTCCGTTCCATTCCAACTCCGCATTCTCCTGCCGCAATAGCTTCATTCCATGGCCCTCGAACAATCTAGCCGCAGCACCCTCTGCTCGCGCATAAATCTCATGATTGCCATTACAGCCCCAAGTTCCGAGGGGCGCTTTCAGCTTGGCTATTTCCGCGATGCAATCGTCGAGTGGATCGGAATGATCGCTGACAAAATCTCCTGTGACGACGGCCAAATCAGGCTTCAGCTCATTCGCGATCTGGACGGCTTTGGCGACTTCGTTCCGCGGCATGAACTCTCCAATATGAATATCGCTCAACTGTGCAATACGCATCCCGTCGAGAGCCTTCGGCAAGCCAACGATCGGGACATCGACTTTTTCTACCTTGTAGCGAAGGCGCCCAGCTGCGAATCCATATGTCGCCGCGACGAATGGGAGTCCGCCCGCCAAATATGCGGCATAGCGAAAAAAGTCTCTACGTGCGGGATTGAAGTTCTGCGTATGTGATGTGAGGCTCGCCACCGTTGTTCGCGAGATCCACCCCACTCCAGCAACGATTTGAAAACTTAGAAAGCCGACCACCGACGCCACCAGCCATATGCGTGAGGCGCCGACCAGCCATGTACCCATTGGCCCTCTCGGAAGCAGCCGTCCAACGAGCGGCCCAAGAAAGTTTGAGAGCACGAGCGCCAGGCCTGCAAACCAAAGCGACTGCAGCAGGTGCCGCGTCACTGGATTTTGTATGCCAGCAATGCGATTCCAGGCCCCCGCAAACCAGAAATGCTGAATTAGATAAATCAGTGCCAAGAAACCAAAGAAGATGAGATACCGCATCAGGGTTTTCGCTTTCAAAGTCGCCTTTCTGAGTTCTACCCAATTAGATGAAGGAGCCGGGTATATCGATTGGAAAGAGTGGAATGTGCCCCGCTTGGGTTACTTCTGCTTGCGGAAAGGGCGCTTTTTGTCTCGCCGTGCGGCGGCCTCTAGCGCTGAGCTATGCGTCCTCAGGATTCGTTCGCGCCACTACCCCCCAACTACTGCGTAACCGGCACGGTGAAATCTACACCACGATCTTCGTTCTGTTTTGCGGTCGCCTCAACATCGATATCTGTCAATGCGATCTTACGAGGGTGTCCGGGAGTAAGGTCGAAAAGCGTTTCGCCGACAATCGCATAATTGGATACGTCGATGGCATGACCATCTTTGAACACGACGGTCGTAGACGGTTGACTGCGTACCGGTTCCTCGGCACTCTGTTGCGTGTTCTGCGGCTGGGGTTCAGCTTCGCGATTTTCTTCGCGAGGGGTGTAACGCACTTCATCCTGGTGATTGGATGGTCCCGGTCCGCGGCGATCAAAAATTGTGGGTCCGCCATTATAGGGCTCGGCTTCCTGTTCATCCATCACCGCCACAGGGATCTCGACCGGATAGGCGTATGGAACAGCTACCACGGGAATCCCCCAGGGAAAGAATCCGTGATGATGGTGATTCTGTTGTGGCGGAAACAGCGTGCCAGCGCCATGAACGGGGGCGGTGACTATTGGCGAGTTCAGAAAGAAATTTCCAGGCAAACCGTTCGGGCCAATGGAGGTTACGCTTGCGGGGATCCCAGGAGGCGAAGTGAAATTTCCACCAAATCCAATGGAGGTCACCGAAGCTGGCACCCCACGCGCTTGCCCTACGGCTCCCGGCACAAAAGCCGCCAACACAAGAATCACTGTGACCACCCCAAGCCGACGACCATCACAGCTCTGATTCGCTACCATCCCAGAAACCTCCCAAGCACTCCTAATACATTAGAACGAGTCTACTCCCGGAAAGTTGCGTCAGAAAGGGCGGGTGGCGGGGTCTTGTCGAGAACTCAGAGCTGAAAGAGGTTAGCTCAGCCCCACCTTCAGCAACTCCAAGAAGTTCCAGAGGCAGGTTGCCCCAAGCACGCCCCAGACAGCGGCCCATACGAGACCGCGCTGTTTGGTCTCGAGCAGGTCTGACGCAATGCCCGCCACAAAGATGAATAGGAACGGAACGGCCATCAGCGTGAATCCCATGCCCGGGTAGTGCGGCATGCCCAATCCCATTGTCAAAAACAAAAGAGCGATTAACAGAGGCGCTGTGTTTCCAAAGTACCGGGCCCGTCGCCAGAGCGAATAAGTGACGATGGACAACGGGAGGGCAGCAACCAGCACTACACCAGCCTGTCCTAATCGCGACCACAAGAGATGGTATGCGTCCGCGATGCCGTAAGCTTGCCCGCTCACAGGGAAGAAGTGGGCATGATGGAGAGCTTGCATAAAGTCAGCAAGGTTGAAGAAATATGCCGCCCAGAGCAGAAATACCGCTAACAAACAAGACGCAGCCCAGATTACAACCGCGGCACCGCGACGCGTGGGAGCGAGATACAGCATGAACCCGAGCGCGAGTGGAATCACCACAACAAGCGAGAACTGGCATCCGATTGCCAGCGCCATCGAAAGCCCAAGGAGGAGAATCCGGCGCCAGTTCCACCAAACGACCTCGCGCGGCGCGTATAGCGTATGGGCCGACGCTATGGCTGTGAAGATCGCCCCAAAGGCGCCCCATGCCGCCATCACTTCCGGCTCTGCGAACCAGCCTGAGCTTGCTCGAAGGATGGCCGGAGAAAAGCAATACGATACGAGCGCGATATAGCCTCCGGAGTTCCCGTACAGCCTTCGCGCTACATACCAGAGCGAAGCCCCCAGAACGACTCCGAAAAAGGCATAGGGCAGCCGCACGAGCCATGCCCAATACGGCATCTGTTCGGCCTGCACGGGCTCGGGCCAGACCAGCAAAGGCATGCTCGTAATCAGGTACTCAAGAGCGGAATGATGCGGGTCGTATCCATCATTTTGCTGAATGTGGATCGGCAAGTCATCGCGAATCTCCGGTGTTTGCTGGCCATGCCACCGCCGAAGTCCTTCCCTTACGCGATATAACTCATTGCTATCCAACCCGTGCAGGCGCAAACCGCGATCGATCAACCAAAGGCATTGTCCCAGGAACGCCAGCAGGAGTAGTCCCGCAATGAACTGCGGTTTGCCGAATCGTTCGCGAGTGAAAAATCCTTCCATGAAAGGGGAAGGCGAGTGTTTTACCATGTTTGCAGGCGTTTGCGGAAACCGCAATCTATGGACGATCACGAACCAACCATGCTCCCGCCAGCGGAGCAGCAAACGCAACCTGGGCCGCTCGCGCAGTCCGACGATCAGGCGCTTCCACCCGAAGCACCGACTTCACCTGCGATTCACGACCGCATCCACTCGCTGATCATCGGTTCTGACGGTCTCCGTGTGCCATGGCGCCTATTTCTATATTTTTTGATGGCGGCGGCTACGCTGTTTCTCTTTGGCTTTTTTCTAAACTCATGGGAACCGACAGGACGGGGCCGCATATGGTTTGGGATGATCAGCGAAGCGGGACTCATGATCGTAGCCATGATACCGGCATTCGCGATGGCCCGTATTGAACGGCGCAGATTCGACACTTACGGTTTGCCTGGGAAACTCGCGTTTGGAAAACTTTTCTGGATCGGAGCACTCTGGGGCTTGGTGGGTCTCACGATCCTCATGCTCATCCTGCGTGCTCTAGGAGTGTTTTACTTCGGAAGTATCGCGCTGAGTGGAGCGCGCGTGATGAAGTTTGCGGCTTTCTATGGTTTGTTCTTCCTGATTGTCGGTCTCTTCGAAGAATTCCTGGCTCGCGGCTACACGCAGTTCACTTTAACGCAGGGAATTGGGTTTTGGCCTTCAGCCGCAGTTCTATCAACCGCATTCGGGTGCATCCATCTCGGCAACAAGGGAGAGGGGTGGATCGGCGCCCTTGCTGCCGGCTTGATTGGCTTCTTCTTTTGCTTGACGCTGCGTAGAACCGGAAATTTGTGGTTTGCCGTAGGATTCCATGCGTCGTGGGATTGGGGAGAGACCTATCTCTATTCAGTCCCAAACAGCGGCACGACGGCCCCAGGACATCTGTTGAGTTCCTCATTCCATGGCTCCCGTTGGCTCACGGGCGGCACGATCGGTCCGGAAGGAAGTGTCTTTCTCTTTGTCGTTCTGGCCTTGCTTTGGATTGCATTCGATCGCATCTACCCTCACGTCAACTATCCGCCTGCGACTACCGCGGCCCTGCTTGAACCAATCTGCATTGCGCCGAGCGTGGAGCAAGCAGAGCCTGGGATAGCCAACGACCTACCTCCTTCAACTGACATCCCTGCACCAGGTTCGAGTTACCACGAGTAGTGCACCGTGTAGCTCACCACCTGTTCACCGTCCGGAGCAATGGTGATTGGAAATTCTGCCGTTTGGGCATCCGTCTTCCGGGATTCGTGAGATTGCGCAAGCAACCGCCAGTTGGTCCAACGATACATGTGCTCAACCACACGTACATCGACCGGCTCTTTCTTGTGATTACGGACTTTAATTTCGAAAGTCTCCTCCATCCAATCGTGATTGGAATCAACGCGAATATTGGTGCGCTTTCGTTCGCCGACCACGTCGAAGGCGTTCCCGGTGTACACCCGAATCGTTTCATCTTTGGGAGTATGGTCGATCATGTTTTCGCCGGTGAACTCCAGGTGTCCATCCGTATCACGTCGATAAAAACGCAGCTTACCTTTGGGAAGCGCAATGCCAAGATGATTGCCATCCGAGTTCTTGAATTCTTCCATGACCCAGACTTTCGGGTTCGACAACGTGCCATAGCCCTGGTCGTTACGGATCTGGTCGCTGTTGTAGTACGCGTATTGCTCCAGTTTTGCGCCGTCGTAGACGTACAGCCGTCGAGCATGAATTCCGGTTGAACGCACGAATTCTACCTGCTTTGTTTCCTGATCCCGCAACGTGCTTGGCCGCTGCAGCGTATACAGATGAAACTCATCGAAGGACTTTTCCTGAACTACCGGGGCCATCGCGTCATTCATGGCTGCAGCTTTCTCGGCGGCATACAAACGCCCGCCAACGGCGCCTTGCTGGATTTTGTTGACATCCCCCGCCAGCAGCTTGATGCGTGCGTTTTCAAATGTCTTGCCGCTCTGGTTGCGCATCGTGATCCATCCCACCACGTCGAGAACGTCATAAGCCGCCGTGGACTTGTCGGAGATCACAATGTTGTAGTCGGACTGCCAGGTCATGCCTCCGGCAACGTACGAGATCTCGGCATCGAATTTGCCGGGATCATTCGTCTCGAGCGCCCAGCTCAAGGTTGGTTTAAGAATCGAATCACCACTCAGCGATGGGAATAACGGCTGGCCGGGCAATCCAAAGCGCAATACGCCATCCACCTCGATGATCGGCTGGCCAAATCCCGGTTGAGGATAGCCATTTGCATACATCGCACTGGGAATGTAGCCGCTGCGCACGATTTTGCCGCGCACGATCTCTTGCTTTTCACCACGTTGCACGAGGAAGTCGATGGTCTTCCCTTCGTAGTAGGAGAGCAGCAGTTCTTGAGAAATAGGATCGTTTCGGTAATTCTGCTCCAGAATTTGAAGAGCCCGACCGTTGGGGTCGCGCAGGATAACCGAATCTGGTTCGAGATGTGCGGCGATGCCAGCGTATTGCACGCGGTTCACGCCTCCGATCAGGTCCATCGGAAATCTTTCGCGCGCCACAAAAAAGTTTTGGTTGTAAATGGTCAAGGCAGGCTGGTTGTCATCATTGTTAATCGACTGGTCGCTTCCCCATGCCACCGAACACAAGCAGAGCAGGAACAGCAAAAACTTTCTCATTGCATTTCCCCTTTCACTTGGACCGGAAGGAGGAGTGTTCCCGTCCCTGTCGAGAGAACGTGCACACCTGGGACACTTGCAAGGAACGTGGTAACCACAACCGCGCGAAGTGGTAACGTGCAGGGTAACTTGTATGAAAAAAGAGGAGCAGGCCCTGAGAGGGGCCAGAGCCTTGCTCCGAGAGTTGCGAACCGTTCGTGTTTTCGCTCAGCTAAGTGCGCGCAAGTGAAACGAATTTCACTTCTACGATCTTTGCCAGAGCCTCCAGCTTGTCCATCGCCAGAGTACCGATAAGCGCTTGCCCGGATTTTCCTTCACTGAGAAACGCCACGCCAAGCGCCTTCAGTTTGGCTTTAACGGCATCGTCGCTCCCTGATAACCAGATCTGCAGCTTGAGTTTGCCTCCTACGTGGCAATTCGGACCGCCTTTCTGGGAGCAGTCGAGCGCCTTCAGTAATTCAGGCGACAACTTCGACTCCAGCAGCTTGCGAGACGGACTCGTTGGTTCAGGAAGCAAATCTCGCCTTGACGTATCTTTCTCTTCGGCGAACCTGGTCGGCATCGACGCGGGTGGCGGCGGTGCCGGGACTACTCTGAGGGACTTGCTTAATGATCCATTGAAATTTCCGGAACCAACACCTCCAGCAACTCCGCTAGAGATCCCGCCAACCACGTTCACCTGATTCATCATTGCCAGACTTCTTGGCTCTTCTCCGAACACGCCTTCGTAGCTGACACCTTCCGGCATCTCAACCGGGACCTCCACTCGCTGCAGCGTTCCGTTCGTGTTCACCACCTTCTCCTCGACTGCGATGAACGAGGTGTACTGCGTCATGAGCCGATAGTCCAGACCGAGTTGGGTGATTTGTTTTTGCAGGGACGCGTTCATCTGCCCAGTCTGCGCGCCTTCCCAGTCCTGTGACATCAGGTCGTCAACCTTTTGGCGCGCCCAATAGGTACTGATCGCTTCTTCCGATCCGGATGATGAAAAGTCCACTGGGATGTCGCGACTAAACGGCTTCCCGGCTCGTGTGCCGCGAAGTTGAATCGCGCCCTGTGCAGACGTCGTATATCGTCCAGTGATGACAACCGGTTGGCCGCTGAAGAGGTCAGGGATCCGACTCGGGTAGACATCTTTCACAGGAAGTCCGCCCCAGTTCACAGAGACATCCGTCAACAATGGTGAGCGTATGCGCTCGTATAACCGTTTTGAAGCTTCATCCGCATCGTCGTTGAGCGTGACGTACTCGACTGCGCCCCGCCCGGCCTTCGCCATGCCATCAAGCAGAAAGCGATTCACGGAACTTCCGATCCCGAACGAGAAGACGCGAGCATTCGAATGCTTTTGGACTTCACCGATAATTTGCATGTCGTTGCCAACATAGCCATCCGTGACAAAGCACACGATGCGCACGTGGTCCTGCGAATCGGAGGGTGCCAGCGCCCTGCGGATCGCCTTCATCATCTCTGTTCCACCGCTGCCGTTACGGCTAATCAGAAAGTTCTTGGCGCGGCGGATGTTTTCGGCGGTCGGGAAAACTGGCTCCGGAAAGAGAACCTCGGTATCGCCGGAAAAAGTAATTAGATTGAACGTGTCGCCGGGATAGAGTTCGTCGAGGGCCTTCTCAACCAACTCTTTGCCCTTTTCAATCGGATAGCCCATCATCGAGCCCGACGTATCTAATACGAAGACGAGTTCCTTCGGGGTGATATCGGATTCGGGAACACGCGCCGGCGGCTGCAGGATCAGCGTGAAGTATCCGCCAGTGCCATACTTGGCTTTTCCCGGCGCCGCCTCGGTCAGCATCGCATCCGCGATCTGCGTTCCCGCCACCTTGTATTTCAAGATGAAATCTTTGTTGGGAATTTCGGCTTGATTACGCAGGTTTACGACAGCCGTGTGCATCGCGGTGTGTTCTACGTCGATCTGATGCGAGGACGAACTCAGATCAATGATTGGGACACCCGCATCGATAGCAAGTTCGAGAGAAATATCATGGCCAGCACGAGTTCCCTTGGCTGCTACGTGCGGGGTGATACGCGACGCATCGGACACCTCGTCCGTATCAGGCGCCCATCCCGGGCCTTCGTGCCCAACCGGCTTGCCAGGGATGTAACGGGGACCCACCACCATTGGAAACACAAACTCGTATGAGCCTTCCTCATAGCGAAGTGTCTCCGTGTAGCTGATGGTTACCGATACTTGTTCGCCCGGCATGATGTTGGCAATAGCCTGGGTGAAAATGTTCGGGCGCTCCTGGTCGAGCAATGCGGCGACATGGCCCGTGCGTTTAGCATTCTCGTAGATGGCTCGCGCCTCCTGACGCTCCTTAATGGAGCCGCGTATGGTACGTGAGCCAATCTGAATCGTCATATCGTCGACAGCCGCGTTCTCAGGCAGCGGAAATGTGTAGACAGCTTCAATCGCATTCTCAGCAGAATTCTGAAACTGTTGCGTCACGGTGACTCGGGCCAGAAATCCGCTTATTGTGCCACGAACCTCCGTGTGCTTTAGCGGACATGCGCCTTGCACAATGCCTTTTTGGTCGACGACCTCAAGTGAACCGGGAGTTAGATTAGCTGCCTGGACGGTCTTAACAGATTGTGGACCAGCGAAAAGAAGAAGGATTGCCGTGAGGCATCCGGGGCCCCAAACACGGTGCTTCATAAGCACCTCCCCTTTCGGCTTAGAACCAGAGCAGATATGAAAACGTTGCCAGAGCATATTTACCTCGCTGCGTTCTCGACTGGAGACATACGCGAAATCGGGAAGAACCTTCCCGCTAGCCGAATGCCACGCCACAAAAGGACTCCACCGACCATGATCGTCGCGACCCAAAGACAGATGACGGGGAGAAAAAGCAGAAACGAAGCCATCGCGCCTGCATAGCTGGCCAAGCCGTCAAGAGCATCGGCGGAAGCCAGCTTCAACCTCTGTAACGGATGCCAGTTTAGGCTGAAGGCTTCGGCCTGCGGCTGAGGCCGCAACGAAACAGCAATCGAAGCCATATCCACCTGTTTGGCGAGATCGTCCGCCTCAGCCTGCGACTGTTCAATTTCTCCGCGAACCTCGCTAAGCTTCTCGCCGACTTCGATCATGTCGGTAACCTTCGACGCTCTCTGCATGATCTGCAAGTACTGCATCTCCTCGGCTCGGAGGTTGCGCAGCCGTGCCTGAAGGTCGATCGTCTGCTTAGTCATGTCGGCAGCATTCGTCCTCTCGCTCGCGACCCTGGAGGCTAGTTCGCGAAGCTTCGCTTGAGTTTGGGGAAGCAGCGTCGATGGAACCAGGATTGTGACATCTGCGCTGGCATCGCTTTGACTGCCATTAATGGTTGAACTCTCGACGTAGCCACCTGCATTCTCGGCGAGTTTGCGGATCTTCTCGGCGCCCTCCACCGCATTCGTGACGACTAATTGCATGGACGTTGTACGCGCGATCTTGCGATCCACAATCCTGGTAACGGTTGTACTTCTTTGCAAGGAAGCTGTGCTTTCGGGCCGAGTTCCTGCGTACATTTGCGCGCTGATTCCCTTATTCGCCGCCATTTCCCAAGTCTGACTGGTGAGCTGCGGCATTGGCGTGACACGCTTGAGCTGCGGCATGCTGATCGCCGCTAGGATGAGGCATAAGCCGAGCCCCGCAAAGCCGTACACAGTCCGTTTACGTTCGAACAACACTTCTCCCCAGGAACGCTCCATAAGAGTTCTCCGACTAACATGCAATTAGAGCGACATAGCAGGAGATTTGTTCCCGTGTTAGGCGCTCATACACGAGGAACGTAGCTGGATTGGCAGGTTGCAGAGAAAATCGACGATATCTAGAACGCGACTGCGATAGCAGCTGCAAAACGGGCAGCCGCGCCGAGGCTGGACTTAAGAAACAATGCGGGCTCAATGAGTTCCAATTCCATGAGTTGAAGCCTGCCATGGGTGGTGACTCCATCCACGCGCGCATAAAGCGGAGTCGTATCGATAGCTTGTACGACTTGCTTTGCGTCCTGCACAACGCCGTCGGGAGCCACTGCGGGCGTTTCCAATCCTCCGAAATCGTGCTGCACGCGAAAGTCACCAGCTTTCGGAGTTTTGATCACTGCATGGCTGAACTCTCCCGCAAAGAAAACCAGCGACCACTCGCCTTCGCTGCGGATCTCCAGCATGAATTTCTGCACCAGTGCGCCAGAGCTAGCTTGAAGGTCGTCCAGAGCGCGTTGTGCCTCTGCGATGTCACTCAAGCTGACGAGTGATGTCTTGTAAGCGGTCGCCGATACCCGCGGCTTGACTACCGCCTGCTGCCATCCCAACTCGCGCATGGCGGTAGCCAGACAGAACTGGCTATTGGGCCAAATCGTTGGGATAACAGAGATGCCCCGCTGTTCCAGATTTCGCAGGTAGACCTTGTCTGAGTTCCAACGCAGCAGAGGAGGCGGATTCAACACCGGAATACCGATCACTTCGAGACCAGCGAGCCATCGCAAAAATTCTGTCAGGCGTAGGTGGTAATCCCAGCAAGATCGCAGGACAACACAGTCGAATACGGACCAGTCGCGGGCAGAATCGCTCCAGATCGCCGGCTCGGCCTCGATGCCGAGAGGGCGCAACGCTGGAATGAGCGTCCGATCGTCGTCTGTTAGAGATGGATACGCGGCCGAGGTGGCGAGGGCGATGCGCTTCATCCGATTAAAAGAATAACCACAAAGTGCACCACGGAAGGCAAAGGAAGAATCTCATTCAGGATTGCTTTCCCTTGTGGACCTTTGTGTCCTTTGTGGTTGATGTCTTTCTTCTAAATATCGAGATTCTTTACATCCAGCGCGTTTTCTTCGATGAACTTGCGACGCGCTTCGACGTCTTCGCCCATAAGGGTACTGAAGATAGTCTCACATTCGGCGATATCTTCCAGCTTCACCTCGAGCAGCGTGCGACGCTCCGGATCCATAGTGGTATCCCAGAGCTGTGTGGCGGTCATTTCGCCTAGGCCTTTGTAGCGTTGCACAACAAAATCCTTCTTGCCCTCAGCCAGCACGTAATCACGCAGATCGCGCGGAGAAGTTTTTTCAACCGGCTCTGGAGGCAGCGTCTTCTTCTTCGGAGCTGCAGGGGCTTTCTTTGCGTCCGCCGGAGAAAGCGCCTCGCCACTGCCGTTCGTCTCGTCGCCTTCCGCCTCGGCTTTCGAGGAGACTTTCGGCATGACTTCAATGATGAATGGCGGCTCCATGTACGGCTCAATCTGCTTGAACTTCGAAAGCAGCTGCCGGTGCTCTGCAGTGGATGCGAGCTCCCAATTAACGAGGTGCTCGGCACCCTGCGAGTTCACATAACGCACTTCCCAAAGGTTGTGCTCCTCGTCGAAGCGCGATTCGACTTCCTTGAACTGGCGGTCTTTCTGAATCTTCTTCAGCTCTTTTTCCAGCTTCTCGATCTTCTTCGGCGGGTTCTTTTTGTCGCCTTCAAAGTCCGCGCGCTTGGAGAGATCCACTTTCGGCAACAACTCGGTGACTCGCTCATCGCGCAGGCGCTTATCAACCTTGTCGAAGAATGAGAAGTATTCGTTCAGCACAGTCATGAATCGTGCCAGATTCGCGCCTTCCAGCTTCGCAGCACCCTCGCCGTAGCGGACGACAAGGCTCTCCGCGGCGCGCTTCACCATCACTTTATCGAATTCGCGATCGTCTTTGATGTACTGCTGCGACTTGCCCTTCTTGATTGAATACAACGGCGGCTGAGCGATGTATACGTTGCTCCGCTTGATCAACTCCTGCATGTGTCTGAAGAAGAACGTCAGCAACAGGGTTCGAATGTGACTGCCATCGACGTCGGCGTCGGTCATCAGAATGACCTTGCCGTACCGCAGCTTGCTCACATCGAAATCCTCTTTCGAGATACCGGTGCCAAGCGCTGTGATCATGGCGCGGATCTCTTCGTGGCCAAGCATTTTGTCGTAGCGCGCTTTCTCGACGTTGAGGATCTTTCCCTTGAGCGGCAGGATTGCCTGGAAGCGGCGGTCGCGTCCCTGCTTGGCGGTTCCACCTGCGGACTCTCCCTCTACCAGGAACAATTCACATCGCTCGGGTTGGCGTTCGGAACAGTCTGCAAGTTTGCCGGGCAGGCCGCCACCATCAAGCGCACCCTTACGGCGCGTGAGGTCGCGGGCTTTACGAGCCGCTTCGCGCGCCCGGGCTGCGTCAATGGCCTTGTTGATGACGCGGCGAGCAATCGTCGGGTTCTGCTCCAGGTAAGCGCCGAGGCGCTCATTCACGAACGCTTGCACGATTCCCGCAATGTCGGAGTTCAGCTTGCCTTTCGTCTGTCCTTCAAACTGTGGCTGCGGAAGCTTCACGCTGATCACCGCGACCAATCCTTCACGAACATCGTCACCAGTCAGGTTTTCCTTCACATCCTTGAACAGCCCCATCTGCTGGCCAGCGTAGTTGATTGTGCGAGTCAGCGATGTGCGGAAGCCGGACAGGTGCGTACCACCGTCAACGGTATTGATGTTGTTAGCGAAGCTGAAGACGGTCTCGGAGTAACCGTCGTTGTATTGAAGGCCAATCTCCATGACGACACCGTCGCGTTCGACTTCCATGTAGATCGGCTTATCGTGCAACACCGACTTGCCGCGATTCAGGTGCTTAATGAACTCCGCGATGCCGCCGTTGTATTTGAACTCCGCATTCTTTGGTTCCCCAGTCTTGGGGTCGGTTGTCCGCTCATCGGTGAGAGTTATCAGCAATCCCTTGTTCAGGAAAGCAAGCTCGCGCAGACGCTGCGCCAGAGTGTCGTAGTTGTAATCGAGGACAGTAAAGATCTCTCTGTCTGGAACAAAGTGGACCTTGGTTCCGCGCTTTTTTGTGGCACCAGCCTTCTTCAGCCTGCTGGTCGGCTCCCCTTTCGAATACGTCTGCTCCCAGGTGAAGCCGTCGCGCCAGATTTCCAGGTCTAATTCGTGACTGAGCGCATTGACGCAGGACACACCTACGCCGTGTAGACCACCGGAAACTTTGTAGGATGAGCTGTCGAACTTGCCGCCAGCGTGGAGTTTGGTCATCACAACCTGAGCGGCAGGAACTTTTTCGCCATCAATGTCCATCGCATCGACAGGAATTCCACGACCGTTATCGACGACAGTGATGGAGTTGTCCAGATGAATCGTGACTTCGACTTTGTCCGCAAATCCGGCAAGCGCTTCGTCGACGGAGTTGTCCACAACTTCATAGACAAGGTGATGCAAACCCATCTCGCCCGTCGACCCGATGTACATAGCCGGGCGCTTGCGGACAGCTTCCATCCCGCCGAGCACCTTGATAGAGTCGGCAGTGTAATCTCCGTTGCTTCCGTTTTTGGTTTTGCTATCGACGACGGTCGTCGTCGTATTGATCTCTTTTGTGGCCATTCAACTCCGTGGAAACACCGGACTTCAGACGTTGTCCGGGATCGAATTTCGCCCTGCCTCCAAAGCGATTCAAACTACTGAAATTACTAACACTTATGAGCGTTTAAGAATAGGTTGATTGTACCATGTTTTGGGTGGTTTTTCGACCCTCGAACCGGGGTCGTCAACGGCCGAACCGCCTGCACAAGGATAGGTGGAAATCACGCTGAAACAGTAGGTTAGGAAGGCGGTCGGGGAGGCTTCCGAGCCTGGTCACCTGAACAGCTAGAGCAAAGCCGACGTTGGGACATGCTCCGGAAGAGAAATGCTACTTAGAATGAACACCCGTGTTGCCGGTTGTGCCAAACGTCAAGCGTTCGATCAGGCTATCAACCTCGTCTTTCGTTTCGCCCAAAAAGGTGAATGAGACAGCGTATCTCTTTGCCAAGGTGACAAGCGTGGCCTGGTACATCGTATGGCCGCCGCTCTCTTTGCTGAAATCGCTCCGGATCAACTGCTTCGATCCGATGTCAAACGGGTAGGGCTCTTCGACAACTTTGAAACCCTTGCCCGTAGTCAACTCCGTGAGAGGACCGAAATAATCAGTGGCTGTTTTCAATCCCGGGTAGGAGTTAATGGCTTCCGCTGCGATTACCACCGCGGAGTTGACTCCGGCTTCCTCGGCCTCAGGTGGACGCTCAAAACCAGACAGCAACACCATCGACTTCCCAGGCTGAGTTCCCTCTTGCATCGACTGTGTGCGATCTACCCAGCCATAGGGAATTTTGTACGAAAACCCAAAGTCTTGGCTGTGGAACACGCTGTCGCGCAACTCACCCTGAACGGCCATGGATGCCGCCGAATGGATCGCGAGAACCTGCGACATCCCAAAGCTCCCAGATAGGAGGGCGGCACCCAGCAAGATCAGGCCGACCGAAAAACACATCAACCGCATAAACTTAGGCCGCGTGTACCGACAGCTGCGATGTGCAATGCGCGCAACGCCGTGCGTCAATCGGGATTTCCATTTTGCACTCGGGGCACTTTTTGGTCGT
This sequence comes from Terriglobales bacterium, assembly GCA_036558645.1. Classification (GTDB taxonomy): domain Bacteria; phylum Acidobacteriota; class Terriglobia; order Terriglobales; family Acidobacteriaceae; genus DATBFG01. The sequence goes on from DATBFG010000007.1 coordinate 97,679, forward strand.
CGGGTCCGTTGGGGCTGGATCCTTTCGGCTTCGAGCAATTAAGGCGTTGATAGGAGTCACTACGAAGAAATACACCGCCGCTGCAACCAGCAGGAAAGAGACAAGGGCGTTAATAAAGTCGCCCAGCTTGAATATCGCAGCGCCGACCGTGAAGTTAACCGCGGAAAAGTCAGGTTTGCCGACCAGAGCCGCAATAAGCGGAGTCAATAGATCGGCCGTAAATGCAGTAACCACCGCCCCGAAAGCCGCGCCAATGACCACACCAACAGCGAGATCTACCACGTTTCCACGCAGAATAAACTGCTTGAATCCGCTTAGCATGAGCGTCTCCCCTTTCGAGCATGAATTAGACCTCAGGGGTGGCCCCAGCGGCAAGCTTCTTCAGAAGATAAATCTGTGGTCCAAATTCGGCTGCCAGTCGTGAATACAAAAGCTGCCTTTACCGGATGAACCACTCCGTAAGGTGATGGGTGAACGATAGGGCTCGGGTATAGTCGGTGATCGCGTATGTGGCCATTACCAGCGTGGCTGGAAGGAGATACCACAGTCGTAGCTGCGAACGGCGACATTCGGGTCCGCTCCAATCCAGCAGACGCTCCACACGCAAGCTGACTGGGGTGGCCGAATTCACAAGCCCTGTCGTGAAGGCCGGTGGTAATTGCAGAGGAGCCAATTGAGAAAGCTTGATCAGTGCCGCAGCGAGGTCCAGGGCTTCCCGGTGCGTCGAAACAGCAGCCTGGTCAGCCGACAGCTCAGAGGCTTCCTGCCAGGCGCGGTCCAAGCTTCCCATTCCGGGAAATGGACAACTGTGAACGATTAACTTTTTCAGATTGTCGTGACACCGGGTGTGCTCGACTTCATGCTGGACTGATACTCGCAATTCATCGCGATTCAGAAGCGAGACCGCGGCTTCTGACACCAGGATCACAGGGGAGCGCACTCCATACACCAGCAGGGGAGGCGCCGCTGCGTCTGCCTGGAGCGTTGGAATTGTCGTTTTGCAATCAAGCGCACTACCATCGGAGATCCATGTAGAAACTAAGCCCCGAGTTCGTGACCGAGTGGTCACAACACGAAGCACGCCGGCGCCCAACAAGAGCAGCGAGCAGATTCCGAACAAAAGGGTACCCAGGTCTTCGTCAGCTGGACCCTCGAGCAGTAGGAACGCTGGAAAAACGTAGGCGAGAGTCACTACCGCGGAAACTATCACGGGTGAAATGCGCACCCAGAACAACAATCGGGCGAAGCTGGAAGGCGACACCCGCTTCTGCAGCGGGTTCACGCAGCGCCACGTCGCCAATATAAGAAGCGAGAAAAGGCAGTAGAGCACCCCGAAGACGGCCATCGATACGAATAGCCCTCGCGCTTCAAAGATCACGATGGCTCTCCGTTCTTCAGCTTGCGCCTTTTTTGCTCAACCAGGGTTTTCAATTCATCTAGAAGACGAGCGTCGTGAACGCTAAGGGCATCAACAAAATAGGAGAGGGATAGCGAAGAGGTTTCGGCAGAGGCAATCCATTGCCGGATGCCGCTTACAGCGACAAAGCGCGGCAATTCTTCGCGACGACAGCTTGGAGAGTAACGGAAAGCTTTGCCCTCGACGACCCGATTCAGCAGGCCTTTCTTGAACAGCCGATCCAGCGTCGTCATGATCGTGGTGTAGGCAAGCTGCAGACTGCCAAGCTCTACCAACTCACGGACGGTAACGCTGCCCCGTTCCCAAACCTCTTCGAGCAGTCGAGTTTCCAGCGACCCGAGGCGAACGCCAGATTGCGGAAGCCGCGATGGGAACTCATCAGCCATTGGTTTCACCCACGGGGTTAAGCGCAAACCCTCGCGTGCCAGCACGTTAGCAGAGTTTGCAACCTACTTCAAATGAATCGTAGGTATTGGCGGGTCAAATCCTCATCGGCATGACGATATACCGGTACTTGTAGTCCTCGCTTCCAACCGGACGCAACTGGCCAGCCGATTGGGCGTCTTTCAGCTCCAGCTTCACCTCGCCGGAACCTGCCGCTTTTAGGAAGTCGAGGACATATTGAGCATTAAAACCGATGGTCAGCGCATCGCCGTTATAGTCGGTCTCAAGGGAATCTTCAGATTCGCCGGTCTCCGTGGACGAAGCCGAGAGCTTCAATTCGCCCTTCTCCAGCTTCAAACGAACGGCGCGCGAGCGCTCGTCGGCAAACTGCGCAACACGGGAAATGGCCTGGCTTAGTTCGTCGGCATTCAACGTCACCGACTTGCTGTTGTCCTTAGGAAGAACAGCTTCATAGTTTGGGAATTGTCCGGTCAGTTGTCGCGATGTCAGCAGGCGTTGCCCGATACGGAAATAGAGTGTCGACTCGTCCTTGGCGAACTCGACCATTTCTGCATCGGTTGAGTCGAGCAAGGATCTGAGTTCGTCCATACACTTCTTGGGCACGAGGGTCTTCATCTCACCTGAAACGCCGTCGAACTTTTCGCCTGGCCGCTCGATATGCGCTAAGCGATGACCATCGGTGGCAACCATGGTCGCTGATTCGGGCTTCAGTACCATCAGAGCCCCATTCAGCGTGTACCGCGATTCTTCGTTGGCAATGGCGAAACCGGTCTTCGCGATCATCGAGCGGAGAACCTCTCCGGGTATTTTCACCACACCAGCGGTCGGGAAAGTAGGCAGCGTCGGAAAATTTGATTTCGCCATTCCAACCATCTTGGTATTGGAGCGGCCACAGCGAATACTAACCCAATGATTCTCCAACAGTTTGATCGTTATTTCCGCGTCTGGCAGCAGCTTGACGTAATCATGCAGCTTGCGCGCGGGAATCGTACATGCGCCCTCCTTTTTTACCTTCGCTGCACATGATGTACGCAAGCTAAGGTCCAAGTCGGTCGCGGTGAGTGATAACTTGTCTCCCGACGCTTCGAAAAGATAGTTGGAGAGGATGGGAATGGTGGTCTTACGTTCGACCACACCTTGCGTTGCCGTCAACTCGCGAAGGAGTTCAAACTTGCTCACCGTGAGTTCCATCGTGGTCGTTCCCGTCGGCGCTATGGCTTCTACCGGCATAAGCCCAATTCTCCCGTCGCGGAGCTACTTTTGATACTTCCCTTATATCAAATCAAAATCAGTAAAAACCAGTAGTAACCGTAGGTGGGGCGGAAAAGTGGAAAACGCTCCCAACTCCCAGGCTGCCAACGGATTCGGTCGATACACTCATGTAAAAAAGCAGCACCGAGTACGGCGATTGGTTGCGTATGCTAGGCACCTAAGGAGTGTTTCGTACCGCCCGATTCACATCTTCCACACCCACTCCACAACGCTCGCATAGGAAGACTCGGAGCTTACGTGCAAATCGCGCAATCAAGCGCATTTCATCCACTCAATTGCTCAGTAAGTTTATTGACGAGCCTGTTCAAATCCTTGTCGTTCTTCCGCGCCCCATCAATTTTTTCGACCGAGTGCAGGACAGTCGTATGGTGCTTCCCGCCAAACTGACGCCCGATTTCCGGTAAAGAGGCCTCGGTGAGGTGCTTCGCCAAATACATGGCGATCTGACGGGGATAAACAATCGCCCGTGAATTGTTCTTAGCCTTGATCTCGACCAACCGCAAGCCGAACTGCTCAGCCACCGCCTTCTGAATGGATTCGATGGTGACCTTGCGAGCCTGCGAGTCGATAAAGTTCTTCAGAACTTGCTGAGCATACGGGAGCGTAATCTCCGCCCCGATAAGGGAAGAGTGTGCCACTAATCGAATCAGAGCACCCTCAAGTTCTCGCACGTTGGAACGAATATTGGAGGCAATATAAAGAGCGACATCGGTCGGAAGAGTGACCTTCTCCTGATCCGACTTCTTTTGCAGGATGGCGACTTTAGTTTCCAAGTCAGGCGGCTGGATATCCGCAATCAACCCCCATTCAAATCGACTGCGCAGGCGATCCTCGATTTCGGCTAACTCCTTGGGAGGACGGTCGCTGGCGATGACGATCTGCTTCATCGACTCGTGCAGAGCATTGAACGTGTGGAAGAACTCTTCCTGCGTGCGCTCCTTTTGCGCCAGGAACTGGATATCGTCAACCAGGAGCACGTCGACACCGCGAAACTTGTCGCGGAAGCTGATCATCTTGTCGTAGCGCAACGAGTTAATCATCTCGTTGGTGAACTTTTCACTTGAGACGTAACAGATTGCTGCCTGCGGTTGACGGCGCTTGATCTCGTGACCGATGGCCTGCATCAGGTGGGTTTTACCCATCCCGACCCCCCCATACAGGAACAAGGGGTTGTATGCCTTCGATGGCCTCTCGGCAACTGCCTGACAAGCAGCATGGGCAAACTGGTTGCCGCTACCAATTACAAAAGCGTCAAAGGTATACCGTGGGTTGAGTTGCGCCGCGCCATCCCAGTCAAACCGTGACTGTTGCGGATTCGGTGTCGGGACCGCATGCAAGCCGAGTCCTCCATCATGGCGCACCGGCGTTGAGGCGGGATCGTCGTCAGGAGTAACGAACTGAACGTCCTGATATTCCAGGCCGAGGTTGTCGAGTGCCTCCTGGATCAGGTCCGCATACTTATCTCCTACATGACGGAATTCCGCAGTAGGAACGCGTACGAAGAGCACGCCTCCGGTGGCGTGGCTGTACCGCGTTGGCTTGAGCCAGGTGTCGTAAGAATGACGGTTGATTTTCTTTTCGAGCGCATCCAAAATGCGCAGCCACGGATTAGGTGTGAGACTAGGACTAGGAACAGACATATATATAAAGATTTTCTTGGGTCGCTAAGGCTGGGTCAGCGTCCCTGAATCACAAATTCTGAAAATTGCTTACATTCCGGCAAAGCCGCCAAAATCTTGTCTGTGACAGCTATCCCGGTGTTAGGAAAACCGCTGTGTGCATGGAACAGATTCGGCATAGTAGCACAGAATTTTTGGAATTGTGGAAATCTTCACTGCAGTTTTTTTAGTGCATTTGTACGGCGGACTTAACCTCGCAAAATCCGCATGGGGCTTCGCTTTTAAGCGTCGTTCATATTCGTAAGAATTTCAATCACAAACTTCGCAAAAAATCAGAAAGCTTTTCTGGAGCGGGAATTTTTGGTTTTGGACTTCGTGACGAAAGGCGCTAAAGCAGCAATGAGTGGGTTAGGAGCCGGCGATTCCGTAAGATCCAACCAGCTTTTGGCGGCACATCGATCTCGGGCAGGTTTGCCCGACCGCGTCAGCTCATTTATACTTCTCGTTTGCCTTACGCTATTTATAGAAACTGAGGAGCGGTGTCTTATCATGCCCAAGCGCACATTCCAACCTAACCGGCGTCATCGGTCAAAGACGCACGGATTTCGTACCCGCATGAAGACCAAGGCTGGTCGGGCGGTCATCTCGCGGCGTCGCGCCAAGGGTCGCAAGCGGGTGGCCGTCAAAGCCGGTTTTCGTGAGTAACTGCTTTTCTTTTCTGGGAATTGTGGGAGTCCGCAAACTGAGTTCTGGATCGTGAGTGTGGTGAGAGCTTTCTCTCCGAACGACAATCCTGATGTTTCCGGTTCTGCAAAGCGAACACGGTTTCCCCGCAGTTCTCGCCTCCTGCGTCACTCGGACTTTGAGCGAGTGTACAAGCTTGGCAGGCGGCACTTCGCGACTCATATGACAGTTTTCTATCTCGCGCGAAGCAACGGCGAGGGCTTGCGCATCGGATTTACCGTCGGTCGAGTATTGGGCCCCGCAGTGGACCGGAATCGAATCAAGCGACGCCTTCGCGAGGCTGTTCGCCTGAGCCGGCCGGCGCAGTCCGCAGCTGTTGATGTGGTGATCAATCCGAAGAAGACCCTGCTGAAAGCTGGCTTCGACGAGATACAACAGGAAATGGTACGCGCGTTTCAGATTGTTGGCCGCGCCCAAGATGGGAAGCCGGGCAGCTCAGACACAAGGAAGTGAAGATCCGGATCTTTGCATATGACGGCGAAAAGAATTGCGGTTGGTTTGTTGCGCAGATACAAGAGGTCCATTTCAATCCTTCTCCCGCCCGCCTGCCGATATGTGCCGACTTGTTCGGAATATGCAATGGAAGCCATCGGCTTGCACGGCGTGTTGCGGGGATGCGGACTGGCGGCATGGCGCATTTTGCGTTGTCATCCGTTTGCGAAGGGTGGCTACGATCCAGTTTCACGTTCCAAGGGTGAGGGCGTGGCGTGCTGCAGGGTATCCGTTCCGGACTAAGTTCTTTTCGGGTAGATGCAACTTGCGGTTCATGGATTTAGCAAGGACATAACAGAACATTGGCAGAATTTCCTAATCCTCAGCAAGAGCCGGGCATGGAGCGAAGATTGCTCCTGGTGTTCGCCCTCACCTTTATTGTCATTCTTGCTTCTCAACCGCTGCTGAAAAAATATCTTCCGCAACCCGCTCCCGAGTCTCAACAACAACAGCAAACACAAAGTCAGCAGAAGCCGGAATCTGTCGCACCGGCACCCGCCGCACCGGCTCGCAACGACGGTTCCATTCAAAAGGGCAGTGCCGAGACCACTACGGTCATAGAGAACAATCTTTATCGGATTACCTTCACAAACCGTGGCGCACAAGTCAAATCCTGGATTTTAAAGAAATTCGACGACGATCAGGGCAAACCGTTGGACCTTGTGCATTCAGTAGCTGCAGCGAAGCATGGCTACCCGCTCTCGCTCTGGACTTGGGACGAAAATCAGCGCAACAAGCTGAACTCCGTGCTGTATGTAGCTTCGGCCTCCGGTTCCCTGAGTGCGCCCACTACCCTGAGCTTCGAGTACTCTGACAAGGACCTCACTGTTCGCAAGAAGTTTACTTTTGACCAGACGTATGTAGTCCACGTCGAAACTTCTGTTGTGTCGAATGGAAACTACGTCTCGGCATTCCCGGCATGGCCCGCAGGTTTTGGAGACGAAAATAGTCCTGCTGCTTATGCCGCAGAGACGGTCAGCTATCAGGTCAACAGCACAGTCGAACGTTTGGCCGTAAAGAAAGTAAGCGGTGGCGGCGTGGTGAAGCCTCCGATGAACTGGGCAGGAGTAACGGATCAATATTTCGCTGCCGTTTTCTTGCCGGATGATGCGGCTGCTGCAACTCTCGTTACGCTTCACAATACGGTCGATGTTCCAAAGGATCCGCAAAAACCCCAAGACACCATCAAGGCTGATGTCCTAGGGGCAGCTGTCGGTACACTCTCCGCGACATCGAGCCAGCGTCTGTTCGTTGGGCCGAGGGCTCTGGACGTGCTGGAGGCGGTGCCCGTCACAGGGATGCCCCCGCATGTCGAGGCGGACCTGCGGCAGGTGGTGGATTTTGGTTGGCTGGGCGTAATCGCACGCCCTCTGTTTGTCTGGCTACGATGGACCCATACGTTTATCCCCAATTGGGGATGGGCGATTGCGCTACAAACGCTCATCATCAACCTTGCCCTGCTGCCACTGCGTATTTCGCAGATGAAATCCGCCCTGAAAATGCAGAAGGTGGCTCCTCAGATCAAGGCGATCCAGGACAAGTATAAGAAATACTCAATGCGCGATCCCCGCAAGCAGGAGATGAACCAGGAAGTGGCTGCTTTGTATAAGCAGGAGGGTGTCAATCCGGTCGGAGGATGCCTTCCCCTGGTGATTCAGATGCCATTTCTGTTCGCGTACTACCGGATGCTGGGGGTAGCACTCGACCTGCGCCATGCGAACTGGCTGTGGATCCGAGATCTTTCGTCGGCGGACCCTTACCACATTCTTCCCATTGCCGTGATCATTACAATGTTGATCACGCAGCGGATGACGCCACAGGCGGGCATGGATCCCTCGCAGCAGAAGATGATGAATGTCGTAATGCCAGTCATGCTTGGCGCGATCAGTTGGAATCTACCCGCTGGACTCTGTCTTTACTGGTCGGAAGGCAGCCTAATTGGCATCGTACAGCAATACGTAATGAATAAGACGGCGCTGGGCCGCGAGATGCGGGAAATGGCGGCCAAGCGTGCCAGAAAGAAAGACAAGGATAAGTGACCTAGGTTCAAGCGCAGGAATCCGGAGAGCCTACTTCACGCCAAGCATCATAACCATCTATGCCGATTGCCGATAAGATCGCCTCCGCCAAAAAAATCGATGAATTCTTGCGCGCCATTATTTCCCACACAGGTCTTCGTCTGAAATATCGGATTACGGTTGATCCCCCACTGCCCGAGGAGCGGGATTGGGAACGCCCCGAGATTCTGGTAGAGCTGGCAGGGCCCGACTCCCCCTTTGTTTTGGAACGGGGTGCCGAATTGCTGCGTGCCATTGAACTGCTTGCAATTGAGATGCTCCGGCTGCCCGGGAACGAGCACGAAAAAGTTTCGTTCGACTGCATGAGACATCGTGCCATGCGACTGGAAGAATTGCGCATGGCAGCTAGTGTCGCGGCGGAAAAAGTGCGCAAGAGCGGCATGCCATATGAGTTCGCTCCCATGTCGTCGCGTGAGCGTCGTATCGTACATCTTGCTTTGCGGGAGGAATCGGATCTTCACACAGAAAGCCAGGGAGAGGGTAATCGCCGTTGCCTGGTGGTGTACCCCAAAAACTACAAGCCTGCTGGCACGCCTCAGCGTCGAACAGTTTCGTAGATCACTTGCGATTGAGCATTGAGCTTCCAAGCCTGAAGCCCTCGTAAATACTTCGAAGCCCCGCCGGTTGCACGAACTGGTCCAGTTCAGGAAACTAACTCCATGCATCTTGACGATACCATTGTCGCAATCGCCACTCCTCAGGGGCGGGGCGGTATCGGGATCGTGCGCATTGCTGGTCCGGCTGCTGTAGAGATTGCTCTGCAGATGCTTCGACTCAAGCACAGGCTTGTGCCCGGGCAAGCAATGTTCGGGGACTTGGTGCAACCTGGCGGAGAACAAGCACCCGTGGCCGAACGCCTGGATGAAGTCGTTGTAACCTATTTCGCGAAGCCCCACTCCTACACGACCGACGATATCGTCGAAATTTCAGCTCATGGTTCTCCTGTCGTCCTAAACTATATCGTCGAGACGTGTCTTGTCCGCGGCGCACGCTTGGCGCAACCGGGCGAGTTCACTTCGCGCGCATTCCTTAATGGCCGCATCGATCTGACCCAAGCCGAGGCCGTTCGCGATCTCATCGAATCGCAAACTCTGTATCAAGCGAAAGTTGCTGCCCAGCAACTGGGAGGCGCTTTTTCGCACCGGATCTATCCCGTCAAGAAAATCCTTGTGGAGCTGATTGCAAACCTCGAGGCCGGAATCGACTTTGCTGAAGATGACCTTTCGGTGATGCAAAGTCCGCAGATTTTAGAACAAATCGAAGCAGTCCGTGTACCACTCACAAGACTCGCCGCGTCTTTTTCCTATGGGCGGCTCGTCCATCAAGGTCTGATCCTTGCCATCGTAGGAAAGCCTAACGTTGGGAAGTCCAGCTTATTCAATCGCTTGGTTGAGCGCGAACGAGCCATCGTGACCGCGACGCCTGGCACGACTCGCGACCTGGTCTCGGAAACCGTTGCGATCGGTGGAATTCCCGTGCGATTAATGGACACAGCAGGCATACGGCATGCGCTCGATGAAGCTGAGAGCATTGGGGTACGGAAATCAATGGAGGCGCTGGCCGACGCCGATTTGGTGCTGCTCGTGGTCGACGCAAGTCAATTGGAGAGTGATGAGGACGCGGAACTGCTTAGCCGGCTGGAGGGGCGCCGAGCGATCGTAGTTGGCAATAAAGCAGATTTGATCGAAGCGCCGGGGCGGACGAAATGGGAACACAAGAACGATGCCATCGCGTCCAACGGGCAAAAGCCACTGCTGACTTCAGCCCTGTCAGGCGATGGGATACACGAGCTGCGGGCTGCAATTCTGGCTGAGTTCGCAGGAGGCATATCCTCTCAGGGAGAGACTGGCCTTATCACCAGTCTTCGCCACCAGAACCTTGTTACAACCGCTCTGACTGCATTGGACGCCGCGCATTCCGCCGTGCGCAACAACATTCCGCATGAAATGATTCTGCTCGATCTCTATAACAGTCTCCACGCCCTGGACGAGATCACCGGTGCCACAACGACTGAAGATATTCTGAACCTGATCTTCTCTACTTTCTGCATTGGAAAGTAGAGGCCTTCGTTCCGGGGCTGAGTTGGCGAAGGCCTTGTACAATGTTTCGGGCATAGTCCGATTGGCTGAGTCATTGGTACGACGGGAGTCAGCACGATTTTGGTCGGAATCCCGCGCCGATCACAGTGAAGGCCTTATGACATCCGAACTCAGTATTGAGATAGAAAATCAGCCCAGCACAGCACCAAAGTCAGATGCTCTTGTCTTCTTTGGAGCGACCGGAGATCTGGCTTACAAGAAGATTTTTCCGGCTCTCCACGATATGGTCCGTCATGGGACATTGTCGGTCCCCATTATCGGAGTCGCCAAGTCGGGATGGAGCATTGATCAAGTACGGCAACGAGCCAAAGACAGCATCCAGAAATTTGGCACTTCTTTTGATGAAGCATCTTTTGCGGAACTAGTTCGGCTGCTGCAGTACGTGGATGGCGACTACTCTGATCCTGCCACCTTTTCCAAGTTACGGGAACTGCTCGGTAATGCACGTCGGCCCGCACATTACCTCGCGATTCCGCCCACACTTTTCCCAGTCGTCACAGCCGCGCTGGCACGTTCGGGCTGCGGCACCGACGCCAGGATTATCGTGGAGAAGCCATTCGGTCGCGACCTCGCGTCCGCAAAATCGCTGAATTTGACCTTACACAAATGTTTTCCCGAATCTCAGATTTTTCGCATTGACCACTACCTAGGCAAAGAGGCCGTTGAGAATCTGTTGTTCTTCCGCTTCGCGAATACATTTCTTGAGCCGATCTGGAATCGAAATTATGTGCATAGCGTTCAGATCACCATGGCCGAGAAGTTTGGTGTCGGTGGGCGGGGTAGCTTCTACGAGGAAGCCGGTGCCATCCGCGATGTAGTGCAAAACCATTTATTGCAAGTGGTCGCGCTGCTCGCCATGGAACCGCCAACGTCGATGTATCCCGAGTCCATCCGGGACGAGCAAGTCAAAATCTTTCGCACTATTCCGCCGATCAAGCCTTCCGAGCTCGTGCGCGGCCAGTTTCGCGGATATCGGGACGAAAAAGGAGTGGCGCCTAACTCTGAAGTGGAAACCTATGCCGCGGTACGTTTCGAAGTAGATTCGTGGCGTTGGGCCGGAGTGCCGTTCCTCATTCGCGCAGGAAAGTGTTTGAAAACGACTTCTACCGAAGTGCGTGTGAAACTAAAACGACCGCCTCTGGCGCGCGCGACTGCCGAAGAGAACTATTTTCGCTTCCGCTTGGGGCCCGACGTAAGTCTTGCTGCGGGCATACGGGTAAAAAGGCCAGGCGCGAAAATGACTCCTATGCCAATTGAGCTATCCGCCGTCGATCATGCGCAGGGAGATGAAGTGGAGGCCTACGAACGTCTGCTTACGGACGCCATGCGCGGCGACTCACTTCTATTCGTCCGGGAAGATGCGGTAGAAGCATCCTGGGTGGTTGTGCAGCATTTGTTGGGGAACGTAACACCAGCCTATCCCTACGAACCGGGCACGTGGGGACCCGCGGAAGCGGATAGATTAGCGGCTGATGTCGGTGGATGGTCTAACCCTGACTAACTCAGTGGATTGAATTCGACAAACTTCACATCTACTTTGGCAGGGCCTCCCAATGGTTCGTGCGGTGGACCATTGGGAGGTTTCCGCTCCATGCACTGCTCGGATTGGAGAGAGCCCACACCTTAACGCAGGAAGATCCATCAGACAACTGTCAATGATGACAACTGTTAATGGATGAAGGATCGAAGCTCAGTCACGCGAAGTGACACGAATCTTCAGTGAGGGAGGTAGCTAGCGAGCTTCGAGGTAGTCAACATGTCTATCGCCGATGCCAAATCCACGACGCCGGGTAAAGCCGCGAAGTGGTCGAAACTCCAATGGAGATCGAGCTTCTTCAACAGTAGTATGCGGCCGTCCACATTGAGCGAGAATGTTTGAATGTTTGATTCTGGTGGACCGTCCGGATCGCGCACTAATAGAAGACCTCCACCCTTATTCAAGCTGACCAATACTCCCCAGCCAAAATCAACATCTTTGAAGAGATGGGCATCGAGCCGCACTATTTGCTTCCTCGAACGATCGATTACCATGGTCCCGGCAAGGCCACGCAGCACCTGCTGGTCAGCATGAGCCGGCTCATAGGATGGCGAGGGTTGAAAGTTCAGGTGCACGAGAGGTCTGCCCTGCGGTCCTACTTCGGTTTCAGCTTCGGTATACTGAAACGAATCCGGTAAGGCTTCCACGAGATCGCGAATGTAGCGCTCGAATTTTTGCTGCTTCTCCAGCTGTCGTTGCCGTTCGCGGGAGTCCTCGAGGAGGCGGCGCAGTTGTTTGTCTTGTTGTTCTTGTTGATCGGCAGATACTGAGGCGCCATCGACGCGAACGAGCTTTCCGACGATCAGGTCACTGCTCCTAATCATCAACAAAGTCTCGTCCCTACCCGAGACGCGTCGATGGTATTGATACGAGCAATTCTGAACAACGAAGGGAGATCCTAATTCCTTCGCTACCGCTTCGCGCACAAGTTGTTGAGGATTGACGGTGCTCTGCTGGCCACTGGCCGTCACACAGCACATAGTGAGCAGGGCGGCCAAATGGAATGCCACACACAATCGCACTGCGTACTCAGCAGGTTCGGCGCTGCGGTAGCTTCGCTCCATAATTCAATGTACTGATATTGGAGAGCTATTTTGGGTTAATGGTTGTCGGGCGGGTTGTGCAGAATACCCTATTTTGATATCCAGCTTGGGTTCGGCCCCCCCCACCCAATTGTCGCAAGGTCAGTTTTCGATCCTCCCATGGGCGACCCGTGAACGTGTCTCCACGAAATCCCCCATGTACGTTCTGTCTCGCATACCCCGGTCCGCGCGTGGCAGGATTCTTCGCCCCACACCCATAGCACTTTAACACCTTGAAAAAGGAGTTTTGGAGAATATAGCGTTAATTCCCGAGCATGGCGAGAATGCTCCAGCTTGCCGCTGTCATTATTACTAGGTCGCAGCGCGATGTCGCTTTAGCGAGGCAATCGCTTCTTGAAATGCGGCTCCCCGGTGCTTTCGAATCCTAAACCCGCCAGTTCTGTCCCCGAAGCCAACAGTTCTCGCACCTTCTCGCGATTTGGGCCGACCTGTTCGATAGCTTCCGCTAGGCATTGTAATGCTCGTTGCACCGGGACGGTTTCTGGCACCCTGAAAATCCACGGAATATTTGTGCTGGTCAGCGAGCGATCGGACGAGATTGCAAGTACCGGAAGGAACGCCTTCACCGCAATCTGCTCAGCTAGGTGAGCTGACGAGCGGTCCAACGCGACCACTGCGACTACTTTCTGGTCATAAACTGCCTTAACCAATTCCTCCGATGCTTTTCCCCATGAAAGTTGGGACGATATCGACACGAGTGACATGTGATTTTGATTTGCCAACTGAGCAATGTCTGGAGATTGCACAACCTGATCCGCCTTCGGGCCAAACACGGCGACAGTCAGCGGTGTTGCGTGGTCAGCCACTGCAGGCCCGGTAAATTGGACCCCATCTTCGCCTACTCTAGCGTAGGGCTTGTCCATCGTCAGGCGCCGATACTCGATGCTGCCATCGTGGATACGCGCGAGGAATAGGGGTGCGATGTTCTTACAGTTCGGATCGAAGATCATGTCGCCGGTAACGCCTTTGTAGCTGGTGATGCCGGTGAGCGCGTCCCGTATTCTCCCCTTATTTAATCCGGCACGACAGATCGCGCTAAGCAAAATCTGCATTGCATCGTACGCAAGGGCTGCGAATTGATCCGGCTTCTCTTGGTAGGCAGTTTCATAACGAGAATTGAATTTAAGCCAAGGTGAGTCGGTCCGCGTTGGATCGTAGGGAAACACCGCTTCGAATCCTTCAGCGGCTGAGCCAATCTTCAGCAACTCGTCGCCCAGCGTGCGGTGGCTCCCGAATACTCGCTGCTTCATCCCGAGTTGCTGCATTTGTTGCAGGATTGCGGCGGTTGGGATTACGTCGGTCCAGAGGACAATTCCATCGACTCGGGATTCCTGTATTACACGCAATTGTCGCGTGAAATCTGTGGTGCCCGGCATGAACTTTTGCTCAATGACAACTGGATGCCCAAGCCTTCTGGATGCATCGCGAAACTTAAGCACACCGAAACGGCCGTACCTGTCATTTACGCGAAGAATGGCGATCCGCTTCAGCCCAGGTTCGCTGTAGATGTGCCTTGCAAGCGTGTACCCCTGTACACGATCGTCCTGGAGATCGGTGAAATACCAGGGAATGATTGTTTCCGGGATGGTTGGGTCTGTGGATGCGCTATTGACAATTGGTGTCTCGGTCTTGAGTGTGACACGCAGCGCGATATGCGTTGTGTCGCCACTGATGGAACCGAACATGGCCCAGACTTTGTCGTCATAAACCATCTTCACAATTTCATTGCTGGCAGCTCCCCAAATAGCGGAATCGTTATGAAGTACAAGCTTGAATGGTTTGCCGCAATACCCGCCGCGGGCATTGGCTTCATCGATCGCCAGGGCGGCACCATGCAGCATACGATTGCCAAATACTTGGTCTGGGTGCTGGTAGAGAGGTCCTATGAAACCAATACGTACCTCATCCAAAGTGGTCAGGTCGGGGTCTGGGACGTCGCGCGCACCGCCGTTGTACTCGATCAAATCCTGGTAATGCTCATAATAGGGAACGGTGAACTTGGAGTAGGGGCGCAGGTCATCCGGCGCTCCTGTGTAGGGTTTCATCGATCGTGCAAGAGGCGGACCAGAAGGATTGTTTCCGCATGAACAAGGGACAGACGTCTGTGCACTCAGCGAACCTACCATTGCCAGGAGAAGTAGAGCCAACCATCGGCGCATAAAATTCAGTCCTCACGAGGCGGACGGTGAAACATCGCGATCGCCTCGATCTCAATCAACAGGTCTGGGCGGCACAGAGTTGCCTGTATTCCGGTGGACGCCGGCAGCGGTATTAACTTCTCCTCCTTGTAGAAGGCGGTCCGTTCTTCGTTGAAGGCCTGGTAATCACGCTCGATGTCGCGGAGATAGCAGGTTGTACGCACAATGTCGTGCCAACTAGCCCCCTCGGACTCCAACAACGCCGTAATGTTGGCGAAGGTGCGGCGTGTCTGCGCGCGCAAATCACCTAGGTGCACGGTTCGACCTTCATCATCGATGCTGGCTGTGCCGGAAATCAGCAGGATGGTTACATCCTTCAGATCGATGCGCATTCCGCGCGAAAATGCACTGCCGTAATCGTAGGCCTCATTCAATGCTGAATGATTCGTGATCGCCCGCTTAGTGACCGGGCCGACGCTTAACTCGGAGAGTGCTTCCAAAACATTCATGGCTTTGTCCCTTCTAGAATTTGTTGTCCCTTGGCGCGAGCGGCAACATTTGCGGATGCTGAAATATCCGGCATGCGAATTCCATGGCTCAAGCCTTCAGCGGTCGCTACCCAAATGTCATTCCCCTGAAGACTCACGCCGAGGGTGTAATTGTGTGCAGGTGCGGTCTGCACGGAAATGTTGGTGACTTTTCCCTCGGCATCTCGGACGAACATCTCTGGCTGATGTTTGTCGAGCGACGGGCGATACACTGCCCAGTTAGTGCCGTCGTAGTATGCGAGTCCTTTGTCTGTCGAAAACCAGGCGCGATTTCCGTCGATGGCTTTTACCTGGTTGATGAAGTTGCTAGGAAGGCCGCTGTCTTTCGTCAGAAAGTTATGCCAATAACGGCCGTCGTACCGGCTTGCACCGAAGTACGTTGCGATCCAAAGAATCTTGTCCACGTAGCTGACGGATGTGGTGATCTCATGAATCAGACCTTGATCTTTCATTAAGACCATTTCCGTTTCGCCATCCGGATCGTTGTAGTCTTTCCAGCGTTGAGTCTGCGTGTCGTATTCAAGTATTCCCCCACCCCAAACCGCGTAGTACACCTTGTCCTCTGCCGGGCTCACGGCATAGGTCCAGATTTCATACATAGGAGTATTGCGTTCATTAAAGAGCGCCCACTGACTCGTGCGTGTATTTAGGCGACTAGCGCCCGCGGCTGTCGCAGCCCAAAGGAAGTCTCCCTGCACACCCACTCCATAAACAATGTCATTGCTCAGGCCTGAGTTCAGTTGGGTGTAGGTGTCGAAGCGGCCTGCGGAGAGGCGGCTGAGTCCGCCCATTGTCCCGATCCACAGGTCACCCGTGCGTTCATCGACAGCCAGGGAAAGTACGGCCTGGTGAGCCAACCCATCCTTGGGACGAAATGTGGTCCAAGAGCCCTTCTCATAGAGTCCGAGGCCATTTTCGGTTCCCGCCCACACACGATCGCCGTCTACTAGGACACAGAACACGTGATTGTCGGGGAGACCATTTTTCGTAGTGAAGTTCTCCCAGCGGAATTGCGGCATCTCCTGCGCCTGGCTGACCCATGAAACTGTCAGACATGCTGCGAGCAGAGCGATCCATTTCTTTGTGTTCATAACGTTTTCAGGTACTCGATCAGATCGTTCAGTTCATCCTTTGTCAGGTCGTTGCTGACGCCATGTGTGTCTTTCGAATTGAATACAGTCCAGATCTCCTCGAGCGAACGCGCCGAGCCGTCGTGCAGATAGGGCGGTGAGTCGACCACGTTCATCAGCTGAGGGACATCGATCAGCGGTGAGCGGTCCGTTGATTTACCGGTTCCAACATCAAACTGCTGGCGGTTGGTGTACTTGGAGCCGCTGTGACAATACGCGCAGCGGTTGGTCTGCGGAATCGTGCGACCATCTTTGTATTTCGTTCTCTCAAAGACCGTCTTCCCACGTTCCTGAGCAGGTGTCAGCTCTCCATTCAGTAGCCGGTACCGATTTCGTCGATAAGGCAGCGAGAAGACGAAAGTGACCAAGTCGGTCAATTGGTTTTGATTAAAGCTTTGCGATCGGAAAAAGAATTTTTCTGTTCTTGGCCCGCACTCCGTCGGCAAATCGGGATTCCCACCATTCCACTTGAATGGCTCGGTGCCAGCGAGGTCTTCGAGCAAACGATTGTCAACGATGTCCTTGCCAAATCCATCTGGCTCGAGGTCCCATTCCAGGCCATCAATGGTTGCGTCGATGTGGCAATTAGCACACCCAAACTGTCCTTGGAAAGACTTGCCAGCGCTGTAGAAGAGCCGTTCCCCGCGCCGCAGAGCGTTGATTGTCCTCGGCCCACCGAGATCAATGGTTTGAGTGACCCGACTTCCCGCAGTGTCAATAACTGAAATGCTGTCGTCCAGGCGATTTGCCACATAGAGGCGCTTACCGTCGTTCGAGATCACCATGCCCCGGGGATTCGCGCCTACCGGAATCCTTCCCACTACATAGTCCGCGGAAGCAGAGAGATCGTTGACGAAGGATTGACGGTGAGATCGTAAGGACTTCTGCAGTTGCTGGATATCGATGACTGTTACGCTGTCCGCTCCAGCGGTGGTCACGAATATCTTTGACTTGTCCGGGGCAATGATGACTCCCCAGGGCAAAGCGTAGTAGCGGTCCAATTCATCCAGAGGAATTTGTACTATTCCTCCAATGTCGGAGCCGAACAGCGTGAGCGAGTCGCCGAAGACCGATCCATGTTCCACATGTGCAAGCGGAATCAGGTTCTTCGGACGGAGTTGTGCGACGACATCTAATCTGCCATCCGCCGAGATAGCACCATGGAAAACGCCCGCTACGTTGTGGAGCTGTTTGCGCTCGATAACTACCTGGCGAGCTGTGTCGATGACCGTAATTTCTGATCGTGGCTGTGTACGATAACGGCCTTGGTTTGGATAAATATGTGTACAGTAAATCTGCTTGCCGTCTGGAGAGATTACGAGATAACTAGCGCCATGCCCCGCCAGCAATCGCTTTGTTTCCTGGCCGCTGGTCAGATCGATAACCGAAATGTCGTCACTCAATCGGTTCGCGACATATAAGGTTTTCCCGCTTCTATCTGTGATCACTCCTGTTGGTTCGAAACCGGTTGGCAACGTTCTGACTGCGACCAGCGTGACAGTGTCAATCTCTGTAACTGTGTCATCGGTGGAATTCGATACGTAGAGTCTTGTACCGTCTGGTGAGAGGGCAATTCCACGCGGTTGACGTCCGACAGGCACTCGTGCAGTCAAAGTTCGCGAGCTTGTATCAACAATCCGGACCTCATTTGTCCCCTCGCAGATCACGTATAACTTGGACCCGTCCAGCGACAAGGCCATTTCGATCGGCGAGAGATATCTTTCCAGTTCGGTGTTTGCAAGTGTTGATGAGGGTTTCATTAAGATGCCAGCAAGCAATACGCCCACCACGGGGAGCACCTTTGCTGCAGCCCGGATGTGGGAAGAAGTGTTGAGGAGCAAAGTCATTTTGGCTCCTCCACGATGAGCACGCGATCAATACCTGGATTCTCCAGAACTTGCCGCTTGCCACTCGGCCACTCGACGGTAAGCTTGTCGACGGATGTTGCGGACCCAATGCCGAAATGTATGCGCCCGTCGTCTTGGGAGAGGTATCCAGAGCCGGCGACACGCTGCGCGATTTGCGTCCGGCCACCGGCCACGAGTTCGAGGCGAGTCCCAATTCCATCGCGATTAGTCTTCTTCCCCTTCAGCCGCACGAAAAGCCAGTGGTTGCTGTTCGACGACACGTTGTGCAGCAGAGTTCCCGTGGCGCCGAGGTTGACGACATAAGCGTCTACCCTGCCGTCGTTGTCGTAATCGCCAAAGCACGCGCCACGGGAAACGGTCTTCACATCGAGTGCAGGGCCTGCGTTGCGCGAAGCGTCGGCGAACTTGCCATTGCCCAGACCGCGAAACAGGGACTGCTCCTGCGGCACCTGGTGAACCAGGCCACCGTGAAAGATCAGCAGATCGAGCCAGGCATCGTTATCAAAGTCGTATATGCCGGTTCCCCAGCTTGTGTACTGCGCCGTCGCTTGCGAGATTCCCGAGCTAGGACCAATGTCCTCGAATCCTTTGTGGCCTGTATTTCGCATCAGGCGGTTGTACTTTGAGTCGGTCACCCAGAGGTCTACCCGCCCATCACCGTCAATGTCGGCAAACACCGGACCCATCGCCGATGTGCTCTCGCCGTTTTGTCCGTATGCGACGCCCTGATCGGCTGCGACTTCTTCGAACGTCCCATTGCGCTTGTTGTGAAAAAGAAAGTTTTCGGTCTTGTCATTCGCGACATAGATATCAGGATAGCCATCGCCGTCGTAATCGGCGGCAGTCACGCCCATCGCCCGGCCTTTGAAACTGCTGATGCCTGACTTCTCGCTGACATCGCTAAATGTGCCGTTACAGTTGTTATGAAAGAGCAAATTGCTGTCGGGTTCGTAATCGAGCGGTCCGGGATAGTTGTCGGCGGGATAGAAGTTGCGATACGCGGGATCGAACTTCACATAGCGTCCAACGAACAGATCGACGCAGCCATCGCGATCGTAATCAAGCCAAGCTGAACTGATGGACCAGCCGTCAGTCGTTCCCAGGGCTTGCGCAGTGACATCCTCGAATGTTCCATTACCGCGATTGCGATATAGGATCGCTTGTCCGTAGCTGGTGACGAATAGATCGACGAATCCATCGTTGTCGTAGTCAGCCGCGATCGCGGCCATACCGTAAACGTTCGCGGCCACACCCGTGCTGTCTGTTACGTCGCTGAACGTTCCGTTTCCATTGTTCTTGTAAAGGTGATTGTGTGGAGAAATAGCTGGCGGCTGTTTCAGCGGATATGGGTGTATTGTTCCTGCCAGTGGCTTTCCGCTAACAACATAAAGATCAATTAGGCCGTCGTTGTTGTAATCAAACCAGACGCAACCTGCCCCAGTGCTCTCGAGAAGAGACCCGAGTCTCTGCGCTCCAAAGCTGTGCGTGAACTGAATGCCGGACTGCTGCGTAGCGTCCTCGAAGCGAATTAGGGATGGACCGGCGACTTGCGCCATCAATGACGTAGAAGCCGCGAAAAGGAGAAGTAGTAAGCGGATCATCTAACGGCCTCCGCGGCGACTTGTGTTGTGGGGTGGGTGAGAGCAGTCGGCGTAGTCGATTTCTGCAGAATCATGGGAACCGCATTCTCAGGGGCTGTTTCTGGACCTGCATGGCAGCCGACACACGCGCGTTGCTCGCCTCGGCGCAGCCAATACCATCCTTGTTCTCGACGCAGTGTTTTGCCGTTGCCGTCCAGCAACTCCATCTGTAATAGCTGATCGCCCGGCGTCTGGACATAAAACGAGCCGTCAGCCTCAACCGGAGCCATTCCCAGAAGTTGAATGTTGCCCACATCATCTCTCGTGTAAACGCGGACGCTTTGAATGGCCTTGTCGTCGAATGCTTCTCTCGAAACATGGGCGTTCAAACAAAGCAGGTTTGCATAGGACCAATCATGCAGGGCGGAGGGGTGCCGGTTGGGAACGATTCGCTCCCTAAGCAGCACTGGTTGCACAAGATCGAAACCAGGGTGCTGGGTTGCGGATCGAAGGCCGGTTTGGGCGCCGGGATACCACCACATTAGTTGGAATTGTTCTTTGCGGGACTTCCGCCACGGGATCAGCCATTCGCCAGAGGAAGTTTCGGCAATGTCGCCCGCATATTCCCCTGAGGGAACTATGACCTTAATTTCTGTCGCTCGTGCAGATGTGAAACGAGCTAGTCCCCCTGGCGAAGCAAAAACAATGTCTCCAGAAGCGAGTTGTCTGCCAGATTGACGCGGTTTTCCATGATCGCAACGATAGGACTCGAATCCACTTCCATCGGAGTAGACCGTGTACAACTCTGGCATGCCGAGCGGAGATATTGCTTCGAGAAGTACACGGCCATCGCGCAAGACGTCCGAAGGAAAATAACTGGAGGCGCCGTAGGTGAGCGAGAGTGGCCGCGTTGCATCGAGGCCGATGCTGCGAATCGCAAATTGCTTCCCGATTCGCTCTGCATAAACGATACGCTCCTCAGGAAGATAGAAGGGCCGGACGCAGTCGTCTGTACAATTTGTAATTCGTCTCGGTGTGTTGCTACCTAGGCCGATCTCCCAGACTTGCCAGTGATCTTTGGCCGTCTGCTTTCCCGCAAACAGCACACGCTTACCATCAAAGGAGAGATCTGGATCCGCTGAACTCGCAAAGGATGGAATCAGCGCGCGGATACCAGCATGATCGGTCAAAAAGATCGTCGCACTCGAGGCGAATCGGTCGCCGCCCTGCATCCACGCAAGCGGTTCATACGTTCTTGCCTTTGTGTACAGAAACTCGTGCGCACTTGGGCCGGCAAGATCCCTGGCCGGAGTGGACCCAGCGGCGATGAGCAACATCAGTGCGACAGCAATAAGACGCACTAGTCTGCTCCTTTCGCGGCGCGTAACTGGTCTGCGTGCGATCTTTCTCTTAGCTCCAGATACGGCTCGAGATCCCGCATCATTCTGCGGAATTCCTCGAAGTTCAGGGATTGAACTCCGTCGCTCAGGGCCTGATTGGGTGAAGGATGCACTTCAACCAGCAATCCATCAGCGTCGACCGCCGCCGATGCACGCGCCAGGGTCGGCACCAGGCATCGCATTCCTGCCGCGTGACTTGGGTCGACGATCACAGGCAAGCGCGAAACTGCCTTCAGCACCGGCACGGCGGATATGTCCAGCGTATTTCGCGTTGCTGTCTCGAAGGTACGAATCCCACGCTCGCACAGAATGATGTTGGGATTGCCGTTCATGGCAATGATCTGCGCCGACTGAAGTAGTTCCGCCAGCGTCGCAGTCATTCCCCGTTTCAGGAGGACTGGCCGACCGCATCGGCCAAGCGCTTCGAGCAACGCGTAGTTCTCCATGCTCCGTGTGCCAACCTGCATGATGTCGGCATACTCGGCGATGAGAGGAACGTCATCCGGATCCATTGCTTCGGTGACGATGGCTAATCCGGTCCGCTCGCGCGCTTTGTGCAGAAGTCTTAGGCCTTCGATTCCGAGACCCTGAAACGAATACGGGGAAGAGCGCGGTTTGAAGGCTCCGCCGCGGAGAACGCGTGCCCCGGACGCCGCGACAGACTCGGCCGTTTCAAGCAGCTGGCGTTCGGACTCAACAGCGCACGGGCCGGCCATCACGACGAACTCGCCGCCGCCGATTTCAATATCATTGACTCGAATGACGCTTGGATCTTGCGCCCCGAGTCTGGCCACCAGATCGAAACACGAGAATTGCCCGTTCCATTGGGAGGCGCAGTTCACCACCCCTTCAGCCTAGGAGTGACCAACCGCAGCAGCCGTGACCTATGTCACATTGGGATGTGCTAAGGCACACGAAAATGCGAAAAAATCCCGGGAATCACGAGTTTCTTGAGGGGTCAATAATCAAAACCGATTAGAAATCGAGTGGTACAAGGAACGCTTATTTGGCAACCGCTGCGGGCCGAATCTGTTCCGGCGTCACGACGCCCTTCCCTTCCAAGACGGCATACGATTTATCTGCGTCGAGATTCTTCAGAACATCGATCGCGCCAGACGGCCACTTGATCTCGACATTGTCAATCTTGGTTGTCGTGCCAAGGCCGAAGTGAACTCGGAGATCATTTTGTGAGAGATAACTGCCGCCACTGCGAACCTGATCTGTCTGCGTCACCCCTGCAGCGGTCAATTTGATTCGCGCTCCGATCGCCAGGCGATTGCTCTTTGTACCTGCGAGTTCCAGGCTTACCCAATGGTGGCTTTTGTCTCCCTTGTTGCGCAGAATCCTCGCCGCTCCGTCGATGTCTGCTACAACCACGTCTACCTGACCATCGTTGAAAAGATCGCCAATCGCCAAGCCACGAGACGTTCGACGCTCCATCAGAGCAGGACCAGCCTGATCGCCGGCATCACAAAATTTTCCATTGCCCTGGTTGATTTGTAGCATTCCCGACTGCTGATATCCGGCACCGGATTGCAAGGTCGCCACCTGCGGATAGACATGGCCGCTCACAAAAATCAGATCAAGCCAGCCATCGTTATCGATATCGAAGAAGGCATCGCCCCACTTTACGTACCGCATAGACGGCAATCCCACGCCAGAGCGATATGAAATGTCATCGAATTGCCAATCGCCGGTGTTGTGGTAAAGAGTGTTGTACTCATTCTCGAAATTCGTGACGTAGATCGACGGACGTCCTTCGTGCAGGTAGTCCCCGATCGCCACCCCCATGCATGCCTGCTCGCTGCCATCCTGGCTGACGGCCGTTCCTGACTCAAGGCCGATCTCAGTAAACTTTCCATTGCCCTCGTTCTTGTAGAGGTAATTTGGCGTTGCATCGTCAGCGATGAAGATATCGACTCTTCCCGTGTTGTTGAAGTCGACCCATGTCACACCAAGACCGTAGTACCCGTTGGGATCGTCTACCCCTGCTTTTTTCGAAACGTCGGTAAACGTGCCGTCGCCATTGTTGTGATAAAGGGAATCACCGGCCCCCTTCAGTCCTCGCGGACCGCATTGCACATCCAATCCGCGAAATGTGCATGTGGGTAGCTTGCCGAATGCGGGCATGTTATCGAACCGGAAATCGACATAGTTGGTGACCATCAGGTCGACGAAGCCGTCGTTATCGTAATCGCCAAAAGATGCTCCCATCGAATTGCGAGGGTCGCCCACCCCTGCTTTGTCCGTGACATCTGTGAACGTGCCATTCCCATTATTGTGGTAAAGAACATTTGCCCCCAGGCACGTGATGTAAAGATCAGGCCAGCCATCATTATCGTAATCGCCCACTGCACCACCGTTGGCGAAGCATGGAGTCGCCACGCCGGCCTTGTCCGTCACGTCAGTAAACGTTCCATCGCGATTGTTGTGATACAACGCTCCACGCGCCATTTCATGCTTCATCGCCATCGCGATGGTAGGGGCATTGGTGAAATACATGTCCGGCCATCCATCGCGATCATAATCAATGACGACTACACCACCGCTCATCGATTCGGGAATGTACTTCTTGTCCGGAGAGTAGGTGTGGCGGAAGTGAATTCCTGCCTTTTCGGTGACGTCTTCCAGTTGAGGTATTGTGCGGCCAGTACAGGCCACAGTTTTGAGTCCCGGCGGAGGAGGTGGTGCTACATCGTGAGCTTGGCCTCGTCCTTGCGTCACGCATAGGGAGGCAAATAACAAGCACGTGAGCGAGTTGCGAAGGCTAGGAATCATGAACGGTTAATCTGGTCGGGCAGAGGCATCTGCGTCAGTTTGCTTGGGAGGAAAGGTAATGTTTCTTCCTTTTTCCTTTAGAGCACGAAAGATCTTTACTTCTCGGTCGGCATCTTCTTTTCTGCCGACGGCGCGATAGGCGGCCTGCAACTGGAAGTGCGCAGGCTCGAACTGGGGCTTCAGCCGCACTGCTGCTTCCAGGTAACTGATCGCTTCCGCCGGTTTCCCGTCCATCAGCAATTGTTTGCCGAGTTCATAGTTTGCCTCCGGATGGTCTGGCTTGCTTGCCACTACGGTCTGCAATAACTCGATTGCTTCAGCGGTTTGCGATTGCTGCAATAAGCTGTAGGCAAGACTAAATTGCGCGTCAATATTATTGGGATCAAGTTGAAGTTCGCCGCGAAATTCTGTCGCGGCCTCGGCTGATCGATTCAGCCGCAGCAGTGCCTGACCGGCTATGTAGTGCGCCTTAGGCAGTCTGGGATCCATCTGCAATGCGCGATGGCACACGGCCACTGTGTGCTCGTGATTTCCCATCTGGGACCAGAGCTGCGCGATTAGCATCAAGGTCTCGGTTGAAAGCTTTTCTCGCTCGAGCTTGTTGAGCAAGTCCGTAGCTTCTGAAAATTTGTTAATTCGTACCAGAGTGGCTGCCCACGAATATGCCAGCTCAGGAACTTGCAGCGCGGAATCACCGAGCGGAGTGAACACTTTTGCCGCCTCGGCATAGGCTTGCGTTGCAAAAAGCGCGGTTCCGAGCATGGATCGCGCGATGGTGTCTCGCGGATTCTCAAACACTACGGCGCGCAGCACCCGTATGCACTCCGGATAGTCGGGGACGCGGCACGCGGCGATACCGGTATTCCTCATCAACCCAGGAAGATCGGGCTTCCATGTGGCGGCCTCATGAAAATGCGCCATGGCTAACTGGAATTGCCCCTGCTTGGCCTCGGCTGTTCCTAAGTCGTTCAACGTATTCGCCAGCAGTGTGCGGAGTTCATCCTGCGCTCGTTTCGCCTGTACTTGATCTGTGGGCGTCGAAGAGAAAATCTCCAGGCTCGATCCAAAGAGTGCGGCGTTGTGCACTATTGTGGCCATCGTGGCCGAGGCACGTGCCGGTGCAGGTCCTCCAGCAAGCAATTCCCGTGCGAAATCGTCCATGTACCCACCCGCACGGTAGGCATCCGCCAGAAGCAGGTGAATGTTTTTTTGTGTTGTTCCTGTGAATCTTGCGAACACAACCTCCGCATCATCGTAGTGCTTGAGCTGTAACAAAGAGGCACCAAGTAAATATGTGGCAGCGGGATCATCCTGTAGATCGAGGACGTGCTTGAATGAAGTCACTGCTTCTTCGTAACGCTCTTTGGCAATCCATAGCTGGCCGTGGACATACCAGGCGCGCACGTTTTTGGGATCGGCCATCAAGATGTCGGTCAACAAACGGAGGGAGTCGTCAAAACGATCGGCTTGAAGAGATGCCAGCGAAAGGTTGATTCGTGTGATGACTGAGTCTTCAAAATCGTTGGACCTGCGATAGGTATCAATCGCGTGAGACGCGCCTCCTTGTAAGAGTTGAAGGCAGCCCATCTCGCGCAGGCCTGTGGCTAGAACCATTTTGGCTGCCGCGGAGATCGAATCCGCATCGCCGGATTGCTTTGCCGATTCCAGGGCCTTTACGCGCGTATCAAGCTCTGTGCGGCTCACTGTCTTTGCTGGCACCGCGCTCCGCCGCGATTTGCTTGCAGGCTTGCTTTGTCCGAACAAAATCGAAGGGAGAACAACAATGACTAGAGCAATCAGAAAAATCGGGACAAGTGGTTTCTGAACTGGACCAGACGAACTCAGCCAAGCCATTCCAGTCCGACTACGCAACCGTCGCACAACTACTCCTCATGCAGCAGCGATAAAAAAGCGGGCAGGGCACCCGGCCTTGCCCGCTCCTGCATTTTACCGAGACTGTCCAGCTAGAAGGTAAATCTCAAGCCGAACTGGATCTCGCGATCATTGTTCGCCACGATGGCATTGGCGGCGAGGGTGCCTCCCGCTTGCATCTTGGTGATCATGTTATTGGTTGGGCTGCAGGGCTGGTAGAGGCCGCCCACAGCGGTTCCGCAGTTGACCAAGCCGATTGGCGAACCGTTCGCGTTCGGCGCGAAATTCGGATGGTTGAACAGATTGAAAGTCTCCATCCTGAATTGCAGGCCCATGCGCTCGCCGATCTTCCAGTTCTTCTGCAGTGTGAAGTCAGTATTGACGAACTTCGGACCATGACAGAAGCCGGTGGGTTCATTGCCCAAGGTTCCGATTCTCTGGCCGACAACGGTGAACGCGCCTGGGTTGTAGATATTTGGCCCATCGGCGCCACTGTCGCAGTCAATACCGGTAATCGAGGGTCGGCGATTGGAGCCCGGTGCCCACGGCGGACCCTGGTTTCCGGTTCCATATAGCGAGTTCAAGCCAAGTGCTGTTCCTGGGCCGCCCACCAGCGTAGAGGTGTCTTCCGTCAATCCAGGACTGAAGACTGTCGTAGATGGACCTGACTCCGCTGTGGTGATAGCGCCAAGCTGCCACCCGCCTGCCACGCCGCGTACCCACGCGTTCTGACCCTTCAATTCGGGCAGAGGCACGAGGAAGTTGGCGACAAAAATATGCGGACGGTTAATCTGCGTGTTGCCGCGATCCAAGCTCGGATTTGCGGCCCACGTCAGGGTTTGGTAGTTAGCTGTGCCATTCGACTCATCGAGGGGCACGTTGCCGATCGAATGTGAGTAGGTATACGTTGCGTTGATTTGAACGCCCTTGATTCTCGATTTGAAGAGAGTTTGCAAGGCGTTATAGCTGGCGTCGCCGTAGTGGGCCCACCACGTCAGGAACCCGTCATTGGGATATGGACGCAGTGAGTTGCAATTGCTCAGGAATGAGCAATTCACCCATTGGTCCGGCGCCACTCCATTGATGTCCGAAGTGGTCAGTTGGTGAATGGCGCGGTTTCCGACGTAGCCAATCTGCAGACTTGTCTCCCGTGCGAGGGCGCGCTCTACGGTTACGTTCCATTGCCAGGAGTTTGGCATCGTGTTAGATGGATCGACTCCACCCGTCGCCGAAGTTGCCGCCTGGCTGAATTGGTCCGCAGTCAGAGATGCGCCATTGAGTGTGCGAGAGTAGCCGCTGGCGTTCAGTGCAAAAGGAGCGTTTCCCGACATTGTGTAAATGGCGGTCCGATCGCGTTGGAAGAACTGCCCGACTCCGGCACGCACAGCGGTGTTTCCATCGCCGAACACGTCCCATGCAATTCCCAGCCGCGGAGCAAACAGATGGTAGTTCTGGTCCTTCAGGTACTTATTGGGGCCAGCAGTTCCAGCGCTGAATGCATATTGGCCCGACCGATTGAATGCCTTGTTTGCATCGGTACAGGGATTGGTGCCTGGAACGATCCAAAGACCGTTACAAGCATCAAACGGTGATCCGGCAGGGTTGTAAAGGCTCGGGTGAAAGCTGGTCATTAATCCGTCAACCTGGTAGGGAGACAGGAGCATCGACCAGCGGAGACCTAAGTCCAGTGTGACTCTGCGATGGATCTTCCAGGAATCGCCACCATAGAACTCATAGTCGCGCCACCGCATCTGGTTGTAAACGTCGGTTGATGTTTCTGTGAGCCCGGTGAAGACATTGCCTTGGATCATGGCATTCGCCAATGGATTGCCAGTTTGATATGCAAGTCCCTGAGTGAGGTCCACGTTCGAGTCTTGCGTATTGAAGCTGGTACGCTCGGAACTGCCACCGCCGTTGTCTTCGTTCTTCAGGTTGAAACCCAGGAAGGCCCCGAACTTGAACGTATGAGGGCCGTGAATCCACGACACGTCATCCCTTACGTTATACAGGTCCTGCTTGTTGCTCCACGGAGCGATCATCTGCAGAGTTTGTCGGTTTCCGCCAAAGCTTAGGTTGGGTATTCCGACGTCGTGGCTCTTCAGATCCGTGGGGAACAAAGTTGGGAAGTCCGTATTGAGAGTGGATGCCAGGCCGGCATTTGTCCCACCCGGGGTAATAATGATGCGGTTATTGGAGTAAGAAAATTCCGCCGTGTTGATCAGGCTGGCTCCAATCGTCGAAGTGACCTTGCCGATCAGAGACTTCGAGGGCTGAGACCAGTTGCTCTCCAGTTCTGGGAATGCGTCGTCACCCCAGTAGCCGGCGACTGGCGCGGGATTGTCCCACGTATCCTGCGTGTAGCGGAAAGTGACTATGTTGGTCGAAGTGAGGTTGTAATCGCCACGGATGTTCTCTTGGCGATAGTTCAAGTGCGTGCTGGGGAACGCCTGCCAATTGCGGCAGCTGTTGGTGTTAGAGCCCGGTGTCGGCGTACCGTTGCCGGCTGGCGTTGTGGGGCAGCTGAAGTTTGGCAATGGGTATTGACCCATCTGGTCAGAAATTGCCTTTAACAGCGACCCGGGCGCGATTGTCCACTGGTTCGCTCCTTGCATCGCAAGGGGGAATGCTGTGGTGATCACATCGCCGCAGGTTACGTTCGAAAAATCACCATTCCGTTCGGCTTCGCTGGGAACGCAACCAGAACGCGCCACTCCGCGAACTTCACGGTTCCATTCCTGGCTCCAGAAGACAAAGGCTTTGTCTTTTTTGATCGGCCCTCCGATCGAATAGCCAAAGTCATTGCGCCTCAAAATCGGCTTGTCTTCATTCGGGTTTCCGTAAATGCTGTTCGTGCTGGGATGGTATTTGTTGGCGGCCTTGTCCTGCGCTGCCTGTCGTGCGGCAAACCAGTCATAGGCGTTGAACACATCGTTGCGGCCAAAGTAGAAAGCGCCACCATGCCATTGGTTGGTTCCGCCCTTGGTCACGATGTTGATCACTGCGCCCGATGATTGCCCATACTCGGGACCGTATGAGTTGCGCAGCATCTTGAATTCCTGGATGGACTCGATCGAGGGATAAACCAGGATCGTGCGATTGGAACCGACGTCATTGTTGTTGGCTCCATCCACCAGGAACAGGTTGTTGGCCATGGAGTTTCCATTCACGCCGAAATCGACTCCGCCCCGCAGTCCCTTGCCGACTGCGTCAAAGGTTCTAGCCGATGAAACTCCGGGTTGCAGTTGAGTGAGAGCCACGAAGTTGCGGCCGTTCAACGGCAGATCGCGTACCTGGCCAGCCTCGACAACTTCGCCGAGCTGGGCGCTATCGGATTGCACCTGAATCGCATTAGCTTCAACGGTCACTTGCTCGGTGGTATTGCCCATCTGCAGTTGTACGTTGACCAGCGCCGTACTGGCGACGTGCAACTCCACGTTGCTGGTGACTGACTCCTTGAAATTGGTCTGCTTCACGGTGATGCGATAGTTTCCGTTGGGCAGATCAGCGGCGACATACTCACCCATCTCGTTCGTCGTTACGGTTCGAGTGAGTGCCGTGTCGATATTGGTAACAGTCACTGTGGCCTGTGGGACCACAGCTCCCGTGGGATCGGTGACTACGCCGCTGATGGTGCCGGTGATTTTCTGGGCCAGCAGCGGCGAAATTAGAAGCGTCACTGTTAGGACGAGTAAAAATGCGAAGCTACTCCATCGTTTCATTCATTGCCTCCACTGGACCGTCACTGTGATCGCAAAACCACGACTGATAAGAAGAACTCTTATGAAATGCACCTGCACAAGGGGTGTCGTACCTCCACGTACAGGACGGCCGGTTGTCTCTCCACTTATTCATCGCGCGACTGGTAGATCAGTAGCCTGAAGAACGAATGGCGCCAAACAGAACTTCAGACCGGGACTGCAACAAATTTCACATGCCCGGATGTCGGTCGGGTGCGAAGCACCGACGTGGGGCAAACTAAAATTCTGCTGTAAAAGTAAGCAGCCTCAAAAGTTTGCTCTTCTTGCCGCTGGTTTTTCGGTGCGCAAGATCACAACCTCGTTAGTTATCGGTCACACAGTTTTCCCATTTTGGAATTTTCGCTTGCGGAGAATTGCCAGGGTTCTTGCCTCGTCGCCTATTTCCGGGAGCGTGGGTGTTGAAAAACGAAACAGTGTGCACCACCAACAAATTGAAGAAGAAAATAGGCCTCCAGTCTTCTTGACTTTCGATTGAAGTAGCCGCATATTGCGAGCAACGTAATCACGCTTGTTGCTCTCTTAGCTGCAATGTACTCAGCCGAGCCGACAGCAGGCGTTTCATAACCCGTCCGCAGTGAGTGAACGTGGGGTTCCTCACGAAAAGTACTGTCCTGTTTGTCTGCGTCGTCATTTTCATGTGAGCTCTTGGAGAGAGCCGAATGCACGTCCGTTCCTGGATCCTCCGGAAGCAGGTAAGGGCCATCCTTTTCCCGATCAGCCTGCTCATGATGCAGACAGTGGTCATGAACTCAGATTTCTCCGCCGCACAGACCAGTACGGCTCCGGTGATCGATTCCTTCTCGCCCAGTGATCGCCTCGGCGAGGGCAGCCTTGATGAAGAGCTACGGACGACACAGCAGGTATCGAAGATCCGCGCTCGCGCGGAGGGTGGGTCAGCGCGCGACCAGTTTTTACTCGGCTACGCGTACAGCAAAGGGATATTCCAACCGCAGGATCTCGCAGCTGCATACACCTGGTATCTCAGGGCCGCCAACCAGGCAGAACCAGCCGCAATTACTGAGGTCGGCCGCAGCTACGTCCATGGCTCCGGCGTTTCGCAGGACTATCAGAAAGGGTTGCAATGGCTTTTGCGCGCGGCATCTGACGGCTATGCTCCGGCTCAGACTGATGTCGGCTTGCTTTATTTCCAAGGTGTGGGGACATCACAGGACTTTTCCCTCGGGGTGCGTTGGTGGCAGAAGGCGGTGGAACAGAGCTACGGCCCTGCACAATCAAACCTGGGCGTTGCCTACTTGAGTGGTATGGGCGTCGATCGCGATGAAGCGCATGCAGCACAACTATTTCGTAAGGCTGCCGATGCCGGTTTAGCGACGGCTCAGTTCGATCTCGCGGCCTGTTATGAAGCAGGCGAGGGTGTGCCCCGCGATTTCGTCACCGCGGCGGAGTGGTATTGGAAGGCGGCGCGGCAGGGCCACAGCGGCGCACAAAATAATCTGGCTTCCATGTATCAGGCCGGACGTGGTGTTGCTCGCGATGCGGTACGCGGGTTGAGACTGTTCTTGCTAGCGGCAGAGAACGGGAACATGAAAGCCGCTCTGAATCTCGCACATACGTTCGACAACGGAATCGGCGTGAAACCGGACCCGCTACTTGCCTATATGTGGCTGCAGATCGCAGCAGATCACGGAGAAGATGTTAGTGATGTTTTCGAGAGCGTCTCTGCGAAACTCGAAGAACGGCAAATCAAGCTAGCCCGTCAGCAGGCATCTGCATGGCAGGCCCAGCACCATGGCGATGCATCCTCTTCATTAATGTCCTTGGGCGGGTTCAAGGAGCCGGATCGTGGAAGATGAGGTTACTTCGTCTGAACCGCAACGCTGTCGGGCAAGCGCATCGTTCCTGACGATTGTTCCTTGACCACTACGGTCAGCGCGTTGTGCGAATAGTGTTCGACTACCGCGGGGCTTGCCCACTCCAGATCCCACCCGTCTTCAATCGCAATGACTGTGTAGGTGCCGGGAATTACCTCGCGTAAAGTGAATGTGCCATCCAGGTCGCTCTGATCGCGCCGAAAGAGTTCGTGGTGTTGCTCCGGATCTTTTGGAATCAACACAATCATGGCGCCAGGAACGGGTTTGCTCGCACGTGTGGCAACGCCTTCGATTGTGACTTCTCCTCCGACCAAAGAAATCGTGACAGCAGAAGATGATCCGGGTTCCAACACCAGTGAGTGTCCGGTGCTCTTGTCCCCCGGCGAATTCATCTCTGCCACGAAATATCGTTTTGTCTCTGTTGTTGCCAGGACTTCGTACGTTCCCGGATGCACGTCGTGGAACTCCGCTTCTCCCTTTTCAGTGGTTGCGGTGAAACCCGCGAATCTGCCTTTGGCAGTTCGTAAGCCAATCTGAAGTTGTGGAGGAAGTGCGCCTCCACCCATCAACTGGGCGGTGATCTTCACCGAACTTGCTGCCTGTGAGCCGGACGTCCTTAGTTCCTCGCCGCTACTAGTAAGATCAACTTCTTCCGACGTCACTGCCTCACCCGCACCCGATCCCGCCATTTGAATAGAGTACCTGCCAGGTGGTACACCAACCATTTCAGCCAGCCCCGGGGAGACCTCGCGAATTCCTTCGTTCTGTACGGGTGCGGATCCATCAAACGCGCGCTGCATCAACATTGGCATGTTGAAACCGCTACCATCCGTCGGCGTGCGAAACACTACTCGAAGGGCTTGCACGGGAGTCAGGTGAATTTCAGTCTGAATTCGATCCCCACCTCTTACCGGGATCGGTGTTGCATCATCGGACGCGGTTGTATCACCGTAATATGTGGGTGCGTAAACAACATCTACAGATGGATCTACGACGGTCGGCGGATCGCCTGCTTTGGTGCTCGCAGGATGCACTGCATACCATGGCTTGGCACTGGCCATCACAAAATACGTTCCGGCATTGATAGGCCCAAATTCAAATCCTCCCCGATCATCACTTTCGTCCTGCCGCATCTGGCGAATGCGGCCGAAGCCGCCCCAAAAATTTTCGCGAAAGAGAGTCACATTCGCATGGCGAATAGGCTCACCGGCTTCGTCGAGCACGACTCCCGATAGCGTTGCCGACGGAACAACCCGCAACGTCAGACTCTCAGTATCCAGTCCCGCTCCGGTAACAATCGCAGTCGAGAATTGCGGGTCGTGCTGTTCGTAAGCTGTAGGCATGAATCCTCTCTTGGAAGCTTGCAGAGAATACTTACCGGCATTTACGAAGAACTCAAATGCTCCCTCCTCGGATGTAAGAACCGACTGCGTAGCCGAACGATTTCTTGTGTCCGAGATCGTGACATGAGCGCGAGCCAACGGGCTTCCGGTGCTTGCGCTGACTGCTTTGCCTGCGATGCGAAACCGTCCCGTTGGAATTCGGGTACGCTCGCTAACTTGAGCGCGGCAAAGGAGGCTGTCCTGAGCGATAACGAGTAGGGTTGCGATCAACAAGACGCCACGTAGAACTCGCATATCTACTCACCACCCTCGATCAGCTGCAACCGAACATGTTCGGTTTGTCCGGGACTGAGACGCACCACCTGACCCTTGCCGTCGTAAGCTCTCATTTGATCTGCATTATCGTACTCGAGGTCGGTCTGCTTTTGCCGGAACGCTAGAAGCCGATACAACCCGGGAGCCATCGGCGCTGGGAAAAACTTACCTTCTTCCGATGTCACCCATTCGGTGAACGCTCCGGCGCTGTCATCAACCGGAATGCAGTACACGAAAGCGGATTGCATGGTGGCAGGCTTGTTCGTGTCTTCTGAGCCTGGTACGTCGGACTCACCCTGGAGATCCACGCTGCCGTCCAATTGTGCGGCATCATCTCGTAACGTGACATCGATTGGAGAAGCCACACCTCCATGTGCGACGACCAACGGTGCGTGCCGTAAGTCAACTCCACCTGAACTCATCGATGCGACATAACCCCGTGACGTGTTGGCTCGCACCCAATATCGTCCGGGCTGAACGCCCTCCAGGGCGAGTTGAGCATCCACAGCATTCTGTGACGACCGTAGCGAAGGAATGGGGATCTCAACGAAGTCATCGGCAGGAACCAAGCTGACATCCAGATAAGACCTGGGGCCACGTAACGCGCTACGACCACGCGCCGCAGGAGAAGGATTACCACTGTTTGGGGCGCTCGAAGTAAATTCTTCCTTGACGTTAACCGCGATGGAGCGGCCCGGTATCAACAGCATTTCTCCGCTGACTGGAGCTCCTTGAATCGTGATCGTGGTTGATCCGCCCATAGGAGTCGGGCCGTACGAGAATGCGTCCAATACAAATGTCCCGTTCGGTAGTGATCCTTCAATTCTGCGGTCTTGACCGTTGTAATCGAGTGCAAATCCTGGTCCCTTTCTGCCCTGCCGATAAACACTGACGCTCACAGGCGCGTTAGGTTGTACGTTTATGACCGGGACAGACACTCTGTAATATCGCTGCCGCACGGCTGATAGATCGGCCTCGAAAGTCTTCCCTGGCGTCAGTTCGATAGGACTCGCTGACTCGAAGTCGGATGCATTGGGGAAATATATTGGTGGAAAAGCGTAAACGAGTTCGCCCGAATCTGTACCTAGTGGATCGGAATCAGCCTCTTCGTGCGTAAAAAGTTTGTACGAACCCGCTGGAAGTTCCGCAAAGCGAAACTCCCCGCTCGACGAGGAATTTGTGATCGAGCGTGAAACCCAATGAGCGCGTCCGTCTTGAATCTCTCGGCGGTAGAGTTCTACAGTGACGCGATCGGCTGCGTCTGATCCCGATAGAGTTAGACGTCCAACAATCAGGGCCTCGGGCATCAGGGCGATGGTAATCTCCCGTACGTTTTGGGACACCGTAACTCCTTGCGAATCTCCACCTCCTTGTTCCAGGAATCCCGGCTTGCGTGCCATGAGCATATAGGGACGACTAGAGGCATTCGAAGGAACAACGGTGCCTGTGACACCAACAGTAGCGGATTGGGAGGTGGACATCGGGCTTGCCGCCGGCAACACGAACTCAAACCTTCCTTGAGCGTCCGTCATGGTGGCAAATCGGTTGTCCGGCGAGAACACAAGCGCTCGCGGAACAGGTTCATGCGTCACACTGTTGATGACAGTTCCCCGAAGAGAGTCAGCCCTATCAGGTGAGTTTTCTTGAGCAGCAACGTCTTGAACGGAAAGGCCAACCAGCAGAATGCAAAGGCCGAATGGGAGCCCACGCGACGAGAGCCAAGGCATACATCGAGAGATAGACACCAAAACCGACGCGAATGGAGGAATGAATGCGGATCGGGTCCTACTCGTACGACAACGCACTACATCGCTCCCGCAGACATTGTGTCGAGGAATTCGGAGAGATTGCAACCGGATTTTTGGCAGGGCTGAGAAAAGCCCTGAGATCGACAGCCGGGTCCCCTGTCGTCCAGCCGATCCGGCGTGAATCCGGTTCCACATCTCTCCTTACTTAATACGTTGGATGCGTCTTATTGGCGCCGACAACCTGCCTATTGCACGACCTGCACAAACGCCGCTGAAATATGCGGATTGAACGTGGTGTCTCCTGAATACCTGGACTGTATCCGGTGGTTGCCCACGCTCAAGGTTGAGGTCGTCAGCGATGCCTGACCATTAATCAGGTCGACGATTCCAAGAACGGTTGTACCATCCCTGAACGTCACGGTACCAGTCGGACTGCCTACTCCGCTCAGGCTGGCCGTTACCCTTGTGGTGAAGGTCACTGGCTGACCAAACTGCGAGGGGTTGGCAGACGTCTTCATCTTGATGAAGGTACCGCCAGTATTCAAAAGAATGCTCAGTGTATTTTCGCCATTGGGGACAGCCAGGTCGGGCGCCCCATCCTGGTTGAGATCCTGTACAGCAACCGCCTTCGCAGAACCCACCACAGGGTATTCCACGTGAGTTTGGAATGTCCCATCTCCATTACTCAGCAAGACACTCACCGAGTTGCCATTGCCATTAGCCGTGACCAGGTCAATCTTTCCATCGCCATTTACATCACCGGGCACGGCGGAGTACGGCCCCTTAGGAGTTGGACCGACGGGTAGCTCAACATGAGTCGTGAAGCTGCCTGTTCCGTTGCCTAGCAAGATACTTATCGAACTGCTGGTTGCATCATAGTTGGCAGTTACAAGATCTAGCTTGCCATCTTTGTTAAGATCCACCACCGTAACTGAGTTAGGACGGTTCCCCGTCGCATAGTTCACGACGGGCTGGAATGTACCGTTGCCGTTCCCGATGAACACTCCAACTGCATTGATGTTGTAGTTGGCCACGATCAGATCAGGTTTGGTATCTCCATTCACGTCTCCCGTTGCGATGGCTAATACCGTTGCACCTGTAGGGTAATCGACTTTTGGTTGGAATGTTCCGTCTCCGTTTCCGAACAACACGCTTATGGTCTTGTCGCTGGCGTTCGCAACCGCCATGTCGAGAATTGAGTCCCCATTAAAGTCAGCAACTACAACTGACAGAGGTGTGACGCCGGTCGGATACTGCACGGGAAGCTGAAAGCTGCCGTCTCCATTTCCGAAAATCACGCTGACCGTGTTCGAATCGTGATCGGTCACGATCAGATCCTGAATGCCATCCTCATTGATATCCACCACGGTCATCCACAATGGACATGTCCCCGACGGGAAGACCAGCTGCGGCTGAAATGATCCATCCCCATTCCCCAGAAAGATGCTTTCGGTATCGTCGTCGTAATTACCGACGACAACGTCCACCTTCTTGTCTCGATTGAAGTCGCCAATGGCCACGGACGCCGGATCGAGCCCGGTTGTGTAGTCCACGTGCGCCTGGAACTCTCCTGCAAATGCCGGCACGATGAGACTTAGCAAGAAAACCAGTGCCGCGACTAGTTTTACGAGTGTGCGCGAGGAAGCTGTTGCCACAGAATTAAGGTAAGACATTGCGGGAACTCCTTAGCGTCGAGATTCGGGGGTGCCGAGCGTAGCATTCTCGCTGGCGGGGAAGGATTGGTGCGGCCAGGAAAAGGCGGATGGAAGTCTGACTGTTATTCAGTCTGCTGTCAAGCGAAGCGTTGATCGTGCCCGCATTGCAAAGTTTTGCAACGGTCTCTACCGAGCATGCATAGCTTCGTCTAAGTACGGCAGGGCGGCTCTGTTATAAGTTGGAAATTGTGGCTAGGATTGATACATTCTCTGCAGCCATCTTGGAGGCGTGTACATGTCGTGGGTAGTGAAGCTGGAAGACGATCTGGGCGAGCGGAGCGATTGGGTTATGCTGCACGGTGTAATCCCCGCCCGCGAAGAACGCACTTTTCCGTTTCTCCGCGGCATTGACCCGTACGGAAAGACCGTTTTCAATCATTTGCAAATGGAATGTTTTCTGGAGGAATGGGAGCGCGTGCACGACCGTGCGCTCGACGATCCGCAGAAGGATGCGTGGCAGAAGATCAAAGAAATGGCCCAGACTTGCAAGGAAGATCGCGATCTTTATCTGCGCTTTGTGGGAAACTGAGCGCCCCGCTTACTTCGATAGCGTATTCAACGTTTCGCGAAAGATTGCTTCAAAGGAATCCTTCTTTCCATTCTTCGTGACCGCACTCAGAGCTCGCTCAGCCACCGGACGCTGGTAGCCAAGGTTCATCAACGCCGACAGCACATCCTCTTCTACAGGGCCGAGTGCCTCCGGTGCAGACGGCTCGCCCGGAACAACCGCCAGTTTGTCTCGCAACTCTAAAACCATCCGCTCCGCGGTCTTTTTCCCGATGCCTGGAATTCGGGTTAAGCGAGCTACATCGTTGCCGCGGATTGCTCCCACCATTTCATCAGCCGCCATGCCACTCAGGATGGTGATCGCCAGCTTAGGGCCGATCCCGCTCACGGTCAGCAACTTTTCGAAGAGTTGTTTCTCCGCCGGACGCAAGAAGCCGTAGAGGGCAATCTGATCTTCTCTTACGTGGGTGTGAATGTGCAACGAGATTTCCGTCCCGACTGCCGGCAGCTCGGAATAAGTAGGAATACTGATGCTTACGTCGTATCCGACGCCGCCGGTATCGACCACCGCCTGGTTCGGATGTTTGACCAGCAACCTTCCCCGCAAATGGGCAATCATCGAGAGCTATTGTAGACGCAGCCTCACCGATTGGGAGGTTCGCTATAGAGTCGGTGTCTTATCCGCAATGAGTTTTGCGATCTTGGCGACGAAATCGGTCGCTGGCATGTCCTCCGTCTTCTCTTTTCCGCGAGTGCGGACGTTGACCTTGTTGGCTTCCGCTTCTTTGTCGCCTACGACCAGGAGGAATGGAACTTTCTGCAGCGCATGCTCGCGGATTTTGGCATTCATCTTTTCGTTGCGAGCGTCAACTGCCACACGGACGCCTGCTGCCTTTAGTTGATCAGCCACTCGATTCGCGTAATCAACGTGCCGCTCCGCAATAGGAATCATCACGGCCTGTGAGGGTGATAGCCAAACCGGGAACGCTCCGGCGTAGTGTTCGATCAAAACGCCGAAGAAGCGCTCGACGGAGCCATACAGGGCGCGATGCACCATGACCGGCTGCTTGCGCGAACCGTCCTCCGCGACGTATTCGAGTCCGAAGCGCTGCGGCAGGTTGAAGTCGAACTGCACAGTAGAAAGCTGCCACAACCGGCCGATAGCGTCCACCAGCTTAATGTCGATCTTAGGCCCGTAAAACGCGGCCTCGCCAGGGATGACCTTGTACTCGATATTAAGGCGCTTGAGAACTTTTTCCAGCGAGTCGGTGGCGAACTTCCACTGCTCCTCGCTGCCTACAAAGTTCTTGCGGTCTTCCGGATTCCAGGTAGAAAGCTCGGTCTGGAATTTGTCGAAGCCGAAATCACGAAGAACGTCGCGCGCAAACTCCACGCAATCGGCGATTTCCTTTTCGATCTGCTCCGGCATACAGAAGATGTGCGCATCGTCCTGGGTGAAACCACGCACGCGCAACAAGCCATGCATCACACCAGAACGTTCGTAGCGATAGACCGTCCCCAACTCGCCTAGCCGCACCGGAAGGTCGCGGTAGGACTTTAGCGAGTCTTTATAAATCAGAATGTGGAACGGGCAGTTCATGGGCTTCATGCGGTATTCCGCGTCATCAAGCTCCATGAGGTCGAACATGTTCTGTGCGTAATAACCTTCGTGACCGGAGGTCTGCCACAACTGTCGCCTCGCGACGTGCGGCGTGTAAACGAGTGAGTATCCGCGGCGGATGTACTCGTTGCGCATCCAGTCTTCCATCTCTTTGCGGATGATGCCGCCCTTGGGATGCCAGAAGATCAGCCCGGGACCGGCGAGTTCCTGGATGGAGAAAAGGTCAAGCTGCCGGCCTAAGACGCGATGATCGCGCTTCTTGGCCTCTTCGATATTGTGCAGGTATTGATCAAGCTCTTTCTTTGAATAAAAAGACGTACCGTAGATGCGCTGCAGTTGCGGGTTCTTCTCATCCCCGAGCCAGTAGGCGCCGGCGATGTTGAGCAGCTTGAAGGCCTTGATTTTGCCCGTTGCGGGGACGTGCGGCCCGCGGCAAAAATCAGTGAACTTCCCAGTGCGATAGATGGAGATTCTTTCATCGGGCTTGGTGAATTGCTCGATGAAATGGCACTTCATGAAATCGCCTTCCTGCTTGAATTCACTCAGGCCCTGCTCCCGAGGCAAGAACTCTCGCGCGTAGGGGATGTTCTGCTCCACCAGTTCCTGCATCTTGTTTTCGATCTTCTGGAGATCGTCGGGAGTAAACGGCGTCGGCCGATAGAAGTCGTAGAAGAATCCACTCTCGGTCGCGGGACCGTGACCGAGCTTGGTCTCAGGAAAGAGCTCGAGCACAGCCGCCGCCAATAAGTGTGCCGAAGAATGCCGGAAAACCTGGAGCGCCTCGGGATCCTTTTCGGTCAGGATGCGGATGTCGGTGTCTCTCTCCAGCGGGCGAGTAAGATCGATTAGATCGCCGTTCGTCTTGGCGACTAGCGCCGCGTCGGCAAGGCGCGGGCTGATCGACTTGGCGACGTCGAGCGCAGTCGAGCCCTTAGGTAGTTCCTTGGTGCTGCCGTCGGGCAGCTTGATGTGAATGCTTTCTGGCATGGATGTCTAAAGTTTACAACAAGGCCTGCGAGAGATGCCCCTCGGTTAAAGGGGTTAGGGACTATTGCATCAAACTGCGGCTCTGTCATCTTGAGCGAAGCGATGGCAGTGCCGAGCGCAGTCGAAAGACCCTGTGTTAACCATTCATCTTGCACATCGAAACAAAAGGTCCCTCGACTCCGCTGCGCTTCGCTCGGGATGACAGGCTATTTACGCATCGTCGGCTACCACCCTACCTTCTGCCCCTTGTTCTGCTCATCCAGCCATTTTTGCAGCGGGGCGAAGTATTCCAGCAAAGCTCCGGCATCCATCTGACGCTCGCCGGTCAACGCTTCCAGGGCATCGGGCCACGGTTTGCTCTGTCCCATCTCGAGCATTTTGCTGAACTTCGCTCCCGCCTCTTTCGATCCAAAGAACGTGCAGCGATTCAGCTGGCCACTGTATCCGGACTCGCGGCACAACGCGCGATAGAACTGAAACTCGAGAATGTGGGCCAGGAAATATCGCGTGTACGGCACGTTTGCCGCGACGTGATACTTTGCTGCAGGATCGAAATCGGCCTCGCTACGCTCCACCGGCGGGACGATGCCCTCATACTTCAACCGCATATCCCACCACGCCTGGTTGTAGTTGGCGGGAGTGATTTCGCCGGAAAATACCTTCCATCTCCACTGATCAATCAGCAAACCGAAGGGCAGGAAGGCCACGCGGTCGAGTGCCTGCTTCAGGAGTTCCGGAACGTCGTTGCTCCCCTGCGGTACTTGCTGCAGGAGGCCGACTTTGTTCAAGTACTCGGGTGTTATGGCCAGAGCAATCGCATCGCCGATGGCTTCGTGAAATCCGTCATTCGCGCCATTCTGAAATAAAGGAGGCTGATTTTTGTAAGCCCGTTGATAAAAGTTATGGCCGAGTTCGTGATGAATGGTAACGAAGTCCTCACCGCGAATCTGCAGACAAACCTTGATGCGCAGATCATCCTGGTTGTCGAGATCCCATGCGCTGGCGTGACAGACGACATCGCGATCTGCCGGTTTAGTGAAAAGAGATCGAGTCCAGAAGGTTTCCGGCAGTGG
The DNA here is from genome assembly GCA_036558645.1 of Terriglobales bacterium. Classification (GTDB taxonomy): domain Bacteria; phylum Acidobacteriota; class Terriglobia; order Terriglobales; family Acidobacteriaceae; genus DATBFG01. Next base: position 138,658 of record DATBFG010000007.1, read on the forward strand.
AACGAAGCCCATCGAGGTAAAAAATCCTTCGCCGTACTTCACCATGCCTTTGGCGTCAAGATTTTTGGCCCGAAGCAGCGCGCTCAGATCATAGTCATTATTGCCTTCCGGCAGCCCCAGCAGGGGGTAGATGTTCCCCCACTCCTGCGCCCATGGATTGCCCAGCAGGTCGGCGCGGATCGGTCCATCGGGTGAAACCACATTCGGTCCATACTTCGCCACCAAACGCGACCGGACGTAAGTATGCAGCGATAGATATAGGGGCTGAACTTGTTGCCACAGCCGCTCAAGCTCGGCGCTGAACTGATCGGGTGACATGTCGTAATTCGAACGCCACATTGCCCCAACATCTTTGAATCCCATCTCGCGAGCGCCCTGGTTCGAGAGCTCGACGAAACGCGCGTAGCGCTTGCGCATGGGCGGAGAGATCTTGTGCCATCCGATCCAAACGTCTTTGAGCTCGTCGGGATTGCGGCTCTCGCTCATCAGCTTTTCGATACCAGTGATGTCGAGGCAGTCGTCCGGCTTGCGGCAATACTTGCCGCGTCCGTAGTCCCCTTCAAGCGAGGTGCCAATCTGCGTCATCTCTTTTCGCAGCGTCGGATCCTTTGGCGCGGGGGCAGTGAGCAACAGGCGCAACAGCATGAATTTGCGGGCGAGCTCCGGAGACATTTTGAGGCTGTCAAACCGCTTGGCCTGCTCGGCCAACTCGGTCGTCGCTGCCGTAGCTTCGTCGATGGCGTCGGCGGCGAGGGCCTCCGTGTCCTCGGTGATGAAGTTCGACTGCACCCATGTCGCGCGATTCCCCTTGATCGCCAGATCGTTCAGCCGAGTCTCAGCCTGCTTCATGAATTGCTCGGCTTCGGCTACGGTGGGCTTCGACTTTGACTGGGAAAACAGCGGGAGACATACCAATAAAAGAAGAGGGACGATAGCAGCCTTCATGAAACCTCCAGAAAATTTGAACTGGAGATTATAAGACGTCCGGGCTTATGTGTTGTGTGATGAGTAATACAACTCTTCCATCGCCAGCTTCACCTTCGCTGCCAGCGCTTCCATGTCATGCCCTTTCAATCCAACGGTGGAGATCGGCTTTCCTACGCGCATCTCCAGCGGCCTGCATTTGATGTGGTAGGTATTCATGGGGAGAAGTTCAAAGGTTCCCACCAGGGCGACCGGAACGATATCTGCCTGGGCCTTGATCGCTAGGAAGAACGCACCGGGCTGGAATGGCTTGATCTCGCCGTCCGGGGTGCGACCGCCCTCCGGGAAAATTACCAAGGGCATGCCGGTCCTCAGACTCTTTAACGCTGATTTAATCTGCCCAACCGAGCGGGATGGCTCTTGCTGATTGATGCATACTTGCCCCGACCGCTTCAAATGCCAACCGATGATCGGGTAAGCCAATAATTCACTCTTAAACAGTATGCGGAATTGGAAGGGCAAGTTCACATAGAGAACTGGTATATCGAGGGCGGAGGCGTGGTTCACTGCGTACACGTACGGTCTCTTGGTATCAATCTTCTCGAGGCCGGTCACCTTGACCGGAGAGCAGATCGTTTTCATAATCATCTGCGACCAGGCTGTTGCGAAGGAGTGAAGGATTCTTCCCTTGTCCCCGAAAAGCGAAACTGGAATTGAGACGAGCCCCATTACCACCGTGTACATCCATATCAGCGGATCGAAGACGAGGTAAGAACGCACACGGCTGAGAATGCCGTAGCCAACCTTGCGGTGGCTAGAACTCTCTGAGCGGATTTCCTTTTCACTAAGCGAAGATCCTGCGTCGAGTTCAGTTGTTTTCAGCGGTACCACGATGTTTTTAGATGCGAACGCCAATCAGCCGCATCGCCTCTCCTACAAGGTAAATCGAACCAGTAATAACTACGACTCCAAACGGACTGGCTGAGATGCGGGCCTGTTCCAGTGCCCCCCCGACCGGTTCGGCGTCTTGGATCTCGCTGTTTATGCGCGCGGCGGCCCTTATCTCTGCCGGAGAGGCGGACCTCGGATTTTCTGCCCGCGTCAAGATTACCCGGTCAGCCAGCGGGAATAGGATCTCCGCCATTTCGCCGATCGCTTTGTCACGCATGGCCCCGAACACGATCGTCAGGGACCTACCTTCATACATCGTCGAAAGAGTGGAGCGTAGTGCCCAAGCTCCCGCGGGATTGTGCGCGACATCGAACACATATTCTGGAGCATCCTGCGTTGGAGGTATAACCTCGAATCGGCCCGGCCATCGAGTATCGCGGATGCCACGCTCGATTGAGTCGGGTGTCACTGCAAAACCCTGCTTGCCAAGTTCCTCCGCAGCCGCAATCGCAAGCGCGACGTTTCGCAATTGATGCCGACCGATGAGCGGGCTCTGCACCAGAATCTCCCTGTTCCCCACCTGCAGCGGATATCGCGATACCGGCCTTGAATCCCTTGTATGCGCCTCCAGATATTCTGCACTTGCCGGAGACACTGGTGGCACGTACGGAACTGCGTTTACGGCGCGTGCCTCGAGTTCAAGAATCGTATTGCCGATCACATCATTCGCTTGCGGTGTCTGAGGCAGCGTCACGACGACTCCGTTTCGTCGAATGACGCCAGCTTTTTCCCGGGCGATCTCAGCTATGGTGTCGCCCAAGAATTTCTGATGGTCCAGGGAAATATCAGTAATCACGCTGACGAGCGGTTCGACCACATTGGTAGCGTCCAGGCGTCCACCCATCCCGACTTCCAGTACTGCAATTTCAACTGCGCTTTGTGCGAAATGCTCGAATGCTATTGCCGTCAACATTTCGAAAAAGCTCGGATGCCAGGGAAGGTCGCCTTCACCGACCAGTCGCTCAGCCGTGCGGTCGACGACATCATGCAATAGCGCGAACTGATCATCACTGATCGGCTGCCCATCGATCTGGATGCGTTCGTTAATCCGTATCAGGTGCGGTGATGTGTAAAGGCCCGTCCGCAAACCCGAGGCCTGCAAGATGGAAACCAGCGTCGCAGCCGTGGAGCCTTTCCCATTCGTGCCTGCGATCAGCACGCTGGGAAACCTTTGTTCCGGCTGATTCAATGCTGCGAGGAGCACTCGCATATGCGCCAAGTCGAACTTGTGCGATGGCGTCTGGGCTAACTCATGGCCTAGCGCATACATTCGTTCGACTGCCGATTGGTAAGACATTCTGGTCTTTGTTCTTTCGTCGTTGGCCAACAGATAGACCTGGTCTCCAACTGATCCTCAATATTTAGGTTAACAGGATCGCAAACGACCTTCGAGATTACAGCACTAGACCGCAAGAAATGCGTGTTGAAAGGCCACTGCTGGCAGGAAGATGGAGACTTTGGTCTTTGTCGTTGGTCGCTTTGATTGACCACGAACCAACGACCAATGACGAACGACCGAGCCTTATGCCGACTGACGAGTTACGGCCGACGATTGGCTCATGAAATCCAGCGCCCGCGAGATGTAGCTCTTAAGCTCTTTTCGAGGAACAACCGCATCGAGCATGCCGTGCTCGAGAAGAAACTCACTGCGCTGGAAGCCCGGAGGGAGTTTTTGCCGAATTGTCTGTTCAATCACGCGCGGGCCGGCGAATCCGATCAACGCGCCTGGTTCGGCGATATTCAGATCTCCCAACATAGCGAAGGAAGCTGTAACGCCGCCGGTGGTGGGATCGGTCAATACGGAAATATACGGAACCTTCGCGTCGTCCATGCGGGCCAGCGCCGCGGAGATCTTAGCCAGTTGCATCAGGCTGATCGCGCCTTCCATCATTCGGGCCCCGCCCGAAGCCGAAATAACGATTAGCGGCACTTTAGACTCTGTCGAATGTTCGACCGCGCGCGTGATGCCCTCCCCGACAACTGCTCCCATGCTGCCGCCAATGAAGGCATACTCCATGGCACTGACGATCACAGGCCGGCCATGCATCTTGCCTCGGGCATTGAGAATGGCGTCTGGCAGTCCGGTGTCGGCTTGCGCCTGTCTGAGCCGCGACGCATAGGCTTTCAAATCCACAAACTTCAACGGATCGGTTGAGACCAGATTCGAATCAAAGACCTCGTACTGGTTGTCATCCAGTAATTGGGAGAGCCGGGTACGGGCATCGATTCGGAAGTGCCTGTCGCACTTGGGACAGACGTTCAAGTTCTCTTCCAAATCCTTTTTCCAGATTACCTGGCGGCAACCGTCGCATTTCACCCACAGCCCCTCAGTGCGGACCTTCTTCTCGCCCGAGGTGTCCAGTTCACCGGATTGGCGTTTGAACCAAGTCATAAAAGCAGTCGTCAGTTATTAGTCGCCAGCTACTCCTGGCTGGTGGCCATGACTAGTACTCGATTCCCCTTTGCGCCAAGACACCCTTTTCGTAAGCGTGCTTCACCTGGCGCATCTCCGTTACTGTGTCGGCAAGTTCGACAATTGTCGGATGGGCGTTGCGTCCCGTCAAGATAACATGCACCATGTCCGGCTTGTTCCTGAGGCTTTCCGCCACTTTGGTTGGATCGAGCATCCCATAGCTGATGGCATAATTAATCTCATCAAGCACGACCAAATCCCACTCGCCTGACTGAATTGCCTTTTCCGCCTCAGCCCACGCGTCCTCGACCATCCGCACATCTTCTGGATCCGGCTTTTCGGTCCCAACCTTAACAAAGCCTCGGCCCATTTGCTTCATCACGAACTTGTCGCCAAAAGCTTGAACCGCATCCAGTTCACCGTAGTGCCATGACCCCTTAAGGAACTGCAACATCAGGACTTTCATCCCCTGTCCAACGGCGCGAAGGGCGGTCCCCATGGCCGCGGTGGTCTTACCCTTTCCCGGACCGGTATTTACGATGACGAGTCCACGCCGGATATCTTCCATATCGGTCGAATTGGTGATTGTACCTGTTTTGCCACGAATGCGTGGATTTGGGACACAACCAGTCCGAGTTCGAGGCTAACTCCGCGATATCGCTGTTAAGGCCTCAGTGCCAGTCGAGTTTTTTTACCAACTGCAGTTCGAGCTCTTCTTTTTTCGAACCTTCCCTGCTATATGTTCGTACATCTCAACACTTGTTTCTGGCCGGGGAACCGCGGAGGCTTAACCGTGGCACGCATTCTCTCGACGTTTACACTCCTGCTATGTCTTGTTCTAAGCGCAGTTGGCGGCAACGCCAAGGCGACTGATCGGCCTTCGCAGGGCGAGCAGGAAATCGTTCGCCAAATCCTCGATTTAGAACGCCAGTCCAAGGACGCCACCATTCATCGCGATGCGGAATTTGCGGAACGTACCCTTGCCGACGACTACATCGCGATTGGCCCTCTAGGACAGATCACGACCAAGTCGGATACCATCTCCGTCCGCAAGCGATCGCAACTACACTATGACGCAATCGAGATCAGTGAGTTGGTAGTGCGCGTTTATGGGAAGACAGCTGTGGTCACCGGCCGCGTGGATGTGAAGGGCTCAGAACTTGGCGAGGACTTCACCGGTCCTTATCGGTTCACCCGTATTTGGGTGAAGCGCGACGGCCACTGGGAGGCGGTCAGTTATCAGATGACTGTCACCCGCTAGAAAATCAACAACGGGTGCGGTTCCGCCTTACGGCATTTCAAGCAACTGCTTTTTCTCATCGTGGTTGTTGTTGTCGGATGATTCATCCTCTAATAGCCTAGCCACGATTTTCAAAGCAGCAATTTCTCTCTTCACCCGAACAACCTCCGATTCCTTCAGCTTCAACACTTCAATCGGATCCTTCATCACGAAATTCCTCTGAGTATGGGGGAAATTAATACTGAATTTCACTCTAGACGATTCGTTGCGCAACTGGCACATCCCACAGGTACAGCAAGAGTCACCTTCAGTGACCCGTGTGATATGGATGACCCTTGAGAATGCTGAAGGCGCGGTAGAGTTGCTCCAAAAGCACGACCCTTGCCAATTCGTGTGCCAGTGTCATACGGCCGAAGGAAAGTAGCAGGTCAGCCTTTTGCCGGGCGGCATCGCTGAATCCATCTGCCGGTCCAATGGCAAACGCAATCGGGAGGGGGTTACGATCTTGATGGTCTCCGACGTATCGAGCCAACTCCTCCGAGCTCATTTGCTTGCCGCGGGAGTCGAGCAGGACAAGAAAACTCCGGCTTCCCTTTCCGGAGCCGGCTGCTCTGATCAAGGAAGCTTCATCCTTCAGGGAGACGCCTTCAATTTCGGCAAATCGTCGGATTCGCTTCAGATATTCATCCGTCAATGCTTGGATGGCGCTTTCCTTGGTCTTTCCGATCCAACACACCTTGATCTTCACATCCGGAATTTAAACACAAGCGGTCTTTGGTGGGACACTCAGCCGATGGCGGGAACTATTTCTTGCCGAACACTTGGAATGCCACGTAGAACATCTGTACGACGGTGACGCCTACGATCACGTAGCTCAACAACTCTACCCTTCGACCGGACTCCTTCGCGCCGCGAAGCAATTCGTTCAAATCGGTGATAGCTCCCACAAGAGTCTCCGTAAGCTTTTCCAGGTGCTCGGTCGAGTTGACCATCTTCACCGTGAGCCGGGAAATATCCCGAGACGATGTCGAGATCCGTTCACCGTTCCGAATGTCGAGCTCTGTCTTGCAGGCCGACCACCATGGACTGCCTGGGGGATTGTCGTAGATGCGCTGGCGAATTTCTTCGTACGAGCGGCCACGCAGGAGCTGCACCAAGGCGTGTGCCCGATCGACCGGATTCTTCTCATCGGTGGGGGTGGACATACAGCGGGAGTGTAGCAACGTCTGGGCCGACACCATGAGATATCCAAAGTTCTACGTCTCCCTATGAACCAAACGCCAAGTCGGGGCCTATTACCTATGGTGACAACCTCTACCGCCCCAGCAGTCGCGAGGCACTAGCGTCGCCATCTACAATCGGAGGGCGCATGGATACTGGCCGAATCGCAGATTTGCTGGCACCGTTCCTCGGAGGTCCATCCCTTAGTCCAAAGCAACTTGAACATATATCGATATACATCGATATATTACTGCGCTGGAACGCACGTATGAACCTGACAGCCGTGCGCGAGCCGGAAGAGATTGTGACCCGGCACTTCGGGGAGTCACTGTTCGCGGCAAGATTGTTGTTCCCAGCGGAGTGTGGCACCGGCTCCGGCCCGAGGCCCGAAACGCATGTCGTGGACGTGGGTTCGGGGGCCGGCTTTCCCGGGATGCCCATAAAAATATGGGAACCGGATGTGCGCGTTACGCTGATTGAAAGCAATTACAAGAAGGCGACATTCCTGAGAGAAGTGGCACGCTCATTAGAATTGCCAAGTGTTGAAGCATTCCAGCGCCGCGCGGAGGAGTTTCCCGGAGGCTCGGCGGATGTGGTTACGCTTCGCGCAGTAGAGAAATTCGAAACTGCACTTCCAGTCGCCGCCAAGCTGGTGACTTCTGGTGGGCGCCTTGCGATCCTGATTGGAGAGTCGCAGTCATCCCGAGCAAAGGAATTGTTGCCAGGCATGGGTTGGGAGCCGGTATCCGTTGTACCTAATTCGACTAGTCGGATCGTCATGATCGGCGTTAAAGAACCAGGAAAGTAAAAGTGGGAGCAAAAGGTGATTTGGCATTGAAAGATTGAGGGCAGCGATTGACCTTTAGGCTTTCTTTGGATGAAAGTGGGATAAGGGGGTTCAAAGAGTCTGCGATGTTCCATGTGGAACATCCAGTGTTCCCGGGACAAGTAGGAATTGTCGATCAAACCGACGGTAGATCATCTAGTTCACGCATAAGTGTTCCACGTGGAACACTCCACGGCGATGGAATCAGCGATTCTTCTCAACTGCCTTCCCCAAGGGATTCGCCTGGCAGTCCTCGACTTTTCTTGGGCTCGACGTAATCCACGTTATGTTCCACGTGGAACACCCACTGTGGAAAGCACGTCCGAATTCCCTCTCGATACCGCATGATTCCTGTGCTATTGCACTTCTCACTTCCTGCACTGAAATCCGGCGTTGCAATTCCACAAGTGAGCGAATTAATCTGCGCTTACTCTAGCTTTCTCCGAAAAATTCATGGGACGCGTTATTGCGGTAGCCAACCAGAAGGGCGGCGTCGGCAAGACGACAACCGCCATCAATCTGGCTTCTTCCTTCGCGGCGGCGAAAATCAATACGCTGCTAGTCGACTGTGACCCACAATCCAATGCCACCAGCGGCCTCGGCCTAGCTAAGGATCCTAATCGCCTTAGTACTTACCATCTGCTGATGGCAGAAGCTACGCTTGAGCAGGCCGTCCAGAACTCGGCTCTCGAGCAGCTCTGGATCGTTCCTGCGCACAAGAACCTGCTGGGAGCGAACCTTGAACTGATCGACGCAGAGCGGCGTGAGTTTCGCCTGCGAGACGCCCTTGCGCCCGTGCGTGATCGCTTCCAGTACATCGTCCTTGACTGTCCGCCAGCTCTCGATCTCTTGACTCTGAACTCACTCGTCGCAGCCGACGCGGTGCTTATACCGATGCAGGCGGAGTATTTCGCCCTGGAGGGAATCTCGGAACTGCTCGACACGATAGAGCGCATCCGGGCGGGACTGAACCCTGATCTGGCGATCGAAGGCGTCGTACTCACCATGTACGACGACCGGACGAATCTGGCGCAGCAGGTTACGAACGAGCTTAAGAAACACTTCGGAGAAAAGCTTTGCCGCACTACGATCCCTCGAAATGTGCGCCTTGCCGAAGCACCCAGCCATGGGAAGGCGGCCATCATGTATGACAACCGCTCGCGGGGAGCTGAGAGCTACATGCAATTAGCTGAAGAGGTCATCAGCCGCACAATGCCAGAGCTGCTGTCAAACATGGAGGGGCCGAAGGGCGAGGAGTCGCCATCGCCAGAGGAAGAGAAGCAAGTGGTGAACGCGCCGCGTTGGCGCCGCTGGAAAGATCGCAACAAGCTGATCACCATCAATATTCAAGACTGATAGAAATAGATACATTGATGTTTGTCTATATGTAAATCGAGTCGATGCCGTCGTTCTGACGACGAAAGGGATTGCTAATGACTACACTGTCGGAAAAGACCAACAGTATCGATAAGTCCGCACCGGAAAAGCGTCGCGCCTTAGGCAGAGGCTTGGAATCGTTGTTGCCAGGTCCGCGCCCCGTAACGCTGCCAACCGCGAATGCTTCGGTGATGCCGCCGCCGGCGGCCGAAAAGGCTCCCGCTCGCACGCCAGGTGACGAAGTGCGCGAGATTTCCCTCGACCAGATCGACGACAACCCGCACCAAACGCGGTACTCCTTCGATGAAGCGACGCTGCGTGAACTGGCGGAGTCGATTTCGGTAAACGGTGTCGTGCAGCCGATCGTAGTGAGGCCGGGGGTGAACGGCCGCTATGTGTTGGTCCTCGGTGAGCGCCGCTGCCGCGCGTCGCGCCTGGCGGGCAAGCAACAGATTCCCGCCATCGTGCGCACGGTCTCAGAGCAGCAGGCTGCCGAGATGACCGTTGTCGAAAACCTCCAGCGACGGGATCTGAACTGCGTTGAACAGGCGAATGCGTTCTCCAGGCTCAGCAGGGAATTCGGCCTAACCCAGGAACAGATTGGAAAGCGCACTGGAGTGTCGCGCGAGACCGTTTCGAATTACATGCGCCTACTCAAGCTCCCGGAGCCGGTGATGAAGCATCTGCACGACGGCAGTCTCGGATTCAGCGAGGCCCGCGTCCTGCTTACGTTGCTCGATCTTTCCCTCATTCCCAAGATTGCTGAGGAGGCGGTCAAGAAGCATCTCTCGGTGCAACAGCTCGAGGACCTTGTGTTCGCGACCAATGTGCCGGCACCAAAGGCAGCTCCAATGGATCCGCGGGCGCGACCGATGGATCCCAACGTTCGCGCAGCCCAGATGGACTTGGAGCGAGTTCTAGGAACCCGCGTCCGCATTCGCGATCGTAAGGGAAAAGGAAAGATTGTGATCGAGTACGGTTCACTCGAGGATTTTGATCGCGTGCTGGAATTGTTGGCAGGGAAGTCGAACTAGGCGCCGACGCTCTGGACCATCGCGGATACGAATCAAGAAAGTAAGACGTGGGATTCGTGACGGATTCCTCGGTATCGACCGCCTTGAAGACACCAGAATTGCGGTTTAAGTGGTAACTCAGATTCGATGCGCTCTGCTGAGACTAATTCCTGAAGGGGAGCCCCAAGAGTAACGAGTGGAAATCCAAAGCCTGTGATCGGCAAATCAGCCTTAAAAAAGCACCATTTTTCGTTAAAAAGTGGTATCTCTCGCTCACTACGATGACAAATCATACAAATCCTATCGGGCAGCCCATCGGGTTTCCTGTCGAGAACTGGAAAGCGCGCCCGCGGCCCCCGCTCACTGTCATGGACGGCCGCTATTGCCGACTTGAGCCAATCGATCCGGAGCGTCACGGCGCCGAGCTCCACGAGGCAAATCTTCGGGAAAAGACTGGTGCAAACTGGACCTATCTCGCATATGGGCCGTTTTCCCGGCTCGAAGAATATCGTGGCTGGATGGTCTCAACCTGCCTTGGAGAGGATCCCCAGTTCTTCGCTGTCGTCGACCAGAAAAGTAAACGCGCAATCGGCGTTGCCAGCTACCTGCGCATCGAGGAAAAAGTCGGAGTCATCGAGGTCGGCCATATCAACTACTCGCCGCTCCTGCAACGTACACCAGCTGCTACCGAAGCCATGTACCTGATGATGCGGCGCGTATTCGATGAGCTCGGCTACCGGCGCTATGAGTGGAAATGTGACGCGCTGAATGCACCATCGCGCGCCGCTGCGCAACGTCTCGGATTCAAGTTCGAAGGCATCTTTCGGCAGGCGACGATCTACAAAAACTGCAATCGCGACACTGCGTGGTACTCAATTCTTGACGGCGAATGGCCCTCGCTCAAGGCAGCATTCGAAAGGTGGCTTGATCCAGCGAACTTTGACGAGGCTGGACGACAAATACGGAAGCTCAGAGAATTAACTGGACCGGTTATGGCCAGATAATCAGAAGAGCCGATCGCCATCTAACTTGCCCAATTGAAAATTCTCTCTTGACTTTCTCTTTTTCTTCGCCTAATATTTTCTTGCTCTGGTTGCGGATCCGGGCGTTCGGAAACGAATGCGCCAGGGATCTGGTCCGCGACCGGTTTTTCCCTTGCGTGCGGGGCCGGCTTCGGTCGGTCCCGTGCCTGTCCGTCTCCGGCCCTTTCAACATCGCTGTACCAGTGACGCGCCAGTAGGCAATGCGTCCAACTCTTCGGAGAAAGCACATGACCCTCAGCGAAGCTTTTCTACCTGAATTCGACCAGGAAATGGCCGGTACTCGCAAAACTCTTGAACGCGTGCCCGAATCTAAATTCGGCTGGAAGCCTCACGATAAGTCCGGCACCATGATCTGGCTTGCCGGCCATCTTTCCAATTTGCCGGAATGGGCGGTTTACACCATCAAGCAAGATGCTCTGGATATGGCTCCGAACGGCGTAAAGATGGCACCACCGCCCACGCCGAAAACAGCCAAAGAATTGATGGATCAGTTCGATAAGAACGTAAAAGAAGCTCGGGCGGCAATTGCGGGCGCCAGCGATACTGATTTAGCGAAGAACTGGTCGCTCAAGATGAACGGAGAAACGCTGTTCACCATGTCCAAAGCTGCTTGCCTGCGAATGTGGGTGTTCAATCACAATGTCCATCATCGGGCGCAGCTGGGTGTGTACCTGCGTCTCAATAACATTGCCGTTCCGGCGCTATATGGTCCATCAGCCGATGAGAGCGGAATGTAACGGGACGCTAAAGACGGGTTGTTACAAAAGTTGAGATCGGATATCCACGAAACAACCCCATCGCACCGGCAGTGTGCGATGGGGGTCTTGAACCGACCCGATCCCCGGACGGTTAAGAGCTGTGAGCGTCGCGCCGGATAAGCGCGGAATCTACGAAATATCCCAAGCCGATCGCGAGCGGGATGATGCCGAAAGCTGTAGCAATCCAGGCATCCGGCTCGACGCGGGCGATCAGTGCGAATGTGCCAATGTAACCCGCGGCCCCGGAAACCAGCAGAATTCCGGCGCGACGCGAGCGAGCCTCCTCGGAAAGCTCAGGTGCCATAGGCACGGCGACGCCGCGGGCGATCGCGGCCAGGCGCTCTTCCGAACGCAGCTTGCGCACGCGAAAAAACGTGTACATCGCCCCGAGTGGGATCCCAAGGGTCATGACCACAGCAGCCAATCCGATGATGTTGTCGTCCATAGCCTCTCCTTCTGGGGCGTCTTCGCCCTGGCTCTTGCTCAACTCCTGCTCGATGAAAGATACGAAGGAGGAGGATGGAAAGTTCCGGCTATGAAGACGAAGAAGGCTGGAGAGGTAGCGGTGACTTGATCCCGTAGCGGGACACACTTTTCCCTCCGCTCTGCGCTGCGGAGAAAAAGTGGATGTTTGCCGCCCTACTTCCCAAACGTCGCGAGGCGGCGTTTCTGGAGGTCGGTGGTGTCCAATTGTTCAGCTTCCAGGACGGCTTCCTCGGCTTCCCACTGTCCAGCCTCTACATTCGCCAGCTTCTTCAGCAGGCCTGCCGAGCAATCGGTACAACAGAAGCCATTCAGGTACTTGCGTTCTCCATCTTCGTCCTCCATGCAGTATTCGTAGGTAAAGGCCGGGGGGTGGACTATGCAGATCGTGCAGGCATCGGGAGCGTTAGAAAGAAGGGGATCGAAGGTTGCGAAGAATACACTGTCCATCATGGTGCACCTCGCGATGAGAACATTCTGCTCGGATCACTACAAGCACGGCAGTGATCAGGATCACCGGCGTGGGTGAAGAACCTTGGGCGGTACGAACCAGCAAAATAAATGAGTGGGCCGTGGCCGCCAAAAATCAACCCCGTACTCAGACACGAGTTCGAATTCTTCTCTTGAAGTGGGGACAGTGACTGACACTGAATACATTGCACGACGGGAATCAAGACTAGCAATTGTGGGACATCAAGTCAGCTTCAGCGGGCGAATGTGACCTGAACGGATCATTTTCATGCCCTAGTCCACTAGCGCCGCTTCATTTTGCTGCAAGTGGGAATTGAACAACAGCTCCGCTAACACCCACGGCAATAGTGTTTCCTTCGCCGTCGAAAACCACTGTGTTCAGGTTTAACGGCCAGGTGTGGCGCCACGATTTGTCGGTCACATTATCCATCCATCCGGCGAAGGTTGTGCCCACAACAAATACTCGGTTCGAGTGAGAGTCGAATGCCGCAGCCGAAAAGTACGCCTGGGGCAGAACCTGAGAGAGCGTCCAAGTCTTTCCTCCGTCGGTTGTGAATGCGAGATTCTTGCTGCCTTCAGATGGAGTTTTGTAATCACCACCCGCGATCACGCCATGTGTAGCATCGCGGAATGCGACCGAAAAGATTCCGCTTGTCGATTCGATAGCCGGCAGCGGCGACTTAGCCACAGACCAGGTCTTACCACGATCCTCGGAATGAAAGACGCGAGCTGTGGCGCCACCGGTGACGAACCATACACTCTTCTTCCCGCTAACTGCGACGCAACTGCCGCTTGCGGCAAAGGCTCCTTCGCCTGTCACGGCTGCTGGTAGCTGGGCTGGAGCAATTTTTTTCCAATGCCGTCCGCCATCGCCGGTTGTGAATAGAACGAACTTGCCATCAACGGGATCGCCTAGAACGATGCCATGATCGCGATCCCAGAATGCCATGCAGTCGAGAAATCCCTGGTGATCGGGATTGGTTAGTTGAAGTTCCCAGTGTTTTCCGGCATCGCGGGTCTTGTAAATGCGGGATTGTTCTCCGGGACCAGCAGCGAGCAAGTAGGCGAGTGAGGGGCTGAAGGCTTCGACGTCGCGGAAATCCAAAGCCTCTGCGGAAGGAACTTGGTCGACGGTCCACGTTTTGCCGGAATCGATCGTTCTCAGGTAACTGCCGTGAGTTCCGCTGGCCCACATGATGTTGGAGGAGACGACACTCAGACCGCGAAGCGTCTCTTTCGTGCCGCTGGTCAGAGTGATCGGCTGTTGCGGAAAGCAATGTGTAGTCAGAAACAGGAGTGCGCACGCCAGGCTTGCGAGCGTCTTGAGCATGAAGATAAATCCCCGGCCGCCAAGAATAACAGCGGCCAGGGATCAAGAGGTGAGCTTTACTGAATTCTTACGTTGGTGGTCTGCTTGTTGTTGGCGGTGTTCGGATCCGGGCCAAGCGCAATAACGTTCGGCGTGTTGTGGATGATCTGCCCCGGCGTGCCCGTTGCTGTGACGACGAACGTAATCGTCCAGGTGTTTTGCCCGGGGGCGGAAGACATGACGGGTAACATGCAACGCGCCGTTCCAGTTTGTCCCGGAGGCGGATTGCAAGTGCCTGCAGACGGTGTCACGCTTACAAACGCTGTTCCTGCGGGAACCGTATCTGAAAGCTGCACGTTCACGCCGTTATCGATTCCGTTATTGGTGACCGTAATGGTGAAGGTCAAATTCTGTCCCTGTGGAACAGGATTCGGACTGGCTACCTGCGACACGGCGAGGTCCGTCGACATCGCTACTTTGCTAACGAAACCATCGCTGAAGCCGCCTGCGTAGTTAGGCTCTAAAGATGTTGGCGTCGTTGGATAGCTGGTCGAACTGGTGAAGCCGGTGATATATGCCTGCAGCTTCGAATCGACTGCCAATCCGCGCGCCGTGTCTCCGCTGGCTGACCCTAACAGGGTGGAATAACCCGAAATGCTAGTGGCGAAGCCGTCCAGCACGGTCAGGAACATATCACCGCTGGGCTGCATCGGATTCAACATTGGGAAATCGGTAGAGGTGGTATTGCCGAAAACTACGAGATTGCATGGCGCATGGCAACTCTCCCACTTCTGACTTGTGGGGTTGAAAACCGGGTTGAATCCAATGCCGACGCCACTGGATCCCTGAGATCCTCCTAGGAACGTGGAGAAGTTCAGCCGGGTTCCATCTGAAGCGACTCGAGCTACATAAGCACTGCTCGCTCCACCGGGATACGTCGGCTGTACTGTTCCGATTGTGGTTGGGAAGTCTGGCGAACTCGTAGTTCCAACCACGTATGCACCGAAGGTGAACTCCACCACAATCTGGGATCCCCACTCGCGCGTGGTTGGGTCCGAACCGCCCATGTATGTCGAGTACACGAGCTTATTACCAGTGGTGTTGACCTTGGTGACGAACGCGTCAGAAACTCCACCAGCGAATGTTTTCTGGAAGCCGCCGTTAGTGACCGGGAAGTTATCGGTCTGCGCCTCGCCGGTGATATAGGAGTTGTTATTGCGATCCACGGTGATTGAGTTCCCAATCACAATACCCGCAGTCTTCGCGCGTACATAGGTTGAGAAGATCAGGTGCGCGCCGTCAGTGCTGAACTTGGTGACGAAAGCGCCGGTATCTCCCAGTGGATCCAAGGTCGTCTGGAATGCCCCAGTGGTAGCGAGGGTTCCAGTAGCATCCATGCCCGTAACGTAAGCATTGTTGCTGGCCGGACTCACGAAGATACCGAGAATCTCGGTGGGCTTTCCGCCAAGACCGCCGAAGTAGGTGGAGAACTTGAGAACTGTACCGTCTCCGCTAAAACGAGTCACAAACCCGCTTCCGCCAACCCCCGCAGTACAGCCTCCACCAGTCTTTTGATAGGCCTTAGTAGTTACAGGGAAATCCGTCGAGAACGCACGGCCCGCGATGAACGGTTCATATCCATGCTCTGCGTTGCTGACAGAGATGGCATTGCCGCGATCACCGTTACACGTTATGTCGGTCCCACCCAAGTAGGTGGAGAAAATAACAGAACCGCCATCCGGACTCATCTTCGTAAGAAATGCATTTGTCCCATTGTTAGTACCCTGAAAAGCCCCAAGAGTAGGAAAGTCGGTCGATGTTGTTACGCCTGTAACGTAGGCGTTACCTAGGTCGTCGTTTGTGATCGCATTGGCGGAATCGATCGCGGTGCCTCCGAGATAGCTCGAGTAACTCAACACGGGATCGATGACTAAGGGCAGGGTCGAGTCGTAGGCTCCGACTTCGAAACTGATGCGTCCGTCCGCAGCAACAACATAGTTGCCGGCGATTTCGCGGCGGACTCCATTCACCTGCTGGTACGCAACGGGCTTGTGCAGCTGGACAGTCGCTTTGTGCACGCCGATGACGACATCGCCTTGCTCGTTCAGTTCAACTTTATCGCCGCCGCGAAGCTGAAAGGCGATTGCCTTGGGATCGGCTCCAGGAGCAACAACAAAGTCATACTCCAACTGGCGCTGATTGCCGTAATAAAGAAGGTTGATCCCGGGATAGACCTCGCTGTACTCAACCTTTCCATATTGCGGAATTCGCGTGCGCCACTTAGTCGGATCCTGGCCGATAAAATAGTTGCTATATCCAGGCAGCAGATTGCGGCCGGAAATTTTGGTTGCATCATTTGCTTGAAGCAACCGCAACCGCAGCACGCTGGAAGTGGCCTTCTCGTCCGGTATCGCGCGATGCAACGCATCTTCTTTCGGAAGCGAGCGCAGAGAGAGAACGGCCTCCGAAGGAGTCAGAAACAACGAGTAGCCCTGTCCGCGAGCGACGAAGCGTGCTTGCGCGTCAGTCTGTCCGCGATTGGGTTCGAAGAACAAAGGAAGTTGGCCAAAGGACTTCACTGCAGCAGAAGTGGCGGGCTGAGGAACATGGGTTGCAGCCAGCACCAGTTGTGTGGACACAACTAGCAGCACCAATATGGAGAAACCACGGACAAACTTCATAGTTACCTCACACGATTGAGAGGGGCATTTTGGGAAGGGCGGCAAGCGACAGGCCAGGCGAGTTGCCCAGCGAGCCGACGTGTGTGAACATTACTTCAGTAGCCCAAGTCCGTCAAGATGAAGAACTTTGCACATAATGTGGCCTCAGCTTCTCCGAGAAAGTGAGTAGTTAGTTCATCTGTAAAAGAGTCTCTTTGAATTATCAAGGACGACAACCTGAGCCCCTCCCCCCGCTCTCCAAGCAGGTCGCAATCGAAGCTCCAGATTGGGCCTCTCGTGACCATGATGCAGGCCTGAAATGTGTGCGTTACGGTGCGGCGGCGAGCCACGGAAGCTCTTCGATTGGGATGTTAAACTGCTAGTTTTATCAGGGGCCGGAGCCGATGCGATCCTTGTCGGGCCGTTTAAAGTGGGGACTATTCCTCTTAACAATTTTACTGCTCACCGTGGTCGCCTTCCAGGCCGATCGCGCCACCAATCTCTTCGCCGATAGTTCGCAATGGGTGTCGCACACGCATGAAGTCGAAACCGAGCTTGAAAAGATCGAGGCTGATCTTCTCGCTATCGAGTCGGGAAGGCAGGGCTACATCCTCAGCGGCAGCAGTAGCCACGAAGAGCGTTATCAAGCGGCGAAGGTGAGCATAGGGAAGCATCTTGCCAAGGTTAACGCTCTCACCATCGATAATCCGCCACAGCAGCAACGCCTAAATAAACTGGAACCACTGATCGAGCGCAGAATTGCGTTGTTAGAAGAATCTATCGCCCTGCGCAAAGAAGGAAAGCCTGACCGCTCGCGCCAAATCGAACTCACAACCGCCGGTCTCGGCGTTTATAACGATGCCGTCTCCTTGCTCGAGGACTTGAAAAAAGAAGAGGCGCGCCTGCTTGTGGAAAGGCAACAACTCAACGGCCGCCGTTACAATACGACACGACAGGTTCTCGCCATTGCATTCCTCGTTGTCGTCTTGTTGTTATTCGCGAACTTCCGTCAGTTGTTGATCGAACTGAAAGACAGAGAGCGTGCAGAGTCAGCCGTGAGACGGTTGAGTAGCCGCATCCTGCAGCTTCAGGATGCCGAGCGACGAAAGGTTGCTCGTGAACTCCACGACAGCATCGGCCAATATTTCGCCGGACTGAAGATGGATTTGGGCCTGTTGCGCAACGAAAACCTTAGTGAGGAAAAGAGGCGACAAATTCTCGAGCGCTCGACCGCACTGTTGGATAAAGGCCTTGCCGAGACACGGACCCTCTCGCACCTTTTGCATCCTCCTATGCTCGACGAGATCGGTTTCGCTTCTGCGGCAAGCTGGTACGTTGAGGGCTTCAGCGAACGCAGCAAGATCGACGTGACGCTTGAGTTGCCAAATAACATGAAGCGTCTCCCTCGCGATATGGAATTAGTGTTGTTTCGTGTGCTGCAGGAAGCCCTGACGAACATACACAAGCATTCAGGTAGCGGGACTGCTCTCGTCCGATTGGACAGCACCGAAGACGCAGTGAGACTTCTGATCCAGGATCATGGAAGGGGTATTCCTCCGTTGCTGCTTCAGGAGTTTCAGCGTACGAGCAGCGGTACCGGCGTTGGTCTCGCAGGGATGCGTGAGCGCGTAATTGAGTCACGAGGCAAACTAGAAGTCCAAAGTGACGCGCAAGGGACATGTCTGCTGGTCACCATGCCGTTACCCCCCGCTGAGGAGTCCATCAGTCCCAACTCCAGCCCAGAATTCGGGCGCGGAGATTCTGACGTCAAGACAGACCGCATGGCCAAACCAGGGGATAGAAATGGCTTGATGTTGGCGCGCGCCTAGGCATCTTTCCACCTTTGGGCGTGGTCTTCCGTTACATTCTCGGTTTCCAGACGTGGTGTTAGCGTGACGGTGAGGAAGGTTAAGCCACCGTCATGTCCAAATCATCTTTCAAACTCAAGATCTTGTACGCGGAGCTCGACGAAGAAGTATTAACGGAGCAAGCCGCCCGCATCCAGAGTGCCGGCCATGAGGTCAAGACAACAATTGGCCGCAAGGGCGTCGAAGAAGCTGTCAAGAAAGAGGCGTTTGATCTGATCGTGCTCGGGCCAACCCTTACGCGAAATGACCGCCATCATCTTCCTTACTCGGTCAAGAAGATCCGGGAAGGCTCGAAAATTCTCGTCATGCATACGGACGGTGAACGCCATCCCTACGTGGATGCGAATATCGATACCGGAAGCAGCATGGAATCACTGATTGCAAAGATCGCGGCTGCTTTCGCTCCGGCGATGGCCACGCGGTAACAAACACGCTCCGTCTCTGACCGGCTTACAAAAAGGACGCTAACAAAACGTGTCCTTTTCCTTTTTTGGAAACAACTCCACGCTCCGCACAATAACACCTGTGAAGTGACTTGGGCGTTCGTCTCTCATGGTGTATCTTTCCCTCCGACCCTGTAGGGGGCAGGGTACGCCATGAGAGGCCGATTCATCTGGACAGGGTGCTGTACTCTCTAAAAGTTTTGTTCCTGTTAGGCGTACTGTGCTCTGAAATTGGTTGGGCGATCCCTCCCCAGAACGCCAAGGGGGAGTCTGTGCCCCTAAGCCTCCCAACGTTGACACTCACTGTCCCTCGCCTCAGCCATACTCCAGTGTTGGAGGAGTTTCTGAGTATGCAACCGCAAGGTGAAGCAGCTCAGCAGATGGTTCGGGTGACGGGATTTGTCCAGCGGAATCCGCACGATGGGCAGCCAGCTTCCCAACGCACAGAAGCCTACCTCGGGTACGACGAGAAGAACCTCTTCGTGGTGTTTGTCTGCTTTGATGATCCCAGCAAGGTGCGCGCCCGCATGTCGCGCCGGGAGGACATCTTTGCCGACGACAATGTGGAGGTCATGCTAGATACGTTTCACGACAAGCGTCGTGCGTATGCCTTCCAAACCAATCCTTTGGGTATTCAATGGGACGCTATTTGGACCGAGATTCCTCACGAAGATAGCAATGGGAATATCAGCAACTTCGACTCGTCCTTCGATACGGTCTGGTCATCGAGGGGCAAAGTAACCAGTCAGGGCTACGTTGTTTGGATGGCGATTCCATTCAAGAGCCTGCGGTTCTCTCCGGAACATCAGCAGACGTGGGGATTCATCTTGTATAGGGGAATTCTGCGGGAAAATGAAGACGACTTCTGGCCGGAAATGCCGCGTCGCGTCGAAGGCAGGCTGGGTCAGGCTGCAGTAGGAAGCGGCCTTGAAAACATCTCGCCCGGCAGAAATATGCAGTTCATCCCCTACGGGGTCATGCGGTCTTTCCGGGCGCTCGACACTCGCGACCCGAGCGCGCCGGTCTTCAACAGCGAGACAGCAGAATTCCGCGGCGGCCTAGACTCGAAATTCATCATCCACGACAATCTCGTACTAGACGCGACCGCAAATCCAGACTTTAGCCAGGTAGAGTCCGACGAACCTCAAATCACCGTGAACCAGCGGTTTGAGGTTTTCTTTCCAGAGAAACGCCCCTTCTTCCTTGAGAATTCCGACTACTTCAAGACACCGATTGATCTGTTCTTCACGCGTCGAATTGGAGACCCGCAATTCGGAGCCAGATTGACCGGCAAAGTTGGACGGTACTCGCTAGGCATACTTTCGTCTGACGATCGTGGGCCGGGGAACTCCGTTCCCGACAACAGTCCGTACTCCGGCGATCGATCGACATTCACAATTGCACGAGTCAATCGAGACTTGTTCGGGCAATCCAGCATCGGAGCGATTTTTACCGATTGGGAGCTGCCGGACAGGAACGAGTTCAACCGTGCAGGCGGCCTCGATAGCCGATTGAAGTTTTCTCCGAGTTGGACGGGTACCTTCCAGGGCGTCGTTAGTTCAACACAGAACTTCGACGGAAGTTACCAAGCCGGACCGGCTTTCAAGGCAGACACGACCTATGACTCCAACCACCTGAACTATGAGGCGACCTACAACGACGTCAGCCCGGGATTCATCACCGATGCCGGATTTGTGAATCGAGTTGACATCCGAGAAATACGTCAGTCCTTGAGCTACCGTTTCCGTCCTGACAGCGGCCCCTTGCTGTCCTGGGGGCCCGACATTTTTACTGATCACGTGTGGGCACACGATGGGACCCGACTGGACACCTACTACGATCCGGATATCGCTCTTCAGCTGAAAGGCAAGACCTACATCAACTACACGCCGTACGTGGAATTTCGGGAACGATTGCGGCCCTCGGACTTCCCAACTCTCACCGAGAACCAGGATTTTCATGAGCACAGCAGCAGCATCAGCGTGGGAACGAGCATCCTGCCAAAAGTTAATATGCAGGGCTACTACAGTTGGGGAGACGCGATAAACTTCGTACCGCCGGACGATCAACCACCAAGCCTTGCGAAATCAGATCTTTCGCAGGTGTCAGTCTCCATCCTGCCGATTACCGCGTTGAAAATTGATAACACCTATCTGTTTGATCGATTGCGGGATCGCGCGAGCGGCGCAGCGATTTTTAACAATCACATTATTCGGAGCAAGTGGAACTGGCAATTCAATCGGGAGTTGTCGGTCCGCGTAATTTTGCAGTACACGGCAACTCTGGCAAATCAAGCCTTCACAAGTTTGGATACAACGAAACAATTCAACGCGGATTTCCTGATCACCTATCTTGTGCATCCGGGCACGGCAATCTATGTCGGATACAACAGCGACGTCCAGAATCTAGCACTTGATCAGAATGGACTACATCGCACCACGCGAGGCTATATGAACGATAGCCGCCAGTTCTTTGTTAAGGTGTCATACCTGTTCCGTTTCTGACCTCCACGCCGAATTATCATTCTCCGAGAGCTATGCCTTTGAACTCGTCGCGGCCGCGGATGCTTGGGAGATCAGGATAGACGTTTCGTCACAATTCGGTTTCAGGCACAGCTCCACGGCCTCGGATATTGCCTGCAACTCCTGCTGTTTCATGCCAAGCCAGCTGCTAAAAGCGGCCTTTTCGCGCGCCATTCCATCCAAATTGCGGGCGATGCGTGCGGCATACTGGGCCTTGACACGTTCAAGCTCGGCCTGGATTCGGCTCGCGCAAATCCCGGCTCAAGAAAGCTGGGCTTCACCGTGACTTGTTTACAATCGATCTGTGTCTCTTCAGTTTCAGATCCGAGCCACCAAGGAACGAGCCCGCCTTGGCCGGTTGTCCACCCTTCACGGTGAGATCGATACCCCTGTTTTTATGCCCGTCGGCACGGTCGCTTCGGTAAAAGGTGTCTCGCAGGACATCCTTGAGGAGTTGGGCGTCCAGATTCTTTTGGGCAATACCTATCACCTTTACCTTCGTCCGGGAATCGACCAGATGCGACGGATGGGTGGCCTGCAGAACTTCATGGCTTGGCCTCACCCCATCTTGACGGATTCTGGGGGTTTTCAGGTTTTTAGCCTGAATGAGTTGCGTAAGGTGACGGAAGACGGCGTAACCTTTCGTTCGCACCTGGATGGGTCATCGCACTTTTTTAGTCCCGAGAGCTCGATGGAGGCTCAGATTGGGATCGGAGCTGACATCATCATGGCTTTCGATGAATGCACCGAATATCCCGCCGATGCAGTCCGGGTACGCAAGTCCATGGAAATGACCCTTCGTTGGGCTGAACGGAGCAAGAAGTACTTTGAAGAGCGCAAGCACGAAGTACCTTGGAGACGTCGTCAGTCGTCAGCGGTACCAAGACAAGTTTCAAGTCTGGAGTTTCAAGCTTCTAGTGACGCAGAGACTCGAAGCCAGAAATTGGAAACTGAAGGCTCTCCTGTCACCCAGGCTCTCTTTGGCATTGTCCAGGGCGGAATGGATAAATCCTTGCGCAAGGAATCTGCCGAGAGAACGATCGAAGTGGATTTTGCGGGTTACGCTATCGGCGGGCTAAGTGTGGGCGAGCCTCGAGCATTGACCCATGAGGTTGTGGAGTCCACTGTGGAGCACCTTCCTGCTGATAAGCCTCGTTACCTGATGGGTGTTGGCACTCCGGAAGAGATTGTGCAGTATGCGTTGATGGGTGTGGACATGATGGATTGTGTGCTGCCGACGCGAGCGGCGCGACATGGCCTGCTCTTCACATCGGAAGGTAAAATTTCTATTAAGCAGGCTCGCTACGCGTCAGACGCGAGTGCGCTCGACCCGAATTGCGGGTGTCGCGTCTGCGCACGCTACACTCGAGCCTACTTGCGACACCTCTATGCGTCGAATGAAGTTTTGGCACAGGTCTTAAACACGGTCCACAATCTGACCTACTACCTTGACACCATGAAGAGGGTGCGTCATTCTATTACACTTGAGGAAGGAGTCCGCGTCCCCTCTGTAGGGCGGGCGAAACCATAGCTCGGCATCCCCGGTTCATGCTCGTAGCTGAAGGATTATCCGGCCTGTAGAAACGAGAAATCCAGCGGTAAAAATCTGGACCTTATTAGCGCCTGCATAGGGCGCGGTACGGAATGCTTCAAATCGGTCTGCAATATTTCATGAGCACTGAAAGTCTTCATTTGCTGGCATTACAGTCTGGTGGCTCCATGGGGTGGTTGGGCTTCGCGCCCCTCATTTTTATTTTTGCCATCTTTTACTTTTTGTTGATCATGCCGCAGCAGCGGCGCCAGAAGAAGTGGCAACAGATGCTTTCGGAGCTGAAAACCGGAGACAAGGTCACCACCAGTGGTGGCCTACGCGGGACTATCGTCTCTCTTAAAGATGATGCAGTGCAGCTGCGAGTTCCGCCCGACAATTTGCGACTCGAAGTCTCCCGCGGATCGATTGTGTCAGTAGGAACCGAAGAATCTACTGTCGCGAAGTGAATGGAAGAAAAGTCCCAGTAGCAGGTCATAGTCGGAATGAATAAGAATCTGAGTTGGAAAGTAGGCCTAATCGCAGGAACACTCCTGGTGTTCCTATTTGGAATCTTCGGGATTCCCAAGGGATTTTCCGGGAAGGCTCTCTCTGAGGCAGTTCAGGATCGCATCAACCTCGGTCTCGACCTTAAGGGCGGCACGCATCTCATCCTGCAAGTACAAGTGAATGATGCCGTTAAGGTTGAGTCAGAGAATGCGATTCAGCGGCTCAAGGAGTCTTTGCGCACTCACAAAATCAACTACACCGAAATCAGCCAGACCGATGTGGCGAATCGTCCCGAGCAGATCCTGATCAAGGGCGTGCCGCCTGAGACAGGCGGCGATCTGCGGTCTATTGTGAGCGAGCGATTGCCGGAGTACGACCTGGCTTCGGGCGCCGAGAATTCATGGACAGTGACGATGAAGCCGCAGTCCTTGTCCGAGTTAAAAAACCGCTCCGTCGAACAGGCGATAGAAACGATTCGTAACCGTATTGATCAACTTGGCGTGACCGAGCCGACGATCCAGGAGCATGGGCTGGGTCAGTATCAGATTCTGGTGCAACTCCCAGGCGTCGACGATCCTGCGCGGGTGAAGCAGATCATGCAATCGACTGCAATGTTGGAAATCAGGCAGTCGTTGGGCGGTCCCTACCCAAGCGAGCAGGCGGCCCTCCAGGATCATGGTGGAGTCTTGCCGCCGGATTCGGAGTTGCTGCCCGGTACTGCCCGCGCCGGTGGTGGAGAGGGTGGTGAAGCCTGGTATATCGTTTCTCGAGCCGCCGCGGTAACCGGCCGCGACTTGCGCAGCGCGCAACCGTCCTCGGACGAGAACGGCACGCCGGCAGTGGGATTCAACCTGACAGGCGAAGGCGGACGGAAATTCTTTGCTTTTACATCCGCACACGTGAAAGACAGCCTTGCCGTCGTTCTCGACAACAAGGTGCAATCGGTAGCCACGATTGACGAGCCGATTCACGATTCCGGCATCATTCGCGGACGCTTTACCGAACAGGAAGTAAAGGATCAGTCAATGATTCTTCGCTCGGGTGCGCTCCCCGCGGGAATCAAATATCTCGAGGAACGCACGGTCGGTCCTTCACTCGGCGCAGAGTCCATACGCGCTGGAATAAACGCGGCCATTATTGGCATGGCTGCGGTATTGATCTTCATGCTCGTGTACTACCGAGGAGCCGGAATCAATGCGGATGTGGCGCTGATTCTGAACCTCGTCATCCTTCTCGGGTTCCTGGGATTTAGCAAGGCGACTCTGACCCTGCCGGGAATTGCCGGAGTGATCTTGACGGTTGGCATGGGCGTGGATTCAAACGTCCTGATATTCGAACGCATCCGTGAAGAGCTTCGGAACGGTAAGACACCACCTTCGGCCGTGGAACAGGGTTTCAGTCATGCCTGGGTCACTATCGTTGATACCCACGTCACCACAATCGTGTCGGCCTTCATTCTATTTATCTTCGGCACCGGACCGGTCAAAGGATTCGCTGTGACCCTGACTTTTGGACTTTTGGCGAACCTGTTCACTGCCGTTTTTGTGTCACGCGTCATCTTTGATTTCATCCTTTCCCGCAAGCAGCGTGGAGAGGCGTTGAGCATTTAGAAGAAGGAAAGTTTCAAGGTTTCATAGTTTCAAGGTTTCAAAGACGAGCCTTGAAGCGTTGCAACCTTGAAACCTTGAAACTTGGGGTGTTATGGAATTCTTTCGCGAGCCAAATTACGATTTTCTGGGCAAAAAGTGGTATTTCCTGGCGTTTTCGCTGGTGTTCAGCGTAGCAGGTCTTCTGTCGATCTTTTTCTGGCACGGCATCCCGCTGGGCGTGGACTTCCGTGGCGGAACCCTGGTCTATGTCAAGTTTGCTCACCAGCCCGATGACAACACAATCCGCGCTGCCATGGACCACGCCAATCTGAAGAATGCGAAGATTCAGCGCTATGGCCTGCCTTCCAACAACGAGGTTCTGATTGACCTGGACGTCCGCGAAACCAGCGAGCAGTCTCTCGATCAGGGCAAGGCTCAAATTATCAAGGCGCTCGAAACCAATGTTCCAACCGGCAAGGAAGACCTGAATAATGCCCCCGTGCTGTCGGTTGCGAACTATTTACTAGAAAAAGACCCATTGCGTGCTGGGACAGATGCTCGTCAACGCTACACGTCAGTCGCGCAAGCCATTGTAGATGATCGAGATAAGACAAAGGGCGGCGTCCTGAGCTCCTTTGACGAATTGAAGAGTGCCGTTGACCCCGCCGTGGTGTCTAGTCTTCAGGAAGGGTTCTTTCTTTCCGACTTTGGGGTTCGAAACGTGGAAATTGTAGGACCGCAAGTAGGCGAGCAGCTGCGGAGGCAGGCGGTGCTTGCCACAGCATATTCTTTGGCCGGTATGCTGGTATATCTTGCGTTCCGCTTCGAATGGATTTATGGTGTGGCGGCTGTTGTGACGGTCTTCCACGATACGCTGATCACCGTCGGAGCGTTTTCGCTCACAAACAAGGAAATTTCGCTGACCGTTATTGCAGCGATTCTGACCCTGATCGGATATTCGAATAACGATACGATCGTGGTCTTTGATCGTATCCGGGAAAACCTGAAGTTGATGCGCCGCGAATCGTTGTCGGTCATCGTCAACAAAAGCATCAACCAGACCCTGAGCCGGACGATTCTTACGGCAGGACTGACATTCTTGACGGTTCTGGCGCTGTATTTGTTCGGCGGTGAAGTATTGCACAATTTCTCGTTTGCATTGGTGGTCGGCATTCTGATCGGAACGTATTCTTCGATTGCGATTGCCGCTCCCATTTTGGTGGCGTATCAGGACTGGAGATTAAACCGCGGGAAGCGACCCCAAGTCATGGTATCGGGCAAAGATGCCGCCCGGCGTGAGAAGGTGAAAGCCAAAGCCTAACTACTGAATTCTGGCTGGATCCGACGTATGCGGAACTCTGCAAGTGGCAGATTTTACAAAGACAAGCTGTCACCGGGCAGACTGTCAAAAGATTTGCGCATCAGACAGCGGTCTTGGGAGCAAAACGCGGACGGGTGGTGTCTATAGATTAGTTGGGTTAGTGTCGGGAGATACCTTATGTTCGAAGACAGTCTTATCGAGTCGGGCGGTAAGCTGAAGACAAAGCGGGGTGCAACCACCGTACTTTCTTTCATTTTGCAGTTTGCCTTGGTGGGTGTACTGGTTCTGCTGCCTCTGCTTTTCACTGAAGCCTTACCGAAACAGCAATTGATGACATTCCTCGTGGCCCCGCCACCGCCACCTCCACCCCCGCCTCCACCAGCCGCTGTGCCTGTCAGAGTCGTGAAGCAGATTCAGAGCGACTTGGTGAACGGCCAGTTGCGCACCCCTACGAAGATTCCTGAGAAAGTACAGATGATCAAGGAAGAAGAGGCCCCTCCGCCGAGCATGTCGGCAGCGGGCGTCGTGGGCGGCGTTCCGGGTGGCGTGCCTGGCGGACAGATGGGCGGAGTGATCGGTGGCATTATTAGCTCCACTCCGGTCGCAGTGCCGAAGGTCGCCACACCACAGAGAGTTCGCGTATCCCAGGGTGTCTCCCAAGGTCTGCTGGTACGAAAAGTACAGCCCAACTATCCGCCCTTGGCACGTCAAGCGCGCATCCAAGGACAGGTCGTTTTGCAGGCCGAGATCAGCAAGGATGGATCAATCGAAAACCTGCACCTGATCAGTGGTCATCCGATGCTGGCTCCGGCGGCAATCGATGCCGTGAAGCAGTGGAAGTACAAGCCATACTTCCTGAACGGTGAGCCGGTCGAAGTGGAGACGCAGATTACAGTTATCTTCTCGTTGTCCGGAGGCTAAACCGGAGGCGAGGAAAAGAGAACCTCAGGCCGCGCAGCGACCCTTCCCCGCCCACCCAAACGTCAGTGGCCTGGGGAGGTGGGTTTCTCCAAACCTGAAGGCTGTCACGGGCATCACGCTGAACCGATTTTGGATTTCGACTACTGCCGCGGCTCAACGTCGCAGCAAGTCTCGCATTACCGTTTGAACGCAGTTCGATGCGACGCAGTTTCAAGTTCTCAGGAGGAAAAAGCAACTCATGTTCCTAGCCAACTTAGCCGCACTTACTTTAACTCACATGTCTCTTGCCGCCACCTGGCTTCTTCAGGAGGGGGGTGGAGCAGTGGGATGGGATCCTATCTCACTCTGGAAGCAGATGGGTATTCTGGCAAAGATTGTGGTAGTGATCCTGTTCATCATGTCTGGCTGGTCCATCGGCGTAATGATCGACCGCTGGATGGCGTTTAGCGCCGCCCGCAAGCAATCCCGGCAGTTTGCTCCGGCAGTCGCTGGAGCGCTCCGTGACGGCAAGATCGATGAGGCTATCAAGGTAGCCGAGCGCAATAAGAAGAGTCACCTTGCCAAGGTTGTCACTGCTGGCCTTATGGAATTCCGCGCGCATCAAGAGAGCGGAGAGATTCCCGGCGAGACGATCGAAGCTTCCAAGCGCGCCCTGGAGCGTACCGAAGCGATCGTTCACGCCGAACTGAAGCGCGGACTGGGCGGTCTGGCAACGATTGGTTCGACAGCCCCCTTCGTCGGCCTATTTGGCACCGTGGTGGGAATTCTGAATGCTTTTAAGGAAATTGCCAACCAGAAGCAGACCGGTTTGGGCGCTGTCGCTGGCGGTATCTCTGAAGCACTAGTGACGACCGCAATCGGGCTTTTCGTGGCGATTCCAGCGGTGATGATGTTCAACTACCTCACTGGACGCGTGGAAGCGTTCGACGTCGAGATGGATAACTCGTCGAGCGAATTGATCGACTACTTCCTGAAGCGCCGGGGAGTGCGCCGGTCCTAACGCCCTGCGAGCCAAGGCTGGTAACTTCTGAGTTGCTTCTCTGGCGCCGGACAAAGTCCGGCGCCAGTATCAACGCTAAGATACCGTCAGGATCTAGCAGATGCGTGGAGATTAACTACTATGGCAATGGCAAAACGAAACGAGGGCGCCAACGTAAGCTCGGACATCAACGTCACCCCAATGGTGGACGTCATGTTGGTGCTGCTGATCATCTTCATGGTGATCACGCCCATGTTGCAGCACGGCGTGAGCGTTGATTTAGCGCCTGTCAATAATCCCGTGCCGATG
The DNA here is from genome assembly GCA_036558645.1 of Terriglobales bacterium. Lineage (GTDB taxonomy): Bacteria > Acidobacteriota > Terriglobia > Terriglobales > Acidobacteriaceae > DATBFG01. The sequence goes on from DATBFG010000007.1 coordinate 167,337, forward strand.
CAGGATGCCGATAAAGAGGATGCGCTCCTTGTGGCTGTTATGCGCGACGGCAAAGTATATTTCGGCAATGATCAGGTCCCAGCGGACCAACTCACTCAAAAAATAAAGGATAAGCTGGCGAGCCGCCAGGATAAGCGTGTTTACCTCAAGGCTGACGCCCGCGCGAAATACGGTTCAGTAGTTGAGGTCGTTGACAATGTTCGCGCCGCAGGGGTGGATGATTTAGGCCTGCTGACGGAACAGAGAAAAACGCCCGGAGCGCCTGGCAAAGCTTCGACGCCGGCTGGCGGACAATAACGCCAACGAGGAGATTCTTATGGGTATGGCAGTCGGCCCCAAAGGGGGCCAGAACGCAAACATGAACGTCACGCCTCTCATCGACGTTCTGCTGGTGCTGCTCATCATCTTCATGGTGATTACGCCGTTGACCCCGAAAGGGCTGGATGCACTGGTGCCTCAGCCACCGCCGCCGGATGCAAATAAGCTTCCGCCTCCGCCCGACCGCACGATTGTTGTGCAGTTGATCGACCGGGGAGCCGGCCAACCGCCCGCGGTGAAGATCAACCAGGAAGACACAACCTGGGAGAACCTTCAGGGTCGGCTGACTGACATCTTCAAGACACGCGCCGAGAAGGTCATGTTCGTAAAGGGTGACAATAATGTGCCCTTCCAGGATGTCGCAAACGTGATCGACATCGCTCACGCTTCAGGCGTCGACAAGGTTGGTCTTATCACCGCCAAGATTGAAGCCGGCAGCTAAAATATAGGGCAGGACCTCTCGATGTCGTTGTCCTCGCCATCTACCGTGCTTCTACGAGTCTCGTCGCTGGCGTTGGGACTAAGGCGAAAGGATTTGTAGCAAGGGGAGAATCGATAAGCTCATGAAAACCAGTCTGCGAGTGTTAGCCATCATCGCCCTCGGCTTGACGCTCTTTTCAGCTTCCGGTTGCAGCAAGCTGCAAGCTAGAGACCACCTGAACAAAGGCGTCCAGGCGTACAAGAGCAACAAGTACGAAGACGCTATCAACCACTTCCAAGAATCTATCAAGCTCGATCCAACGCTCATGAATGCCCGCCTGTACCTCGCTACCGCTTATGCCCAGCAATATATTCCCGGCGCGGATACCGAAGACAATAACCGCGTGGGGCAGCAGGCGATCGATACGTATAAGGAAGTGTTGCAGCGGGATCCAAAGAACATCAACAGCGTGAAAGGGATTGCTTCGCTTTACTTCAATATGAAGAAGCTTGATCAAGCGAAGGAATACCACCGCAAAGTGATTGAGCTTGATCCGAATGATCCGGATGCATATTACTCAATCGGCGTAATCGACTGGACCGAAAGCTATCAGCCTCGTATGGAAGAGCGCGCTAAGCTTGGCCTGAAGCCGGAGCAGTGGCTGAAGGACAAGAAAGTTTGCCAGATGCTCAAGGACAAGAACTGGAATACGGTTCAGGATGGCATTGACAACCTGAATAAGGCTCTGCAATTGCGTCCCGACTACGACGATGCCATGGCCTACATGAACCTTCTCTACCGTGAAAGAGCCGACGTGCAATGCGATGATGAGGCTGCGCACGCGGCAGATCTTAAGACGGCGGATGAGTGGGTCGATAAAACTATGGCCACCAAGAAGGCCAACGCCGAAAAACAACCCGGTGCCACGGGGATCACTCTCGATCAACAGACGCAATAGCTAAGTAACGTATTCATGGAGCCTCTCCGAAAGGAGAGGCTTTCGTTTTTGCGGTTGGCAGGATGTTAGTGAGTGCATCAAGACCCGACGGCTCTCAATTGGCACAGGAAGATATTGGCCCCGAACGAGCGTGGGGCGGAGCAGCCATGCTCCTTGAATACCTGGCGAGTCGCCGGCTCGTCGTCAACCAGCCATCCCGCCTGAAAAACCCACAGCTTCGTGTCGGAACTAAGTCGATATGCTTTCTGAGCACCTTCTAGAGCGCTCGGGAAGTCCTCTGGCTGGAAAATCCATATCCGCGGGAATGTGCTGATTACCGTAACACCGCCACAAGGAGATTTGAGGTAGGGGTCGAATGGTGGAATGAATTGGACCACCTTGTCGTGGCAGACGTAGTAGCTAAGCAGCAGTCCAGACTGATAATCGGCAAAGACGACCGATCCGCCCGGTACTCTATTCTCAATTTCATGTACGGCCTGGAGCATTTGCTTGCGAGCTTGGTTGCTTGGACGAATATGGGCTCCCGCTGTAGAGGGGAATATGTTGCTGATGAGCAGCACGATCGCCACGAGGAGGCCCTTGGCCCACTCTGATCGTGTTCTCCAGCGCGATAGGGCGACGCTCGCAGCGCATACGGCGAATGGGATCAGCAATGCATTGTGACGCGTACCGCCGTAAGGATAGCGGCCGATGATCGCGAGCGCACAATTGATCACGAAGGGCAGCAGCAGGAGTGCGGCCAGCTGACGTGCCGACGGCTTGTAAGCACCAGGAGCCGAATTGCGATCTCGGATCAGAATGAAAATTCCGAGCAAGAACATGATCAGCCCCACAACTCCGATAACGTTGTTTCCGAAGTCGAAGCGAAACACGCGCGTCGTAGCTGTAACAATGAAGGCAAGAGGATTTTGTTCTCCGCGATGGTAGATTGAGCTTCGCAACCAAGTGTCGGCGATCTCTTGAGGCAGGTTGCGGTCCTCCAGTTTGGAGACATGAGAAGCAAAAAGGAATACCGCCAGCAAAACACCGCCAAGTTCACCCGCTACCCACCATCCCCATAGGGATCGCCTCGCCGACGCTGAAAGAAGCCGCAAGCAGCCGTATACACCCATCACCAAAGCAAAGATGAATGAAGAATAGTGAGACAAAATCGCCAGATACAGCGAGAGAAACGATCCCACAAGCGAGAACGCCGAAGCCCTACCAATTGCGCGCTCCAGGAATAGCAAGCTGTAAGCGGCGAACATCAGTAGCACCGAATATTGCCGAATCTCGGCAGAGAGAGAAATCAATTGCGGCGAAAATAGAAGCAGGGTGAAAGCAATCAATGTAGTGCGCCGATCTGTTACGCACGACATCCAGGTAAACATTGCCCAGCAGAAGGCAGTTCCAGCCAGAACTGATGGTAGCCGGAGAATAATCTCCGAATGTCCAACAATCTGCCAAACATGCAGCAACAGAATCAATAGAGGTGGATGAGCCGTTGTTAGACTCGCTTGGTATGCAAGCTTCAGAGATGGCTGTACGGAGAGCAGGTAATGCGCCGCCTCGTCGGGATTGAGAAAACCCCAACACGCCCAACCTAGACGCACTAGGAAACCCGCAACGAGAAGAAAGATTGGGAAGAGCCACGCGCTCGCAGAGGGCCGCTGAGCCGGCACATGATCCGTTGCAGGGAGTTCCATAGTGCTGGCCGCAAGCTTACACCAAGCAGAACTTGGCCCCATTTGGTACAACTCGCAGCGTCAGGAGAAGCCTGTCACGCAGCAGGTGTTGCCGACTTTCAGTACACTAAACATCGGATAACCAAGGCATGTTCAAGAAGATTCTGATTGCCAATCGCGGCGAAATCGCCGTACGCATTATCCGTGCCTGCCGTGAAATGGGAATCACGTCTGTGGCCGTATTCTCCGACGTCGACCGTGCGTCTCTGCATGTACGCAAGGCAGACGAGGCCTACCATATCGGCTCGCCGGCCGCCTCGGAGTCCTACCTGAACATCACCAAAATATTGGATGTTGCCAAACTGAGCGGAGCGGAAGCAATCCATCCTGGCTATGGATTTCTGTCGGAGAATGCGACATTTTCTGCTGCGTGCGATGCTGCGAGGGTCAAATTTATTGGCCCGACGGCAGCATCCATGGAGATGATGGGTTCGAAGACGCGGGCCAGGCAACAGATGGAAGTTGCCGGCATTCCTTTCGTGCCAGGTACTTCGCGAGGGCTGCAGTCGGCGGCAGAGGGGGAAGAAGTTGCCGCAAGGGTCGGGTATCCCGTGATGCTGAAGGCTGCGGCTGGAGGGGGCGGCAAGGGCATGCGGCTGGTGCATTCGCCGGGAGAGTTGAAATCCGCCCTAGAGGCAGCACAGAGCGAGGCTCAGCGTTCTTTCGGCGACGGCGAGGTGTATATCGAGAAAGCTATTCTCAACCCTCGTCATATCGAAATGCAGGTTCTCGCGGATGAGCATGGCAATACCGTCTATCTGGGAGAGCGTGAGTGTTCGATTCAACGCCGTCACCAGAAGGTTCTGGAAGAGGCGCCCTCGGCTATCGTTAGCCCAGAAATGCGCGGGGCCATGGGCGAGGTTGCAGTGCGGGTGGCGAAAGCTGCAAAGTACACCAACGCCGGTACAGTCGAGTTTCTAGTCGATCAGAACAAGAATTTTTACTTCCTGGAAATGAACACTCGGCTGCAGGTCGAGCATCCTGTGACTGAACTGATCACGGGTTTGGATCTGGTGCATTTACAGATTCGTATCGCCGCTGGGGAGCGCCTGCCGTTCACACAAGATGAGATCAAGATTCGTGGTCATGCGGTCGAATGCCGGATTTACGCGGAAGATCCTGACAACAATTATTTTCCTAGTCCGGGGAAAATAACACTTTTGCTAGCGCCATCGGGTCCCGGGATACGCCGTGACAGCGGCATGTATGAAGGATGGAATGTGCCGATTGATTACGATCCCCTTTTAGCCAAGTTAATCGGCTACGGAACAGATCGTGAACAGGCGATTTCACGGCTGCAGCGCGCCCTGAACGAGTATTTTGTCGGCGGGATCAAGACCAACATTTCACTTTTCCGGCTGATCCTGAATGATCCTGATTTTCACGCCGCGAAACTGGATACTGGATATCTCGATCGATTGCTCAACAACCGGAGGACGGATCCTGTTCCGAAGAACGCGGAGATCGCGGCCATCGCGGCTGGAGTGTTTGCTGTTCTGGACCCTGGATCGGCGGTGCCATCACAGAATGGAAGCGGTCAGCAGGCGATTCGCGACGATGGAAGCGCCCGTTCAACATGGAAAAGTGTGGCTCGAAGGGAAGCCTTGCAATAAATAAGCAGGCCGCATGATTTATGAAGTTCAAATAGAAGGCAAGAACTACCGATTGCAGCTCGACCGCAGCGAAGAACGCTGGACGTGTCGTTTGGACGGCCGAGAGATTCGCATCGATGCGATCATGGCTCGGCCCGATGTGCTCTCGATTCTGGTTGACGGAAAAGCGTACGAAATCAAGCGTGAACGGTCTGCACTCGACACGCACTTATGGGTGGGAAGTGAGCGTTACTTGGCGGAGTTGCGCGATCCACGATCGCTGCGCAGCCGCAGGTCTGGAGCCGAAGACGAGAAAGGTCCGCGGAAGCTGCTTGCTCCCATGCCGGGTCGTGTGGTGCGTATTCTTCTGAAGGAGCGTGACCAAGTCGAGGCCGGCCGGGGCGTGTTGGTTGTAGAAGCCATGAAAATGCAGAATGAGATCAAGTCGCCGAAGAGTGGTGTAGTGCAGAAGATCATTGCCGCCGAAGGCGCCAATGTGAATGCCGGGGATGTACTGGCCATCGTTGAGTAGTCGCCAGAGTTACTTTGCCCCGATGTTATCCAACACCTCTTGTGCGAGATTGTTCTCGACCTTGGCCTGATCCCGTAAAACCTCGTAGTACGCGGCTTTCAGAAGCTGCTCACGACGATCTCGAAGCTGACCACGAATTGCCTGCTGAACGCGTGGATCGGCCAATTCACGCTGCCCGGCCGGTTCCCGAGCCAAGAGCTTGACGATACGGAATCCAATCAACTGTTTCGTCATTGGGTTGCCAACCGGAATCACCGGGCTGTACTGGCCAGGCTTCATGCGAGTAAGAGAGTCGCGTATAGCAGGATCGGTGTTGCGCATGGACGATTCGGGGACAAAGCCAAGATCGCCACCATTCGACGCGGTCTCCGGATCCTCCGAGTAATTCATTGCCATCGACCCGAAATCCTCTCCGCTATCCAGGCGGTTGGTAATCATTTGAATCTTCTTGCGGGCTTCTGCCTCGTTCTGCGCCTTGTCATTCTTTAGGTTGTGAACCTGCGGATTGGGCGCAGTTGTTACCCATATCTGTGCCAGGTGATACTGGGGTTCAATCAGGTTGAACTCGGCTTTGTGGGCGTTGTAGTAATCCGTGACGTCCTGGTCCGACACATTAATCTTCGACGTAACTTCCTTGTTCAATACTTTGTCCACAGTCAGGGAGCGGCGAAGGTCACGCTTGAAGTCGTCGAGAGTGAGCTTCTTTTCTTTAAGGCGGGCGTCGAACTGCTCACTGCTATAGGGAGACTTGATCTCATTCAGCTTGCGGTCGACTTCTTCATCAGTAGCCAGAAGGCCAAGCTTCTCGGCGCGCCGCATTAGGATTTCGTTATCGATCAATTCGCGAAGAATGCTCAAACGGAGGCTGGTCGCCTGTTCTCCAACCGGCTGCTGCTCAGATCCCGAAGTCTGATTCTGGTAGTACTTCTCGACGTCAGTACGATAAATTTTCTGGCCGTCAACGACAGCCGCTACATCGCTACTACTCTTCTTGGAACCGCAGCCTATGAGCGCGATTGAGAGTGCCAAAAAGCCAGCAGCTGGCAGGATACGGCTGAAAGATGCATGTATTTTCAAGTCAGTCCTCCCGGACAGATGCCCGACTTCGCCCAGAACGCTATTTAGGGTCGGGCACAACAACTACACAGGTTGCTGGAAATCTACTGGCTCGATGACCCGCCTGATGGATGCGCCGGTGGTGTTACGCCGGCCTCCTTGAGCGCACTATCGAACACGGCGCGAATCTGCTCGATCGGCAGCGCCCCATCAATTTCCTGTCCATTCACGAACATAGTCGGGGTTGCGGTGATTCCCAGCGTCTCCCCTTCCTGTTGTGAAGACTTGATGGCGTCCTGGTTCTGAGCTTTCATACAGGCTTGTAACTTGGTGATGTCCAGGCTGTGCTTCTGGCCCTGCATCTCCGTGGCCTTATCGATCAGGGAAAACTGCGCGTCGGTTCCCCTCTCCCCGTTAATGTTCCGCTGATTCGCGTGCATGTAATCGGCGAATTCCCAATATGCGTCGGTGTTCTGCGCGGCTAGACAATTCGCGTTCACCGCTGCGTGCGTGGCCCAAGGATGAATCTCCGTTAAGGGAAAATCCTTGTAGATGAACGCAACGCGATCTCCGTATTCCTTCAGGAGTGTGGGAAACAGGGTCTGATGCATCTTCGAGCAGAATGGGCACTGGAAGTCGTCAAAATTGACCGCCACAACTTTGGCATCTTTGTTACCGCGAACCGGGCGCCCGGTGGTGTCAATTTTCTTCATGACCTCAGCGTAGGGATCTTTGCTCAGATTCATCTTCACCAGGCGTACCAGGGTCTTAGTGTCCTTAGAAATCAGAAAATCGTAGTCCTGCTTCTTGCCGTTTCCGTCGATGGTGACCGTGACTGCGTCATAGTTTGGGAACTCGCTGGGCTTTTTCTCGCCGACAGTGATCTTAACTTCAGACGGAAGGCTGTAGGTAGCTCGAACCTGTCGCTCGATGCGGGTGGAGAGGTTGAGCTCCACCGACTGAGCGGAACAACCGAGACAGACCAGGACGAGTAAGAGCAGGGAACGTCGCAAAAGCATCACTAGAAACCGCCTATTCATTAGGTAAAGAGAGATTATCTCACATAGGGAGGGGGACTTACGCCTGAGTGGCCTGTGGCGTGGGAGGAAGATTCGCGCCCCTGAAAGGCTACGAGGCGCGCTTGATTTCGTCCGCAGAGAGCAGGGCGTTCATCGATCCCGAGCGAAATCCCTCCAGGTCGAGTGTCACAAACTTGAAGCCGAGCTTCTTGAAAATGCCAGTCAGGACGGCGGCCATTTCCGGAGTCATGGCTCGTGGCAGTTCATCATTAGCGATTTCCAGACGGGCAATGTCGCCGTGATGTCGAACCCGAAAAACGCGAAATCCCAGTTCACGGAGGGCATCTTCCCCCTGTTCAACCATGCCGAGAGCTTCGCGCGTGACTGGGCGCCCATATTCAATGCGCGAAGAAAGACACGCAGATGCCGGCTTGTCCCACACCCGAAGAGCAGCTGCTCGTGCCAATTCCCGAATGTCCTGTTTCGTGAGCCTTGCGTCCAATAATGGAGCGGCCACTCGGTGCCTGACGGCGGCCAGTTGTCCGGGACGGAAGTCACCCTGATCGTCCAGATTAACGCCATAGGCAATCGCATCGAAGCCATGCTGGGCACGAAAGTCCTCCATCTCAGCAAAGAGCTCATCTTTGCAGTGGAAACAACGCATGGAATCGTTGCGGATGTACTCGGGACGGTTGAGTTCCTCCGTCGGCAAGATCTGGAAAGGAATGCCTTGTTCAGCGGTGAAGGACAGCGCATCTGAGAGGTGAGTTCGTGCCAGGCTCGGGGAATCGGCAATTACAGCTAGCATGTTTTTACCCAGAACTTCGTGCGCAGCCCACGCAAGGAACGCAGAATCGACTCCGCCGGAGTAGGCCACCAGGAGACGCCCGAGTTCCCGCAAGCGGTCCTCGAGCACAGTGCGTTTTCGAGCCAGTTCCGTCGTGGAGAACATGGGAACAGTCTATATGAATGCTATTAGGTGAGACGTCTGCGCAAAAGGATGGTTAGAAATTCGCGGATCATGGCTCTCAAAACAGTTTCTCCTGGCGAGTCAAATTTCCAAAGGTGCCGACATTTGCCAGTGAGAAGCTGAATCGAAACTGGTTTTCATTACGCACGGAGCCGAGCGCAAAGCGGCGGTACTCAACGCTTATTCCGCAACAGTCCCAGTTGTAGGAAGTTTGCACAGTGGCGTATTGCAGAAATCCTTGTGTCGCGTCGATGCCAACGTTTGCCGCTGCACTAAAGCCCAACTTGTTCGGGTGCCCATAGCCGAGGAGCAACCGAAACTGGTTGAAACTGACAGGAGTCGGCGTTGGAGCATTGGGCAAGTTTTCTCCTACAGCCAGCAAATAGGCGTCGCCTCCGCCGACTGTAAACTCACCAAAGTGGTGGTTGAGGAGAGCAGTGCTCGACGTGATACGGCTGGTAGGAATGTCATAGTCCAGGTCCCATTCTGCGTCAGTACGGGCGGTTGCTTCCACTCGCAGCCGGGATATCAAGGGGGAAAATCGTCTCGGGTCGATCAGGAAAGCGGTTCCAGTCAAGTCCGCGGTAGTCGTAAAAACGTTACGCTGACCCGGAACCAAGGCGCCTCCGAACGTAGGGTCAAAAAAATATTTCTGCGCGAGCTCCCAGGTCACGACCTCCCGCACCTGAGGCCCCGGATTACAAACCGAGGTTTTGGTGTCCACGCGCTCCCAGGGAATGCGACTCTTAACCGGGGCTCCTCCAATCGAGAGCGCCGACATGCCTTCCGGGCCGCAGTTCTCTGGTTCAGATGAGAGTCTCTTGCCATACAGCCGGTTGATAATCCCGTATTCGATTTCGTTTGTGTTGCTCAGAACATCCCGCTCATCAAACCGCAAAATATTCGCAAAGTTATCGACGCCCTTTGTGTATCGGTAGATCATGCGGGGTTCGATGACGTGTTTCCATTTGCGTCCAAACACCTCTTTGTCGAAAATTCGGTCTAGCGCCGGAGGGCGAATCTCAACCGTGGTCTCGAGCGCGTGTCGGTTCAATGGCTCGCTAAGCGCGTCACCTCCGCCAGGAGCTGGCTGAAACTGTTGCGTGTAAAAAGTGTCGCGAAGCCCCAACTCGGGGCGGAAGGACCATCCGTGCAGGATCAAGGGCAGTGACAGCCGGGGATTGACGTCAAAACGCCCTACGAGGGTGGCAGTACGGAACGACGGCTGGCTTCGGGAGAGCCCCTCGGCAGCGGCGTCATAAGACCAGTACAGCGGCGAACTGCCGAGACGACGGTCGACACTCGAGAGATCGATGCTCGGAGCATGCAGGATAGTAATGACATCCCCGGTGTTCGTGCTCTCAAAGTTCTGATACCGCTGTACGGATGCGTTATACGAGAAGCCCTGCGTCGTATTGGAAAGGAATGCGAGTGACTTCACCTCCGAATAAACAGCTTGGGTGAAGACCTCATTAAAGGCCAGACGGAAGACGAAGGAACTGAGGTAGTCGATGTTTGCAACCGCACGTATATTGTGGGGGAATAAAGATTCGGCTACCAGCCGCGCGTTTTCACCGCCCTGATCGACCTTGGGATTTCCAATGCCGCGATCGAGCACGCCGAAATAGTCAAGGTCGACGAACGAGGTCTCGCTCGGCCGAGCTCGGAACTCACCCTGCTGTGCCCATCCGCGTTCAGAGTAGTACTCGGCGCCGATGTTGGCATCCATGCTGCGGTTGATGGCCCAGAAGAATGAGTCGCCGACGATATTTCCCTTGCGGGAAGAGTGCCCGATATTAGGAAGAAGGAATCCACTCTGGCGCGGCGATGGCTGCACGGAGTGCGTCGCATACGGAAGATAGATGACGGGAATACCCTTCACCTTAAAGGTGCTGCGATGGATTGTGGCATTGGCGCCGACTTCCACCGTGACTTGGTGTGCGCTAAATTCCCACTTGGGATGCGGCAATTCGCAACTGGTGATGGTTCCGTCATAGACGAGATAACGGTCCGGACTCGTCTTCTCGACAATCCTCCCGGTGAAAGAAAACGGATTTGTAGTGGTCAGCGTTAGTTTGACTCCACGGAAGCGAATGCCAGTGGTGCCGGAGACATTTTCAAAGCGCCCGGTCTGCGAACGGATGTTGTAGACACCCCGGCTCGCCTCGATATGCTCATCGTTAGGCCCGCCGTCGAGAACGACGTGTCCTTCAGCTGTCGCAAGTCCTGAATCGGAGTTGTACGTGATCTGGTCGGCGTACAGGATGTAAGTGCTGTAATGGATTTCGACACGGCCTCGTAGCGTGTACTCCGAACCCCGCACTTCCTTCTCGAGTGCGCGGATGGTGACATCTTCTTCTTTCAAGGTCTTTGGAACGGAAGGTATCCCTGGAGTCGGCTCGGCTTGGGCAAACAGCAACTGCCTGGTAAATAAGGGAGCTGCAAGAAGCGCGTGACAAGCCCAGGCCGTCGTGATAAGCAATCGTGTGCGAGAGGTCATGGGAAGCGCACGAACGCCCTGGTTGATGATGACATTGCGGGTAGGCTGACGTTAGCATGCCACTGCCTCAAGAGGCAAAATGTCCGCAATCTCACTGAAAGTGAGAACCCGGACGGCTGCTATTCCAATAGATCGACCAGAATCCTAGCGGAACTCGCAACGCCGAGCTACTTGCAACGGTCAGATTTTTCTCAATATGAAATCCAGATTTGAACCCGATTTTGATCAGTCGAACGATGCTGACCTAAACAGCGCTGGCGAAAGTTCTGTATGTAAAGATCCGGATTCTTTCGATGACTCCGAGCAGCAGTTCGCCGCGAGCCTGGAAGCCCCTGCCAGTCATTTTGTAGTGGAAGAAGCCGGATATTCGCAAGGATCTGATATCGCCCCCGAGGTGGCTGCATCGTGTGACACATCGGAAGAACCTCGGGACGCTCCATCACCAACTCAAGCCGATCTTCTGGAAGTTGCCGAGGATGACTCGTGGCGTCGCGAAGTCGCCGCCCGCCTCAACCAGTACCGCTCTCGCCGTCGACCAAAGGCTCCTCGCTACCCGTCGTTGCGGTTGAAGTTTGAGGAACCAGCCTGGAATTCACACGCCCGATCCGAGGGTTCTCTGGCGCCAGCCGTTCCTCCCGATGGATTTCCGCCAAAAACTGAGACGCCTAGTCCTTCGATTCCGGCTGAAACCGGCAAGCTTCTCGAGTTTCCTCGCCCCGCTCATGAGATCCCGAGGCAAGTTGATGAGTTGGCCGAGCCTGTTCTTGAGCGACCTCGAATCCTGGAAGCTCCGGAAGTTGCACCGCCACCTCCTGCCCTAGGGGGAATTCATATTGAAGCGCAAGAGCCCGACGTTGAGCCCAGGCGTCCGGGAATCGACTTGCCGCTGCAGGCGGCTCCGACCTGGAGGCGCTGGCTCGCCAGCGGTGTCGATGTTCTGATCGTTGGCTTCTCCCTAGGCGCGTTTGGGGCAATTTTTCTCAAAATCACTGCAGCAGAGCTGACATGGCATCAAGCGGCGTCGGTTTCTTTGGGATTGCTCCTGTTGTTTTGGGCCGCTTACCAATACTCCATGTTGGTGCTTACTGGAACGACCCCAGGACTACGAATCGCAGGGCTGCAACTCAGTCGTTTTGACGGACGAGAAGTTCCTCGACACTTAAGACGATGGCGTGTGCTCGCCATTCTGCTCTCAGGTCTGTCGCTCGGTCTGGGATATTTGTGGGCGTTCCTCGATGAGGATGCATTGTGCTGGCACGACCGCATAACGAGAACTTACGCGGCGCCAAAGAGTACGATGCCATCAAGGGTATCTCCGGAATAGGATATTTTTCCAGCAGCCGCGATTCCGCCCCGCGAATCTTTCCTCTGCTAACATCCTTGTGTGACTGCCAAAACACCCGTTCGCGCTCGTTTTGCACCCTCGCCCACTGGACAGCTGCATGTTGGAAATGCGCGTACTGCCCTGTTCAATTGGCTGTTCGCCAGGCAGAGGGGCGGGACGATGATCCTGCGCATAGAAGACACCGATCTGGAAAGAAGCGAAGTGCGTTATGAAAAGCAACTGATGGACGACTTGAAGTGGCTCGGGCTGGACTGGGACGAAGGTCCTGACGTTGGAGGGCCCTATATTCCTTACCGTCAGTCAGACCGACTGGAGATTTATCGAGAGCACGCTGAGCGGTTGGTCAACGAGGGCAAGGCCTACCTCTGTTTTTGCACCGAACAGGAACTGCAACAGGAGCGAGAGCGAGCAGCAGCCGAGCAGGCCTCGCAAATCTACTCGGGAAAGTGTCGCAATATTGATCCAGAGCAGGCTCGGCAGCGCCGTGCCAACGGCGAGCCTTGTGCCATCCGTCTACGCATCCCCGAACATCCCATCAAGTTTCATGACGTTGTGCATGGAGACGTCGAATTTTCGAATGAAGTAGTGAGCGATCCCATCATCCTGCGGTCAAGTGGGATGCCGGTCTACAACTACGTTGTCGTTATCGACGATGCCCTGATGAAAATCACCCACGTGATTCGAGGAGACGACCATCTTTCCAACACTCCCAAGCAGGTGGCGCTGTACGAGGCCTTGGGTTGGCCTGTTCCCGAATTTGCGCACCTTTCGACGATTCTCGGGTCGGATAGGGAAAGGCTCTCCAAGCGGCACGGTGCAACCTCGATTGCCAACTTTCGAGATATGGGGGTTCTGCCAGAGGCGCTGGCCAACTACCTAGCGTTACTGGGGTGGGCGCCGTCGGGTGGAGCCCGGGAAATCTTCAGTCTGCAGGAACTGGTCCGCGAATTTCGGCTGGAACGGGTAACACCATCCGCAGCCGTCTTCGATATGGAAAAGCTTTACTGGCTCAATCGGCACTACGTCAAGCAAGCCGCGCCAGAGCGAATCATCAAGTTGGCCGTACCTTATTTCACGGATGCATATCTCAACGATCTGGCCGAACAACACGGTCTCGAATCTGCGGAAAAGTCGAATTGGATGCCCCCGCAGCCAGTACTCGATTGGCTCGGCAAAGTGACGCAATTGCTCGTGCCCTATGTTGACCGCCTGGACCAGCTTCCAGAAAAGGCTGCACCCGTTTTCAACTACGACGCGCAGAAGGCTCTTTCTGCTTCCGACAATGCCGAGGTGCTAGGCTGGCCGCATACGGACGCGGTGATTGCTCGGTTTACGTTCAAACTTCTAGAGCACGAAGAAGCCAGCGGTGCACGACTCACACCAGAGCAGTTCAAGCAAATCGTCAACGAGGTCAAAGCCGAGACCGGTGCCAAGGGAAAAGAGCTCTTTCATCCGATCCGTATCATCATCACCGGTTCGCACTCCGGTCCCGATTTTGACAAAGTGATTCCTATCATCGAGGAAGGTCACGCGCTTCAACTACCCAACCCGATCCGAAGCGTCTGCGAACGGGTGCATGAATTCGCTAGGGCGAGCGCAGAGAAGAAGAAGTAACTGTGGGATGTCGGGGACAATTCCTACCGCCCCGTAGCCAGCCTGCTCGCGAGTCGCGGGGGAAGCTGTGCTTCGAGAATCAATTCTTGAGAACGTTTCAAGTTGTAAGGAACACGACAGAACGTAACGATACGTTTGTCGCTATCGAAGACCGCGAATCCGGCGCGCCAGTCGCCATCGCGCGGCTGCCCGACTGATCCGGGATTGATCATGTAACGGACGTTCGGCTGAAGAGCGAACTCAACAATTTCACTCTGCCCCACGGTTCGATACAACGGACGAAAGGCATCGTTCATAGAGTGGTTATTCGAGAAGCTTCCCTGTAGATGGGTATGCCCGAAGAACGAATACAATGCCGACGAAGCTAAAAGTGGCCTACGGGCATCGAGCATCGTGACTACATATTCATCTTCATCGACGGGCGAGCCATGTACGAATTGGGCTTCCGGCACGCCGTCAATCTGCAGCGGTCCCTGTGGAAGAGTCCGCAGCCATTGCAGATTTTCGCGGGTGAGTTGTTCACGGGTCCAGATGGCTGCCATCCCCGCGATAGGGTTGAATTCGTCCAGAGCCATTAAGCCGGAGGCGGCCTTATCGTGATTACCTCTCACGAAAAACTTACCCAACGAGCGTGAGCGTTCGATGACCTCGTTGGGGCTTGCCCCGTAGCCGACGATATCGCCCAGATTAACCACGGTATCGTAGGACGGAGCTGCCGCAAGGCAGGCCTCGAGGGCTTCCAGATTGCTATGGATGTCGCTGAGTAGTAAGACTCGCACGCATCACCGGTAAGCTGGCGATTATAGCCCCAACTAGCAAACTAGCCATATGGTCGTCCCTTCTGTCCGGAAAAGCAAACCCGTTCTGGACCTGCCGCCCGGTCACATCGCGGCATTCATCACCGGGCAACGAGCCCAATGGCCCGGAGCGACCTCGACCAACGGTGGAAATTGGCTGGCGCAGGAATCCACGCGATGTTCGCATCGCGTCTCAAACGGACAGCCTGCGGAGACGGCATGCAGCGGAGGAACCGTACCCTCGATCGTCCTTAGAGGTTTCCCTCGGTCAGTGGCCAGCGTCGGAACGGCTCTTAGCAGTCCTTGCGTATAAGGATGTGCAGGAGATTGAAACAACTCTTCTTTCGTCGCGAGTTCGACCAGGCTGCCTGCATACATCACCGCGACTCGATCCGCGACATGTGAGACTACAGCAAGATCGTGCGAAATGAAAAGCATGGCTAGGCCGAACTTCTGTCGTAGATCTGCCAGCAATTCAAGAATTTGAGCCTGGACCGTGACGTCGAGGGCTGTGGTTGGCTCGTCTGCGATGAGTAAGTGCGGCCGGTTCACGATCGCCATGGCAATCATGACGCGTTGGCGCATGCCCCCCGACAACTGGTGAGGAAAATCGTGCGCCCGGCGTGGAGGGTCAACAATTGCCACATCAGTCATCGCTTCGACGGCGCGATCCCAAGCTTGTCGCTTGCTCAAATCTGAATGCGCGAGCACCGCTTCGGCGATCTGATCTCCCACTTTCATCACCGGGTTCAACGCCGTGGTCGGCTCCTGGAAAATCATGGCGATGCTGGAACCGCGGAGCTGTCTCATACTGTCATCTGGGAGCGTCAGCAGATCGTGGGTGCCACTTCCGTTGCTGAACAGCGCCTGACCTGTCGCTCGCGCTTGGGACGGTAGCAACCGCATCACGGCTAGCGACGTGACCGATTTTCCGGATCCCGATTCGCCGACCAATCCTAGGGCCTCTCCCGCGGCTATGCTGAAGGTGAGATCGCGGACCGCCGACAGAACGCCCGTGGATTCGTGCGAAGGCCCTCCGGGAAATTCCACGGTCAGCCCTCGAACATCCAGCAACGGCACCATGGCCACAATCCTAGCAGGTGATGCACGCACTGCGTGCTCGCTCGGCCGACTGCTAACTGTGCCTACTGTCCGAGGATTAGCGGCAATCCGTTCTTATTGTTGCCGATCACCACCACCTTGGAATTGCCGCTCTTGGCAAGGTTCTCCGTCGCTTCGATTCCCTTCCACTCGAGCAACGCAGGGCTGATGCCTTGGGCCACAATCTGTTGAAAGTCGCGTATACCGGCGGCTTCAATCCGTTTGCGCTGTGCTTCCTGCGTCTCTTTCTGCAGACGGAAGTTCATGGCCAGCGCCTCTTGTTCAGCTTGTTGTTTGGCTTCGATGGACGCTTTCAGGGTTGCAGGCAGTTGGATATCCCGGAGCAAAATGCTCTCCACCACGAAGCCCCGCTCCGCCATCGATTGCTTTAGTTGATCGTAGATTTGTTTTGCCACCATCTCGCGCTCGCCGGTGTACAGTGCGTTTGCGGTATGTGAAGCTGTCGCTTCGCGGATCGCCGCCCGCAAGTTCGGTTCAATCAGCTTTTCTTCGTAAGCGGCGCCGATCGTTCGATACACTTCTGCTGCTTTCGTAGGATCGAGGTGGTAGATGAGCGAAGTGTCAAGATTCATCACCAATCCTTCACTCGATGGCACACTTGCGGATTCTTTGAGGGATTGCGTCTGAATCGACATCTCGTTATTGGTCTTGAATGGGTTAATGAAGTGCATGCCTTCCGGCAGCATCTCGCCGGTGACCCGGCCAAACAATGTCAGCACGCCAATGTGGCCGGTTCCCACACGTGTGACGCAATTGAACAGTAGGATGGCAATTACAAATCCCGCTACTGCGAAACCAAGCAGACGAAGGCCAATTCCAGAACGCGATTCGATCACTGGACCCCTACCTCCAAAATTGAACGTAGTCATAACGTCCTCCCGGAGTAAGTGTATTGGCCGGCGGAACCCTCTCCAAGTAACGTAGGATGCCACTTGGTGTGCAAAATTCTTCACGTTGACCACGTTGCCTTAGTAGGGCATGCTTTCAGCCGGCCCGGCGTTGGTGTTTCTCATCCTCGCCGACGAAGGGAATTACTCATGCGTGTGGGTTGTTTCTGCTCCTGGATATCTCTGCTTTTGATCTTGCTTATGCTCTTTGCGCCTCTTGCTGGCGCGCAGATCACGCTTCGCAAAATTAGCGTGGACACCTTTACCAATCCTGATAGCCAGCACAAGAGCATCGTTGAACCTGATACCTACGCTTGGGGATCGACGATTGTGAGTGCGTTTCAAGTCGCAAGAATTTCCAGCGGTGGCGGCGCTGACATCGGCTTCGCAACAACCAGCGATGGTGGCGCCACCTGGACGCGCGGATATCTACCGGGACTCACGCACAACTACAAGGGTGGCCCCTTCTCGGCTGCCAGCGACGCATCTGTCGCATTTGACGCTAAGCATGGCCAGTGGCTTATTTCTGCATTGCCCCTCGGCAATGCTGCCGATGTCAGCGTGAGCCGATCGACAGATGGCATCACTTGGGGACGACCGATCCCCGTGGACCGCAGCGGAGGCGATGACAAAAACTGGATTGCCTGCGACAACACCGCCACCAGCCCTTTCTACGGCAACTGCTATACCGTTTGGGACAATCCGACTATTTTCATGAGCACTTCTTCTGACGGCGGACTTACGTGGGGTCCGTCGAAAATGACGGCCGACCGGGCCTCCGGGAGTGGTGGTTTGCCTCTCGTTCAGCCGAATGGAACCGTAGTTGTTCCGATCGCCGGAGGGAACGGCTTAATCGCATTCACCTCGACCAACGGCGGCGCCACTTGGAGCCGCACAACATCAATCTCGAACGTAATCGAACACGGCGAACAAGGCGGTCTGCGTAGCGCCGGACTACCTGGCGCCGAAATCGATGCTTCGGGAAAGATCTATGTGGTGTGGTCTGATTGCCGCTTTCGCACTGGCTGCAGCAGTAACGACCTGGTATTTAGCACATCCACGGATGGTAAGACTTGGACGTCTCCCTCCCGCATCCCGATCGATGATGTTTCAAGCACGGTCGATCACTTCATCCCTGGCCTCGGAGTCGATCCCAACACCTCTGGTGCAAGTGCCCATCTCGCTCTGACGTACTACTACTATCCGGTTTCCAGGTGCGGAAATTCGTGCCAGCTGAATGTCGGTTTTGTTACATCCGACGACGGCGGTAGTACCTGGACCGCCGGTCAGCAGCTCGCCGGACCGATGCAACTCAATTGGCTGCCTGATACCTTTTCTGGTCGCATGGTGGCCGACTACCTTTCCACCTCGTTCGTGAACGGTAACGCGTTCGGAGTCTTCGTTGTCGCCGGCGCACCGAACGGAGGTGTACTCAATCAGGCGGTCTTCACCACAGCGACGCCTCTGAACGCTCCATTTGATGCGCCACGCTTCAGCTCCCGGATCGACAAACCAATTCCACACGCGAAGAGTGATTTCGAGCGGAAGTTCTATGACGACGAATGGCGCTTCCCGATCCCTAGTCAGCGCCGAGTCAAAGCTAAGGAGCCGAAAGTCCCCTAGGCTGCAACTTGTGGCGGGTTTTTGGGAGTGAAAACTCCTTCACATTGACTCGATTGGGCATCCGCCATATGCTCGTTCGGCCAGGCCAAGTGCTTCATGGAATCGCTTCTGACCTCTCCTAGCGATCTTGTGGCGCACGGTTAGACTCTGCGTACAAGGACACTCAATGATTCGTATTATGGGAGTTTCAGCAACTCTGCTGCTGATCTTTGCCGTCGGCGTGACCCTGATTCAAGTAAGTTCCGACCCGTTTACCAACCAGAACAGCCAACATCAAACTGAACTAGAACCCGATACCTTCGCATTCGGGTCCACCATTGTCGGGGCATTTCAAACCGGACGAGTTCCAGACGGTGGCTCATCCGACATCGGCTGGGTGACCTCGACCAATGGCGGTGCCACTTGGAGCAATGGATTTCTTCCGGGAATTACCCGCTACTTTCAAGGTGGTACCTATACCGCAGTGAGCGATCCCGCGGTGGCATATGACGCTTCCCACAACGTATGGATGATCAGTTCCCTCGCCATTACCAATTCGATTGGCAAAGCTGTACTAGTCAGCCGATCCACAGATGGCGGCATAACTTGGGGCAATCCTGTAACTGTCAACAACCAGAACGGATTCGCCGATAAGGAATGGATCGCCTGCGACAACACCTCTACCAGCCCCTTCTACGGACATTGCTATGTGGAGTGGGATGATGCGGGCAATGGCGACCAGGTCAAGATGAGCACTTCGACCGATGGCGGCGTCACTTGGAGTAAGGCGAATACCTCCTCTGGAGCATTCAGTCTGGGCGGTCAGCCCGTGGTACAGCCGAATGGCACAGTAGTCGTTCCGATCGCGGGTGTGGAGGCTTTTACATCAACCGATGGCGGGCAAAGCTGGACCCGCCCGGTGACCGTCTCCAATTCAACGGATCACGGGGTTGCGGGGGGCTTGAGGACGTCAGCCCTTCCCTCAGCTGAGGTCGATGGTGCAGGGAAGGTTTACGTGGTGTGGCAGGACTGCCGCTTTCGCACCGGATGCAGGTCCAACGATATTGTAATGAGCACATCCACAGACGGGCGAACGTGGTCTCAGGTCACACGCATCCCCATCGATCCGACAACGAGCACGGTGGATCACTTCATTCCCGGGATTGCTGTCGACCCGGCAACCTCGGGCAACACAGCGCACTTGGGCTTGACGTTCTACTTCTATCCCAATACCAGCTGTAATGGCTCGACCTGCCAATTGGGGGTCGGCTTCGTCTCCTCTCAGGATGGCGGCCAGACATGGAGCAGGCCGACAAAAGTCGCCGGACCGATGAAGCTGAATTGGCTGGCGAATACCACGCAAGGCCGAATGGTGGGCGACTATATCTCGACCTCCTACGTGAATGGGAAGCCTTTCAGCGTATTTGCAGTTGCAGTAGCACCGACGGGCTCGGTCTTCAACGAAGCCATGTTCGCGCCCGCGACCGGCTTCGCTGGACTGGAAAGCGCGGAACGCTACAGCGCAGCGGCTGACCTGCCTGTGCCGAACGCCAAGTCGGACCATCCACCTCGACAGTTCTACGATCAGGAAGGAATTCTTCCCATTCCTCCTGGCGCCAAGGTTCCTCCAGAGAGAGATTAGCCTGTTCCCAATGCGGTTGAGCCGCCAGAGATCCTCTTCTGGCGGCTTTTCCTTTCATGTGATTCCGCGCATCTTTGCAGAGCGCAACCAACTTTTCCACATCGCTGAACTCACATCAGTTTCGCAATGCTCTTAGGTTTGACATCGAAATTGTCTCGAAAAGTCCTTGGGTAAGGCATGGTTTCGTGAAAAACGATGGCGCACCTGCACAAAATCCGGTCACCATCCTGTGGGCTTGCTGCACACGCTTGCAATCAAAGCAAATATAGGTGTGCAGATTTGATTGACTCCAAAAATAGAAGGAGTAAAACAAACTCGTTCTTTGACACGTTCTGAAGTTTACCCGGTTGGTGCAGCGTCCGGGGCTCAAGCGAAGTCACTCTCAGGCATCGCGAGATGAAATTGGGAGAGGGCAAGCAAGGGTCTGTAGCTAAGCGCTGGTCGAGGCGAACAAGAGCACAATGTCGAAGGCAAGATAGAGTCCCGAAGCGTTGAACAGGTTTTTCCGGTTGGCGGTAAGCCCGGAGCCCAAGCAGGACCGCAACTGACGCGAGCCGCAAGGTAAGCGACGACCGCAGGTCAGCAAGGGTCTAAAGCGAGCTACTGGCCGAGACGAATGCGTTCAACATCACTTCGGGACTCTTAATTTTTGCCCCAAAGCCCCTTCCAACCTCCGGCAGCCCCGCCATAGTCTACGGTAGTCGAGCGCTTATGAATTTCGCCCAATCGTCAGCGATTCTCGGATCACGATTCGATAACACGACCACCGTGTAACCGGTATCCCAATGCATATCGAGTGCTCCGTTCATGCCCGGAGCACCACCGTTATGTCCCACTACTCTCTTGCCGTCCACCATCTTCTCTCCAAATCCATAGGCATATTTCATACCCTCCGGGAATTGCGGTGGATGCACCTTGCCTGTGGTGACCCTGTGGGTCAAGTCTGGAGAAAGTAGTTTGTTCTGCCGTAGCGCCTGATCGAACTTGAGCAGATCCTCAACGGTGGAATTGCCACCACCAGCTGAACTGCCACGCCAGGGAAGAGTATCGGCGTTGGGCCGGAGAGGTTCATTGTCATCTTCTCGGGTATAGCCGACGGCGAGGCCCGGAACCTTGTCTGTCGCGCGAGGGCTGCCGGAGTTCTTCATTCCCGCAACGTCATAGATGTGGTGCTGTACGTAGTCGTAATAATTCTCGCCCGAGATCTTCTCGATGATCAGTCCCAGGACGAGAAAGCCGGCGTTGCTGTAACTCCATCCCTTACCCGGCTCGAATGCCAGGGGTTTATTCACAAACAAGGGAAGATAATCCTTGAGTTCGTGGAAAGAGTCTTTCTTCTTATCGAACTCAGGCGTAAAGAAGTCGCCGAGTCCGGACGTGTGGGTAAGCAAGTCTTCCACTGTGATCTTGGCAGCGACTTCCTTATTGGGATAGTCGGGCAAAGCAGTCACAAGAGTATCGGAGAACTTGAGCTTGCCCTGCTGCACAAGTTGCGCAACGGCCACCGAAGTGAACATCTTGTTCATTGATCCGAGCCGAAATTGCGTCTTCACCGTGTTAGGGATTTTGGCTTCGCGATCTGCGAGACCGTAAGCTTTTTCCCACAGGATTTTTCCATTCTTCGCCAGCAGCAGTGCTCCCGAGAATTCGTCTTTTGCAGCCATCTCGGTGAGGCGGGTGTCGACCTCTTGCGTGATCTGATTGACGGGTTCTTTGGCTGGTGGAGGTTCCTCGCGCGCTGGGCTTGGTCCTTTGCCAGGACCTGGCAGGAGGTCAATTCCGAAATCGCCAATCCGGGTTGCGTCGTTGTCCGAGACTTCCAAGGTGATTCGGGCCCGGTGATCTGAGTTTTTCTCTCTTACAATCCCGCTAATTTTCTTTTCCTTGGAGTCCTCGATTTTCTCGAGATCAAAACCTCCCGTCCGCTGGCGTAGATTCAGCTCCATACGCAACCGGCGGGCGGGATCGGCGACGCCAGCGGGATCAAGGTGGTCGAACTGAAAGTTCTGAATCGTCTCTTCGTCGCCGCTGTTGAAAGCCGCGAGCCAGCCCGAAAGCAGTCTTCCCGCAGGTGTGGCGGGGATCTCGACAGAATTGGGTTGAGCCTGCGGAGATGTCTGGGCGACCGCCCTTCCCACGCTAAAGCACAAAATCCCGCAGGACAGAAGCCGAAGCAATGGTTGAGTCTGCATGAGGCAGCTCCAAGAAGTGTCCCGGTTTGGACGTGCAACTAAGGAATTCGTTTATCAAAAATGTGAACCAAAGCTGGGGACCAGGATTCTTGCAGAAAGGACTCCTTCGAGAGGTGTTCGGAACCGACGCGAGAGAACAATCCTGCGGCAGATCCTGGCCTACGCGCAGGACGAGCGGTTTTCGCCTTCGGATACTAGGTGCTCTCCTTTAACTTCTTCAGTGCTTGCTCGTAGCCCGGAGCCCTTCCCGCGAAGTTCGCAGGGATGTTACGTAGCACAGCTTCCCAGGCGGAAATTGCGTTCTTCTTGTCTCCCATCGCGGTGTAGCCGCGGGCTAAACCGAGTGCCGTC
>DATBFG010000008.1:0-54874 GCA_036558645.1 Terriglobales bacterium
TTATCGTTCTCAACCGTCGTATCGTCTTTCATGCTGCTGGCTCTCCTGACCGGCTCCGCCGCGGCCAGCGAAAAAGTCCTCTACCGCTTCCAGGGACAGGCGGACGGCAACGGTCCGACCGCCGGGCTGGTCAAGGACTCGGCCGGCAACCTCTACGGCACGACCTCCTCGGGCGGCCTGGGGCAATGTTTCGGGTTCGGCTGCGGCACCGCGTTCCAGCTCGTCCCCCAGCAGGACGGCACCTACGTCAAGAACATCCTGCACACCTTCGCCGCGAATCAGTCCGATGGCGGATACCCGGTCGGCACCCTGGCGATCGATGGCGCGGGCAATCTCTACGGAGTGACCGAGCAAGGCGGCACGGGCCCCTGCGACACGATTCTGGGCGGCGGCTGCGGCGTGGTCTACCGCCTGTCTCCCGGGCCCAGCAATACCTTCACTTACACCATCCTCTATAACTTCGCCACGGGCTTTGCCAGCGACGACGGCACGTATCCCAACGCAGGCGTAGTGCTCGACAGCGCCGGCAACTTATACGGGACGACGGAATTCGGCGGCGACTTCTTCTGTGACTGCGGCATCGTGTACCAACTCCAGCCGACGCAACAGGGCCCGTGGACGGAAAAGATCCTGTATACGTTCATTGGGATCTCGCAGGGCGGCAGCGATGTCTCGTTCCCGCACAGCGGCGTCGTGCTCGATCGCAACGGCAACCTCTTCGGGTCGACCACGGGCGGCGGCGACAAGAACTGTAACCTGGGCTGTGGCGGTGTCTACGAACTTATACCGAACGGAGACGGAACTTATCAGGAGGTTGTGCTCGACGTCTTTCATGGCGGGCGCGACGGCGAACAACCCGAAGGTGGAGTGATCGTCGACGCCGGAGGAAACATCTTCGGCACGACAGAATTTGGCGGCGGCGGTACCGGCTGCAACAACGGCGGGTTTGGCTGCGGCACGGTTTTCGCCATGCGGAAAATGCCGACCGGATATAAGAAGCAGATACTGTTCCGCTTTGATGGCGCGGGACAAGGCTACGCTCCCAGCGCCGAGTTGACGATTGGATCGAAGCACAATCTGTTCGGGACGGTCCAAGCCGGCGGCGCCAATAGTCTTGGACTCGTCTTCCGCCTGACGCCTGCCGCTGGAGCCTGGAAAGAAACTATCCTGTACGACTTCCCTGGAGGACAAGATGGGGCTGGCCCGCTATCCGGGCTGCTATCGGATGGCAAAGGCGGCTTCTTCGGGACTACAAATGACGGCGGCGGAGCACCGGATGCGGGGACGGTGTTTCAGTTGGCGCCGTGAAATCCGTGAGGAGACTACACTCTCTCTCCCACTCAAGCCAACACCGGGCTTGCGTGGGGCACCCGTAACCGGTGAAGACCGAGTACTGACTACTTGGCGAGTTCGTATCCGGCGAAGAAGAAGCTTAGTTCGTAACGCGCGGTATCTTCGGCATCAGAGCCGTGAATGGCATTGTGCTCGATGTTCGTCGCCCACTTCTTGCGGATGGTGCCCTCTTCGGCGTTGGCAGGATTGGTAGCGCCCATCAACTGGCGCAGGTCGGCGATGGCGTTCTCTTTCTCCAGCGCCAGGACAACGATGGGGCCGCTCGACATGAAGTCGGTCAGCGAGTTGTAGAACGGACGGGCAGCGTGAACGGCGTAGAACTGCTCGGCCTGGTGCTTGGAGATTTCGAGCATCTTGATAGCAAGAATGCGGAAGCTCTTTTTTTCGAACTGCTCGATGATGTCGCCAATGGCGTTTTTCTTAACTGCGTCCGGCTTGATGATGGTAAGAGTGCGCTGCAGGGTCTTCATTGTTAGTCGTCAGTCCTTGGTCGTTAAAATCAGTCGTCAGTCACTGGCCAAAATCGATCTCGTCTAGTTGTCTCAACAAGTACGTTCAACCCTCAGGGGCTAAAGCCCCTCATCTATTCAGCCTGTACGGCGCGGCTAAAGCCGCGCCCTTTCAAAAAGGGGAACAGTCGAGAGCAGGGACAGAATTCGAATTTTCGCAGCCTTTGAAACCGTGCCCTCTTTCAAGAACAAGTTATTAGACAAGTTCTCGCTCGCGAATCCTCTAAGCTCTCGCGCCCACACCGATCGCAGCCAGTACGGTCTCGCCGATATCCGCCGGCGACTTGGCCACGCGGATGCCTGCCGCTTCCATCGCTTTGATCTTCTCCGCAGCGGTGCCTTTGCCACCGGAGATGATGGCGCCGGCGTGTCCCATGCGTCGTCCCGGAGGCGCAGTTTGCCCGGCGATGAACCCAATCACCGGCTTCTTCATGTGGGACTTTACAAACTCGGCCGCGGTCTCCTCCGCGTTGCCACCGATCTCGCCGATCATGATGACGGCCTCGGTCTGAGGATCGCGGTTGAACAGATCGAGAGCATCGACGAAATTCGTGCCGATGATGGGATCGCCGCCGATACCGATGGCGGTCGACTGTCCCACATTGCGCGTGGTGAGCTGATAGACCGCCTCGTACGTCAGCGTGCCTGAACGCGACACGATGCCGACCGGACCTTCGCGGTGAATGCGTCCGGGCATAATGCCGATCTTGCACTTGCCCGGAGAGATAATGCCCGGGCAATTAGGCCCAATGAGGCGGGAGCGGCGATCTTGGAGGAACTCCCAGGCACGCACCATGTCGAGCGTGGGGATGCCTTCGGTGATGCAGACAATCAGTTCGATCTCGGCGTCTGCGGCCTCCATGATGGCATCGGCAGCAAACGGCGGCGGAACAAAAATGACGGTGGCATTGGCGCCGGTCTTGTCGACAGCCTCCTGCACCGAATTAAAGATGGGCCAGCCTTCATGGGTGGTGCCGCCCTTGCCGGGCGTCACGCCACCTACAACTCGGGTCCCATACTCGGCGCAGGCTTTGGCGTGGAATGTGCCTTCGCGGCCGGTGAGACCTTGAACAATCAGCTTCGTAGATTTGTTAACTAGAATTGCCATAAATTTCGAATCCTAAAATCTAGAGACGCAATCAGGCTACGTCTCCTGACTGCTATCTCGCGGCGGCGACAACTTTCTCGGCGGCATCTTTCATGGTCTCCGCCACGATGAAATTCAATCCGGACTGCTTGAGGATTTCGCGTCCGGCTTCGACGTTGGTTCCCTCCAGCCGCAAAACAATTGGTAATTGGATGTGCGTCTTCTGCGCGGCTTCGACCACGCCGGTGGCGAGGGTATCGACACGCAGGATGCCGCCAAAGATGTTGATCAGCACGGCCTTGACGTTCTTATCGCTCAGCAGGATTTCAAAGGCGTGGGTGACTTGCTCGGCGTTCGCGCCGCCGCCGACATCGAGGAAGTTGGCGGGCATGCCGCCGGCGTACTTAATGATGTCCATGGTCGCCATCGCAAGGCCGGCGCCATTCACCATGCATCCGACGTTTCCGTCGAGCTTGATGTAATTCAGGTTGTACTTGGAGGCTTCGACTTCGAGGGGGTCTTCTTCGGTGACGTCGCGCAGTTCCTTGATGTCCGCATGGCGGAAGAGGGAGTTGTCGTCGAAGTTCATCTTCGCGTCAAGGGCGAAAAGGCGCCCATCACTGGTGGTGATGAACGGATTGATTTCCATTAAAGAGGAGTCGGTTTCGGCGAAAGCTTTGTACAGGCCGGTCATGAACTGCACAGCCTGATTGATCTGGGATCCCTTAAGCCCCAAGGCGAAGGCCAGCTTGCGTGCCTGAAAGGGTTCGAGACCCATGCCGGGATCGATGTGCTCTTTGAGGATGGCGTCCGGATTCTCGGCTGCGACCTGCTCGATCTCCATACCACCCGCAGCGGAAGCCATGAACACGGGCCGCGCCTCGGCACGGTCGATGACGATGCCAAGGTAGAGTTCCTTCTCGATGGGCAGAGTCTCTTCGATCAGGAGGCGCTGAACTGTTTTCCCTTCCGGACCCGTCTGGTGGGTTACCAGATTCATACCGAGCATCTTGGCCGCGAGATCGGCGGCTTCGGCGACAGACTTGGCGATTTTGACTCCCCCACCCTTGCCGCGTCCACCGGCGTGGATCTGAGCCTTGACGACAACACCGGTGGCTCCCTGGTCGAACAACGTTTTGGCGGCAGATTCTGCCTCTTCGCGCGTAGTTGCCATTTGGCCACGCGGCACAGCGACGCCATACTTCTTCAGGATTGCTTTGGCCTGGTACTCATGAATTTTCATAAAGTCAGTCGTCAGTCTTCAGCTGCTCTTGATAAGGCTGAGAATGTTTTGATGGGGCCTTGCTTGCGGCTTCGGATTGAGGCAGCAAACTTTTGATTTTATAGAACGTTGCGTGATACGGCAAACGGCGCGAGTCACAGGTCGTGGTGAGCCCTAACGAGAAGGCGCGCCACGCGTGCGACTCAATGCCTCACAAAAAACGCGAGGCGATCGCACGGCGCGCCCAGGTCCCAAACCCGCCAAAAGAGGGCGGCTTCGGGATGACAACCTTTACTGAACCACTACAGACCGGTCTCGCTTCGCACACACGAGTCCGGTCGGGATGCTAATCTATTACGCCATCCATGATTCTCGCCGCTCTGCACTGCATCGCCAACCATCGTCAATCGCTATCGCGGGAAGATGCGCGCACCGTCATGAGCGAGGTTCTCAGCGGCAAGTGCACAGATGCCCAGATCGGGGCGCTACTCACGGCTTTGCATATGAAAGGAGAAACCGTCGACGAAATCGTTGGATTCGCCGAGGCCATTCGAGCAGCAGCCACTCCGCTTGTGCGTTGCCAGGATTCCGCGTTGGATGTCAGCGGCACCGAGCATGATGCTCTTGTCGACACTTGCGGCACTGGAGGCGATACCAGCGGGACGTTCAACATCTCGACTGCTACTGCCTTTGTTGTGGCCGGAGCCGGGATTCGCGTGGCCAAGCACGGCAATCGCAGCGTGACGTCAAAGTGTGGCTCTGCAGATGTAATGGAGGCACTTGGCGTAAACGTTGAACTGCCTTCCGACCGGCTGACTGCCTGTCTTGAAGAGGTAGGCTTTGCCTTCCTCTATGCGCCTGGCATTCATGCGGCGATGAGATTTGTCCAGCCTGCCCGCCGGGAACTCAAGCTACGCACGGTTTTTAATCTGCTCGGACCGCTGACGAATCCCGCCCGGGCGTCATCACAGGTAGTTGGAGTTTACTCGTTGGATCTCGTGGAAAAATTGGCGGAAGCCTTGAGCATGTTGGGCGTTCATCGCGCCATGGTCGTGCATGGGCTCGATGGTCTGGATGAAATTACCATTACCGGACCGACGCGAGTGGCAGAAGTCCGCGAGGGAAAGATTCGCACCTACGAGGTAACCCCCGAAGAATTTGGCTTGAACCGTGCCGGGCTGGAGGCAATATCCGGGGGAGATGCGTCGGCGAATGCGGGAATTATTCGAAGTATTCTTAAAGGTGAGCAGTCTCCACGACGCGATGTCGTGGTGCTGAATGCGGCAGCCGCCCTGGCAGCCGCAGGGATAGCCGATCGAATTGCGGATGCCCTGCCTCTCGCTGCACGGTCGCTGGAATCTCGCTCCGCAGCACAAGTCCTGGATCGGTTGGTGCAGTTTACGAATGCGAAGCACTAAGTCGGCCCGTTTCTTCTTCGGCAGGTGCTGCCAACGCAAGTGTCACCTACCGCATCGAAGGGGACGTGAAAAACCTAGCCATCGCTGCCCTATGCCTTCTGCTTTTCGGGTGTTCTGGACCAAAGGAGAAGACTCCTGAGGAAATCAAGCAAGAAACGGCTAATGCCACCGCCAAGGTGAAAGAAAACACCAAGGCTGTCGTCGACGGAGTGCGGGAAGGACTGAAAAGCGATGGTCCTGTAGACTTAAATTCCGCGAGCAAGGATCAACTCGCTGCATTGCCTGGTCTTACCTCGGAACAAGCGGACCTTATTATTGCGGGTCGGCCGTACAAGGCGACATCAGAGCTGGTGTCGCGGCGCATTCTAACGAGCAGCGAGTACGAACAGATCAAAGGTAGGGTCACGGTGGCCAAGTAATCGTTTCCCCCTCCCATATTGGTACATAGCTTGATGAGAACGGTCGCCCTTCACAGACTCCCTCCTGTGAAACTGATATAGAAGATAAGTCTGCCCGTCAGCGCTGGACTCACCTTATTCGGCAGGTGAGGTGCCATGTCGCGCTCTCTTCCTTATTTCGTCTTATTGAGTGTTTTCTCGATCTGTTCCCTGGCTCAGGACGCGTCCACAGGCGCCATGCGCGGAATTGTCTCAGATTCCACTGGAAGCCCTCTCAGCGCAGCAACGGTTGTCGTCGTTAGGGTCTCTACAGGAATGCGAGCTTCCGCTATCAGCGATAGCGAAGGGCATTACGTTTTCGAACTGCTGCCTGCAGGCGACTACTCGGCGCGAGCTGAATTTCCCAGCATGTCACCGCAACTGATTCCGCTCGTCCACGTTGAGGTCGGCGCCACGGTACCGGTGAACTTCACCTTGCAGATTGCGGGAACGAAAGAGACGGTCACAGTCTCTGAAGCACCCATGCTCGTGGAGACCCAACCCAGCGGGGTCTCCGGTTACATCGATGAGCGAACCATCGGCGATCTGCCTTTGAACGGACGACGCTTTAGCGATCTGGCTCTGCTTGCTCCGGGCGTGACACAGGATCCGCGTGGATTGACCTCCGCTTCGAACGGCGACCTGGCATTTGGCGGCATCCGGGGATACCAATCAAGCTACCTAGTGGACGGAGCGGACAATAACAATGGATTCTTTGCCCAAGCACGCGGTCGTTATCGCGCGCCTTATCAATTCAGCAATGAAGTCGTGCAGGAATTTCGCGTCTCATCAAATACGTACGGAGCAGAACTTGGCCGTGCCGGCGGTGCGGTGGTCAATGTCGTGACCAAGTCGGGCTCGAATTCCTTCCACGGTTCAACCTTTTATTACATACGCGACAGCTCGCTGAACGCTCAACATGCCTTCACCGATATCAAGCCCGAAGACAGGCAACAGCAGTTTGGCTTCACCTTTGGCGGTCCTATCAAAAGGAATCGCGTCTTCTTTTTTGGCGGATTTGATCAGCACATCTTTCATGTGCCAACACTCGTCCGCTTCGTGGACGGTAGTACCGTCGTCGTGCCGCAGAAAGGACAGGAACCGCTTTATCACGGAGATTACGAAGAGAGTGACAAGGCCCTGGTCTTTGCGGCTGCGCAGCAACTCACAAGTATGGCGGGATCGTATCGGTCTGCGCTTTTGGGAAACGCCGGTTTCTTGAAGGTAGATGTAACGCTCACCCCAAAAAATTACCTGTCTGCTCGAGTCAGTACATCACGGTATTACGGTGACAACAACGTATTTTTCGATCCTGCCAGTCCGATTACGACGTTCGCGATTAGTGATAACGGCGAGGAGGACGTATGGACAGAAAGCGGTTCGCTTTCGTTGACCAGCGGAATCTCCTCTCGGCTTGTAAGCCACTTGCGGGCGCAATTTTCTCGCGATCTGCAGGAGTCGATCAGTAACTCGGCGGACGTGCGGACCAAGGTAACCGATATCATCGACGGATTCGGCCGTTCTTCTATCCTCCCGCGCCGAACCCGGGAGCATCGGCTGCACCTTACAGAGACCCTGAGCCTTGAAACTGGCCGCCACTCGTGGAAGTTCGGCGGGGACGCCCTGCTTACGTGGATCAACAATTACTTCCCATCCCTTTACGGTGGCGAATACATTTTCGACGAGATTAAGGTAAACCCGTTCAGTTTTGAACCAATGATCGGAGGAATGGAGCTCACTTCGCTGCGAGCCTATGCCCACCAAGTGCCACGTTACTACATTCAGAATTTCGGCTCGGCAACAACGCATCCCGACACAAACGAATACGCCGTCTTTGCGCAGGACACCATTCGCATCACAAATCGCCTGGCTGCAAGCCTTGGTCTGCGTTATGACGTCCAGACCTTCAGCACCAAAGGCATGCAAGAGAATCCGCTATGGCCGGGATCCGGCATTGTTCCCCATGATGAAAATAATCTTGCGCCACGCGTGGGCTTCGCATATTCCGTAGGAGATCACCGGCCCCTGGTGTTACGTGGTGGCTTTGGCTGGTTCTACACTCGCATTCCTCAAATCTACACATCGATGGTGGCTGCCGATAACGGATTGGCGGGAGTCAACCTGATCCTGGATAATGCTGACTTCTACGATCATCGAATTTTTCCTCAGTATCCGAATCAACTAACCAATTGCCCGATCCACTCAACCGTTTGTACTGCGCCGGGGAACCTGGCGAATTTCCTGAATAGGGAGGTTTCGGCCTTCTCCACTAGTTTCAAGACGCCAAAAGTGGAACAAGCCAGCTTGAGTGTTGAACGGGAAGTCACACATCGCTTGGCCGCCGGTGTTTCTTACATTTACGTGCACGGAGTGAATCTGATTCGTGCTCGGGACTTGAACCTGCCTCCGCCAGTGGAAGTGTCCTACCCGGTCTATGATGAGTCGGGCGTAAACTTTTTAGGCTCCTACTACGATGTGGCGTCATTCTCTACATGGCAGCTGACGCGAACCCTGACATGTCCGTATCCACCGTGCATAAACCCGTTAGCTCGACCAATCCAGGAGATCGGCGCTGTGAATGTGTTCGAGAGCGCGGCCTCAAGCGTTTATCACGGCCTAACAACGTCGATTCGACGTCAGATGACAGACGGCCTTTACTTCCGCCTCGCCTATACCTACGGCCACGCCAGCGATGATGGCCAGGATGCCTTGGTAGCGGGTCGCCCCGCTACTGTGCAGAATTCATATTCGACGAAGGCAGAACGTGGTCCCAGCGTGACCGATCAACGTCACCGTTTGGCATTTTCCTGGGTGGCAGCGCCACAACCCTTCCATCGCGATCACGATGTGCTGGGAAAGATCTTCAACGACTGGAAGCTATCGGGAGTCTTGACCATTGGAAGTGGACGGCCGCTCGATGCCAAGGTCGCAGGGGATCCAAACCGCGACGACAACACCAGTAATGACCGCCTTCCAGGCTGGGGACGCAACGCCTTTGTCGGCCCTGATTACGCCACAACCGACTTGCGACTTACTCGCCGGATATATGTTCATGATCGAGTTAAGCTGGATTTTATCGTGGAGTCCTTTAACTTATTCAATCGGGATAATCAGCGTGTGCAGATCACAGACGACGGATTTCAGAATAACGTGGACAGCTTCGTAATGATGGATAAGCAGATTGGAATCAATTACTTCCCTGCTCACTACCGGCGGCCCACGAATTTCCTGAAGGCTACCGATGCGTATTCGCCGCGGCAGGTCCAACTGGCATTAAAACTGACATTCTGAATGCAGAAAGGCTGCGAGAAATTCGGGAAAGTGGTCCAACCACAGCGATTTTTCCCGTTTTCGCCCAATACCACTTGACTTGATCGCAGAACCTTGCAATAACTATCCGGGTCCATACGGGACGAGTTTGGGGGTGTTGTTTCGTTGGCGGAAGTCAGGCTGCAAGAGGGTGAGTCTCTTGAGAATGCGCTGCGACGCTTTAAGCGCAAGGTTCAGCAGGAGGACATTGTCAAGGAGGTCAAGCGACACTCCTTTTATCTGAAGCCAGGCGAAAAGAAGCGCGTAAAAGAAGCGCTCGCGCGAAAGCGCAGCCGGAAAAAGGCTCGCAAAGAGCAAGATTAGTGGTTTTTGGGTCACCCCCTTTCCCCAGCGGTGGCCCATTCTTTTAGCACTTGCCTCCTAAATTAAAGGGAAGCGTATCGATTGTTTTCTTAAGCATTTCAGTCAGTTTTCCACGTCCTTGAGCAAGAGGTGGAAGGGCCGAGTCCAGGGAAGCTGTTCCAGCGTCACAATCGAGGGGGAGCAACAAACTCAAAGGACTTCGTGCGCCAGATTTAGTCGTCGTTTGGCAACGAACCTGAGAGATTGGGCTGAAGGGAGCATCTCCAATGGAATTCCAGGACAGGATTCTGAAGTGCGTCGACTGCAATGCCGACTTCGTCTTCACCGCAGGGGAGCAGTTGTTCTTCCATGATAAGCAATTCAAGAACGAACCCAAGCGGTGCAAGGCGTGCAAGGCGAAGCGGGTTGCGGTGCTCGGTGCTGCGCCGAGTGGGCAGAACTTTTCCAAGGTGGAAACCCGTACAACTTGTTCGCATTGTGGAAAGGAAACCACTGTGCCGTTTAAACCGACTCAGGGACGTCCGGTGTTTTGCCGTGAATGTTTCCAGAGCCGGAGGCAAGTGGCATCGGCCTAGGTTGGGGAGCTTAGGCATCTAATCGAATCGGTCCGGGCTAGCTTACCTTCCTCCCGCCTTCCCGGTTCATCGTAGAGCGCGTTTCTCTGGAATTTTCCGGCGTGGCGGAGTTGTGCTTGGTGTCTTCATGGCGCACGAGCAGAGCTTCGATCTGCCGGACCAAATCCTGTGTTCCAATCGGCTTCACCAGAAGAGACTCGGCTCCATCGTCAGCCCAGCTTCCATTGGTGGGAGGGTATGCCGTCAAGAGCGCAGTGGCGGGATTGTATTTCTGCTGGCGCGCTACTCGGATCACCTGTAGCCCGGCGTCGTCCGTCTCCATACGGGAATCAGTGATCACCAATTGGTAGACATTTGCATTCAACTTGGCCTCAGCGTCGGCAGCCGAAGACGCCGTGTGCACCTCGAACTGGTTCAATTCAAGCACCGCCTTCAATGTCAGAAGCACAGCTAGATCGTCATCAACCAGGAGAATTCGTCGCTTCAAGGTGCACCTCCTCTGAGGGTAACTGAAAGATGGTGCGTACCAGGGTCCCGGACCAGAAGTCTATTACTGCTACTATAGTCCTGTGGGCACATTCTATGTAGAGAACTTCGGTTGTCGGGCCACCCAAGCCGATGGGGCCGCCATTGAGCGCCAGTTTCTGGAGCTCGGGCTCGAGCCCGCTGAAGTTGCCGCGAAAGCTGAAGTCGTTGTGCTCAACACGTGCACCGTTACAGCATCGGCTGATCAGGATGCACGCGCGGCCATCCGGCGGATTCATCGCCAGAATCCTGATTGCAAGATTGTGGTCACCGGATGTTATGCGCAACGCGCACCAGAGGAGATCGCCGCGCTAGCAGGCGTGAGCCAAGTTATTGGTAACTCACATAAGCATGAATTGGCGAAAATCCAGGCATCAGACAGCAGTCGTTGGTCGTCGGTGGTTAGTCGTTCGCAGTTAGCCTCCGATCAATTGACGCAGCACAATCTCTCTGACACTGCCGCACCTGTCGAAGTCGGAGAGAGCAAGTTTGTTCCTTTGGCACAGCTGACAGGGCTAACGACAGAGGACCAACAACCAACAACGGAAGTCCTGGCCGCTGAAGTCTACGTTTCCGATATCTTTGCTCACACAGAATTATTGGCTGCGCCAGTGTTCGACGCCGCCAACGAGCGTACCCGCCCGAATCTTAAAGTTCAGGATGGATGTGATAATCGGTGCTCGTTCTGCGTGATTCCGTATGTCCGCGGACAGAGTCGCTCTCTGCCGGTTGAGCGGGTGCTGAGTGAAGTAAATGCGCTGGTAGGCAGTGGTTACCGTGAAGTCGTCATATCCGGCATCAATTTGGGAAGATGGGGAAGAGATCTTCCTCAGGCTGCGCGATTCGAATTCCTGGTGAGGAAAATTCTCGATCAAACATCTCTCGAAAAGCTCCGCATAAGTTCGGTTGAGCCGATGGATTGGAGTGATGAACTGATCGAACTGATGGCGACGTCACCGAGGATTGCAAAGCATGCGCATGTGCCCATGCAATCGGGGAGTGACCGCATCTTGCGCGCGATGCATCGCAAATATCGGCCGTGGCACTATGAAGAAAAGATTCGAAAGATTCGCCGCGCTATGCCTGATTGCGCCATCGGCGCGGACGTCATGGTTGGCTTTCCGGGCGAGACGGACGAAGAATTCGATGAAACCCGGCGGATGATTGAATCGCTGCCCTTCACGTACTTACATGTGTTCACCTATTCCCCCCGCCCCGGGACACCGGCCGCTTCGATGAAGGGAGCGGTTCCTGTTCGGATAGCACGAGACCGGAACCGCGCGTTGCGCGACCTTGCAACCGCAAAGAAGTTGGATTTCATGCGGTCCTTCGTCGGGCGAAAAGTGGATGCCATCACCCTGAACGTTTTCGATGGTGAACACACCGAAGCGTTGACTGACAACTACCTTAAGGTGCGCATCGCGGGAAAACGCGAACCCAATCTCTGGACCCGAGTGCTCATCGGCGAGGTACGTGATGGCGCCCTGATGTCGGGGCAGGGCCACGATGTCGAGTGCGACCTCGCCACTGCTTAACTGTTTTCTCTTTCTTCTCATTTGACCTATTTCATCCACACTGGCAAAATGCCCGATGCGCGCGCGTTTTGGCGTATATCCCTTTGGGTCCAGGAGCACGAACAATGGCTGGTAAATGGATGACTTCTGTATGTTGTTTTGTGAGTGTAATGCTTGCTGCGCTACCGTCCTTCTCCCAGTCCACCAGGGAAAATGTAATCACTATCAACGGCGGCAAGAACGCCATCTACGTCAAACCACAGTCGTCACAGATCATTAAGGCGACTCAGCCCACCGCCGGACTAGTAAAGATCTACAGCAATCTTGGCCAAGGCGACAATGTGTACAACGCAATTGCCGGGTCGGGAATTCTCGGCAAAGACGCCGGGCAGCCTCGTCCGCAGTGGGTAGCCTGCGGATTCACTCCCGGCGCGGATCACATTGTCAACGAAATACGCGTGGGCGTTACGCATGTCAGCGGATCCGATCCATTTGTGATGAGCCTCAATGAAGACGCAGGTGGTGTCCCCGGAAAAGTGCTTCATGCCTGGCAGTTCTCTGGCTTGTCGGAATTCGGCACATGTTGTTCGATAGAAACGGGCAGAGTTCGCCCCGGTGTTCCGATTACGGGTGGAAAAATGTATTGGGTCGTAGTTCGCACGTTGCTCAGCAATCAGGATACGTACGACGTGTGGAATAACGACTTCAACGGAGAAAACGGTCCGTTCGCCAACAGCCTGGGTCACGGATGGATCAATGAAGGCATGCAGCAGTTGGGTGCCTTTGGAGTCTTCGGACAATAGGGGTAAGCAGCATCGCCCGAGCTCGTAGGCTTCGGTCAGTCGTTATTCGCGGCGGCTTTTGCTTTCGGCAGGTCAACGTCGCGGTCGCTGGCAAGGATTTTTTCGGCGGTTGCGACGTCCACTGGTTTCGAGAACAGAAAGCCTTGTGCCAGTTCGCAGCCCATCTGTGTCAGCAATTCGACCTGTTGAGGGCGGTCAATTCCCTCAGCCACGACACTGAGCCCGAGATTGTGCGCCAGCGTGATAATCGCTTTGACAATGGCTGCTGTCTCGGGATCGTTCTCCATCTTGGAAATAAAGGCGCGGTCGATCTTAAGCGTATCGACCGGGAAGCCTTGCAGGCGGCTCAAGGAGGAAAACCCGGTCCCGAAGTCGTCGATACTCAGGCGAACGCCGAGTGCCTTCAATTCTGACAAGATCTTAGCGGAGCGTTCAGCGTCTGCCATTGCGATTGTTTCGGTAATTTCCAGGTCGACACAACTCGGTTCGATGCCGGTCTTTGCAAGAATCCGACCGACCTGCTCAGCGAGGTCCGGCTGCGCAAATTGTTTCGGCGCGATGTTCATGGAAATTGAGAGCGGCGGATTTGACGGGAACATTCCCTGCCACACGCCGGTTTGGCGGCAGGCTTCTTCGTAGAGCTTGCTGTTGATGTTCAGGATAAGGCCGATTTGGTCAGCTACTTCAATAAAGTCTGCCGGCATCACAACCCGGTCCGGACGGCGCCAACGACTCAACGCCTCGAATGAGACGATGTGTCCATCCCGCAAGGAGATGATGGGCTGGTAGTAAACCTGGAATTCATCGAGTTCCAATGCCTTACGAAGATCGCTCTCCAGGCGCAAGCGCTTTACTGCAACTGACTGCATGCCGTCGTCGAAGACCTCACAACCCCCCTTGCCGGCATGTTTTGCACGATACATGGCAATTTCGGCATCGCGAATCATGTCGGAAGCATTGTTGCTTTCTGGGCTGCTGAAAGCGATTCCGATGCTGGCGGTTAGGACGATTTCCTGATTACGAACTTCGAACGGAGTTGCCAACCTTCTCTGAATGCGATCGGCTACGCGTGCAGCGTCGCTAGGATCGTGCAGTTCTTCTACGAGGACAACGAATTCATCGCCACCAGGTCGGGCCAGTGTGCTATCGAGCGGCGGCCCTTCCTTACCCTTGGAGTCCTTTCGTGGGCGAGACAAACTATCCGCGTCGCGCAAACCGGAAGCAATACGCTCTGCAATCCGGACCAGCAACGCATCGCCTGAAGTGTGTCCCAAGCTGTCGTTAATGACCCGGAAATCGTCGATGTCGATGAACAAAACGGCAAACTTGAATTCCTTATGTCGGCGCGAGACTGCGATCGCTCGCTGTAAGCGATCGAGAAAGAGGGTGCGGTTGGGCAGGTTCGTTAGGCCATCATAGAAAGCGTGGTGGGCGAGCTTTTCTTCCGCCAACTTTCGGTCCGTGATATCGCGATTGACGATTACAAGGCCCTCGATCTGGCCATCCGTCCCGCGTATTGCGCTTGCGCTCGATTCGATCTCTCGCCAAGAACCGTCCTTATGTCGAAAGCGATACTCGAGCCGTTCGCCTGTGCCGGTGAGCTTGGCGCTTTCCGCAGCCTTCAACACACGCGACCGGTCATCGGGATGAATCTGCTCGAGTGAGGATGTTTCCGCCAGTTCCTGGGCCGTGTATCCCAAGAGCTTCTCATAAGCCGGGCTGGTGTAAACGCGGCGGCCCCCATTGTCGACGACAGCGATCATGTCCGCGGCGTTTTCCGTGATGAGCTGAAAAATCTGGTCACGCTCAGCCAATTGACGCCGTATCCGTTGTAGCTGCAGATGCTGATAGACCGTGTAAATGTCAAACAAAAGGACCAATGCAGCCAGGGCACGTACCCATTCCTGCAGGGAAAGGTCATAAAGCCCGTCAGTGGGAAGATGAAAGCGGGGAAATGTCAGAGAAAGAATGCCGAACGTGAGGACCAGGGTAATGATGACGGCGAAGGCCCAGAGCCACCACTCCCGGCCCTCGACCTGCCGCATGCGCAGCATCCGGGTTTGCGTTCCAATTCGCGATTTAAACCGGTCGCCCAAGCTGTTACCGCGGGTAAGGGATAACAGGATTCTAGTCGACTGATCGTGGGGCGAAAGTTACCAAAGACAGGCCAGAATGAACTTCCGAAGACTCGGCAAAGTCTGACGTAGAACATAAGTCACGAACGCTGCCACCAGCTTGAGCCAATTCAAGACACGGTAGAAGCAGCAGCTCTCGATATTGACCTCGCGGCGGGCGACCCCGGGCGTGTTTTCCGCAACTAACTGGTCTGCTTCAGGCGTTATTCAAATGGAGGAGGAATCACCATGGCGAACGAGCAAGGACGGAATCCGCAACAAGGAGATCCGCAAAATCGGACTGATCATCCGGATGAGCCCGTGAAAAATCAGGGCAACAATCCAAATGATCCTGAAAACCGGAAAAAGAACCCGGAACAGGACATCAACCGTCCGGATCGCGAAGGTTCGGAGAACATTGAGAAGCGGCGCGCGTCATAACGTAGGCATAACCGCAAAAAGCCACGGCTGAAACCGTGGCTTTTCTGCTTTCGAACTCCGGATGCGGGGCCAAAACCAAGTGCTGCCGCATGTTATAATCTTTCTCTTACTCCCCTTGAGTAGAGTTTGGAGGACTGTATCGACAAAAGGTTTATTCGCACTAACGACCGCATTCGGGCCCGGGAAATACGCGTGATTGATGACGAAGGTGGGCAGATCGGAGTCATGCCCCCTTACGAAGCGTTAAAAATGGCCCGAGAAAAGAATCTTGACCTGGTCGAGATTTCGCCCACCGCGAACCCTCCCGTATGCCGCATCATGGATTACGGGAAATTCCTTTATCAGCAGGAAAAGAAAGAGCGCGAAGCGAAGAAGCACCAGAAAGTTATCGTCGTCAAGGAAGTCAAGTTTCGTATTAACGTCGACGACCACGATTACGAGACCAAAAAAAATCACGTTCTGCGCTTCCTCGACGACGGAGACAAGGTGAAAGCGACCATCTTTTTCCGTGGGCGAGAGATGACGCGCACCGGATTGGGCCGACAGATTCTGGAACGATTGATCAAGGATTTGGGCGATAAGGCGATTGTAGAATTTCGCCCGCGGCAGGAAGGCAACACGTTGCACGCCATTCTGGCGCCCAAGAAAGAGCAAGCACAGCCGAAGAAGCCTGGCGAGCAAAAGCCGAAGCAGCAGGCAGCGCCTCCGCCAGCACAGCCGCAGCCAAGCACGGGTACTGGGAGCTGAGAAACCCGGCTACTAGCCTTTAGTCGTCAGCTA
Source organism: Terriglobales bacterium (assembly GCA_036558645.1). Lineage (GTDB taxonomy): Bacteria > Acidobacteriota > Terriglobia > Terriglobales > Acidobacteriaceae > DATBFG01. The sequence continues at coordinate 16,412 of DATBFG010000008.1, forward strand.
TTAGCAATTTGCCATTAGCTTTTGGCCGTCAGCCTGTGGTCTGTTAGCCATCAGCCGTTGATGTGCTTAACCAACGTCGCGGCGAAATCGCACATATAGCGGCTTGAGGTTTCATGGCCGGCTAACGACCGATGATTCATTTTGAGGATTTATGCCAAAACTGAAAACTCACAAAGGCGCTGCGAAGCGCTTCAAGAAGACTGCGTCAGGTAAGGTGAAGCGCGGACATTCGCATTTACGCCACATCCTGACGTCAAAGACGCATAAGCGGAAAAAGAAACTTGGATCGCCGGTGCTGGTCAGCGACGCTGACACTCCGAAGATCAAGCGGATGATTCCGTATTAGAATAGAAGTGAACGACGCGGCACCCATTGCTGCGCAAGACGCGGTGAAATTGACTGCGGCGGGTGAGTGAAGAGGTCCTGAGACACAGTCTCCTACCTCCAGCCACCTTTAAGACGAAACTAAAAAGGAGTCGAAATGCCACGTGTAAAACGCGGAACCAAACGCCGCGCCAAACGCAAAAAGATATTAGACCGCGCAAGCGGTTATTTCCTGACAAAGTCCAAACTGTATCGATCCGCGAAGGAAGCGGTCGAACGCGGCCTGAAGTTCGCCTACTCCGGACGCAAGCAGAAGAAGCGTCAGTATCGTAGCCTGTGGATCGTGCGCATTGGTGCCGCCGCCAAGTTGAACGGGATGAGCTACAACCAGTTCATCCATGGCTTGAAGCAGGCGGGCGTCGAACTGGATCGCAAGATCCTGGCGGATCTGGCAGTTCACGATCCCGGTGCGTTTAGCCGCCTCGCCGAACAGGCGAAGGGCGCCATCGGCGGGGCAGCGTAACACGAGTTCTCAGCTCTCAGTCGTCAGCATTTCGGCTTCGCGGATTGTGCTCGCGTTGGGTAACCAGCACAATCTGTGTTGAGCTCTCGGTAAACACATTACAAAGATCGCGAGGGGCCAGGGCGTTAATCTTGATGAACCTTGGTGTCCTTCGTGGTTAGCAATTGTGACGACGGGAATGGCAGTTTCCGGCGTCAGAGCACCATGGCTTACACAGTTCCCAAACTAACGCAGTTCGACGCAGCGGCACTCGACAAAGCAGCGAAGGAACTTCTCTCCGCGTTGGAGCAGGAGTCCGGCGCTGTTGGCAGCGAATCCGACAATAAGGCCTTCCGGGATCGCTGGATGGCCCGCAAGAACGGTGTTCTCACGCTGCTCAACGATCAGTGGTTAAAAGCTGCGCCCAAGGACGCCAAGCGCGATGTCGGCGCACGCGTAAACGAACTGAAGGCAAGAGTCGAACAGGCTGTAGACGCGACGCTGGAACGATTCAGGGGCGGGACTTCCGAAGCCCGATTGGGGGCGGAGCGCGTCGATATCACGCTGCCAGGAACTCGGCGTCCTCTCGGTGCAGAGCATCCCGTCATCAAGACGATGAGCGAGATCATCTCCGTGTTCCGGAACCTTGGCTACTCGGTGGAGGTTGGTCCGGAGATCGAAACCGACTATTACAACTTTGAAGCGTTGAACTTTCCACCCAATCATCCGGCACGCGATACGCAGGACACGCTGTTCATCGCCAACCAAGAATCGAAGCCGCTGCGAGAGCGCTTGTTGCTGCGCACACACACGTCTCCCGTGCAAATTCGCAGCATGGAAAAGTTAAAGCCGCCGCTGCGCGTAGTGTGTCCCGGCAAGGTTCATCGTAACGACGCGCTCGACGCCACGCACTCGCCCATCTTCCACCAAGTGGAAGGCCTCGCGGTCGACACCAACATCACCTTCTGCGATCTGAAGGGTACGCTCGATCATGCGATGAAAGCGCTGTTTGGCTCAAGTGTAAAGACGCGCTTCTATCCGTCGTTCTTCCCTTTCACCGAGCCGAGCGCGGACGTACAAATCAGCTGTATTTTCTGCGGAGGCAAGGGTACACGGGACGGCGCTCCCTGTCGCAACTGCAAAGCCAGTGGTTGGATCGAACTCTTGGGCTGCGGCATGGTCGATCCGAATGTGTATGGATTTGTCGGCTACGATCCGAAGAAAGTTTCGGGATTCGCTTTTGGAATGGGCGTAGAGCGCATCGCGATCCTGAAGTATGGCGTTGATGACATTCAGTTGTTCTTTAATGGCGATGTGAGATTTTTGGAACAGTTTGGGTAGGCAGTCGTTGGTCATTTGTCGTTGGTCGTTGGCAAGACATCTGGAGGAAGCTGGTTGGAGAAGCCGGAACTTAGCAGCGCGGATCGAGACCGGGTTCAAAAAAGCGCGGACTTAATGGTCAAATTAGAGAAGGCACTCTCATCGATTATGCCTGCGGCGAATGAAGATGAAATTGGATCGTTGTCTCACGACCTGGCAGATTTATGGAGCCTAGCCCAGCAACACACCGCACGGATTGAGCGAATCCTGCGGCTACCGGTGGATAGCAGGTCAGAACTAGACGAACTCTTGTCCGACTTGCTTTATGGCGACATCACAGAGCTTGAGTATCACCTCGAGTCGTTGAAGAAGTCGCTACCAGGAATCATCGAGAACCTTAGTACGAAATCATGAAGCTTTCTCCGCAATGGATTCGCGACTTCGTGGACATGCCCGTCGACAACCGTCGACTTGCGGATGATCTCACGCTCGCGGGTATCGCGGTTGAAGGAATCTCAGGCGAAGCAGAGTCGACAGTCTTCGAGATGGAGATCACGACCAACCGGCCTGACGCGATGAATCACTACGGTGTCGCGAGGGAAGCGTCTGCGCTCTACGATCTGCCTTTGAAGACCGTTGACCCTAAACTGCCCCCAGCAAAGGGCGAGGCAGGCGTCCAGATCAGCATTGAAGAGCCCGATCTATGCGCACGATTCACGGGACGCGTAATCCGTGATGTCAGTGTTAAGGCCTCCACACAAACAGTGACCCAACGCTTGACGCTCATCGATCAGCGCACAATCAACAACGCCGTCGACGCTACGAACTACACCCTGTGGGAGATGGGTAAGCCCACGCATGTCTTCGATCTTGACCTGCTCGAGGGCCGACGCATCATCGTACGGCATGCCAGAGACGGCGAAAAGCTCAAGACTCTCGATGGTGTGGAACGCAAGCTAACGAGCGAGGACCTCGTCGTGGCCGACGCGGTGAAAGCTGTGGGTCTGGCCGGAACCATGGGCGGCTTCGACACGATGATCACGGACAAGACTCGCAATGTCATGATCGAGTCTGCATGGTGGGATCCGGTCACCGTTCGCAAGATGTCGCGCCGTCACGGTCTCCATACTGATGCATCGCATCGCTTTGAACGGGGTGCGGATTTTGAGTCCACAGTGCTCTCTTGCGATCGAGTTGCGCAGTTGATCCTGCAGTCGGGTGGTGGTGAACTGCAAGGAGAGATCATTGATGTGATCGCGCGGCGGCTGGACCAAGCGCCAATCACGCTTCGACTGGGAGAGATCCATCGCATTCTAGGAGAGGATCTGCCGGCGCACGAAGTACTACGAATTCTGCGACACCTTGGATTCGAACTGCTGCCGGAACCTGGGGTGGACGAATTTACAGTCCGCGTTCCAGGATGGCGCATGGATGTCGAACGGGAAGTCGATCTCATCGAAGAGGTCGCCCGATTACATGGCTACGACAAGTTTGCCAACAGACTGCCGGCATTCGTTGGTTCTGTTGTCGATCAACCCGATGCGGCGAAAGAGGAGAAACTTCGCGCAACCCTGCTGGCGCTCGGTTACAACGAAACCATCTCCATGACGTTTATCTCCCATGCGGATGCCGAGCAGTTCTCCTCGGGCCGGGTCATTGAACTGGCAAACCCGCTCAGCGAGGAAGCCTCAGTCATGCGCAGTTCGATGGTGCCGGGCATGGTGAGCATGCTCGCATACAACATGAACCGGGGCAGCGAAGATGTGCGCTTGTTTGAAGCGGGCAACGTATTTGAGGCAACCGGCCACTCCACGGTTGAGTTGAAGCGAGTTTGTTTCGGTACAACCGGTAGTGCCGTCGCCACCGGAGTTCATCAGCCGCCTCGTCCATATTCATTCTTCGATGTGAAAGGTGATATCGAGAACCTGCTCGGGGCATTCGAGCACAGTTCCCTAGTCTTTGATGGGCAGACGGCCGATTATTATCACCCCGGGCGCTCCGCCCGCGGAGTGATGGATGGCAAGGTGGTCGCACAGTTCGGACAGCTTCATCCCGAGGTCGCCACAAATCGCAAGCTGCGTCAGGAAGCATTCGTGGCAGAGCTCTATCTGGATGTGCTTTACCGAAACGGCCTACGCGATGTCCGTTATCATTCGCTGCCTAGGTATCCCACGGTGCAGCGTGATTTCTCATTCGTGTTTTCGGATGAGGTGTCGTTTGCTGACATTCACGGTGCTGTGATGTCTCTGCGGTTGTCTGAACTTCGAGGCCTGGCTCCGGCAGAGATCTTTCACGGTGGGAACGTTCCAGCAGGCAAGTATTCCCTACTCTTGCGAGCGAATTTCCAAGCAGATGATCGCACGTTGCGAGAGGACGAGGTTTCGCGATGGTCGGCCCAGATCATCGCGGCACTGCAAAAGCTGGGAGGCACGATTCGGGCGGGATCCTAGCGACCTGCAGTCCTTCTTCTACTGTTCCAATGGCCCTATTTTCCGCAAAAATAACGTGCTACTCTCTTGACCGCTTAGTTGGAGGCCCTCCCCCAGTGTTCAACCGTTCGGGCTCTATATTTGTCCTCTGCTCTGCTTTGCTCCTGGCTACATCCATCAATTCCTCAGCTGCAAATTGGAAGAAGCTAAGTCCTGTGGATTCGCCCTCCCCTCGTGTTTCGCCAATGATGGCGTACGACCCCGTTAGCCAGAAAGTTGTGCTCTTCGGCGGCGTTAATACTCAATATTTGAATGACACTTGGACCTTTGACGGAGGCAACTGGACACAGGAACACCCGTCTGCGTCACCGCCTGCGCGTACCAGCGGAAACATGGCTTATGACCGAGTCAGCCACAAGCTTGTACTTTTTGGCGGATACGCGGGCAATGGGCAATACCTACGAGACACGTGGCTGTGGGATGGAGCCACATCCAGTTGGATTGAGACAAATCCGAGATTCGCACCCACGGCGGTAACAGCGCCTCTGGTCTTTACGGATCCTAAGACCGGTCACGCCATGACGTGGGGAGGCTTCGATGGACACCTGTATCAGAGCACCACATGGCTTTGGACGGGAACGAGCTGGCGTAATCTGCAGATCAGCAACGCGCCATTTGCTCGCAGCTGCTCGATGTACGGCTACGATCCGGTGATGGGATCGGTGGTATTGTTCGCCGGCCTGAGCGACGGCAATCCCACCAACACCTGGACGTGGGATGGAACCAGCTGGAACTTGCAAAATCCCCAGTTGCAGCCGCCTTATCGATATTGCGGCGCCGGCGCTTATGATCGCGCGATGAGTGGTGTAGTCGGGTTCGGTGGCGGCATCGGCGGCCCGGATCTAAACGATACGTGGCTGTGGGATGGAACAAATTGGCAGTCGGTGCTCGTCAATCACCGGCCACCGCCGCGTGAAGGCGCCGGCATGACTTTCGACACCGCGCTTGGACATATCATTCTGTTTGGCGGATTGCAAAATTCGAAGACAGTGCTCAACGATACGTGGGAGCTGTTGCCTTAGGCGTCTGCTTGCCAATAGTTGTCGCGCCGAGGACCAGCGTATGGCCTTAAGATACCGCGCACAAGTGTGCTAACCTGACCAACCATGGCGGACGTCGCCTTCCAACCGAAGCATTTCTTGAGCGACAAAGTCGCGCATTTTACCGAATCCGTCATCCGTGAGATGACCCGGCAGGCCATGCTGTATGGCGCGGTGAACCTTGCCCAGGGATTCCCCGACTTTCCGGCGCCCGCGGAAATCAAACGTGCGGCGCAGGAAGCCGTTGCCAATGACGTCAATCAGTACACCATTACCTGGGGCGCAAAGAATTTGCGCAATGCTATTGCGCGACAGATGAAGGAATGGCAAAGCATCCCAGTTGATCCCGAAACGCAGATTACGGTGTGCTGCGGTTCAACCGAGGCGATGATTTCGACGTTGCTGGCGGTGTGTAACGCGGGCGATGAAGTCGTAATTTTTGAGCCCTTCTACGAGAACTACGGGCCGGACTCGGTTCTGTCCGGCGCGAAGCCGCGATTCGTGAAGCTCCGCCCACCGTCCGATTCTGATGGCGAATGGACCTTTGATGAGCGCGAACTACGTTCTGCGTTTCACGATCACACGAAAGCCATCATCCTGAACACGCCGAACAACCCGACAGGCAAGGTGTTCACGAGAGCGGAAATGGAGCTCATCCGCGACCTGTGCCTGAAGTTCAATGTCATCGCCATCACTGACGAAATCTACGAACATATTCTTTACGACGATACAAAACACATCTCAATAGCAAGCCTCGATGGGATGGGCGATCGTACAGTTACGATTAATGGATTGTCGAAAAGCTACAGCGTAACGGGATGGCGTGTGGGATGGGCCGTAGGTCCACCGAGCATTACCGGTGCAATACGAAAAGTGCACGACTTTTTAACCGTTGGTGCCCCGGCGCCGTTGCAGGAAGCTGGTGCCGCAGCGCTGGGCTTGTCTAGCGCGTACTACGAAAACCTTGCCTTCGGGTATCGCACTCGCCGTGATCACCTTATGCCGGCATTGACGGAGGCCGGATTCCGGTGTTTCCGCCCGCGCGGCGCCTATTACGTCATGACCGACATTAGTGCCTTTGGATTCTCGGACGACGTGACATTTACGAAGCATCTGGTCAAGGAAATCGGCGTGGCGGCTGTGCCGGGTTCGAGTTTCTACAATGACCCCAAGGATGGTGCGAACCAGGTCCGCTTTGCATTCTGCAAGCGGGAAGAGACCTTGGATGAAGCTGGAAGACGGCTTCTCAAGTTAAAGAAGTAAGTCTTCGCATGTGAGTGGCATGCCTGCATGAACTTCTGAATAAGGCTACTGTCCTAGAAATCCAGCCTCTCTCCACGGCATTCTGAGTTATACTGCGCTTCAGGTTCGAAATTTCTCCGAGGAAAGAAGTTCACCATGTCCGTTAAGCTGGATGAAGAGGTGTCTGCCCAGGTACCTGCAGACGATTTTCAGGCTCTTGAAGAGAAGATCTATCGCACTATCGAGTTGTATAAGTCCGCTAAGGAAGCCCGGACGGCAGCCGAACGCGACGTGGTTCGCTTGCGCGAGCAACTGGAGGAGCGCGAAGAAGAGGTAGAGACGCTCCGGCGCGAGATGGTCAAGTTGCGCAAGGAACGAGAAGAAGTGCGCGGGCGAGTGGAAAAGATGCTACAGCAGATCGACAGCATCGCGGAAGAACAGGCCGCCAGTTAAGTCCGAACCGGGTGCCAGTCGGGGACTGGAGTAAATATTTATGAGTTCTGTCACGAAGCAAAATCCGCCAAAGAACGTGACGTCCAACTCGGTACGCGTGGAGATTTTCGATCAGGCGTACAACCTGCGCGGGTCCGATTCTGATTACATTATGAAATTGGCGGAGTATGTCGACGCCAAGATGCGCGCTGTCTCGGAGCAGACGCACACGGTGGACACAGCGCGGCTGGCAGTACTTGCCGCCTTGAACATCGCCGACGAATACCACCTGCTGAAGCGCAGGCAAGAAGGCAGATCCAGCGACTACATGCAGCGCGCACACCAGTTGTCCGATGCACTCGATGAAGTTCTCGGCGGCGACAAACGGCGCGCGAGCTAACTGGGCATGAAAATCTGGTGACTTCGGTGCAAGCCAAGTACCATCTTTTTCGGCCTTGCCCCTTGCCAATCCTGCTGGATTTCCCCTAGCATCCAATCTGTAGCCGGCCTGCCAGGTTGGTGATGGTGGTAACCGATTTTTGAACCAACACCGAATGAACGGGGACTCGACTCGAAAATTCGATCCGGTGTGCAACGTTCCGCCATGCGGAAATGCCTAATGGGTCTCGGCGGGTTCCCACCGTCAACGACGGGTTCATTCTCGGCCTACCACACGGCTGAGTGGGTCGGCTTATTCCTGCATCTAACTAAATAGTGTTCCCCCAACTGTTTCATATCGGCAGTTTCAGCTTACCCACCTACGGGCTCCTGGTTGCTTCGGGAGTTCTCCTCGGGCTCTGGATCAGCGTTCGTAACTCCGCGAAACAAGGTATCGATCCCGATGACGCCTGGAACCTGGGCATCATCGTCGTGTTGTGCGGAATTATCGGTGCCAAGGTTCTCTACATCGTCAACGATTGGAGCTACTACACAGCCAATCCTCGTGAGATTTTCAGCATTGGTACGCTGCAAGCGGGCGGCGTCTTCTCTGGAGGATTGCTGGCAGCTTTTGCGGCCGCGGCATGGTACGTCCGCAAAAAGCACATGCCGCCACTGGGTACGTGCGATGCTTTTGCTCCCGGCCTGGCAATCGGACACGCGATTGGCCGCGTAGGCTGTTTCGCCGCAGGTTGTTGCTGGGGTAAGCCAACGCACGCTTTTTGGGGCGTTACCTTTACCAATCCACTTGCTCATGCTTGGGTCGGAACACCCCTCAACGAAGCGCTCGAGCCTACACAGCTATTTGAAGCAGTGGTCGAGTTAGCAAATTTCTTTGTTCTTAGCTGGATGCTCAAGCGCAGGAAGTTCGAAGGACAAGTCTTCGGAGCCTACCTGATCCTCTACGGCGTAGCGCGTTACTTCCTAGAGTTCCTGCGGGGAGATCCGGGACGCGGTTCAGTTTTTGGCGGCATCATGACCGGCACGCAATTGATTTCGATCGGCCTGGTGGTCAGCGGTGGGCTGATCTGGTGGCTGAAGAGTGGGGCCGCGAAGAACGTGTCGGTTCAAGCCGCCAGATAATTTTCTGCTTTGTGATTACTAAGACGCGGGTTGCCAGGCGTTTGCTATCCTGAGCCACGGTCTTTGACGGTGGCAAACTTCCCAAAAATCTTTCTTGTGGCGCCCGACGATGCCGGTAAGCGCCTGGACCAGTTCCTGGCCACGCAGCTCGCAGAAACCAGCCGCGCCCGCCTGCAGCTATTGATCTCCGAAGGAAAAGTCCTGGTCAACGATGCGCGCGCGAAGACGTCGCTCCGCTTGAAGGGTGGAGAACGAATCGACGTTCTAGGAGAGGTGCAAGCCGCGCCATTACGAGCGATCCCTGAAAACATTCCCCTCGATGTGGTCTACGAAGACGAGGACTTGGCGGTGATCAACAAGCCAGCAGGCATGATGGTCCACGCTGGTGCGGGAGCAACCGATGATGAGCGAAATCTAGGAACGCTAGTCAATGCGCTACTGCACCGCTTTAAGTCGCTCTCGGCAGTCGGTGGTGAGCTGCGACCTGGCATCGTGCACCGGCTCGACAAGGAGACCAGTGGCTTGATCATCGCCGCCAAGAACGACGCGGCACATCGCAAGCTCGCAGTCCAATTCTCACGCCGCCAGGTAAAGAAGACATACATTGCATTGGTGCACGGCTGGGTGAAACCAAATGCGGGGACCATTCAGAGTCCGATTAGCCGCGATCCGGTTCGCCGAACCCGCATGACAACCAAGGGATTTGCCGGGCGCGAGGCCATTTCGCATTACAAGGTGCAGCGACGAATCGAGTCGGGATTTGGAAAATTTACTTTGCTCGAAGTTCGCATCGACACGGGTCGCACCCATCAGATTCGCGTTCACTTGGCATCGATCGGGCACCCCATAGTGGGAGATACGCTCTATGGAGCTCCGGCCGAGGTGCGATCTCTGAAGAAGGGAAAGCTGTCGCTACAACGAAATTTCCTCCACGCTATGTCGTTAGAATTGGAACATCCTCAAAACGGAAAGAATCTGGTCTTTTCCCGCCCGATTCCTGCCGAACTGGAGGAGTTTCTGATGGCGATCGAGAGTACGTAATCGGGCCAGACGAGCTACAAGGGGCTATCGACGCTGTTTCCGGCGACAACCGGGACGGATATAATGTAGGCAAATCCCATGAGCCTGCGTAGTTTCATCATAGGTTTGTGCAGTCTTGCTCTGTTCGGGCCCGCTGTAAGAGCGCAGAACGCCGATCACGATCTGCCAGCCGCGCCATCCACAACGCAGCAATCACAACAGGCGCCGAAGCCACCTGCCACCACATCGAAACCTGCGGATCCTCCGCAAACACAGAGTGAGCCTGCGAAGACGGGACCCGCACAGCCAGCGCAGAGTTCGCCACCGGAAACAGCGGAACCTGCTGCTGCAACGTTGCCAAAGTCGAATGCGGCCGTTGCAACCGCCGCGCCGGCATCCACCCCGGATGATCAGGCAGAAACTACGATTCGCCGGTTTGTCAACGAAGTGAACGTGGTTTTCACCGTGACCGATAAGCACGGGCGGTATGTGAAGGATCTGAAGAAAACTGACTTCAAGGTGATCGACGACAGCCAGCCAGCCTCGGAAATTCGCAGTTTCCACAGCGAAACCGATCTGCCCCTGCAAGTCGGACTACTGGTCGACGCCAGCAACTCTGTTCGTGATCGCTTCAAGTTCGAGCAGGAGTCGGCGATTGAATTCCTGAATCAGACAGTGCGTCCTAAATACGACAAAGCCTTTGTCCTTGGTTTCGATGTGACGCCCGAAGTTACGCAGGACTTCACCGACAATACCGAGTCCCTTTCACGCGGTGTTCGGGCATTGCGTCCCGGCGGTGGTACAGCGATGTACGACGCGCTCTACTATGCCTGCCGCGACAAGCTATTGAAGGCCGCAGCCACGCAGACGGGACCGGCTCGTCGGGCTGTCATTCTGCTGAGCGATGGGGACGACAACCAGAGTCACGTTTCACGCGAGGAAGCGATCGAGATGGCGCAACGGGCTGAGGTCATCGTCTACACCATCAGTACCAATGTGACTGGCGCCCGAGGCAAGTACGACAAGGTCCTAGAGCGGATTGCCGAAGCCACAGGTGGCCGAGCCTTCTTTCCCTTTCAACTGACTGACGTCGCCAATGCCTTCGCGGAAATTCAGGACGAATTGCGCAGCCAGTATGCAATCTCCTACAAGCCCGCTGAATTCAAAACCGATGGCCGCTATCGCACCATCGAGATACTCGCACAAAATCACAAGAACCTGCGTGTGCGCAGCCGGCGTGGCTACTATGCGCCATCCGAATAGCTGATGACGACAGGATATTCGGGCACTCCGCTTCCGAAAAAACTTGGCCTGAAAGATCAGTTCCGCATTGCATTGGTGGACATGCCTGCCGATGTAAAGGCGGAGCTGAAAGAGGCGCTCGCGACCTGTCAGAGCGCCAACGATAGGCTTGACTTCGCCATGGTATTCGTCAAAAAGCAGGCGGAGTTAAAGAAGCAGTTCAGCACTATCAGCACACAGCTGGCGCCCGCGGGGATGCTGTGGATCAGTTGGCCGAAGAAAACCTCCGGCGTAGCTACTGACCTGGACGAGAATATTGTTCGCCAGATTGGTCTGACTACCGGGCTTGTTGATGTAAAAGTCTGCGCCGTGAACGAAATCTGGTCAGGCCTGAAGTTCGTGATTCGACTGAAAGACAGGAAGTAGAAAGTCAGTCTTCAGTCGTCAGCTTTCAGTCATCAGCTTACTTCCCTGTCCCAGTCAGCGTTACCATTTGCGGGTTGAATGCCGCATTGTGTGTGACTGTTGCCGCGCCCTTCACGATGCCGACCGCGCTCGGAGTAAACGTGACGGTGAAAGTGCAATGTCCGTGAGGAGCGAGTGACGCGCCGCACGGGGTGTTTCCGCCCGGCACTGCCGCGTAATCACCGCTACCTGAAATTCCGTTAATGGTGAGGAATGACGTTTGATTATTCGTCATCGTCACCGTCTGCGGTTGGCTCGTCGTGCCGACTGTCTGATCGGCAAAGGTCAAAGCCGTTGGCGAAAAGCTGACTGGCAGGATGGCCGTGCCCTGCAAGCCGAGGACTTGCTGATTCACCGGCGCTGTATCGGTGATCACCGCCGCTCCGACAACTTTGCCCGCGAGGTTTGGCGAGAATGTGATGCTCATGGTGCATGAAGCGCCTGCGTTGAGATTGCCGCCGCAGGGTGTCGAACCCGCGCCCTGAGCTGTGAAGTTGCCGCTCGCTGTGATAGAGGAGATCATGAGTGCGTTGGCGCTGACATTCTTGACGGTCACGACCTTCGCCGGGCTGATGGTTCCCACCACTTGATTGGTGAAGCTTGAATTCGGAGGAGTGAAAGTGAGGGGCGGAGTTGAGCCTCCGGTCCCGGTTCCAGATAACCCGACTTCTTGCGGGCTGAAAGGAGCGTTGTGAGTGACCGTCACTGCCCCACTGATAGCGCCTGCAGTCGTGGGTTTAAAAGTCACTGACATCGTGCATTTTGCTTTGGCCGCCAGGCTTGTCGCGCAGGGAGTAGCTCCGCTGCCGGCAGCCGCATAGTTCCCAGTCGCAGTAAAGCTGAACGTCAGCGCAGTAGTTTGATTATTAGTCAGCGTAATCGTCTTAGGCGGACTGGTATTTCCTACCGGCACTGATCCGAACGAGAGGGTTGGTGGAGCCATCGTCAACGCAGTGACTCCGTTTCCGGTGAGGGCGATCACCTGCGGCGAATCCGGAGAACTGTCATTGATGGTGACAGCTCCAGTAATGGCTCCAGCCGTGGTTGGAGCAAAGGTGACGTTGATCTTGCAACTCGCGCCCGCATTCAGCGTAGGCGGACAGTTTGTAACTTCGGCAAAGTTGCCACTGGCGGAGATCGAAGAAATCGAAACCGCGGTTGTGCCATTGTTCTTTACCGTAACTGGTTTCACGGCGCTGGTAGTGTCAATGACTTGGGCCGGGAAGCTCACCGACAACGGCGTTGGCGTGACGATCGGACGATTAGCCACGTAGAAGGTCCTCGCCGCATAAGCGGCGCATCCGGCGCCATCGGGGAAATTCTCTACGAATACTTGGAAGCCACCAGGCACAGTGAAATCGGCATTCGTCATCGCAACCGTCAAGGTATTCGCGTTTACGAAGGTGGATGTGCGGAATAAGCCGTTGATAAATACAAGGCTTCCAGAGGTGAACCCTGTTCCGTTGATGGCTAATGTCAGATTGCCGGCTCCCGCGACTGCGGCTGCCGGAACCAGACTACTCATGGTCAGGACAGGGGACACGGTATTGTAATCTGATGTGACGTAGACCTCGTCTGCGACGGTCAAGTTCTGCGGATTTCCCGTCCCCGAGAGATCGTGCTGCCAGCCCGTGAAAGTCCATCCCGAAGCTGCTGTCTGGTTGAAGGAGAGCAAACTGCCGCTGTCATAGAATCCATCGCCGGTTGGCGATCCGGGCGTAACGTCAATACTGCCTGCGCACGATTGGTTTGGCCAATCCAGCAGTTGATACTGCCCGTTCAGGTTCGCCGTGTAGGTCGTGCTTGCGGAGGGCAACGTGACATTGTGGGTAGACGCTCCGCCGTCGCTCCAACTTACCCAGGGATAGCGGAATGTGGTGCTCCAGGGAAGTTGGGGATCGTAAACGCCGATACTGTGACTCGATCCTGATGTCCAGCCCGCATCGTATGCGGAGGAGAAATTCTTCGGCGCGTACCAGAAGCCTCCGTCGACCAATACGCCCAGTCCCGGATCCGCAAGGTTCGTCGTGATCTTGTATACGGGAGACGACGTAAAGTATGCCGTCATGTTGACGGGATTGCCGTCATCCGGTGCATTGAAGTTCTTGGGATTGGCACTCAGTGCATATGGCAGCCAGAAGGGCGAGTTGAAGAATCCGTAGAAATTTTGCCCAGCATTGGGCGTTGCTTGCAGCGAGATCGGTTGCCGCGCGACATAATACACACCGGTGCCACCAGGATATGACTGAGCGCTAGGTGTAGCAACGATTGTCCCGGAATTCGCCGGAAACACCGACGCAGTGTAAGGCACGAGCTTGATGAAATTGGCGCTATAGACCGTGACGGCCGGTAAGTTCGCGGGCTGGGAAATCAGTCCATTACCAGGCAAGACGGTAATGGTATGGCTGGCCGAAGGGTCGTCACTCCAGCGCCCGTAAACGTAAGGAATTCCACCTACTGTCTGCACGCTGTTTGATGCAGCTAACGTGTGGCTTGAATCCAGCGGCCAGTTGAAAGTCTGAGGAGTAGTGATGGTTGTTCCATCTACTGTCACCTGCAGGCCGGGAGGATTGGATGTAACGATCACCGTTGCGGGAGGAGCCCCATAGAGACGCTTGATCGAATCGACATCACCTGCGCTGTATGCTGTGAAAGCGGTCAGCGGGATGCCCGCAGGAATCGTTTCAATCGTTATCCCCCCATTCTTGGTAAATGCCGTCGGATAGTACTGCATGATCGAGGCGTAGTCGTAGAGACCAAGAGGCTCGGCGGCTTCCTGCACCTTGTCAAAGTTGATCTGTTCGATTTTGATGATGTTGTTGTAGTTGACACTAATGTACGTGTCGCGGTCGGCGCGTGATTGTTCATGCCAGAGGCCGACGGCGTGTCCCATCTCGTGCAATTGATTTCCGCAGTCGATAGAACCCCAGATTTCCTGCTCGCCACCTACACGTCCGATATAGGAATTACAGACGCCACTGTGATCATTCGGATCAAGGTTGAAGTCAACCCAATCCGCTTCGGTGGTACGTGGTACCCACTGCAACAATCCTGGGAATGTAGAGTTAAAAGCATTGATGGAATCGACGACCTTCTGGTCCCCTGAGGTGATGGTGTATGGCACCTGATAAGCACTGCCAACCTTCGGCCACAGGTACTGGTTATATCCGTATCCCAACCCGAAGCCACCCACGCCGGCAGTGATTTCCTGAACGCGGTCGAGAGCGATATCGCCCTCGAAAATCTTGTGCCCCTTTACCACTTTGTAGGCGACAACATGTCCGCGAAATAGGCCTTTGCGGACCACGGGTGCCTGGGAAAGGACAACTCCGCAGAAAACAAGAATAAGAGTTCCAAGGAGAGCAGATCGACGGGCAAGGGTCAGCACAGGCGTCCTCCTGCGGAGCCACACGTTAGGAATTCTAGGGACCAGTCAAATGGGCGAAGGAGCAAGAGGGGAGGATGCCCATCCGAGTTCTCGACAGTTTAATGCGAATCCTCGGAAAGATGTAGCGGAAATAGTTCAAGGGGTTCGGCGAAGAAGGACAATCGCTAGGGTCGATAGTAGTTTTGCGCCCTCTTGTCTAAGACGCGTGACGCCGCTCCCTTGAGGTTACTCAGTTACCGAGACACTATTGATCCTGTGTGGCGATGGCGTAATACCCAGAACGTGCTTGCACCTTGTAGCTCTTTTCCTTGGCATGGACTTCTACCTTGCGGAAAGTGCCGTCCTTGGCCCGGTTTGTAGGTGTGTAACCAACGTTGTATTGGCTGCGGAGCTCTTGTGCAATCTGATCGAAAGCTTCCTTGAGCTTGTCCATTTTGTTGCCAACTTCGATGACACGCCCGCCTGTCTCAGTGGAAAGCTTCTTCATCTCGCTATCGCCTGAGTAGCCGCCAAGACCATAGAAGCCCCGATCGGCGATGAGGATGACGTACACAATGCTGTCGGACTTCTGCGCGGCCTCCACTGCATCTTTCAGATTGAGACGGCTTCCCTGGTCTACACCATCGGTAAGGATGATCATGGCCTTGCGTCCGACTTCCTTGGACAATTGATCGTGAGAAGCCAGATATACGGCGTCATACAGAAGCGTGCCCTTGGGAACACCGGAGGTTGGGAAGGGTCCGCCACCCAGGCCGCCGATGGTGCCGCCGCCCCCAGCGGTGTTGATTTTGGCGCTATTCAGGCCATTCTTAAGGCGGTGCACAGAGCTTGTGAAGTCCTGCAACAGATCTACGGTGACATCGAAGCTGATGACGAAGGCTTCGTCTTTCTCACGCAATATCTCGGACAGGAAGTCGCCGCCGACCTCTTTCTCCATCTCGAGAACGCGAGCCTGGCTTCCGCTGGAATCGATCAGAATGCCCAAGGTGAGAGGCAAATTCGATTCAGCAGTGAAATATTTGATGGTCTGCTGCTTCCCGTCTTCGCTGATATCAAAGGCGTCTTTTGTGAGATTAGGAATCAGCCCGCCCTTCTTGTCCTTGACGTTGAAAAAAAGCTGGACCACGTCCACGTTTACTTTGAGGGTCTCGGCAGATCGCTCTTCGTTCTCAGGTTGGCTGGGGTTATTGTCTTGTCCAGCCAGACTCGGCATAGCCTGAGCATACACAGCCAGGCTGGTGGCCATTAGGAACCCGAGCGTAGTAGATGCGGTCCACAGCTTGCGCACAGATGTGTTTCGCATGGGGTATTCTGAGCTTCTTTGTTAGTCTATATTCCATATTGTTAGATGCATCAAACATAATCTTCCACCATTGCGAGATGTGGATTCTCCACCAGGCGGAAAGGCGATTGTGCGACGATTGAACCGTACCCTGCGGATTGCAGTTTTGTTAGGTACTTCCATTCTTTTGCTGGGAATCCGGCCCGGAAAGGCGCAACCACAGCAAAAACAAGAAGTTCCGGACGCACCATCGGCAACTCGACCCGTGCAGCCATTTCCGTCTACGCCACCAGTTAACCCGCCGTCTATGCCGCCGCCAAACCAGCCACCCCCGCAGGGTGACTCGTCGGCCGGAGCTTCAGGGAGTTCCACTGCAGGCGAGGGGACGGCATCCCCGGCCCCCGGCGCTAATACAGCCGGGAATTCCAACCAGTCGGGCGGCGCGTCACAAGAAGAGCTTTACCGGATTGTCAGAAACGTGAATCAGGTCCTGATCCCTGTCATGGTCAAGGACGAAGATGGGCGTCTGGTTGGTGGGTTGCTCCCGAAGGACTTTAGCGTTCTTGAGGGAGGAACTCAGCAGAAGCTCAACTTTTTCAGTGTGGACCCTTTCCCTCTTTCGGCGGCGGTTTTACTCGACCTGGGCCTGCCAGACGTGGCCATCCAGAAGATCAACAAGACATTCCCCTCCTTGCAGGGGGCGTTCAGCCAATTTGATGAAGTGGCGGTTTACACGTACAGCAGTACGTATTCGCGGCAAAAGGATTTCTCTCCCATCGGCAACAGTCTCAGCGAGGTTTTGAACAGTTTGAAGACAGCTCGCGGCCGCAACAATGGTCCGCCGGTCACAGGCGGCCCACTCGGCCCACAGGGACCGATTATCAACAATGTTCCCATAGATCCGGGAGCTCCTACCGTAAGCACGCCTCCGAGGGAGGCACATGTATTGAACGACGCCGTACTGGCCGCGGCGATTGACCTTGGCAAACGCGATCGCGCACGCCGAAAGATCATCTTTGTGCTCAGCGATGGCAGAGAGTATGGGAGCACAGCCAGCTATCGTGACGTGCTGCGGGTTCTGCTCTCGAATGGAATTCTGGTGTACGGAATCGGCGTAGAAGGCGCAGCCATCCCACTTTACGGCGCGGCTCAAAAGAAGATTCGTTTGCCCAAGTTCGGTTATGGCGACATCCTTCCCAAGTACGCGAATGCTACTGGCGGAGAAATTTTGAATGAGTTGTCTCAGTCTCAAATTGACAGGGCCTATGCGCGGGTCATCGGTGATGCCCGGAATCAATACACCCTGGGATATGTAACTCCGGCGACGCCCAGCAGTGCTTATAGGCAGATTGAAGTGCTGGTTGCCCGCCCGGGTTGCCGAACGTCAAAGTTGCGTCCCTGCGTCGACGTAATCGCCAAAGATGGGTACTATCCATTACCACCTTCAAAGTAAGACATCTGGGACTTCCAAACACGAAATCTCAGGCGCGTTGGTGTAGTAACCGGGGTAACCTGCGGGTAACGGGTTCGCTGTGATATAAAACCAGCAAGCAACATCAATTTGCCGCGGAGACGCTCGTCTAAAACCGGAGTGTCTTGCGCCGTTTGCCGAGGAAATACTTGAGTTTCATCAACTTTGCAGCCCGGGAAATTAATTGCAAGATCGTCTACTATGGCGCCGGGCTGGGCGGCAAAACTACCAATCTGCAATTCATTTATCAAAAAACCGCTGAACAGCAGAAGGGTAAGATGATCTCCTTGGCAACGGAGACCGAACGAACTCTGTTCTTCGACTTTCTTCCTCTGGATCTGGGATCGGTACGCGGCTTCAAGACACGCATCCACCTCTACACCGTGCCCGGACAGGTCTTTTATGATGCCAGCCGCAAACTGATACTGCGCGGCGTCGACGGCATCGTGTTTGTTGCGGACTCGCAGCAGGAACGAATGGATGCCAACGTCGAGGCGCTCGACAACCTGATGGCCAACCTGAAGGAACACGGATACGACTTCCGGAAGATTCCTTACGTCTTGCAGTTGAACAAGCGGGACTTGCCAACCGCGATGCCGGTCGATGCTCTTTCGAAGGAACTACGGCGGAAGGATGAGCCCGTGATCGAAGCGATTGCCTTCCAGGGCAACGGGGTCTTCGACACCCTGAAAGAAATCGCACGCCAGGTGCTCACCGAACTCAAACAAGGCGGATAGCCGGTAATTCGGTCAAGATTTCCAGAACTTTTCCCCTCATCCGCTCGTCTTCAATTTTTCCTTTGCACCAGTATCTTAGCCATCATGCCGCCGTCTTCGTGATCCAGAATGTGGCAATGGTATAGGAATGTTCCTGCCGTTTCCGGATTGCGGAAATCCAGTCTGACCTTCACGCTCGGAAAAGGCTTGCTTACGCCGTCCCAATAAGGGATGAGCACCGTGTCGCGTGGTGCGGGATCGTTCGTTGGCACGCCATTGATTTCCAAAACAACAAAATGCACCTGGTGAATGTGGAAGGCATGGACTTCGCCGGAATGGTTTTCCAATATCCAATCCTCCACTGAACCCTGCTGCGTGATGATGGCGGGAGGATTATCTGGATCGTAGACTTTGGGCGTTTGCCCCTTTACTGTCAAAAAGAAGTCTGTATTGCCATCATGTGTTTGTTCGGAAAAATACAGCTTGCGTGTTTGGGTGGGCTTAGCCGTTGCAAGGCCGGCAAAACGAGTCTCTGTCATTTTTCTGGCTGCAGGAGGAATTCGATGAGCAACTTCAGCATTGGAGTCAAGCGTGACGTTGGCCAGAATTTCTCCTTGATTGAGGTCACCGATTGGGCCGGTATCGAATCCCAGGTTCATAAACTGCGCAAATGAGCCCTCAGGCGGCGCTTGCACCACGAATTCAGCCCGGCCGGCCGGGGGAATGACAACCGTATCCATAGAGCGTGGCGCATTCAGCGGTATTCCGTCCAGCGCAATCACCTGCAAATCCTGTGCGACAAGGTCCACCTTGAATTGGAGTGCAAAAAAATAAATCGAAGTCGCATTGAGAATGCGCCACAGCTGCCTGGTTCCCGGCTTCATGTGCAATACCGGAGCCGCTGCATCGGAGAAAGCCGGAACGAAATTGACGGTCACGGGACTACTGTCATTGTCCAACGGATTCACTTGATGCGGTTGTGAACCGGGCGGCGGCGGTATGAACATCTGCCGGAGGACAAAGACGCGCTCGGGTAAGCCCGCAACCTCAGGCCGGAAGTTCTGGATTCCATCAATGATCAGCGCTCCTGCAGCGCCACCGACGATTTGCGTGGTAGTGAACCCGTGCGGATGCGGATGATACCAGTAGAGACCGGGAGCATCGTTTTTCGGAATCTGAATCTTGTACTGGAAGGGTGGATCCGACGGCTGAATGCTGGTGCGGATAACCTCATCCTGATGGCACTTGGGCGATATGTTCAGGCCATGGAAGTGTACGTTCGTGGAAGCCGAAGACATGGCACCACCAGCACACGGATTACCTGCAGGCGCCGCACCGCCATGCTTCATGCCAGGCATCGCGCCGGCTAAAGGGGTGAGATGGTTTGTGATGTTGAATACCAGTTGATCACCGGCGTTCAACTCCAAAACCGGAGCTTCACTGCCATCCGCATACAAATAGCAGTAATGCATAGTGCCGTCGTCGCCCATGTTGTTCACCTCGGTTAGATCCACCGAGAGAACCCCGTTTTCACTATGAAGGCGGAGCGGGTCTGGGATGGTGGCACCGAAGCGAGGGCGCGGCGGGCACATCTCCTGGCCGAAGACATTTCCAGCGATGAGCACGAGGAAAACTAACAAGAGGAAGAAAAACGAGAAAGAACGATTAGGCCTGAACATTTCCTGAGTCCCCTGCGGATAAACCAATAGTCCCTAACAACCGCTAACACAAAAGGCGTCCCCGGATTTTTTGGTCCGGGGACGCGCGTGTCAGTTAATCGTCACTACGACGGGAGCGGAGGCGATGCCATTGGCCACGACCGCAAGATCCGAAGCGCCGGTTTCAGCATCCGCCGGCACATCGAACTTGGTGGACACACGTCGTGTCCCGGTCGCCACTGCCATCGTGCTGTGGTCATGTGTCTTGAAGTAGCGCACGTGTCCGCTGGCATGATTCGTGACACGAACAAGAGGATAGTTGGTTGCCATCTGGGCGTCGTCACCGTAGGCCGCACCCTGGGAAAGGCCGTTGAATTGACGCCCCGAGATCTGGAACGTGTTCCCGCGGGTAAGGTTTTGGGGAACCTGCCCTATAACCGGCGCCCATGCCGGATCCGGCACGCCGACCGGGGTATAAATCTCGACATCCTTGTCCTCGGCAGTGAAGAGAACCTGTCCGGTGGGAAGCAGCAACATGCGCCCTTGATAGGAGGTCTTCTGCGGAGAATGCGGAGTCTCGGCTACCTGCGTAAATTTCGAACCATCAAATTCCAGGAAGTGAGTTGGAGGTTGGAAAATTCCGGGACTAGAGCTCACCAGGACGTTGCCGTTAGGCAAGATGGTAGCGGGTCCGTCCGCCACATCCTGTTGCTGCCCACCGATCACGGGAAAATCGGGACCCGCGGCCCACTGATGGGTAGCAAAGTTAAAGATGGCATTGTGTTGAGTTCCGCCAGTGAACAACGCAGTTCCGTCCGGACGCAATACTGAGGGTCCGACTTCGTGCGATCCCGGGTCCGTGAGCGGCACTACGGTATTTCCTGCTTTCCCCCACTTTCCAGTACCCGGAACGTAGCGTTCAGCTTGGAGCGGGTTCGCGGTGTTATTGCAATCCGTGGTGAGCACCGATCCATCGGGCAAGAGCAACCAGCCCTCTTCGGAATTTCCATCGATCTTCCCGGTACCAGTTGGAGTCCAGGTCAGATTCGTAGCATTGAACAGTGCCTGTTTAGTGCTGAGAGCATCAGCCTGCATGTAGGTGCCATTCGTAAGTACGACGCTCTGACCATCGCCGATGGAAGTCCAGCCAGCGGGCGGATTGACGGGCGTCCACTTGTTCGCGACGGGATCGTAGATGGCGCCTAGATTAGTTTCGGCAAACGAACCGAAATTATATTCACCACCTTCAAAGATCACTCGGCCGTCGGTCAGCACCGCGGAACCATAGTAAAGCGGCGCATAGTTGGAAGGCAGTGACGCTAACGGCGACCAGGTCCCATTGACGTAGCTGCCAGTATTGTCCGGGGTCAGCTTCCAGATTTTGGTACTGGAGTACTGCTGCATGAGCACAGTACCGTCCGTCATCAACAAAGGCTCATTCGCGTTAAAAGTCGGTTGGTTTACCAGCGGTGTCCACGTCTGCGACATCGCAAACGCTCCCCAAGCCACCACCACAAGAAGTGCCAATCCCATCATTCGCGTTAATTTCACTTTTGTCCTCGCGTGGTAATTTTCTCCGGGCGGAGTGCAGGCACGGCCACAATAGCACTGCCCGTAGAGGGTGAGTCATTCCTTGAAATTGAGTTTGCTCGCTGCGACCGAAAAGACAACCGGACGCCCAATTGTCGCCACGGCGCAGATTGCCGGGCCGGGGCATTGTACAACGACTTTCGTGCTTATCCGCACACTCGATTTGTCAAATCGCTTCCCATTGTTCGCCGACCTCGTCTAATCTGCGTCCAGTAGCCCTATTTCGGTACAATAGCCGCTGCCATACAGACTTTTCACTCCAAACTTTTTACTAATTCAGGAGGACTACTCCCTCTCATGCGCCGATATCTTTTTGTAGTTGTGTTGTTGTGCTCTCCGTGGCTGATGGCACAAGCCAACGGACTTCGCGGAATCGATGTCAACGACCTCGATCGCGGTGCCGATCCATGCACGGATTTCTTCCAATACGCAAATGGAGCCTGGAGAGCCGCAAATCCGATACCGGCTTCTATGACCAGGTGGAGCAAGCGCTGGCAGGCAGGAGAGACGACGAAGGACAAGCTCAGAGAGATTCTTGAGAATGCCGCAAAAAGCACGAATGCTCCCAAAGGGAGCACGGAGCAGATTATCGGTGACTACTATGGGTCATGCATAGATGAGACTAGGGTCAATGCCCGCGCATTGGCGCCCATAAAACCATGGGTGATGAAGCTCGACGCCATGAATGATATGAACGCGCTACAACACATGATGGCTGAACTTCACGACATCCTGGTAGTTGTACCATTCAGCCTGTCGGGCTCACAGGATCCTCATAATCCTTCGCAAGTCATGGCCGACATCGCGGCAACAGGAATCACCCTTCCCGACCGCGACTACTATCTGGGCAAGGAAGACCGATTCAAGGAAGCGCGCGAGAAGTACAAAGAACACCTCGTCAAAATGTTTACGTTGGCAGGTTGGAGTCCTGCCGGCGCCCAAGGAGCCATGGAAATCGTCTTCCGCATGGAAACAAAGTTTGCGGAGGCGTCACTTGATACGGTCAGCCTTCGCGATCCTACCGCGACCGATCATAAAATGACATTCGCCCAGCTACAGGCGCTCGCGCCTCACGTGAATTGGGTGGAGTACTTCCAACACAAGCAACTTCCTACTACAGTCGACCTGAATGTTCAGGAACCCAAGTACATGCAGGAAGTTGATCGCCAGTTGGCAGAGACGCCGGTTGGCGACTGGAAGGTCTATTTCAAGTGGCAATTTCTAAACGCCATGGCACCGTTCCTGACCACCCCACTGGTCGACGAGGATTTTGCCTTCAACGGCAAGTATCTGAATGGTGCTACGGAAAACAAGCCGCGTTGGAAGCGATGTGTGGAATCGACGGATGGTCTTTTTGGAGAAGCGCTCGGCCAGAAGTATGTTGAGAAATATTTCCCGCCCGCGGCGAAAGCCCGCATGCAGGACATGGTGAAGAATCTGCTCGCGGCGATGCAAGACGATATCGTGAGCCTCGATTGGATGAGCGAAGAAACGAAAAAGAAAGCATTGGCAAAAATCGCGACGTTTGATCCGAAGATCGGATATCCCGACAAGTGGAAGGACTACAGCC
The DNA here is from genome assembly GCA_036558645.1 of Terriglobales bacterium. Taxonomy (GTDB): domain Bacteria; phylum Acidobacteriota; class Terriglobia; order Terriglobales; family Acidobacteriaceae; genus DATBFG01. The sequence continues at coordinate 39,684 of DATBFG010000008.1, forward strand.
AGGTCGACGTAAAGCGCGACTTGTTCTTTGAGGACATGCTGGCGGGCAGGCGATTTGTCGTGGAAGATGATCGCCGTACCATTGGCAAACCCGTGGATCGCAAGCGCTGGGGAATGACTCCACCGACGTCAGACGCGTATTACAACCCGACCATGAACGAGATCGTCTTTCCCGCAGGAATTCTGCAGCCTCCAGCGTTCAACATCGACGCGGTGGACGCTGTGAATTACGGCGCCATTGGTGTGGTCATCGGTCATGAAATCTCGCACGGATTCGATGACCAGGGGGCGCAATTCGACGAACTCGGCAGGCTCAAGAATTGGTGGACCGACGAGGATTTGAAGAAATTCAAAGCGCGCGCCCAGTGTGTCAGTGATCAGTTCGACGGGTACTTCGTTGAGCCAGGACTGCACGAGAACGGAAAACTCGTTCTCGGCGAAAGTATCGGCGACCTGGGCGGAGCGAAAATTGCGTTTCGCGCCTATCAGAAGTCACTCGAGGGAAAACCCCGTCCCGCTGATATCGATGGCTTTACGCCGGAGCAGCAATTCTTCATCGCATGGGGACAATTCCGCGGCGACGCGGTTCGACCGGAACAAGCCCGGTTGATGGTTCAGGTTGACCCGCATCCTATCGGCAAATATCGCGTGAATGGACCTCTATCGAACTTGCCTGAATTTCAGAAGGCATTTTCGTGCAAGGCCAGCGCGGACATGGTGCGTTCTGCCGAAAAGCGCTGTGAAGTGTGGTAAGAAAATCAGAGAAGGATATACCGGCAACACGGACGAATCGATATGATTTCTCCGTGTTGCTTCGTGTTTTAGGGTGCATTTATTTTGCGGTAAGCTTCTCTCGAACCAGGTCTTCCATATCTCCCAACTTGTCTCCGAGCAAATTCAACTTCCTGGCAAGGCCCTGAATGTCTGCCGCGGCTCGCCGGTTCACATCAAAATCCAATTCACTCCTGAGACGGTCCTTCTTATCTTGACGGTTCTGACTCATCATGATGATCGGCGCCTGAATAGCTGCGAGCATCGAGAGGAACAAATTTAACAGGATAAAAGGATAGGGATCCCAAGCCCTTTGACCTAGCGCCAGATTCGCTGCAGAGTATGTAACAAGAACCACCATAAAGAGGGTGATAAAACCCCAGGAACCACCGAACGACGCCACGCGATCGGCCACTTGCTCACCCAGTGTTTCCTCTTCCTCGATAACTTCGTTGGGGTTTCGATTGGCGCGGACGCGAATCAGACGCTGCGAGGCATGAAACTGGCGTCCGAGAACCGCCATCATGTCGAGACCGGCATGAGGTTTCCGCTCCAGCAGAACGCTTATGTCGTTGCGATCGACTTCGATGCAGCTTGTTTCTTCTAGCGCGATGGCGTCGGTCTGATGCGGAGTTTGATCGAGCATCGAGGCAAAACCAAAGAATTCACCTGGCGCCGGCTGGTCGATGATGACTTCCTGGCCATCTTCGTCAATCGTGGTAACTCGAACGCTGCCGGAGACAAGGACGTAGGCACGCAGGCTCGGTTCGCCTTTCTTGTAAATGCGTTGACGCGAAGCAAACTTTTTCAGTTCCACCTGGGCGGCTAGAACCGCCGTCTCTTCGTCATCGAGTAAAGCAAATAGAGGAACGCCTTTTAGGATCTCGACACTACAAGTCATGGCTCACCTCTTGATTAGAAACTGGACAGAGTCCTGCACCTCTGTGCCAGTCGCGGGGAGGAAAATCATAGCATTCGCGGGTTGGCTAGACACGCGTCAAGGATGGTGCGGCAACGCTTACAGGTCTACTTAAGGCGGAGGGATTCCAACATCTGTTCGAAGACCGGATGGTAGGAGGAGAACTCTCGGTCTGGCGCCACAAACACCAGGTACAACAATGATCCGTCGTGCTGCTTGAATGCGACGAGCCAATCTCGCTCCTGTCCTTGCTCTCCGACTTGTTGCGGGGATCCGCCGATGAGATCAGCCGATCGCCCCGCAACACCAGAAATGCGGATGCTTTCGTCGCTACCGATCTGACGCATGTCAGGATTCGACTGCCGCAATGATGAGAGCAGGTCATGAGTAGCCTGATCCAAAGTGCTGTTCGGATTCTCGGGTTGATAGGAGCTAATCATGACTCCATGAACGAGTGAGTTGCCGATGAGTCCGTTTTGGGGAGCAATCGTTGTAGCCGAATACCTATCGCCAAACAACTTCCAGCTATTGGGGTAAGAGATGGCGTAATCCCTATGCTGGAAACTGGCCAGGGTGCTGTTGGTTTGGGGCGCAGAACGTGTCGGAGCTTCGGGGATCCCTCCTCCAGAATAGCGCCGCTCCGAGTTCTCATCCGGTCGGCTGCGCATTCCGTCGACTTCGTTCTTGGCCTCGAGGAACTCGGAACTGTCGGAACGGTAGAATGTCTTGCGAGGCAGAGTCGCGACTTCCTGAGAAACAGCCTGCGCCCGATTGCCAGGATCCGGGTGGTCGCTGAGAAATTGGGGCTGGTGCGATCGGCTTTGTTGCTCAATCTTGTCGAAGAAGGCAGCCATTTGGTGGGGATCGTAGCCGGTGTCATACATGATGTCGGCGCCGAGTAGGTCCGCCTCAGATTCTGATTGACGCGAATTCTTGAGCAGGTACGAACCAACCCCAAAATTCAGTCCCAATTGCGCCGCCTGGGCAAGTGCGCCGCGGCCAAAGACTCCGCCCAGAATCGCAAGAGGAAGCTGGGCCGCCATCTGCTTGCTCGCGTTTCTTGTCCCATGGCGCTGCACGACGTGAGAGATTTCGTGCGCCAGGACACCCGCTAACTGTGCTTCGTTTTCCGCCGCTCGAATGGTTCCGAGGTTTACAAAAACTGGCCCGCCAGGAAGCGCAAAAGCATTGATTTCGTTTTGATTCACTACGTGGAAGGTGTACGGCCAAGGTTCTCCCGGGGCGTGGGAGGCAAGTTCCTGACCCAGTCGCTCCACGTACCGCGATACTGGATCCGACTCAGGAAGTACCGGCATTTGCCTCTGAACCTGCTCCGAAGCCTGCTTTCCTGCCTGTATCTCCTCTTGCTCGGAAAACATGTTGAAGCCGTGCGTGGGTTCCACTCGTGCCTGGAGCAGTTCGGGAGAGGCTTGAGTGATTGCCAGCAGCAGCGCCGTGGCGCGGAGGGTCTTTACATAAACCCTTATCGAGCTTTGTCTCTGGGCAACATTGGGCCGGGGGACCTGGGACATGCATGGTTAGATGCGGTCACTCGGGCCTCCTAGAAGGGGATGTTAAACAGAGGCCTATCCGGAAGGGCAGCAAAGGCCAAAAAATAGGTGCCGGATGCGGGCCGGCACCTGGAGAAGAGGTTTATGCGTTGAGATCCTATTTCGTATCGAGCGTACCTGTAGCCCCGAATTCACGCCGAACTGACGTGCGGGCCGCGCGCGCTGCCAAAGGAGGCATGCTCACGGTGGTGCCATAACGCTCGAGCAACACTGGAACCATCGCGCCTTCGGCTTCCTTGACAAAGGTAAGCCGGCCCTCCGGGCAAAGGTCAATGCGGATGAAATCACCGAGCTTAATTTGGCTCGTCGCCACGAGATTCGCGAGTGGGAACACGATGTTACGCTCAATTGCGCGCTTCAGATGTCGAGCTCCATAGCGAGGATCCGTGCCCTCGTGTAGCAGGAAGCTCTTCACCTTCGGAGTGCAGTTGAATACGAACTGGTTAGCAGCTGAAGCTGTGAGGATGCGCTGCTGCACCATGCCGAGTTCGATTTCAAGAATCTGCTCAAGGTGCTCGGACCGCAGCGTGCGGAACACGACCGTCTTATCGATGCGGTTCATGAATTCGGGAGTGAATTTACGTCGCGCTGCTTCCACCGCCGTCCGGTCAATCTTTTCGTCGAAAGACGCATCGACGCATACGGCACGATGACCAAAGCCAAGACCGCCATCGACGAGGTTCATCATTTCACCTGCCCCGAGGTTCGAGGTCATGATGATGATGCACTGCGACATGTCGACACGGCGGTTGTCGCCAAGCGTCAGGGTGGCTTTGTCCAGAATGCCGAGCAGCAACTGCCATAGCGCGTCGGATGCCTTCTCAATTTCGTCGAAGAGCAGGATGGAAAGCTTCAGCTTCTCCGTGTGCCACTGATTCAGGGCCTCCTGTGTCAACAGGGGATGAGTCTCGCGGTGTCCCAGATACCCCGGAGGCGAGCCGATCAGCTTCGCGATTTCGTGCGAGTGCTGGAACTCTGCACAGTCGATCTTGATGCAGGCGCGCGCGTCTCCAAACAACGCCTCGCTCATGGCTTCCACCACGCGCGTCTTGCCGGACCCGGTGGGTCCAAGGAAAAGCAGATTTCCGACCGGCCGCCCCGGGGGGTTCAGTCCGGCCAGAAACATCTGATAAATCTCCACCACTTTCTCAATAGCCGCATCCTGTCCAACGATGCGCCGACGAAGGGAGTTTTCAAACTCGCGCGCGTCGTTGCTGCGCCGAGTCGGGTCCAGCGTTGTGTTGAGCACGTTTTTCATAGGGGTTTGGCCCTGCGTGTCCTTTCTTGGGCCTTTATGCTTCCTGGGAGAGCGCGCCAATCCGGGATTTTGAAAGCGACAAATTTTGTCACTTCACTTTCCTCGCTACTACTACAGCAAACGACTCGCCATCCTTCGGCGTCTTGCCCATTCCTCATTTACTTGGCTCTTTAGATGCTTTGGGCACGTAAAGAGAGTCACTTACGCCGACATGTGAAATCGTGTACTTGGGAAGGAAAAGGAAATTATTTTCACAGACGATGAACATCGCCTACCCTCCGCAGGCTGCGGCATATGACCTGGGTCCAACCTGGGAATTCATTGGTACCTCATGAATTGGCCACTCGAGCGACGCTCCATTGCTCCCCAATTGTCGGTGACCCGACGTAACTGGCGAGCCTTTCAAGCCCCGAACTAGCATGCGAGCAAAAGCACTTACAGGAGAATCCCGTGCACCGGCTCAAATGGGTCTTGGCTTCGCTGATCGTCTGTCTGCTGTCTTTACTCACTTTCTGGTGGCTCACTTTTGACCCCACATCAGCTGAAGCACAGAGTCCTCAGCCTCAACAATTGCTGCATACCGCCTCGCCAACTGCTTCACTCACTCATGCAGAGCTGGTGACCGCAAACTTGCCTGCTGGGAGTGCGATGTATACAGCAAAAAGGGGAGACAGCGTGATAGCCGTGTCGCGTCGCTACGTCTCGCAGACCTCGTATCTCACATCGTCGGAACTCGCAGAAGCAATACGCAATACAAATCGCGATGTCGATGGCACGTTCCTGAAGCAGGGACAGAACGTCGTCATTCCGGGGTTGCTCGACTCGCCGATCGTGGAGAAGTCGGTCCCCGTATCACGGGACTTTGAAGCACGCGCAATTTATCTGACTGGAGTAATGGCCGGCAGTGACCGAGGGCTCAAGATCATTCGTCGTTGGCGAGAACTCGGTGGCAATGCGGTGGTGTTCGACATCAAGGACAGCGACGGCATCGTGAATATCCCGTTCGATAACCCGTTGGCGGGAACGCACCATACCTACATTCGCGACTTGCCGAAGTTCACGCGCTTTCTGCATTCGCAGCGAATGCATGCGATTGCGCGTGTGGCTATTTTCCGGGACGAACACCTCGTGACCACTCATCCAGAACTCGCAGTCAAGTCGCATCGCACAGGAGAAGCCTGGCGGGAAAACGGCAAGCTGGTCTGGACCGATCCTTCGCAACCGAAAGTGCAGGAGTACGACATCGCCCTCGCCAAAGCTGCGATTGCGGGCGGCGCGGATGAGATTCAGTTCGATTATGTGAGGTTTCCCGCGGAGGGTGACCAGAAGGATGCCACCTTCCAGTTCCAAACCGGGCACCCGGAGTGGCACCGTAGCGATGTAATCGCGGATTTCCTTAAGCACGCGTATGCGGAGATCCATCCCAGCGGTGTACTGCTTTCCCTCGATGTTTTCGGGATCATGGCATGGCAGCGTCCTGTAGACCTAAACCATACGGGCCAAGACATTGTTGCCATGGCCAAGCATTGCGATGTGCTGTCGCCAATGATCTATCCGTCGCACTTCTTCGGCATGGACGGGATCGCTCGACCGGGCGACGCGCCCGAGCACTTCATTGGGGAATCGATGGAGCGCTTCCAGAAGATCACAAAGGGCAGCGATGTGGTCCTACGCCCGTGGCTGCAGGCCTTCGCGTGGCGGACGAAAACCTACTCGCCGGAATACATCAAGACGCAGGTGCTAACTTCGAAGAACAAGGGCGGGGTCGGCTTTTTGTTCTGGAACGCGAATAACGACTACAGCAAGCCGTATGTGGCGATGCCGGAAATGAAGGCGGAGAAGGATAAGTATTTTCGAGGGGATGAAGTCGCACAGTCCGTGCAGGCGGGATTACGAACTGGTAGCGTGAACGGCAGTTCCGGGATCAACCACTGATCCTTATCTGGGCAACATTGTCAGCAGGCCTCAGTCTGTCCCGTGGGTGCGCAAGAATCCGCGCTGTTTCAGGTTTGTGTCCTCATAAACACCAACGACATCTCCGTTCAGATTGATGCTGCTTGCCTGAGTGGCTAAGGCACCTGGGTAGATGATGCTGACGTAGGCGGCATGGAAGTACCTAAACCCCCGTCCAAGTCCTCTTTCCGCGATGGCGCTTCCCACAATCTGCCGGGGATCGTTCACGCCATAGGCACAAGTAAACTCCGTTTGTCCCATGTGAATTCGCGGACCAAAGTCCCCATCGTCATAGACAAAGCCGTCGAACTCCGTACAACCGACAACGTCTCCTTCATTGTTGATGTCGAAAACCAATGTCTGCAAACTGCCCGGGGGGTTGATGACAGAGTACGTGTCGCCAATCAACTCGAAACCGACCGGTCCGGGACCAGTCTGGGGGCGCACGGTACCAACCACTACTCCCGCATTGTTGACGCCATACGCCTGGGTAATCATTGCGCCTGGATAGTCAATGGTCCTGAAATTGGAGCCTTCCATCCGGAATCCATGCACGACGCCGCCGTTCTTGATGTAGGAACCGACGATCTCATCTTGATCATTAATGCCGTAGGCATAAGTGTCCACCGCTCCGGGGAAATCGATGGTGGTGAACCCGTTGGACTGTAGAAGAAACCCATGATACCGGTTGTTCGAATCGCTGTAATAACCGACCACGTGCCCTGCGGCGTTGATCTTGAACGCAGCGGTCAAGGTGGAGCCAGGAACATCGATGCTGGTCCAGACCACCGCCGCATTTGAGTATTGTCCGATTGCGCATGAGAACAGGACGAGCAGAAGAGCAGAGCAGAAGCGGTTCATGGGGCAACCTCCAAGCTGATGCGACGACAGGGGAGAACCAAATGCCGGGTGCATACGCGCGGGCGAAGAGTTCGGGGATTATCCCCGCTTCTTCTGCATGTGTCAACAGGAGGTTTCCAGCAGCCATTCGTTGACTTGCCACAACCGTGCACCTAAGATGATCGGTCAAGCAACGAGCCACTTCGTGATCGGAAAAACGATCTCTCACTATCGAGTCGTCGAGAAGCTCGGCGGCGGGGGCATGGGTGTGGTGTACAAGGCGGAAGACACCCGCCTGAAGCGCTTTGTCGCACTCAAGTTCCTGCCTGACGAGGTCGCCAAAGATCCGCAGACTCTCGCCCGTTTTCAACGGGAGGCCCAAGCCGCCTCGGCGCTAAATCATCCGAACATCTGCACTATCCATGACATCGGCGAGTTCGAAGGGCATCCATTCATCGCCATGGAGTTTCTCGATGGCGTGACGCTCAAACACCAGATCACGGGACGGGCGATGGATGGCGAGATTTTGCTGGCGCTGGCCATTGAAGTGGCCGATGCGCTGGACGCAGCCCATGCGGAAGGTATCGTCCATCGCGACATTAAGCCGGCGAACATCTTCGTAACCAAGCGCGGTCATGCCAAGATTCTCGACTTCGGGTTGGCGAAGGTCACACCGAGCAGTTCAACTGACCCGGCGCAGGTTGCCGCGGAAGACACGGCCGTCGTAGCCCATGAGCACCTTACCAGTCCGGGTACAGCGCTGGGGACGGTCGCGTATATGTCGCCGGAGCAAGTGCTCGGCAAAGATCTCGATGCTCGAACAGATTTGTTTTCCTTCGGAGTAGTGCTTTATGAAATGACGACCGGAGGATTGCCGTTTACAGGCGGAACGTCGGGCGCCATTTTTGATGGAATTCTGCATAAAGCGCCAGTGGCTCCGGTTCGCCTGAACCGCGACATTCCGCCGGAGCTCGAACGCATCATCAACAAGGCGCTCGAGAAGGATCGCAATCTCCGGTATCAGCACGCAGCCGATTTGCGCGCCGATCTGCAGCGCTTGAAGCGCGACACGGAGTCGGGACGGAGTGCAGTGGTGGAGAGCGTTACGTCCGCGTCGCAACTCTCAAGTTCCCCAGTGCAAGTGTCCCCGTCAGGTTCGAGTCAGGCACAAGCGGTGTCTTCTGGGACGCTAATCCCGGCCAGTGGACCTAAGGATTTGGCGACTTCGCGACGCTGGAAACTCGCTGCAGTGGCTGCAGCGGCATTGGCCGCACTCATCATCGGTGGCATTTTCTTACGCTCTTATCAGGCCCATGCCATCACAGCCAAAGACTCGATCCTGATTGCGGATTTCATCAATACGACCAACGACCCGGTTTTTGACGGCACCCTCAAGAAGGCGCTCACCGTCGATCTCGAGCAGTCCCCTTATCTCAATGTTTTTTCTGAGGCACGCGCCCAGCACACGTTGGGGCTAATGGGACGGCCGCAGGACGAGCGCATTACGGTCCAGACGGGCCGTGAGATTTGCCAACGAAATGGGGTGAAGGCACTGTTGGCTGGCACAATCGCGAATCTCGGCAATCAATACATCGTAACTCTCGATGCAATCGACGCGTCCAGCGGGGACACACTGGCAGAAGTGCAAGCACAGGCAGACAGCAAAGAAAAAGTTTTGAAGGCGTTAGACGAAACAAGCACTCAGCTGCGGGGCAAGTTGGGAGAGTCTTTGGCTTCGGTCAAGCAATTCGATAAGCCTTTGGAAGAAGCGACCACCTCATCGCTCGAGGCTCTCAAGAGCTTCACTCTCGGGGAGGCCAAGCATCAGCTGACGGAAGAGATAGGAGCCATTCCATTTTTCAAGCGCGCCATCGAACTCGATCCCAATTTCGCCATGGCCTACGCGACCCTGGGAACGATCTACGGCAACCTCACGCAGTATCCACTCGCCGAGGAATATCGAAAAAAGGCATTCGACCTTAAAGATCGAACCAGCGAGCGCGAAAAGCTATACATCACCGCTCACTACTACATGGATAGCGGTCAACTCGATAAGGGAATCGAGGCCTACGAGCTGTTCAAACAGACGTACCCACGGGACAGCGTGCCGCATGCCAATCTGGCAGTGGAATACATTCTGTCGCTCGGTGAATTTGAGAAGGGGCTTCCGGAGGCTCAAGCCGCTATGGAAGCTGAGCCGGACGATACTCGCGGTTATTTTCTTTCGGCTGCTGCCTACATGGGACTTAATCGTCTTGATGAGGCCAAGACCGTGCTCAACGCCGGGCTCAAACACAATCCATCGTTTCTGGCTCTGCATGACTGGCTCGCTCAGGTCGCAATGGCACAGGGCGACATGGCAGAGATGGAGAGGCAGGAAAACTTCACTCGATCTGACCCCTATTACGAAATGGTCACAAGTTCCCGCCATGGCGACTATGCGGCCGCCCATGGCCAGCGCCGGAAAGCTCTGGAGTATTACGATAAGGCGCGGCAATTAGCACAACGTTTGGGCATCAAGGAGTCGGAGGCGGGCGCGCTAGACGCCGCATCCTGGATGGAAGCACTCTTTGGAAACGATAAGCAGTCCATTGCTCTTGCCAACGCGGCTCTGCCCATTTCCGACAGCTACGTCGCCCAACTCTCCACGGCGGCCGATCTGGCCATGGCAGGCGACAACAAGCGCGCTCTGGATATCGCCACCAAGTTTGCCAAGCAACGCCCAGAGGACACGGTCGTGCAAGCGCTTATGGTGCCGCAGGTAGTGGCTACGACAGCCTTGGTTAGTAACCAACCCGGCAAAGCCGTGGAGTTGCTCAAAAAGGCTACGCCCTATGACAAGAGCGTCACGATCGTGCAGTATGTGCGTGCGAATGGCTATTTGAAGTCCGGACAGACCCCCGATGCCGAGAAGGAATTCCAGAGGATTCTGGCATCACGGAGTTTCTTGCCGGCTGACCCACTGATGTCGTTCGCACATCTAGGATTGGCACGCGTGTACGCGGCTGAGGGTGACAAGGTAAAGAGCCGATCTGCCTACCAGGATTTTCTCGCTCTTTGGAAGGATGCTGACCCCGATATTCCAATCATCAAGGAAGCGCAGGCGGAGTACGCAAAGGTGCAGTAGGAGGAACTATCGCAAGTTCCCACGCGTGGTTCCGCTCGTTCTTAGGAAGCCGTGGCCGACGTGAGTGGAATCCAAGTATGATCCCACGACGTCGCCGTTGTCATTGATTCCGAAAACCGATGTCGTTGTGGAAGCCGGGAATTTGATGCGGATGAATTGTTTGTTATTCAACAGGAAGGCCTCGATCTGATCCGATGGCATCACCGCGATTCCAACGATTTGTCGAAGTGAATTCACAGCACAGGCACCGACCCGATGACTTCCAGGAAAGTTGATTCGCGCAAACCTGCCGTTCGCGAACGCAAAGCCGTATTGGTTACCATTTGAAAGTGAGAAGCTCCCTACGACGTCACCAAGATTACTGATGCCTGAAGGCCATGTGGCCACTGCACCAGTCGCCTCGATTTTCGTAAAAATTCCCGCACTCAGTTCGAAGCCGTGATACCCCATGTCGTAGTAGTAGCCGACGAGGTCGCCGTTATTGTTGAGCCCCCTGGCATCGGTTTCAAGTGCGCCAGGGTAGTCGATGGACGTCCAGGTTTTGCCATCGAATGAGAAGCCATGACCAAGGCCACCGATCCAATATGTGCCGACGATTTTCCCAGCGTCATTAATCCCGAAGGCCAGTGTCTGCTCTGCGCCTGGGTAGTCGATGGCGCTTAAAGTGCCAGCATTCCATAAGAATCCGTGCCAAGAGTTGTCGCCATTTAAGTTGTAGTAGATACCGACCACCTGCCCGAGCTCATTGATGCCGTTAGCCATGGTCTCCGTCGCACCCGGCACGTCAATCGTGGTCCATGTCGAGGCTTGCACGGACCCGACAAGCGCTAGCCACAAAGCGCATCTACAAAATAGACTCATTTCACAACCTCGCTGGACTGTTTGGCCAAAGGCGGAGATCGGAAGCAGACGAAGATTCTGTACTGCACTGCAATGACCGTCAAGTAAAACTATGGAGCGAGCCAAGAATCAACCCCGCACTGGGTAATACCACCTTTTTCCCACAGTAATAGCCCAAAAGGTGCGCACCGCCGATCGCTGTCCTCAGTTATAATTGCGCAGCGCAGCGCGTCGACCTCCCTCGATTTGGGGTATGCTGGCGAGGCAGTTGAACAATCCAGTCCAGCTCTGGAACAAACTCGGCAGCGACATTACGCATCCCTCTGTAGCACCGTTGAATCATTACAAGGTAAGGAGTTCGTATGGCGATTGAGAAGACGGAAAAAATCTGGCACAACGGCAAGTTCATCCCTTGGGATGATGCCAAGCTTCACGTGATGTGCCATGTGGTGAACTATGGTTCCTCAGTGTTTGAGGGTGTCCGTTGCTACTCATTGCCTTCCGGACCCGCCATTTTCCGCGCCGACGAACACGTCCAACGTCTTTTGGATTCCGCCAAGATTTACCGTATCGATGTCGACTTCACCCGCGAAGAACTGGTTGCCGCTATGGTGGAGCTGGTCAAGCGCAACGGCGTGTGGCCTTGCTACATGCGTCCTATTATTTTGCGCGGCTACGGCGAAGCCGGCGTGAACCCCTTTAACTCGCCGACCGAGGTCTACATCGCGAACTATCCTTGGGGGAAATACCTGGGAAGCGACGCTGAGCAGGGCGTAGACGTTTGCATCTCTTCGTGGACGCGCATTGCCCCGAATACCTTGCCGGCTATGGCGAAATCGGGCGCGAATTACATGAACTCGCAGCTCATTAAGATGGAGGCCATCATTAACGGCTACGTTGAGGGCATTGCGCTCGACGTCGACGGATACGTGAGCGAGGGTTCGGGTGAGAACATTTTTGTGGTGCGAAATGGCGTCTTGCGAACCGCTCCTCTGGGCAATTCTGTCTTGCCTGGCATTACGCGTGATTCCGTGCTGACAATTGCACGAGATCTCGGTATTCCAATCGTCGAGCAGAGCATACCGCGCGAAATGCTGTATGTAGCGGATGAAGTCTTCTTCAGCGGCACGGCGGCCGAAATCACTCCGATAAGATCGGTCGATAAAATCAGCGTCGGCAAGGGCGTCATGGGACCAGTCACCAAGCGGATCCAGCAGGAGTTCTACGGAATCATCGGCGGAGCCAAGCCCGACCGCTTCAATTGGCTAACGCCAGTCCCAGTAGCTGCAAAACAGCCAGTAACCGTTTAGAATCGATCCCGTCTAAGTCTCCCAGGGTGCGCCGTCTCGCACCCTGGTCAGCAAAAACCACGTTATTTCTCCCAGGAGGCTTTTATGGCAACCCCTCAAATGAGCCTGTCTCCAGAGTTTGTCTTGACCTATCGGGACATGATGCTGGACGGACTCGCCCGCGAAGCTGAAATTACGAAGCGCGTAATAGGCGCCGTTCCCGACGACAAAGCAGACTACAAACCCGATCCTAACGCCCGCACCGGCCGTGAACTCGCATCACACCTCGCGAATGTTGATGTCTGGTTTCTTGATAGCATCGCCGACTTGAAGTTTGGTATGGAAGAGGATGCTGGAAAGCCACAGCTCACCTCGGCACAATTGGTTGATTGGTACAACGAGAACATCAAGCGTGGCTCGGAGCGGGTACGCGCGATGACGCCCGAACAGTTGATGACACCAGTAGATTTCATTGGTGCTTTCAATCTGCCCGCAGTTCTGTATCTGGGATTCCTGAACAATCACTGCATCCATCACCGTGGGCAGCTTGCTACCTACCTGCGTCCGATGGGATCGAAATGTCCGACGATCTACGGTGGCAGCTTCGACGAGCCCTTCGAGATGCCCGAGGCGTCTGATACTGCAGCATAGGTTGGTCCGTCTTGAAAGGAGGCCGTCTACCGGACGGCCTTTTTGCTTGTCCGTAGTATCCCCCTCCAGCCACCTCGCCATCTGTCCATCTTCCTGTTTTTGCCTATTACTTCAGTCATCTTGGGCAGGGTGACGTTTCAGTCCATCATACGAATTGGCCCGCGGGGGACGTCTCTGATGAATATTGATGATTTGCTTCGCATTGCGATGGAACGCCGTTCTTCCGACTTGCATTTAAAAGTCGGTAATTATCCCCATCTCCGTATTGATGGCGAACTAATTCCGCTGACGGATCAACCACGCGTGAGCGCGGAAGACATGCTCAACATGGCATTCAGCATGATGTCTGCCCGTCAAAAGCAGAAATTCAAAGAGACCACCGAAATCGATATGGCCTATGGTGTCGCCGGACTGGGCCGATTCCGTGTGAACGTATTTCAGCAACGCGGCAACGTCGGATTAGTGCTCCGCGTCATCCCGACCAAAATTCGGGCGCTCGACGAACTTTATTTGCCGAAGGTTGTGGAGCAGGTTTGCGACATGCCTCGCGGGCTGGTGCTGGTCACGGGCGTCACCGGATCCGGTAAATCAACCACCCTGGCTGCAATGGTTGACCGCGTGAATTCGACCCGCTCCGAACACATTATTACGATCGAAGACCCGATCGAATTTCTGCACCGCGACAAGAAGGGATATGTCAATCAGCGGGAAGTGCAGGTGGATACGCCTTCGTTTTCCGCCGCCTTGCGTGCCTCTCTCCGTCAAGATCCCGACGTCATCCTGGTCGGCGAAATGCGCGACATCGAAACCATTGGAACAGGCCTGCATGCGGCCGAAACCGGTCACATGGTGTTCTCGACCTTGCACACACTCGATGCTGTAGAAACGATCAACCGTATCATCGCGGTCTTCCCTCCGCCCGAACAGAAGCAGATTCGATTGCAACTGGCGGCAATTCTCCGCGCTGTCATCAGTCAGCGACTGGTAAAGCGCTGCGACGGAGATGGCCGCGTGCCCGCAGTCGAAGTCATGATCAACACGGCGTATATCCGGGAATGTATCCTGGTTCCGGAAAAGACGCGGTCGATCCGCGATGCCATCTCTGCTGGCACTTCGCAGTACGGCATGCAGACCTTCGACCAGTCACTGTGGGATTTGTTCCAGGCAGGTCTGATCAACTACGAAACGGCACTCGAGAATGCTTCGAACGCCGACGACTTCAAGCTGCGCATGCAGGGAATTTCGTCGACCAGCGATCTTTCTCGCAATGCCATGCAAACCGCCGGGTTTGGCGGCCGCTAAGGTTTACTAAAAAGCGAAGGGCACGCGCAAGCGTGCCCTTATTCGCATTCAGGAAGCCCTCTTAAGACGCCATCGCGTAGTGCACAATGCCATAGGCAGGATTCGCCAACACCATCAGCGCATCGTGTAATGTCGAGATCTCAAAGACGCGATCCAGGCGTAGCCTTTGCATTGTCTCGAGCACAAAAGGCGATGGGTTGACCAGCTTCAATTGAATATGGCGCTCGTCGGTCCACTTCTGCAGCGTTAACAGGGCTGCCAACCCTCCCGCGTCAATGATTTCTACTTCACTCAGGTCGAGCACGATAATGCGGGTGTTCGCCTCCGAGAGCACTGCATTACGCAGAATCGAGAGAGCTGCGCCACGAACCAGGCGGCCGGTGCACTTCACCACTACGACATCTATGGTTCTTTCCACATCTATGGTAAGCATTGTCTTTCCTTTACGGTATATCCAATTAGACGCTATCAAATCGTGAAGGTCACGTTTGTTAACAATAATTTACAATCTAAGTAGAAGGTCTCGTCCCACCCTCTGTTCGCTACAATAAGCAATACGGAATATGGTGTCGTTTGGTTCCAAAACGTTTCATACCGAAGAAGATCTTTATCAATATGCAGTTGGAGCCCTTGGCCGCCAGATGCGGTCGGTGGCGGAGCTGAAAAGGCTG